>NZ_JZRB01000014.1 GCF_000964085.1 Luteibacter yeojuensis
CGGGCCGTAGCGCCGCTTTCGCGACAACCGATGCACTGGGCGGCCCTCCGCTCATGTCGGCGCCAAGGGCCTGCCCACCCCCGAGTCGCTACGCCCCGTTTCGTGTGGCAAAAGCCAGTACGGCAGGGCGCCACGCTCGTCCAGCCCCGCCCTTGTGCACGCAGCGCACGGGGCGTTCGCGTTCGTGCGTGCGCGAGCCTTAGACGGGTTGCTGTTACCTGGAAGGGCCTATGCCTGCGAGCACGCCTGGCAAGTGGTCAGCGCTGACCACAGCAGCGCCCCGACCCACCGTTCGTTGCACACCTCATCAGAAGTTGCTTGTGCCCCATGGAACCGGGCGATTGGAATCGGTGGCGGGTGGGCCCCTGGGGCCGACATGAGTGGAGGGCCGCGTAGCGCAACGTAGTAGCGAGAGCGGAGCTACGGCCCGGTCCGAAGGTCCGCGACTGGCGGACCCAGGGGCCCGCCCGCCACCGAATCGCGAAGTGCCACCAGCTAGAGGCGGCGCATGCCGCTAGACCCATGCATTCGCATAAGCGAATGAACCGACGTTGAGGTGCGACACAGCGGCCGACCCCGGAAACGCGCGAAGGAACTTTTCATCGGCGACGCCCCGCAAGTGTGCAAAAAGCGGCCTTGGCAACCTTTGATCTTCACAACTCCACTTTTCGTAAGTGCTTGTTGAACAAGGCGGAAAAGAGGCAGGCCAAACGGCTTTTTGCATCGCAGCGTGACACGCCGCGGTAACAAGGTCTTAATTTGTCACCGGGGAATTAGATCGATCCAAGTTGAAAGCCAACTTGGAGGGGTGTGGGGGCCGGCCGGGGAAAGCACCGCCGGGCCTCGCAGGCCAACCATGGGGATGGGGAAGTCGCGACATGTATCCAGAATCTGTCCGTCATTTCATCGCACCGATCGTCGGCTCTTTCCGCGTGGCCGCAAGCCACGAACCTTTGCAGTAGCGCGTCCGATCGACCTGGAAGTTCCGTTGCCAACGGCCAGGGCGCTGTTGGTCGTCGCAAATTTAGATCGATCCAAGTTCCAGGAGAGGAGGACGCGTGACGTAATAAATCGCGCTTCTTGCAACGGCGGTCATACGGGGGATCGCCGGGTTCCGGGGCCCGCGAGGGGGCCTTAAAAAATCATTGAGGGAGATGACACAGATGAATCGTTCGACCCAGTTCTTCAAGCGCAAGCCACTATGCGCAGCGCTTGCCACCGCGACCCTGTCGCTCGCGGGCGTCGTGGGCATGCCCACCGCCGCCTTCGCGCAGACCGCCGCGCCTGCCACCACCAACGCCCAGGCGACGCCGCAGGACACCAGCGACGCGGGTAACTCGCAGGCCGACAAGACCAAGCGCGCCCAGCGCCAGAAGAGCGGCGACCAGACGCCCATCAACCTGGATACGGTGGTCGTCACGAGCTACCGCCAGTCGATCGACCAGAACGTGCAGGACAAGCGCGACGCGAACTCCATCGTCGAAGTGATCAACGCGCAGAACATCGCGCAGTTCCCGGCGAAGAACATCGCCGACGCGCTGGCGCACGTGCCCGGCGTGGTCATCAGCCGTGAATCGGGCGAAGGCAAGACCGTCAGCATCCGCGGCCTGGCCCCGGAACTCACCTACACCCAGTTGAACGGCAACTACGTTGCCTCGGCCGATACCTCGGCCGGCCTCACGCGTTCGTTCAACTACACCCTGTTCCCCGCCAACATGTTCTCGGACATCAAGCTCTACAAGAGCCTTGAGGCCCGCCTGGACGAAGGCGGCATCGGCGGCAACGTCGACCTGCGCACGCGCCGCCCGCTCGAGATGGCCGCCAACGAAGGCTTCGTCTCCGGCACGGCCGCCAGCTCCGATAACAGCAGCAAGACCGAACCCCAGGTCTCCGCGCTGTATTCGTGGAAGAACAAGGACGAGACGTTCGGTTTCCTCGTCGGCGGCTCGTACCAGAAGCGCCAGGCGAAGACGTACCAGGCTGACGCGACCAGCTGGCATTGGTGGTCGGACGATTGCAAGGACCACGACACCTGCACCCAGGCGCCGGTGGATGTCCACGGCAACCCGTACGGCCCTGCGATCAACAACAACATCGACCTGTGGGGCAATGGCGTGGTCGACCAGGCCGGCCGCCAGTACAACGGCTACTGGATGCCGCAGCAGTTCGCCACGAGCCAGAACGACCTGACCCTGAAGACCAAGGGCGCCCAGGCGACGATGCAGTTCAAGCCGAGCGACCACTTCCTGCTGACGGGTAACTACTTCCGCTTCGAACGCCAGCAGACCCAGATCACCAACACGCTCGAGATCCCCGAGTGGGGCCTGCCGAACAACAGCAACTACGCCGACCAGAACGGCCGCCTGCTCGCACCGAACGGCCTCACGTTCGACAAGTCGGGCACGATCGTCACCGGCGCGAACTACGTGCTGCCGCCCGCCGGCGTCGGCTGTAACTCGCAGACCAACCCGGTCACTGGCGCGGCGCGCCAGGCGGTGGATGTCTGCAACACGGAAATCCCCTGGCTCAACGGCAACTACTCCGTCGAGAAGGCCACGTCGCAGACCCTCAACCTTGAAGGTGAATGGGATACCGGTGGCGCGCTCAGCGGTACGTTCAACGTCGGCCGCACGTGGGCCAAGGGTGGCCCGTCGATCGAACTGGGCATGGCCGCCAAGCCGCGTAACTTCGTCAACGGCCAGTGGGTGAACGGCAGCAACGGTGCGTCGTGGACCACGACCGGCAATGGCAACACCGGCAAGCCGGGCATCAGCGCCGAGCAGGAAGTGCTGAACAACATGCTCGCCGGCGCGGGCCAGGTCGACCTGGGTTCCACCGGTTCGAACATGGTCAACACCACGAACTCGCAGAACTTCGCGCAGGCCGACTTCACCTGGATGTTCGATAACGGCTGGCTGCAGTCGATCCAGTTCGGTGGCAAGTACACCGATGCCAACGCCGAACAGCAGAGCAACGAAGTGCGCTGGTACTGCAAGGGCACGCAGTCGCAGTTCCAGACCTGCGATCCAAACGCCGGCCAGCTGCCCCCGGGCTTCCTGCTGCCGAACTACATCGACGGCGTGAACCACGCGTACGGCGACGATATCTTCCCGGCGATCAACTTCCCGGCCTACTACAACCACCTGAACGACACGTACGACCGCGTCCTCTACAACAAGCCGCAGAACAAGTCGTCGATCGGCGAGAAGATCGCCGCGGCCTACGTGCAGGCCAACTTCGACACCGGCACGGTGCGCGGTAACGTCGGCGTCCGCTTCGTCACCACGAAGCAGGACCTCACGGTCGCTAACCAGATCACCACCAACAACGCCACGTACTACCACGACGCGGCCGGCAACATCCTCATCTGCCCGGCCTCGGGCGTGAATGCGGGTGGTGGTGCGTGCGCCCCGGGCGATTTCCAGTACCTGCCGCGCGAAGTGTCGGTGGTCGAGAACTTCTCGAACTCGACGACGACCAAGCGCTACAACAAGTTCCTGCCGAGCTTCAACGTCGCGTGGACCATCGCCGACAGCTTCGTCCTGCGTGCCGCCGGCTCGCAGGCCCTGGCCCGCGCGAACTACACCGACCTGGCCCAGCTGGGCCAGCTGACCAACAACACGCAGGAGTACTACAACGACCGCAAGCAGTTCGGCGCACCCCTGCCGGGCTGGTACGGTTCCGGTGCCAACGCCGACCTGAAGCCGTTCACGGCCACGCAGTTCGACCTGGCCGGTGAGTGGTACTACGCACCGCACGGCGTGGTCGGCGTCGACCTGTTCAAGAAGAAGGTGAAGAACTTCGTCGTCCCGGTCACCGTCAACAACATCAACGTCGATGTTGCCGGCACCCCGACGAACTTCCTGCAGTACAGCACCAACGCCAACGGCCGCTCCGGTACGTCGAAGGGCGTGGAAATCTACGCGCAGCACACCTGGGACATGGGCTTCGGCTACATCGTCAACTACACGCTCAACAAGACCAACGAAACCGCGGTCTCGCTGGGCGATACACAGGTCGGCAAGGCCGAGCTGATCGGTAGCGCGAAGTACGCCGCCAACGTGTCGCTGTTCTATGAAAAGAACGGCCTGCTGCTGCGTGCCAGCGACAACTGGACCGGCCGCACCATGCAGGGCCTGGCCACCGGCCTGCCGATCTACGCGCAGCCGTACAAGCAGATCGACCTGAACGGTGACTATGAGTTCAACAAGCACTTCATGGTCACGGCCTCGATCATCAACTTCAACAAGGCACGCCCGCACACCTACCTCGGTGGCGATACCCGCGCACGCCTGGTCGAGCTGATGTACCCGGGCCGCCAGTACTACGTTGGCATCACCTACAAGTTCGGTGGCGACAGCGACAAGGAGTAACACTCGAGGGGCCGGGCAGATGGACTGCCCGGCCCCTTTCCATTTCAACGGATGAATCCCCGCTCCGTCGAAGGAAAGCACATGACCATCCCCCCGGCTCGTCACACGCGCCGCGCGCTCTTCATCGCGCTATCGATGCTCACCCTGGGTGCCGCCGCTGCGGACCAGGCAAAGCACGCCAAATCCTCGCCGTCGACCGCACCGGTCGAAATCGCCAACCCGCTTGTCGGCACGGCACCGCTGGACAAGCAGGAACTGATCGGCAATGCGCCGCCGCCCGGTGAGCCCGTCTACACCGGCATGACCACGCCAGGCGCGAGCCTGCCGCAGAGCGCGACCGAAGCCGCGCCCGTCAACATCAACGCCGACCTCGGTTTCGCGACCGGCGTGCCCGTCGCCTACGACTACAACCGCCCCGCCATGATCGGCTTCAGCGGTGGTGGCTCCACGTACGGCGCGCGCGGCGCACCGATCGTGGCACCCATCGTCGGTGACTGGACCGTACCGCCCGATTACCTGACGTCGTACTACGACAAGAAGACCGAAAAAGCCTCGCCGGGTTACTACGCCGTTGATCTCGCCACGTTCCACACCAAGGCGGAACTCACGGCGACGCAATGGACGAGCCTCATGCGGTTCACCTTCCCGCAGAGCCACCGCTCCAACGTCGTCATCAACCTGCGCCGCGCGGGCGGGGACGTGGAAGTGGTGGACGACCACACCGTGCGCGGCCAGGCTGCGAGCGGCAAGCGCGATCGCGATACCGATGGCCCGTACTTCGTCGCCGAGTTCTCGCGCCCGTTCACCAGCTTCGGCACGTTCCACAGCGAAGTGATGATGAAGGGCGAGGGCCTGGGCCGCGAAGACGTACAGGCCGGCCGCCGCAAGATCTCCGGCGACTATGCCGGCGCGTACCTCACCTTCGACACCAAGGCCGGCGAGCAGGTCGTCGTGCGCATCGCGCATGGCCACAGCGCCGAAGAAGCCGACCAGCGCCTGAAGGCCCAGGACAGCGACACCGACTTTGACCGCGTGCATGCGAAGGCGCGCGAGAAGTGGGCCGAGCTATTCAGCCGCGTGCAGGTGGAAGGCGGCACGGCGAAGCAGCGCATGCTGTTCTACTCGACGCTTTACCACTCGTTCGCCAGCCCACGCATGATCGCCCGCAAGGGTGAGCACTACACGGATTCGCAAGGCCAGGACAAGGTCGCGGATTACGACCACTATGGCCCCGTGCCGTACTGGGATACCGGCCGCAACCAGATTGCGTTGCTGATGCTGATGCAGCCGACGGTGGTGCAGGACATCATGCGTTCCGAGCTCGACCGGGCGCGCGAACGCGGTTACATGAACACCTCGTTCCACGGCGACCATGCCGTGTTCATGTACGACGGTGCGTGGCAGCGTGGCATCGATTTCGATTACAACGCCGCGTACGAGTACCTGCGCAAGAACGCCACCGACCCGAAGGGCCCGCGCGGTTACCTTGCCGAGTACGACAAGCAGGGCTGGATCTCCGACGAGATCCCCGACGGGAACCCGAGCCCGCCGCACGCCGGTGGGAAAGCAGGCGTGGCCACCACGCTGGAATACGCGTGGGACGACCATGCGCTGGCCGACTTCGCCCGCCGCCTGGGCAAGACCGACGACGCCGCGATGTTCGAGAAGCGCGCCGCCAACTACCGCAACGTGTTCGACCCTTCCGTGGGCTTCATGCGCGGCCGCACGGCCGACGGCAAGTGGATCTCGCCGTTCGATCCGGGCGAGCCGTACTACAACTTCATGATGAAGGAAGGCTCGGGCTGGTCGACGCTGTGGCTGGTGCCGCACGACGTGCAGGGCCTGATGGACCTGCTAGGCGGCCGCGACAAGTTCAACGCCAAGCTCGATGCGTTCTTCTCCACGCCTTATGCGCCCAAGGGCATCTGCCGCGATTGCACGGGGCTTATCGGCCAGTACGTGCAGGGTAACCAGCCCGACCAGCAGGCGGCCTACCTGTATGCATGGAGCGGCGAGCCGTGGAAGACGCAGGAACTCACCCGCCGCATCCTCGCCGAGATGTACGGCAGCGATAGCACGGGCTACGGCTACCCGGGCATGGATGACCAGGGCTCCACCTCGTCGTGGTATGTGCTCAGCGCCATGGGTTTCTACCCCGTCGACCCGTCGCGCCCCGAATACATCCTCGGCAGCCCGCTGTTCGATCGCGTGCGCCTGACGCTCGGCAACGGCAAGGTGCTCGAGATCGTCGCGCGCAACAATTCGGACACGAACAAGTACATCCAGTCTGCGACCCTCAACGGCAAGCCCTGGACCAAGCCCTGGTTCAGCCACGCAGATGTCGTGAATGGCGCGACGCTGGTGCTCACGATGGGCCCGAAGCCCAACAAGACGTGGGGCAGCGATCCGCACGATGCACCGCCGTCGATGACGACGGCCAAGAACTAAGGACAAACGGATGATGCGATACACCCTCCTCGCCGCCGCGCTCGCCCTGGGCGCCACGGCGACGGCCACCGCCGCCGACCAGCCCGCCACGTGGAGCGGCAAGCCCGCCGTGCTGGCCACGCCCTGGACCACCAAGGTGGACCCGAAGAACGCGCTGCCCGAATACCCGCGCCCGCAGCTCGCGCGCCCCTCGGCGGCCCAGCCGCGCTGGATGAGCCTCAACGGGCTTTGGGAATTCGCCGGTGCCGACAAGGCCGCCGCGCCCACGTTCGGCAAGGCGCTCAGCGAAAAGGTGCTGGTGCCTTACCCGATCGAGTCCGTGCTCTCCGGCGTGCAGAAGCACAGCGACTACATGGTCTACCGGCGCATGGTGGATATCCCCGCTGACTACACGGCCAATGGCCAGCACGTGCGCCTCAACTTCGGCGCCGTGGCCGACGACGCCACCGTGTACGTCAACGGCAAGCAGGTGGCGAAGCACCAGGGCAGCTACACCTCGTTCGGCGCGGACATCACCGCGGCGCTGAAGCCGCAGGGCCAGCAGGAAATCGTCGTGGCCGTGCATGCGCCGGTCGATGGCGAAAACATCATGGTGGGCAAGCAGCGCCTGAAGCCCGAGGGCATCTTCTACACCCCGGCCTCGGGTATCTGGCAATCGGTGTGGCTCGAGCCCGTGCCCGCCGCCAGCCTCGCCCAGCTCGAGTTCACGCCGGCGGCGTCGCTCGATGCCTTCACCGTCAACGCGAAGGTCGATGGCGCCGCCAAGGGCGGCACGCTGCACGTCGTGGCGTATGCCGATGGCAAGCAGGTGGGCGAGGCCAACGGGCCGGTAGGCAAGCCGCTGCGCCTTGCCGTGCAGCAGCCGCACCTGTGGAGCCCCACCGACCCCTTCCTCTACACCTTCAAGGCCACCCTCGACCAGGGCGGCAAGAAGGATGAGGTGGAAAGCTACGCCGGCCTGCGCACCATCGCGATCAAGAAGGTGGGCAAGTTCAATCGCATCGTGCTCAACGGCAAGCCGACGTTCCTGCTCGCCACGCTAGACCAGGGCTACTGGCCCGACGGCATCCACACCGCGCCCACCGATGACGCGCTGAAGTTCGATATCCAGAAGACCAAGGATTTCGGCTTCAACACCATCCGCAAGCACATCAAGGTGGAGCCGGCACGCTGGTACTACTGGGCCGACCGCATCGGCCTCATGGTGTGGCAGGACATGCCCGCCATGCCCAACGGCCACAACGACAAGATCAGCGAGGCCGACAAGGCGCGCTTCCGCAAGGATGTCACCGCCATCGTGCAGCAGCTGAAGGGCACCACGTCGATCATCGGCTGGATCCCCTTCAACGAAGGCTGGGGCCAGTGGAGCATCCCGGCCGCCGGCGAGCTCTCGACGCTGATCAAGAAGGTGGACCCGAGCCGCATCGTCAACGCGCGTAGCGGTTACAACTGCTGCGACACCAAGGGCGACGTGCATGCCGGCGACATCATCGACGTGCACGACTACCAGGGCCCCGGCCTGCCGAGCCCCGACGCCACCCGCGCCTCCATGGATGGCGAACATGGCGGCCTGACCCTGGGCGTGGCCGGCCACGTGTGGCCGAACACCGCCATCAACCCCTACGGCGACGTGAAGGACGCCGCGGCGCTCAACGCGGGCTACGTGGCCAACACCGCCGTGCTGCGCGACAAGGGCCCGGCCGTGGGCATGTCGGGCAGCGTCTATACGCAGATCACCGACGTGGAAGGCGAGCACAACGGCCTGTACACCTACGATCGCCAGGTCGAGAAGGTGGACGAAGCCAAGGTGAAGGCGATCAACGAGGCCACCATCAAGGCTTTCGAGACGCCGTAAGCGCTTCGGCAGGGATGGGCAGGGGTGTCGTAGCCCCTGAGACCGGATTGGCGTACATTTGTACGCATGTCCGAACCCATCCCCATGACCCGCCTGCACAAAGGCCGCGGCGCCGCCTCCAACCCGGAGGGCCGCTTCGAATCCACGCGGTACCAGGCCGAGGACGATGGCTGGTACCGCGAGGATGACGACCGCCGCCCCGCCACCAGCGTTCGCGAGGAAATCGCCCGCAGCGTCGTCTCGCGTAACGACTCGCCTGACATCGGCTTCGACCAGGCCATCAACCCCTACCGGGGCTGCGAGCACGGGTGCATTTACTGCTACGCACGCCCCTCGCACGGCTACCTGAACCTATCGGCCGGCCTCGACTTCGAGACCAAGCTCTTCGCCAAGACCAACCTGGCCGACGTGTTGCGCGACGAGCTGGTGAAGAAGAACTACACCTGCAAGCCGATCAACATCGGCAGCAACACGGACCCCTACCAGCCGATCGAAAAGAAGTGGCGGCTCACCCGTGCCGCGCTGGCGCTGCTCAACGAGTGCCACCACCCTTGCACCATCGTCACCAAGAACGCGCTGATCGAACGCGACATCGACATCCTTGCGCCCATGGCCGAGCGGAACCTGGTGCAGGTGTTCATCTCCATCAACTCGCTCGACAACAAGCTCGCCTCGAAGCTGGAGCCGCGTGCGTCGGCGCCGCATCGCCGGCTGCAGGCGGTGAAGGCATTGCGTGATGCCGGTATTCCCGTGGGCGTATTGGTTGCACCGATCATTCCTGCACTGAACGAGAAGGACGTGGAGGGGATCATCGAGCGTGCCGCGGCGGATGGGGCGAATTCGATTGGCTACACGTGCATCCGGCTGCCGCATGAGCTAAAGCAGCTGTTCCGGGAGTGGCTGGATATCCACTACCCCGACAAGGCGGCGCACATCATCAGCCTCATCCAGCAGATGAATGGTGGGAAGGACTACGACAGCAACTTCGCCACACGCATGCGGGGGCAGGGGATTTTCGCGGACATTATCCGGAAGCGGGTGCAGGTGGCTTCAAGAAAGGCAGGGCTGCATCGGGCATGGGATACGGTGCTGGATACGTCGCGTTTCGTCCCGCCGCGGGTGCATTCGCCACAAGGGGAGCTGTTCTAAATCTAAAGCTTACGGCTACAGCGAGCGTCTGCGGCTAGTAAGACGCTTTTGCATATGCGCGCTTGGCTTCGCGCAAAGCCGGGCTGCATCGGGCTTGGGATACGCTGGCCACGTTCCAGATGATACAGCGCGGTGCGTTGCCCTTGCTCAAGGCCTTCGCCTCCGCACCCTTGCCCCAGAACGCAATCGCCACGTCGAGCGGTTGGTCGGACGCGAGCAGCTCTTTAACGGCCCGCGAATACCCATCCCCTGCCACGAACATCGACGTGCCCTCCCTATGCCACTCAGAAAATGAAATCACACCCGCCAGATCGCAGGCAATACCCCAATGCCTGGAGGCGCCGCGATTAACGCGCCCCGCGCTTTGCGGGAAGAATGCGCTCGATCAGGCGCTCCAGATCCGTCGCCTCACGGCGCATCAGGTTCTCGCCGCTGCACGCGGGGCAGGTGTCGAAATGCGTGACGCCTCGGAGAAGCATGTCTCCCGCCGGCATCGTGGTCGTCCGCCACTCGCAATCAAGGCACTCGAACGTCCAGCTATGCACCTTGCCCCATACCATCACAGTGCATCCGTCGAATTATTGACGGACGACAGATAAGTGCACAGGCCGAAGAAGGCAAAGCCGTACACCACAGTGGCGCCGATAAACTTGAACATATCAATACTCCCAAAACGCAAATAAATTTCACGCCGCGTCGTGAAGCCGGGTCGGCATCCTTGCCGTGACAGGCGCTCCGTCCCATCCCATTTTGCATTTCGATGCGACATACTGCGTCGCACATCGATGCATCATGGAGAGCATCGAGAGCCTCAGGGGGCGATAGTTGTGAGTGCTGCCACAAAGGACACGGTCTGGCGCCAATGGAGTCTTTTGCGCCTCATGCCGCGCGCACCGACCTGGACCACGGCGTCCGAGTTGCGCAAGGCTTTGGCCAGACAGGGTATTGAAGTAAGCAGGCGAACCATCGAAAGGGATCTTCAGGTCCTTTCGGGTCGTTTTCCCCTGCTCGCGGACGAATCCAGCAAGCCATTCGGCTGGTGCTGGGCGAGGGATGCGAACTTCCAGTTCACTCCAAGGCTGAGCGCATCCCAGGGCGTGGCACTTCTGCTTGCGCAGGCCCATCTGCGGACACTACTGCCGAGCTCCGTGCTAGCGGAACTCATTCCTCTGTTCGACCTGGCCGACCAGGAGCTTGCGCATGGCGACTGGAGTGACTGGCACCGACGCACCGCGGTCGTACCGACGTCACTGTCGTTGCTCCCTCCATCGATCGCGCCCGGGGTGCTGAACGATGTGCACGAGGCGCTGCTCTCGCGCCGCCAGCTGATGGCCTCCTATCGCTCCAAGGGCGCGACGGAGGCCCGCGAAACGACGATTCATCCGCTTGGCCTGATCGTTCGCGGACCAGTGCAGTATCTCGTCTGCACGCTGTTCGACTACGGCGATATCCGCCAACTTGCACTGCACCGGCTGTCGGCTACGAAGGTCTCGCCTGAGCGCAGCGTGATGCCCGTCGGGTTCGATTTCACGGATTATGTCAGGCCGGCCATGAAGTACGAATCGGAAGGGCCTGTGCGCCTCGTTGCGCACTTCACGCCCGATGCCGCGGACCATCTCCGTGAGACAGCGCTCTCTAAAGATCAGCGCTTGGTGGACCTTGCTGGGACCGGGCGAATCGAGGTCACGGCCACCGTGGAACTGGACCAAACCCTTCGCTGGTGGCTCAAGGCATTCGGCAGCCGGGTCGAAGTGCGGGAGCCCGCGGCACTTCGCGAGGAGTTCGCAGCGGACCTGAGAGCCAGCCTCGCGCAGTACGACGCGGCCTGAGTCTGCAACTGTCAACGAGCACTGAATATGACCAAGGAACGATGGGCCAGATGACCACAGATGCTCTCAACGACGGCACGGTTGACCTGGCAGATACGATTTATCCGGCGATCCTTGCGCAGATCCACGGGCTGGTCGACACGGTCAGTCAGGAGACGACCGATGGAGCACTGGGCAAGAAGCAGGAAGCCGCAAAGGCCATGCTCGAGTCAATCGCGGGCAAGCTTACCGACGACGTCGAGTGGCTGCGCAAGCATTCCCGGACGAAGGATTTCACGCTCGCCTTCTATGGCGAGACAAACGCCGGCAAGTCTACCTTGATCGAGTGCCTCCGCATCCTCCTTGGAGAAAGAACGAAGAAGGAACAGCGCGCCGCATTCATGAAGCTGCAGCAGCAGCTCGGGCTGAGCGAATCGGACCTTCAGGAAGCGGAGGCGCGGGTAGAGGCAGCTCGGCTACAGCTCGACGAGGTTGCTGCCGAAGCGCTCGCCCAAACGGTGATCCACGCAGAGCAAGTCGCGGCGATCGACGAGCATATCGCCACGGCCCAGTCGGCGATCGATGCGCGAGCCAAGGCAGTCAGCTGGTTCGGGCGCATCATGCACCTGTTCCGTGAATGGCCCGAGGAGCGTGAACTGCGCGAACTGAAGGCGCGGCACACAGAGCTCCCATCTCGGCACAATGGGGTTATGCAGCGTCTTCGTGATCACGAGGCCGAAGCGCAGCTCGCACGCGAAAGTGCCTCGAAGTATCGCGACGCGGCATTGGGCAACCTGGCCGAACTCGCCGCTTTCGAGGATGGACAGATCATTGGCGATGGCAGGTCCGACTTCACCCGCAAGACCGGTGAATATACGTTCACGGCGGGCGACCAGACCTTCATTATGCTGGATGTTCCGGGCATCGAAGGTGACGAGGCCCGGGTCGGTGACGAGATCAATGAGGCGATGGCGTCAGCACATGCCGTCTTCTACGTTACCGCCAAGGCCGCGCCGCCGCAGACGGGAGAAACCGGGCGTCCTGGCACGCTTGAGAAGATCAAGGCCCACCTCGGCTACCAGACTGAGGTGTGGACTATCTTCAATAAGCGCGTGACTAACCCGATGGCGC
This sequence comes from Luteibacter yeojuensis, assembly GCF_000964085.1. Taxonomy (GTDB): domain Bacteria; phylum Pseudomonadota; class Gammaproteobacteria; order Xanthomonadales; family Rhodanobacteraceae; genus Luteibacter; species Luteibacter yeojuensis_A. The sequence goes on from NZ_JZRB01000014.1 coordinate 12,765, forward strand.
TCAAGAAGACCGGACTGCTTACGGCCGACGATGAAGGGGGTCTTGCCGACCTCAACGCCAGGATGGTGGAGCAACTGGGCCGGAACTATCAGGGTGAGATAACCCTGAGTGCACTCCCAGCGTACCTCGCGGTGGCTGACTGCATTGTCCCGAGGTCCACGAACGCCAGCATCCGTGACAAGTTCCTGGGCGCGTTCTCCGCCCTGGAGCTTCTTGAAAAGTCAGGGATCGACTCATTTCGGCGACGCGTGACCGGTGAGATGATCGCGGGCCAGGAGGAGAAAATCCGTCTGGCGAACATTCACAAGGTAGCTTCGACGCTCAGGGACGTAGGTACTGAGATCGAACAGATGAACAAGGCAGAGTTCACTCCGTTAGCCGACGAGCTTGCCGCGAAAGCCAGGAACTCCGGAAGGCAGCTCGACATCGCAGTGACTGGCCTGAAGAGCCGTCTTGAGAATCGTGGCGAGCAGGCGGTGCATGAGTTCGAGAATGAGGTCAGAAGGAAGATCTACAAGGTTATTGACCGCAACGTCAGCAACGACGCCTTCGAGGAATGCCTGCGCGAGATCTTGGCAGCCGAGCAGGGGGCCCTGCAGGAGAGGCTGCCGGTGAAGCTGGACGAGGAAGTGGTGCTCTTCCAGGAGCACGTTAAGACGGTTGTCGAACGGTTCGCGGAGCATGTTGGCGCGTTGCTCGCCAGCTACGAACACCTGCGCCGAGTGCGGACTGAGAGCACATTCTCGCTCAATGTGAACATCGACAATGGGATCAACTATTACGGAATACTCGGAAGCCTGGTGAGCGGTGGCCTGCTCATTTGGAATCCGGCTGGCTGGATCATTATGTCCATCAGCATCGCGTCGCTCGTAGCGAGTCTCATCAAGTCGGTATGGTCATTCTTCAATGACGACTATAAGAAGGGCCAGCAACGCAAAGCGGCTGACGAAAACCTGGCCAGTATCTGCGCTGAAATTCGCACTTCATTGAGGGCGAGCCTCAAGGAAGCGATGCCTGGTCTCGAAGAAAACGCCAGGATGATCCATGACCTACTTCAAGCGCCCGTGCGTCAGGCACGGCAGGTCGCCAGCGCGTTAGATAGCGCTAGGCTGTACCTCAAGCGCCTCTCTACTACCCTCGAAACCCAGGACGCTATCTGATGGAGTCGACACTAGAACTGTTCCAGGCCAAACAGGCCCACGCCCTCGACCTGCTCGGCAAGCTCGAACAATTCATCCGACAAGGGTCAGATCTTGGCGTGCCAATCGATCCCTCCCTTTCCGCCAAGCTGGACCATGCTAGCCAGACCCTCTCCGACAGCAAGCTGAAGATCGCACTCATCGGCGGCTTTTCAGAGGGTAAGACGTCGATCGCGGCGGCGTGGATGGAGCGCTTGGACAAGGCCAGCATGCGCATCAGCCAGCAGGAGTCTTCCAACGAGATCTCTGTCTACCAGGTCGAGGATGACCTGTTGTTGATCGATACGCCGGGGCTCTTCGGGTTCAAGGAGCGAAATGACGCCGATCTCCAGGCTGTCGAGAAGTACAAGGACATCACCCGGAAGTACGTGAGCGAAGCGCACCTGGTTTTGTACGTCATGAACTCGACGAATCCGATCAAGGAGAGCCACAGGGACGAACTTCACTGGCTTTTCCGCACCCTTGATCTGCTTCCGCGAACGGTCTTCGTGCTGAGTCGATTCGATGAGGTTGCCGACGTCGAGGACGAGGGTAGCTATCAGGAAAGCCTGAAGGTGAAGCGCGCGAACGTGCAGGATCGGCTCCGCGATGCGCTGGACATGAACGCCCAGGAGGTCGCCGACACGTGCATCGTAGCGGTCGCGGCCAACCCGTTTGACCTTGGTACCGAGCACTGGTTGGCGAACCTTGAGCAGTTCAAGTCGCTCTCGCATATCAGCAGCCTACAGGCCGCTACGCTGGCGAAGATAAAGGACAACGGCGGGGCCATGGTGCTCGTCGACCAGGCGCGGAAGAGTGTCATCCGGGATATCCTCCACAAGGAACTCCCGGTGGCCAAGGAGAATGACGACCGGCTGGGCGCTGAGCTGGAAAAGCTAAAGGACGGTCATCGAACGCTGACGAGTCAGCTGGCTGGCGCCGGTAGCCAGCTCTCTGAGGCACGCACGGCTTTGCGTGAATTCATTGTTCGCTACTTCTCGGATCTCATCCTCCGGACGCAGGGCCTGACACTCGAAACGTTCCCTGAGTTCTTTGAGCGTGAGATCGGTGCCGAAGGCATCATCGTCACGACCCGCCTTCAGAACGAATTCGACCGCCAGCTCAATGGGGTCGCGCAGGAGCTCGGGCGCATGCGGCTCAGCTTTGATTCCGAGGTCAGCTACTTCAACGACTCGGTGCTCAAGTTTGGCAAGCAGGGCGTCAATTACCTGGTGAAGGGCAACCTCATCAACAACACCAGCATCCTCGCTGCGCGCGATGGCGTGGTCGGTATCGCGAAGACGCTTGGCATGGACTTGAGCAAGGCCCTGAAGTTCAAACCCTGGGGCGCGGTGAATCTGGCAAAGGGCGTCAATGGTGCGCTAGCCGGTCTGGGGCTGGCCCTTGAGGCTTGGGATAGCTACGAGCGAATTCAACGCCAGAAGGAATTCGAGTCCGCGAAGGTCAAAATGGTTGGGAACTTCGAAGGCCAGCGCAAGGATCTTATGGAATTGGTCAATGACGACTATTTTATCGAGCGATTCTTCCCCGAGTACGCACAACTTCAGGCCGGTATTGCTGAAGTGGCGGCAGCCATCGCCAGGCAGGAAGACTTGCGTCGTCAGTTCCACCAGTGGCGGGTAGCCGGCGAGTTTATCGAGGGCGAGTTTTCGGTCGTTGTTGGCTAACGCCACCGGCTGACGCAACTGGTCCGCTACCGTACACCCCAACAGCGACAAAGACGCCTGCCGTGCGACGAAACGAAGCCCCGGGCACGGGGCCTCGTGCTACTAATCAAGGCCAAAGGCTTCGGAGCGGCACGATCGCGCTGGAAGGAAAGGCGTTATACGCGAACCTGACGATAGCCCCTGATAAAACGGATGGCATCCCCGCACAGCCAGCGGACGATGCAACTTCATCTGATCCAAGCGTGCGGACACGCTGGGAAGGCGCTGCATTGCTCGCAACTACAGCGGAGCTATGGCTTAGGAGGTGCGACCGGCCCTGCGTCACAGGCCGGTCAGGTGCCTGATGATGGTGGAAGCGACGGTGCCGAACAGTTTGCCACCGAGCGTCCGCACGGTCGTGCTCATCCGCGACTCGATGTCACCCTCCGCGTAGTACAGGTTCGCGCCGGTCTTGTGCTTGAAATGCTCCGCCAGCCCATCGCGCTCGGCGCGGTAGGTGCCAGCCGGTAAGCCAGCTTCACGGAGCTCGATGTAGCGGAGCACCGCCTGGCTCGCAAAGAAGGCGCCCGACACCTCGGTTGCTCGCTTCGGATTGCCATGCCAGTACACCATCACCCATCCGTCGTCATCAATCGGGTCGAGGTCAGGGTCGACGATGGGAGCGACCACCGTCCCGTCAATGAGAGATAGGGCGCAGGTGCGGCCGTCGACTTCTGTGTTTGTGTACAGCGGCAGAAGGTTGGCGACGAAACGGACGATGTCTTCGGATTTCTGGCTCATGGACTCAGATGCATCCGCCGCAGGGAGAACTGTTCAAAATAATAGGCACAAATCTCTACCTACTAGAAGAGGGAATCCGAAGCCAGCATCAGCTCAAATCGAACTACCAGATTGCCTGCCGAATTCTGACCAACGAGAACGAGTCTTGCGCACGTCTAATGAGCGCAAAAAATTAAAGCTTCAACGAGTAAACTTTGATCACTTCTTCGGGCACTTCGAGTACAAGGCATCTCCATCGGTGCCGAGGAAGAGGCGGCCATCATCGAAGATGAAGCGCTCATATCCGGTATATCCACCGTACGCATTCTTGGCGTTGTAATCGCCACAAACGATGGGGTGCGGCTGGCCGTAGCTATCCTTGTTGGATAAACTAATCATGTCACGGAATTGAACAGAATCGGGATCCTTCATCTTCTCCAGGATCGCCTTTTTCGCATCGGCTTCGTAGTTTGCGCACCCAGCAAGGGTCAGAGCCGCAGACAAAAGCCAAACATTTCGGATACTCACGTTTCGTCCTGAAGTAGAGTTTCTGGGCAATCTGGCTAGATTCTGCAGTGCACCCCTGTTGATCTGCTCAACGGACCAACGCGAGCAGTGAGTTCGGGGCGTGCTGGGCGCATCGTATAGCCTGATATCCGGGTGCAGTCGTACCGTCCGGAGCAGACTATCGGCGGAAACGCACGAAACTTTAGGCGACCCTATTGCTCTAGGACGGCGCGATCGCTAGGAATTGCCGTCATGACGGATCATGAGGATGACGGAGTAACGGTGAAGTCTCGAACTCTGCAATGCTCTATCAATGCATCGGAGGGCGTGAACGACCTCCTGATGCACGGGCCTGGACCAATGCTTGCACTCCGCTATGATTTTGTGCGGGATGTTATGCCCGGGGTTCTCAACGAAGACGTCGACTTCCTTAATACCACGTACCAGCGCGAGCTTATGCGGCGTACGAGCGGTGTAACCCATTTCGCGGAAGAGCGAGGCAACCTGATCCTGGAGATCATGCCAATGCTTGATGTCTGAGTTCGGGATGAGCATGGAGGCCGGTCCTGTCCACTATTGCAGCGGGCTGCGCTTATTTAGTAGCAATATCGGTGCGGACGCAATGAGGACGCCCATGCCGTTAAGAGTGTCAACGTTCCGTCGGATCGATAGAATAATGACGCCGCCTTGCCGTATACCTCTGGATGGGCCGAGGCATAATGCGCCGAGGACAAGGGGCGTTATAACAAATGATTTTCAGGCAGCCACGCTAAACGCTTAGGAAAAGCAATGTTTATTACGAATAAGGCGACACCTGAGGAGCTTCTCTCCGAATTTCTCCGCGGCCATGATGCTCCAGACATAGAAAGCGAATTCAGAGATCTCGCGCATAACAACGATCTGTGCCCTCAATTCACTGAGCGCGTCGATATGGTCCTTCAATCGTACGCGCGGCATCACACTTACGTCGACGACATTCAGGCCATGAACGATCAGGGTGTCGATATCTTTTTCCGCTATCGGGCGGACGGCATGGAGTCTAAGAACGTCGGAATCCAGATTAAAAGCTACAAAGAGATCGAGGACTCTCTGAAAAAAGATCGCGAAGGCGAACCGCTTGAGTCGAAGCTCGCCTCACAATATCTCGATGCAAAGTCGAAGCATGGGGTCAAAATCTACTACATCTTTCTTTGTGGCGATGGAGCGCTCGTATCTCATGCCAACCTAGAGAGACGCATTAGAGCCAAATACTCCTCGATGGACGATGTCGTTGTGGTCGGGCCTAAAAAAGCATGGGCTTTCTATTCTCTGCATGACTACGAAATCGCGGCACATTGTGCCTCAATCTTGTGCGATGGAGATTACGTTCTTCAACGAGCAAGGGAATCTCTCAACGACTTCAAGGCTTCTCAGCAACGTATGCTGATTGCGTGGGTTCTCTTGCAGCTCGAGGGCGAGAGATACGTCGATGTTGGTGAACTTCAGGACTACGGCGTGGGGTACGGTGCAGACGATGAGGAAGACGATGATCTTAGCGAAGATATGGCTAACCTGATTGATCGCCTTGAACGTTACGCCGATCTCGAATATCTGGACGGTGAGACCTATAAAATCGACCCATCCGCTTTTCCAGAGCTGTGTGCGCTGTATTTTGACCTAAGAGTAAGGCACGGCATTAGTGGCGGTGGGGCCATTCGATACCTTCATAGCCTTCTCGTTTGACGTATCGATGAATACTCGCCGGCGGATGGCGCCACTGGCGAGGCGTCGATGCATGTACATCTTGGTTGCAAAGACTGTCGTTATTCGAGCTGGCGTCATAGTAATGCTGCCGCCGAGCGGTGAGTCAGGTTCGGGCCGATGCAGAATTAATAGCCTCGCGATAGGAGATCGGACGGGCTACATCGCTTGCTTGCAGGATACCGCGGACGTAAATGGCGTGAACTTGATCGAGGAAGCAACGAAGGACTTTCATGGCATTCGTCCACGCTGCGTGCTGGTGCACGTCTTCCGCGAGATCGCCCGGCACGCCGGAGCGACGTCGATGCTGAGGGTCAGCAACCTCGGACACTCTCTGAATTATCGGAAGGCGGCCGTAGTCACGGATTACGACCGTATGTGGTCGGAGTATGGCGGCCAGCCGGCTACCTTGAGCTGGTTCGATATACCTCTAGGTCGTGAGCCACGTGCGGACGTTGCAAGTAAGAAGCGATCTGCGCATCGTCGGCGCGAGGCGATGTACGCACTCCTCGGCGCGATGGGCAACTCGGCCGGTTCGAGCCCGGTGGCGCGTACCAGTTAATCAGTGTCCTGCGGTCGGGGGTGGATGACGCTGGCCTATTGCGGAGTGCCTGGAAGAGCATCCGTCCGCCATGACGACGGGTAGCCGTGTATTGGGGCCTATCTAGTGCGTATGGTTAGAAGCTACTTCTATCCCGGGCGTTTCATGCGTGCCTGAACTCTCGTCGGGCAGACGGAGCTGTGCGCCCTCTGCTTCGGTGCGCACATGCTTGACGTTCCAGCTGAACGGGCATGCGCCGACGGCACCATCGGGCACGTGGAATCTCAGCGAGGTTGCGCATTCAGGATATTCGGTCAGGACGACGAACGGCTTTGTTCCACTGAGTGGGCCGGCCGTTCCGAAGGACGTAGAGAGAAGGAACCTCTTGCCATCAACGGGTACTGCGTCAAGAAGCGGAAGCTTGGAGATGCTTCCAACGAAGAGCGCTTGCCTGCCCTTCGGGGTCGCCGGGTTCGAGCCTAGCCATGTGCCCGTGTATTCGTCGATTGCCTGAAGTGGCGGCAACTGTCCGTTAAGATCAACAACATATCGTTGGAGTTTGTCATGAGCTTCGGTGACGAATTTGCTGTGAGAAAAACAGCCGAGATCTCTCGCTGAGATGCAATGTGCGGTCTCCATGTTTTCTGGACCCACGCGCGTGGCTAACGCATCAGACGCAGACTGGATGATGACGTTGCCGCCTGTGTGAAGAAAGGCATTCGTGACATCCGCTTCGCTCCCTCCCTGCATCGCTACCGCGATGCCGCCTGCAGTTCCCGCCACGACGGCTTTTGAAAGAATCTCCTGAGCTGTTCCTGACGGCATCGCGGCGGCCTGCGCCCCCACCTGGGAAGCGATACCTGTACTGATGCCGGCCTTCCAGGCTTGGTCGACATCACCGGTGGTCCGGTACGTGTACCAAGCCTCGAACGCTGCGACGCCGCCAGGTCCGCCGTACATTGCGGCAGCCTGCTGCGCGGCCTGGCGAATAAGCGCGCTCTCCTGCATGGCCTTGAACGAGTTGTCTTCGTTTGATCGTGCTCTATCGATGCTCGATGCGATAATCGCCTTGCCCACATCACCTTGTTTTAGGTAGTTTGCAGTCCGTTCGGCGTTTTTAACCTCGGCGGCCGCCTCGCGTTCCGCGTAACGCGCGCCTGCCTTCGCCGCGTCAACACCATCGCTGATTTTTCGTCTTACGTCATCGGCTTTGTAGTGCCAGGCCATCGCGTAATTTGAGACGTCCTTGCCGAAGGTGGCCGTGACCCGCTTATCGACGTTCTCGTCGATCGTCTCGGTGACATTCACGATTGCGCCAGAGCTATCCTTCCATATGACGTTTGCCGAATTTGCGCCCGATTTAATGACCGTTATTCCGCTCTCGACTAGCCCTGCGCTAGTGGCTCCGGTGTTCCGAACGACGTCCCACATTGCCGTTTCGGCAAGATGAACTCCCGTTGCGGCGGCGTGTTGAATGTCATTCAATACCTGAATGGGATTCGGCAGGGCAGGTATCGGCGGCGGCGGCGGCGGCAACAAGCATAGAGGGCAAATAATTGGACCGATATTCCCTAGGTTGATTCTGCCTATGGCGCTACTGAAGTAGGCATGATCAAGGGATATTCGGTCCGTAGACTGTCTTTCTTGCGCGTATGCCGCACCACAGGCTGCTAGCGCGAGCGCGGAAATTCCTGAAAGCGTGCTGCACTTATCCATGGATGAGTCCTCATTCGGGAAGCTGCTAACGCCGCTTCGGACGCTTGCATGATGAGGTTTGCGTGGTATTGGAAATTCTGCCTACGCGCAAAGAGTGCTTTGATACGGTGTGTCTCATGGCTGAAACATAGGCCGCCGAAGTGGTTGGCAGCGGAGCATTCGCGGTGTAAAAGCCAGAAAACTAGGTTTTGCACGGAGGGTTGGTAAAAGCCATGAATAAGTCTAAGAAGGCTTGTGTGGGCGCACTTCTTGCGACCGTCTCTCTTGGCGCCATTGCACAAGATTCCAGTACGGCAAGTGGAAAAGGTGTTTTTAAGAACAGCTGTCCGGCATCCCAGACAGCGTCATTCCACGTTTGCAACGGGACCGGAGCGAATCGCTTCGAACTCAAGCCAGGCGAGGATCACCAGATGGATGTATCCGTTGGTGCGACGTACACCGTCATCTGTTCTGGGAGCGAAGCGCGTCTTGACGAGAAGTGCCCTCACGGAAAGCACTGGGTGCCTCTGGATAGATGATCGCACGCTGTTCTAATTTGCCGGACAACACTTGCTCATGTGTGGTCGAGTCCGTTATTGCGAAATCGCCGCTTCAGCAAGTAGCTTGCGAGCGGGACCTCGAGAAAGTGCAGCTCGTTGATCACTTGAAGGCGCTGATAGATCGTGCGGATAGTTTCAGCGCGCTCGCCGCATTGATCGAGATGTTTTGCGTAGGGAGGTGCGAGCTGGTCAAAATCCGTGAACGCAGAGCGGTTAAAGTCCCAGGAGTAGTGCTTCGTCCCATCGTCGTTATCGGACACATGTGGCTGCCACCAAGGGACCTGAATCAATTCTCGGAGCGATTTGTAAGCATGGAGTAGGGAGTCAGTCTCCTGGCGCAGCCTCTCCCTCAACGGCCCGGTAAAACGCAGCCCGTTCTGATTCGCCCGCCGTTCCTCGATAAGACCAGAAAATCTGTTGAAGTCGTCGCTAGAAACCCTACGGAACGTATAGACACTTGATTCAAGCTCGATAATCATCTGTTCGGGAAGGATCTCGAAGACCCGGCGGATCCTTTCTTGATCCCGCTGGAATCGGCTTTCCAATATTGGCCGCAACGCTGCAAATACGCCCGCCACCGAGCCGATCGTGAAGAAGACTTCCTTGATGTCAGACCAGGCCAGATTCATTTAAACGCATATCCTTCAGTGAGTTAGAAAACCATGTATTGACGTTGGCCGGGCTGCACCGCGCATTTCGGAATAGCTATTCTGACGCCGTATTATTTGTTGGTGGGCGATGCGGCCCTCAGGTGCGCATGTACCGAACTTCTCTACGTTCTACGCAGTTGGAGTAGATCGCACCGTGCCCGGACGTATCTCGCAGATTCCGGAAGATGAAGGGGATGCCGAACATGGCGACGACAGCATGCTTTTCATGCAGCACTGCGATGTGGAGGGCGTGCGTCGGCGAATTTGCGAGGTTCGCGACATGGTGTAGTAGCGATGTGCCCCGAGAGAAAGGCTCTGCATCGAACGCGTGCATCAGATCGTCAAAACCAGATCTGGTTGGAATCGTGCCGTCTCGCACCGAGCCCAGGAGGTCGCGGAAGTGCGTCGCACGCGCTGATTCGACGAAGCTTTCGCGATCCTCTACCGCGGCGATCTCGAATGCGACCTTCGCGGCCTCCAAAAAGAGGCAGGGCATATCCACAGCTACCTGGCCTGCGATCTCGCCGGTTGGCGTGGAATGACTCGGGGCATTCTTGTAGTTCTCGATCGCCTGGTCGATAGCCCGCCGCTGCTCTTGCGGCGACCAGCCGAGCGCAGCGCCTTGAGGGGACTTGAAGAATCGTTCGAATTTCGATCGAACAATAACGGGGATCTTGTCACGGTCGGACGCATCGATCAGAAATGAGCTGGCCAGCCCCCCTTCTGGGGTGATCGACACGTCTTTGATCTGCGGTATGACTCGCGGCTTGAAATCAGCGTCCAGTTTGACCTGCACGCTTCCGCTAGGTCCGGTGACGGTGTGCGGGCCCTCGAATGGCTGCGGGATGTTTCCACGTCGCCCTCCGAGCTTGTGCGCATTTCGTGCGACCTGGATAAAAGGTTGCTTCAAGTACGGGGCGTCGATGTGCCGGCCGAAGTGACGGTTGCATCGCTCACATAGGATGTTGGCCGTGAGAAGTCCTCCGGCACCATCGGCGAAGATATGCTCCTCGGTCAAGGGAGGTGGCGCCATGCACTGAATACACCGCGAGGCGACGTATGGTGGCCCCTGCAGTAGCAGGAAGGCGTCGTGGCTCGTGCTCGAAGAAGAATTCATGATGGCTTTGCTGTAGGCGGTGGATGGAGGAGCTTCCGGCCCGCGCCCATGAGGGCACGCTCAGCCATGCACCGGGGTCGGCGTTGGGAATGGTGGGAAGGATTACGAAAGCAACTTCGCCACGCGGATGCGGGGGCAGGGATCTTCGCGGAAATCATTCGGAAGCGGCTGCAGGTGGCTTCGCGCAAAGCGGGGCTGCATCGGTCAATGTTCCAGATAGATCGCCCGACCACTCCTCTTCAATCCCTCAATGAGCATTTGGACAACGAGGAAGATATGCTCGAATGCCTCGACCATAACACTCAGGTCGGGCAAATTATCCGGCCGCGCGCCGTCGCAGCCGTCGACCCTCAGCCTATCCCACTATGACTTTTCCTAGTCGCTTATAGTCCAGTAAATTTCGCAATCCTGACCTACCCAGTCATTTGCGGCGGCCATGATCCGCCGCACACTATCAGCGCTCTCATCATCAAGTGAAGCCGCGGATAGCCCTGGTTGAACGGCAAACACGACGAGCCGAAAGCTGATGGGATCGGTCGACTCGATCAGCCGAATGATGCTTTCGCGATCACTAACCAACACGGGAGAGTGCCCACCATTCCTTCTTTCTAACGTCCGCCTCTTGATGTGTTGAAGTAGGAACTCTTTGTCGAAAAACCGAGCGGACTTCACCGCTTGACCAGCTACCTCATAAACATCATCGACTCGACCAGCTCCTGGCTTACCTCCTGCACCCTTGCAATGATGAAGCTCGACTACAAGTTGTTCATCGACGCTACGACCGACAATAAAATCAGCGGCCTCACCGCTTCGGTGGTCGTAGATCAAGAACGTAGGTCCCGAGGCGACAAGTATATCTTTCAGAAAGGGTTGAATTGAGACCAAACCTTCGGCCTTGGCTGGACCAAACTCGGTAGAAATGTCGCAGCCATCCCAAACACGTGGCCTCAACGATTCGGCGTTGAGGGAAATTGACGGAACCACTTCGTGAAGAGTGCCGTCAGCGAACGTGGCAAGATTCTTCGTGAAATAAGTAAGCGAGACATCATCGAGCCACTCGTCAATACCAATAAATTGATGATCATTGGCCTCGACAAGAAGACGCAGTGGACTGTTCCCCATGATGCTGTACGACGGAGAAGCAGACGGGTCGTACCTAATTGATACTCGATGATTTTCGTCGGCGATATCAAACGAAAGGCTCGATTGATCATCTTCGACTTGAAACGAACGTATATCGCAATCCAGTATGTTGCTTGCGACAGACACATCTCCGTCCTGCCAACGGACCGATGGGGCGGTTTTATAAGCGTCTGGGCCCCAGTCGGCCATCACTGTATCTAGGGGTATCTGCTCCAGCGGCTCGCCGAGGCGCAAGCGATCAAGGCCCGACTTACCAATCGAAACATGCTTGGCCGTAATTCTCGCATGAAGTTCGGAGACCCAATCAACTACCGACTTGATGGAGTTGCGTCCCGTCGACCAAACACGACCTCCGCCGCTCGCTCCAATCAATTCGGTTCGGCCAGCGCCGTTGACAGCCCTCCCGAAGAAATGACCAGGAGCATACTTGGCCCCCGTGGAATCGGAGATGGTTCTGTCAGTATTAGCACCAGCTGATATTCGGTACGACTCGGCCGAACGAATCGGTGAGGTGCTGCGCATACCGACGTTAAAGAATTCCTGATTGTTGAGTCCATTGAGGACCAGCCTCGCCACACGGAAGTTGATCTTGGATGCCGATCCCTCCAGATAGTGCTGGATTATCTCCCCATACGATCGTCCTGATCGCGACGTGGCTGTGATGAAGAAAAGTGAACTGTCGGGAAAGTAGCGGATGACAAAGCAGTCAAAGTTCACGGTACGAAGCTCATTGGTCGCATACCAATCAGGCGATCCGGTCGTGCGCGTAACTAGGATAGCGGTAAGCCTATCTTGGCTAATCCACGATCCAACTATCCGACCTTGGTTGATCAATGCGGGGGGATTCGTCAGGTAAGGCTCCACAGATGCCCTGAAGATCGCTGCGTGAAATGGCAGCGAACGTTGTCCAGCGTCAGAAGGTCGACCACCGAGCCTGTGTCCGTGCTATCAAATCCTTCAGTAAACTCACGTTCGACCGCTGCCTTCGCCTGCTGGGCATCGGCAACATCGGCAAGAAGTACAGACCAATCGACGCCCTCGCGAAACAACTCACCGCTCTCGCTCTGAACGTGGCTAAACGGTGCTATAAACGTCGCGTCAGCGGTTTTTAGGTCGTTGGTACGGGCAAACCTGCCGATGAACTGCAGGGTGGGTACAAGAGATCTGTGTACCGCATGAAGTACGGCAATCTTAAATTTCGGAAAGTCGTATCCTTCACCGAACATGTCGACGCATACGACGCCATCAATGTCATTAGATGCGAGACGCTGCTCGATCTTATCGATCTGGCGCCGCGACACCATGCTCGAAACAGCTTCAACCCTCAGTCCCTTTGCAACGTAGAGGTTGACCAGATCCTTCGCGTGAGCAACGGTGTTTGTACGGATAAGCATTCGGTGGTCAAAGCCAGCGTCGCGGTCTCGCCTGTATATCGCTTCTGCCTTAGTCGCCAATAGCTCATCTATTTCGGGTCTGTCAGCGCCCTCCGGAGTATCGATTGCATCGAAGGTAACCTTGCCAAATGCTCCCTCCGCCGCAGCTTTTCTAAGCGGATAGTGAAAGATGAGTTTGCCTGGAAGTCCGAGGCGGTCCCTCCTAAATGGAGTTGCAGATACGAGAACCTGGTTCGCATTCACATGCGAAAGTAGGGCTGCCCATGTTGCCGCGGGTGAATGATGCCCCTCATCGACAAGTACAAGATCAAAGAAGCCTTCCGGCGGGGGTGAAACTCCGTCGTTTTCCGGGCTAACGACCTGCGGTGTAGCGATGACTACGTCAGCTCCCTCTAGAGCCACCCATGCCTCACGGTTTGCTGGCCGTGACTCAAGTAACGCTACTGTCGGAGGACGAAGGTCACGATTGGCTAGAAGATCGAGCCGCTTTAGAACGTCCAAGTCCGAGAAGGTTTTGCCCATTTGCTTCCGTAGTGAAGCAGTTGGTACCACGACTAGGACGCGTTTCGGGCGAAGTAGAAAACACAGACCAACAAGTACGGCAGACTTACCGTAACCAGTCGGCAGCGAGACAATTGCACCCTCATCGCTGCTCGTGAAATGTGCGGCAGTGGCGTACAGCGCGGCGATCTGCCCAGGCCTTAAGCCCGCGTTGGGGCCTGAGGACGGGCGGATGACGAAGCAATCACCGTTTTCCTCGAAGTAGCTCATGTTGTTCCCTCAATTGCGCGCAGGGCTCGGGAGTCCCGAGCCACACATCTGACCGAGTCCCATAGGGAAGGACTGGGCGCGCTACCAATGCGCGCCCAGTCGATTAGGCGAAGAGAACGTATTGGTGGGGGGCCGATCGCCAGTGCTGAATAACGTGTTCCCACTTACCGAAGCGGAAGCGAACGTAATTTCGCACGAAGACGATCTTAGGCCGCAAATGACTTGCGTCCATCTCAATCACTCCAAATTTGTCTGGAGGAGATAGTTGCCCACGGATATGAAAGTGCTACACTTTCAAGCGTCCTACCAAGACAGCCGTGGTCGGCAGAGGGACTCCTCACCACCATGCCAAAGCTTCTCAATGTTCGAGCATTGGGGAGCTTTTTTATATGAAGCGTTCCCGCCTCAGTTCGTTGATCCGCACGGATGCAGCTTGTTCTGAAACAACGCACTCCGCGGCCAGGGTCCAAGGATCAGGAAATTTGCGGACAACTTCGACTGGCATAAGGAACTCGCCGGCAAAGTTGTCCGCCTGCCACTCCGAGTCGCGAAACAGCGGAAGCTCACCGGACGGGCGCCGGGATCGCGCAAGTGGACATCCGTGAAGCACTAGGTGGCCAAGTTCATGGGCGGCGGTGAATCGGTCCCTGCCACGGTCGGTTCGTAGGCCATCGTAGACATCCTCACGAAGCCAGATCTCAGCTTTGTCGGGGAACGTCCAACCGTGATCATCTCCCATTTCGTCCAGGCCCTTCGAACCCAGATAGAAGTCAGGCCAAACCTTAGGGAGTTCGAGCTCGAGGTACTGATACAGCGGAAACGCCTTTTCGGGGTCGCACCGGAAGGAGTTTCGAAGGCCAGACGCGATGTCCCAGACCTGTCGCTTTGATAGGGGCGACACCTCGAATCCACGCCTACGCATCTTTGTCTCCTCGGGGAGGGGCAATTTGCTTGAACAAGCTTTCGACCTCGCCCTCTGAAAGATTCTCGAAGCGCCGGGCGAACGCTACGGCGAGTTCGCGTGCCCGATCGCTTCCATTGGCAAGCGAAATCGTGACCTCCTTCGCCTGGCCGGCGGCTGCCTGCGCCAGTGATGACTCTTCACTGGCAGTGAGCGACAGTCCGCGCGTCACCGCGTCAATAAACGAAGGCGGCACTGCTTTGCGCCCGGTTTCCACAGCCGAAACAAAGGCTGTGCTCACATTCGCCAGACCTGCCAGATCAGCCAGCGTCTTATCGCGGTCTATCCTCATCTTCCTGAGCAATTTTCCGAATGGACTTAACATGGGTGGCCGCCTGCGTTGGATACGTTCGAGGTCAGTATATACCTTATACTCGTTTTCTCAACCAATGGGTATAATTTCAATCATGATGTGTTCGTTGTCAACAATTGACACCACATCTAGTGTGAGGGCCGCTCCGGATCGAGGTGCTAGGCAAGAATTCTTTAGCACACTCAAAAAATGTTCATAACTAGTTGATTTGTAATAAATACTCCGCTGAATGGCATTTTGAAAGACTTTCAAAGGTACCTGAAAGCCAATATCTAAGGAATATTAAAATGCAATACAATCAATGTGTTAAGAAGGTGTGCATCGAGCTGCCGGAGTTCGAATCCGCCGTAGACTCGGCCTTCCGTCGCCACGAACAGGCAGTCTTCTAACTCCCCTGGCACTCAGATCAAGGATTGGGCAATCGACTCATACGAGAAACAAGTGCCGCTCTTTGGCATGCGGGGGCCGCATACCTTTCTGCAATTTTGGAGTACGAAAACAGGGGGGTGCCGGTTTGCCGGTCACGCACGAGGGGCTGTTCACTCGTAGCCTGAGCGATCACGCGATCTCGTTGATTTGTTCAGCGGGATAGTCCCCGAAAGTGAACACTTTCTAGATCGTCATAAAGTGCTGGTGCGTCTATTGCTACGCCAGGCCCTCGCACGGCTACCTCAACCTCTCGGCCGGCCTCGACTTTGAAACGAAGCTCTTCGCCAAGACCAACCTCGCCGACATCCTGCGCGATGAACTGGCGAAGAAGAACTACACCTGCAAGCCGATCAACATCGGCAGCAACACGGACCCCTACCAGCCGATCGAAAAGAAGTGGCGGCTCACCCGCGCGGCGCTGGGGCTGCTCAACGAGTGCAACCACCCGTGCACCATCGTCACCAAGAACGCGCTGATCGAGCGCGACATCGACATCCTCGCGCCCATGGCCGAGCAGAACCTGGTTCAGGTGTTCATCTCGATCAACTCGCTCGACAACAAGCTCGCTTCGAAGCTGGAGCCGCGCGCGTCGGCGCCGCATCGCAGGCTGCAGGCGGTGAAGGCGTTGCGTGATGCCGGCATTCCCGTGGGCGTGCTGGTTGCGCCGATCATTTCCGCGTTGAACGAGAAGGACGTGGAGGGAATCATCGAACGTGCCGCGGCCAATGGGGCGAACTCGATTGGCTACACATGCATCCGGTTGCCGCATGAGTTGAAGCAGCTGTTCCGGGAGTGGCTGGATATCCACTACCCCGACAAGGCCGCGCACATCATCAGCCTCATCCAGCAGATGAATGGTGGGAAGGATTACGACAGCAACTTCGCTACGCGCATGCGCGGGCAGGGGATTTTCGCGGACATTATCCGGAAGCGGGTGCAGGTGGCTTCGCGGAAGGCCGGGCTGCATCGGGCATGGGATACGGTGTTGGACACGTCGAAGTTCGTGGCGCCGCGGGTGCATTCGCCGCAGGGGGAGTTGTTCTAGACGGTGCCGACGAGGTCAATCATGCCTTCGACGGTGTCCTGGACCAGAAGCCAGTCGGAACGGCGGCCCCGATAGCAGCAGACACCAGGGCAATCTGGTTGCCGGCGTCACCCAGCAGGGCCAACCACCCATCACGCCCGCTGTAGTCCGGCATGAACACGCAAGCCGCAATGAGACCAGCGCTGATCAGCCAAGCCGCCCATGCACGCCACCTGCCAAAGTTGCGCAGAAGCAAAGCGATCGCCCAGGTCAGCATGGCGCCTGCAACGGCACCGGTAACAGCAAACCAGAAATAACCCATCGTTGTTTCCTTGCCGACGATCCCTCGGCCGTCATGACGTTGAATCTTATCCGCTTCGTTCTGGACATTGGCCGGGCACGGTTAACGCGAGTGGAGGTGTCCGACGCCCTAAGCGTTTCCTAAGAAAAGTCGATGCAAGAGTCACTTACACGGCAATATCGCAAGAACTTGCCGTTGACCCTGTATCGATTTTGAGATTAATCTCAACGCGAATCATTCTCACTTTGGGGCTTCCATGAGCAGCTTTCTTGGCCGGAGCGCAGCGCTGGCGGTCGTCGCGTGTCTGGCGCTGGGCGCGGCTGGGTCGTGGGCACCACCCGCACGGGCTGGCGAGGCCATCTTTGGCTACGTCTACACCACCGATCTGCTGCCGAAGGGCAAGAGCGAGCTCGAGCAATGGGCCACGGACCGCAAGTCCCAGGCCTATGGCAGCTTCAACGCCTACAACTTCAGCACCGAGTACGAATACGGCGTCACCGACAATTTCCAGATCGGTACCTACCTCAACTACACCTACGAGCAGGCAAACGGAAACAGCGTCCGCGGCAAGACCGAGGGCATCGACCTGTCGTACAAGCACGATCCGAACAAGCCATTCTCCGGCGCGCACGTGGATGGCGTTTCGATGGAGTTCCTCTATCGCGTGCTCAGCCCGTACAAGGACGGCATCGGCCTCGCGTTCTACGCCGAGCCGGAATACGGCCCGCGCGAACGCGGGCTCGAGCTGCGTGCCATCGTGCAGAAGAACCTGATGGACGATCGCCTCGTCCTGGCCGCCAACGTTTGGGTCGAGGCAGAGAAGGAGCGCGGCTCGAACCTGATCGATCCGTACGATACGGACCCCGAGCCGCCGACGCGCACCATGGATAAGGCCACCTATGCCGAGATCGACCTGGGTGGAAGTTACCGCTTCGCGTCGAACTGGTCGGCGGGGCTGGAAATCCGCAACCACAACGAATTCGGCGGCTGGACCCTGCTCCACCGCAACCAGGACCACACGGCGTTCTTCGCTGGCCCCAATGTGCATTACGCCGCACGGCGCTGGTACGCCACCTTGAGCGTGCTTCGGCAGATACATGCCATTACCTACAGTGAAGAGCAGGACCACCAGCGGCACGACGGGCTACTGTACGGCGATGAACATACCCGCTGGGACGGCATCCGCCTCAAGATTGGTTATTCCTTCGACTGAGCCATGCCCATGGACCATCGTTTCCTATTGCTTCCGGTCGCTGCCCTGGTCGCTGTCGCACCCGCGCAGGCCACGCAGTACCTGAGTGCCGACCAGGCGCGCGCATTGATCTTCCCGTCGCTGGCCATGACGGCGCAGGACATCACGCTCACGCCCGAGCAGGCCAGGGCCGTGGAAAAGGCCTCTGGCGCATCGATCGTTTCGCCGTCGATGAAAGCGTGGCGTGCAACCACCGGCGAACTGTTCATCGTCGACGAAGTACTCGGCAAGCACGAGTACATCACCTATGCGGTGGGCTTCGATGCGAGTGGTGGCGTCAAGGGCCTGGAGATACTGACGTATAACGAAAGCTACGGTGACCAGATCCGCAACCCGGCATGGCGTGCGCAGTTCACCGGTAAGCATGATGACGCGCCGCTGGTACTGGACAAGGATATCCAGAACATCTCGTCCGCGACGCTTTCGTGCAAGCACATCACCGAAGGCGTCCGCCGTCTGCTGGCCGTGCGGAAGGTCGCTCTTGGCCACGATTGAACGTGCCCAGCCATGGCTGGGTACCGTGGTCGCCATCCGTGCCGATGGCGTGGAAGATGATGCCCTCGCCCACCACGCCATCTCCGCGGCGTTCGCGGAAGTGGCCACGGTGCACCGGCTGATGAGTTTCCATGCGCCGGATAGCGATGTGAGCCGCCTGAACCGCGACGCCGCGCGCCGGTGCGTGCCGGTAGACTGGCGCACGCGCGAGGTGCTGGCCATGGCGCAAACCATGCACCGCATGAGCGAAGGCGTGTTCGATATCGCGATCGGTGGCGTACTCGCGCACGCGGGTGCGCTGCCTTGCCCGGCGCCGGCTCGCGTCGACCTGGATGCCACGGCCGCCAGCATCGCGCTCGACGACAACGGTGTTCGTTTCCACGACGCGCTCTGGATCGACCTGGGTGGTATCGCGAAGGGTTACGCGGCCGACCGCGCTGCCGCCGTGCTCCAGCAACACGGCGTGCACCAGGGGCGTATTGATGCCGGTGGCGACCTGAGGTTGCTAGGCGCGGGCCCGCACCGCGTATACCTCGATGCGGGCGGCGACATCGGGCCCATGCAGGCCGCGCTCGACACGGGTGAGGGTGCCATCGCCACCAGCAGCAACGAGGCGGCCATCCGGGCACGTAACCCACTGCCTTGCGGCGTGCACAGGCATGGCCGAACGAAGGAGCACGCGGCGCCGGGCCGCACGGTGTCGGTGCTGGCAGACCAGGCCATGGTCGCCGATGCGCTCACCAAGGTCGTGATGGCCCTCGGTCCCTCGGCCGGCGCGGTGCTCGCCCTTGCTGGCGCCACGGCCTATCTACGTGAAAAAGGCACCTGGGCGAGTATCCGTGATGCGGCATGACCCGCCAAAGCGACGGCGCCATGGCCCCATCCGGCTCGCCAGTGGCCGCCGGCTCTTCACCTGGGCCGTGGGTTGGTCGCTGTTCGCAACGGGCGCCGCCTGGCTCGCCTGCCACTACTTCCTGCAGACGATGGGCCCGTTTGGCCCACGCCCCAGTCCCTGGGAACCATGGTGGCTGCGTATCCACGCGGCCTTCGGCTTCATGGCGCTGTGGACCTTCGGCATGGTCTGGAGCGCGCACATCGCCAACGGCTGGGCAGCCGGCCACCGCCGCTGGTCGGGCGGCTTCGCCTTTGCCGTCATCGCTGGCCTGGTCATCACCGGGTACCTCACCTACTACCTCATCGACGATACCTGGCACGAATGGGTGTCACTCATCCATTGGGTCGTCGGTCTTGCGCTGCCTGTCGTCGTGGTCACGCACGTCATGCGTGGCCGCAAGGCGCGACGCAAGCCGGTGCCGCCGCCTAGCGGGTATCCGTAGACGCTGGGCCCGGGGCCTTCACGAATGCCCGAAGATCACCCGCGAGCTTCGCACGCTGCACCACGTCCTCCGCAATCCCGTGGCCGGCGGCATAGGCCTTCGCCGTCCAGCGCGAACGGTCGATATCCGCGTGGTCCAGCTGGTAGGTAGCGACGCCGAGCGGCGTGTTCGTATCGAAATACCCGCCTGCCGTGAACAGGCGAAGGGAAGGATGGGCATGCATGGCGTCGACCAGCCAGGGCACGGTGTCGAGGGAATCCGTGGCATCGCCGGTTTCCTTCACCGAATAGAACCAGCTACCCCTGTTGATCGCGAGATTGAGGTAGCGATATTCGCCGGCCGCCACGTAGTCCAGTGATTTCAGATAGCCCTCGAACGCGTGCTCCGGGCGCTTTCCCAACGTCATGGAGGGGTCGTTGTAGGGCGCAGGTAGCGCATCGAGGTCGGGGCCGCCGGTCTGGCGCGTATCCAGGCTGCCGGCGTGCTCGTTGGCTTTCCCGCCCAATAGCGCATGGGCGAACGCGTTGCGGTCGATGCGCAGGTGGGCTTTCTCCAGCGGCGCCGGCGAAATGCCCACCTGGGCACTCATGGCCTGCGCCACGGCATGCAGCCGTTCTGCCGAAAGGCTCGCCCCTTCGAGCAACGCCGAGGCGTACTCGGTGCGCGCGAACTGAACGGCCTGCGCATAGGCATCCTCCACGTTCGCAGCGGGCGCCTGGCGCAGGCCGCGAACGTAGGCACTCGCAGCCAGCGATGGCAGTAGGCCGATCGCCTGGATGTCGTCGTTCTCGCCCGTCTTCAGCACCAACGACAGGAGGATCACGCCATGGAGATGGAGGGCGTTGTGCTTCGCATCCGCGTGCAGGATGGCCACCGACCGCATTGTCCCGTAGCTTTCGCCCATGAGGAACTGCGGCGACGTGGTGCGGCCATTATCCCGGAGCCATCGTTCAATCACGCTGCGGATGGACTCGGCATCCCCGGGCGTGTTCCAGGCCGGCGAGGCGTCGCGGCCGGCGAGGGGAAAACTGGCGCCCGTGCCCAGGGGATCGATGAACACCAGGTCGGACGCATCGAGCAGGCTATCGGGGTTATCGACGAAGGCACCCGTGGCCGCCTGGTACAGCTTGGGGCCCAGGCCCTCCATCTGCAGCGACCACGAGGATGACCCCGGCCCACCGTTATAGATGAAGGTGACCGGGCGCGACGCGTCGGGCTGTTTACCGGCGAGATAGGCTTCCGTGACCATCACGCCCATGGGCTCGCCGTCGTCGCCCGGTACCGGCCATTCGCTCACGATGGCCTGGTAGGCCACGCGCTGGCCCGCGATGGTTGCGTGATGCCTTGTCACCACGGGTGGGCGTGCACCCAACGTGCGCGTCGCCGTCGGCGCGAATGCCTTGGCCGAAGCCGCCGCCGCCGTCACGTCGGGACGTGCCTGGGCCGCATGGCTCGCGCTGGCGCCGAGGGCGGCCAGCACAAGCGCCCCCGCCATGCTGCGCCACGTGGGCCGTCGTGGCGGCGGCATGGCGTTCATCGTGCTTCCTCGAAGGTCTTCCTGACCCAGGCTTTGACGGCCTCGGTGTCTTCGATATTGCCGTGATAGACAACGTCAGGAACATTCGGCTCGTTATCACCACGCTGCCGCCCATCCCGGGTCATCACTGGCACCGACACTTTTCCGTTACCGCTTGGCAGATCCGCACCCAGCGGCGTGCCGGTCCGGGAGTCGATGAACGTCTCGACACCGGCCTGCGTCACACCGGGAATCAGCTTCATCTCGTCGACCAGCCCGATGCACGCACTGCCACAGGCGTAACCCGTAAGCACGACGACCTTGGCATGCACGAGGCTTGGCGGGGCGCTTGCGGGCTTGGCGATGTTCTCCTTGTTCGCCGAGCTGCGCAGCACACTCTCGTGACGCGCCACGGCACCGGCGAGCAGGCGGTTATCCGGGTCGAACGTCGTGCCATCGGGCGGCATGGTGATGGGTTCAGGCTTGAAGGTTTCGGGCGGGCCACCAAACGCCTCGAGGATCTCAGGTGTCGCGCGGTAGACCGCGCTGATCCGCAGGCGTGCCCGCGCGTAATAGTCGGTATACGGTGCGCCGTACAAGCCGCGAAGAAACGCCATGAACCACTCATAGGGGCCACCGTGGTTGTTCCGCTCATCCACGACGATGATCTTCTTCGAGCGTAGCGAAGGCAGCTGGGCAATCACCGAACGCAATGCGTCCACCTCGGCCGGCGTGTGGGGCATGATGTTCTGCAGCATGATCCAGGCACCGTCCTTGCCGAACGGCTCGATGCGGTCGATGAGCTCGGCATCGCCCATCAGCGCGGCCCGCTTCTGCGCAAACACAGTGCCATCGATGGGGGTCCACTGCAGTTTGACGTCCTTGCCATCGATCGTGCACGACGAGGGGCGCTTGAAGAACGGGCTCTGCACATCGCGGAAGATGGACGACGCGAGGTTCCAGCGCGTGGACTCCAGCTTGGGAAGCGATGCTTCGTAGGGTGCGAGCTCATCCACCCAGGCGTTCAACGGCTTGCCGTCGCATGCGCTGATGACGAGGCCATCGGCGACCGTGCCATTCCCCGCCACGGTTCGATACTGGCCGCCTACGTAGATGGAAAGGAAGCCCGGCCACTGCAGGTTCTTCTGCACGAGGTTCAACGACAGGTAGACGTGCTCATCCTCGAACGTGGAAACGAAGTGATTCAGGGCATGTCGATAGCCAGAATAGCTCTGGATCCTGGGGATGTCGGACGCGGCGCGCGCCTGCGCGGTCTTCAGGAGCGCATCGAAGCGGGCAGGGTCGGGATAGACTGCGAGGATATGCTGCTTCTTCGCCCATTCGACGATGAACTGGATATCGGACCGGGCCATGGCCTGCCATGGCCCGCCCTGCGATGGGCTCTCCTTCGGTTCAGCGGCGACCGCCGCCGTCGAAGCGCCCATCACCGCCAGCATGAGTAAAACAAGATAACGTCGCATACGTTGAAAGCCCCCTGAGCCGAACTATCGAGCACGCTAGGCTTTGCGTCGGCGCGAGCGAATCCATATTTTGCTTATAACCGCTCATACATCCGTTATGGAACCTTGAACCCGGCCAGTGTCGGGCGCGGTCGTGGCTGCGAGGGCGTATGAAGCGTCAACGCCTCACGGGGCTCGCCGCATCCATGGCCATGTCCGGGTCGTCCTCGAGCAGCCCGCTGATGTAGTCGATCAGCGCCCGCGTGCGGGGCGGCAGGCTACGCTTGGAGGGGTACACGACGTGGATGGGGAAACGCCGCGTCGGGTAATCGGGCATGACATGCAGCAACCGGCCTGCCGCAAGGTCCTCCGCGACGAGCAGGTGCGATAGCAGCGCGATCCCTTGCCCCGCCAGCGCCGCGCGGTACACGGCCCCGGCGTTGTTCGAATGGATGCGCCCACTGACAGATATGGCCAGGTCCTGCCCCGCCACGTCGCCGGGCGCCGGTGGGGTGCTGAACCACCAGACGTTCTCCCGCCCCCACCGCTGGTAGAAGATGCAGTCGTGCTGCTCCAGGTCGCGGGGATGGGCCGGTGGCTGGTGCTGCTCGAGGTAGCCGGGCGACGCCACCAGGTACGCCTTCGTCTGGCCAATGGTGCGCGCCACCAGCGTGGAGTCTTCGAGGGGCCCGAGCCGGATCTCGCAATCCAGCCCCTCCTCGATCAGGTTGCTGACGCCGTCCCGGAGCACGAGATCCACCGAGATCCCCTCGTAGCTGGCCAGGAACGGTGCGAGGTGGCTGCTGAGGTACAGGCCCAGGGGCACGGGCAACGCGATACGGACGCGCCCGGCCGGCCGCCCGCGGCGCGCGCCCACGTTGAAGGGCAGGTCCTCCGCGTCGTCGATCAGCCGCTGTGCGGGTAGCAGTAGCTCGCGCCCTTCTTCGGTAAGCGTCACCGCCTGTGTACTGCGATGGACAAGCCGTGCCCCGAGGTAGTCCTCCAGGGCGCTTACCTGCCGTGAGATGGCCGGCTGGGTGACGCCACGCTCCGTCGCGACGGCAGAGAACGAGCCAGTCTGCGCAACGCGAACAAAGGAACGAAGTGCAGCAATGAGGTCCATGGACTCATCCCGTCGATGATCTCGTCGTTAACGACCGCGGTGCCCTACTTTGCCCGAAAACGATGAACGACCCGTAACGAACCGCTCATACAAACCCGCATGAAGACTATTACCACACGCAACGTTCCATGGCGGCGGGGCACGAGCTAGCGTCCCGCCATTGCATGCCTGGAGTACGTTCGACTTCGACGGGCCAACGCGCACCACGGTGTCGGTGCAGCAGCTTTCCCATCCGCACCTGCTTATCGAGATCAAGGCGATCGCCTACCGGCCGGTGGTTTCGCCGGCGGTCGCGGAGAACGCCTAACGCGGCACCTCACTTACCGTACGCCCCACCAGCGACAAAGACGCCCGCCGCGCGACGAAACGAAGCCTCGGGCACGGGGCCTCGTGCTACTAATCAAGGCCAATGACTTCGGAGCTATTGGCCATGACGAGCAATATGCGCAGGCGCGTCGCCCTGGTGACGGGTGGAAGCCGGGGGTTGGGTCGCGCCGAAGTGCTGGCGCTGGCAGCGCGGGGCATCGATTGCCTCTTTACGTACAGCGCCAGGCGGGATGAGGCGGAGAAGGTGGCCGCCGAGGCACGCGCGCCTGGGGTCGAGGTCCACGCCCTGCAACTCGACCAGGGCAACGTGCCCACGCTCGATGGCTTCGTCGACCGCGTAAAGGCCACCCTGGCTGGCATGGGCGTGGAGAGGATCGATTACCTGGTCAACAACGCGGGCATCTCGAACCACACGGCGTACGCGGAGGTGACGGAGGAGGAGCTTGACCGGCTGTATGCCATCAACTTCAAGGGCGTCTTCTTCCTCACGCAGAAGTTGCTCCCGCTCATCAACGATGGGGGCCGCATCATCAACACGTCATCGGGGCTTGTTCGCTTCGTCTTCCCCGATCTCATCGCCTACGCCTCGAGCAAGGCCTCGCTCGAGACGTTTACGCGGTACCTTGCCCACGAGCTGGGGCCGCGCGGCATCACGGTCAACACGATCGCGCCCGGCGCCATGGGCACGGACTTCAACGGTGGCATGATCCGTGACAATGCTGGCTACCGTGAGCGTATCGCCGGGGTCACCGCCCTGGGCCGGCCTGGCGTGCCCGACGATATCGGCCCGATGGTGGCGTCGCTACTGGACGACAGCAACCGCTGGATCAACGCGCAGCGCATCGAGGTGTCAGGCGGCATGAAACTCTAGGATCCCCATGAAAATAGCCATACCGGCGCTTTCCCTTCTCGTGGCGACGATAGCCACCGCCGCGCCTGTCAACGTCTCGGGCTTTTTCCGGCTGGTCGATGCGGGCGATGTCTCGGTGAGCCCGGATGGCCAGTTCGTCGCGTACGTGCGGACCACCCCCGACGTGATGACGGATACGCGCAAGGAAAGCCTCTGGCTCATCGATACCCGCACGCATGCGGAGCGCATGGTCGCGGCGGGCGCTTCCACACCGCGATGGTCGCCGGCCGGTACGCGCCTTGCGTTCATTGCCCCGGATGCCAGCGGGCATGCCCAGGCCTTCACGCTTGCCCCGCCGGATACGCACGCCAACCAGGTAACCCACGTCGACCATGGCCCCGCATCGCTTGCGTGGTCGGCCGACGGGAAGACGCTGGCGTTCACGGCAAGCGTACCTGTGCAGGGGCCGCCCCCGGCGCCGCCGGCGATGCCACGGCCCGCGGGCGCCACGTGGGCCCCCGCGCTGAAAGTGATGGACTGGGGTAACTACATGGCGGACGGCGCCGGCTTCCTCGACCAGCAGGTAAGCGAGGTCTTCATCGTGCCAGCCGCGGGCGGCGATGCACGGCAAGTCACGCAGGGCGGGGCGCTGAACGTCAGCAACGTGCACTGGATGCCGGGTGGCAGCCAGCTGGTCGTGGAGGCGGCGCAGGTGATGCCTTCCGACGCCACCCGCAGCTATGCGCGCCTGTTCCGTGTCGATATCGCCACCGGGAAGGCCACGGCGCTGACCGCCGGCAAGGTGGATGACGCCGACGCGGCCGTGTCGCCGGACGGCAAGCACATCGCCTTCGTACGCATGGCGGACCGTGGCACCACGTTCGACTGGATGCGCCTGATGGTGATGGACGCCGATGGCTCGAACGTGCGGCAGCTTGGCACCGGGCTGGATCGTGACCTCGGGGCACCGCGGTTCGCGCCCGACGGCCAGTCGCTGGTGGCCCGTTACGACGACCACGGCACGGGCCGGCTCGCCCGCGTGGGCATGGATGGCACGGTGACCACGCTGATCGACCGGATCGGCGCCGACGAATCGTCATCGGTCGCCACCGATGGAAGCATCGCGTTCCTCGACGCATCGCGCACGGCGCCGCCGAACGTGTGGATCAAGCCGGCGAACGGGCAGGCGTTGCAACTCACCCACCTCAACGATGCGCTCGTGGCGGGCATGGCCGTGGGCGCGATCCGCGAGTTGCCGGTGACATCGCGCGCCGACGGCAAGGCCGTGGGCACATGGATCGTCCTGCCGCCGGATTATAAGGCGGGCAAGCGTTACCCGATGATCCTGCTGCTCCACGGCGGGCCGCATGGCAGCGACGGCGACGCATGGGACATGGAACGGCAGCTCATGGCAGCGACCGGCTATGTCGTCGTCGACCCCAACTACCGTGGATCCACCTCGTACGGGAACGCGTTCGCCGCGGACGACGTGGCGCACGACTTCCCGGGCCGCGCCTACGACGACCTGATGAGCGCCGTGGATGCCGCCGTGCGCGAAGGCTATGCCGACCCCGCCCACCTGTTCATCACGGGCAGCTCGGCGGGCGGCGAGCTCACCGCGTGGACCATCGGCAACACCACGCGCTTTCGTGCCGCGGTCGCGGAGAAACCGGTCATCGACCTGGCCAGCAACGAACTCGCCACCGACCAGTACAAGGCATCAGGCGGTGTGCTGGGTGTCGCACCCTGGGCCGATCACGCGCTGTTCTGGAAGTACTCGGCGCTATCGCGCGTGGGTGAGGTGTCGACGCCCACCCTGGTGATGGTGGGTGACGAAGACCGGCGCACGCCGCTGACCCAGTCGCTGGAGTTCTACAACGCGCTGCGCTTGCGTGGCATACCCAGCCAGCTGGTGGTGGTGCCTGGCGCTAGCCACGAAAGCCTGCGCGCGCGGCCGTCGCAGCACGCGACGGAGTTCACGGTGACGATGGCATGGTTCGCCCGTTTCGGCGGCGCGGCCGTGCTTACTCCCCCTCAGGGAAGTCGGCCGTCTTCGACAGCCACGCCCACTGCTCGGCGTTCTTCTTGAGCGTGCTGAAGCGCTCGCGCGCCACGTCGACGGCGGACGCGCCGAGCAGCAGCCGCAGCGGGGGCTCGGTGGCGTTTACGGCTTCGATGATCGCCTGCGCGGCGCGCGCCGGGTCGCCAGGCTGTTTCCCCGAACTTGCCTTGGTGGTCTCGCGACGCTTGCCGGCCGTCGGCGCGTAGTCGGCGATGACGCAGCCCGACTCGGCCATCGACGAGCCCGCCCACGCCGTGCGTAGCGCGCCTGGCTCGACGATCAGAACATGCAGGCCAAGCGGCGCGGCCTCGAGGGCGAGGGATTCGGACAGTGCCTCGATGGCGTATTTGGTGGCGTGGTAATAGCCGGTGGCCGGTAGCGCGAGCAGGCCACCCAGCGACGATATGTTGATGACGGTGCCAGCCTTGCGCTGGCGCATGGCAGGTAGCACGGCACGGAGCATGTTGACGACCGAGAACACATTGGTCTCGAACAGCTTGCGTACCTCGTCGTCGCTACCTTCTTCCACGGCGGCAAGGTAGCCGTAGCCCGCATTGTTGACCAGCACATCGACCTGGCCAAAGGCGGCTTCCGCTTCCCGCACGGCCGGCACGATGGCTGCGGCATCGGTGACGTCGAGGCGCAGCACGCGGACGCGATCGCCATGCTTTGCCTGCAGTGCCTCCAGCCGCCCTGGCTCGCGTGCGGTAAGGACGGCACGGTACCCGGCGTCCAGCACGGCGTTCGCCAGGGCCAGGCCAAGGCCGGATGAGCTGCCGGTGACAAGCCATACCGCGTTGGCATCAAGCATGGGCTTCCTCGGTTTCGTGGGGGTGGCATCCGAGGCTAGGGCACGGCGTGTTTGCCGCGTGCGCTGTTCGTCGCATCGAGGGAACCTTCGTCGCATAGCGTCGTGACCGGCGCGGGCACGGCTTGCCGCCGCCACGGCTTTCGTGCACGGTGCGTCGAACGCCCGTGCGAGGTGCCTGCCCGATGACGACCCGCCACTGGCTCTGCATGCTGGCCGCTTTCGCCGCATCGTGCGTGGCGCACGCATCGCCAGCGCTCATCCGGTACCCGAACGTGCATGGCGGCAAGGTCGTCTTCGTCGCGCGCGATGCCCTCTGGGTGGCATCCACGCAAGGCGGAAAGGCGCAGGCCCTGGCGGACATGCCAGGCCCGCCATCGGCGCCGCGCTTCTCGCCCGATGGCCGTTACATCGCCTTCACCGCGCAGAACCGGGGCAACGAGGATGTCTACGTGGTGTCGAGCGCGGGCGGCCCAACCACGCGCCTCACATGGGCTGCCGATACCACTGCAACGCCGCCGCCATGGTGGGGGCCCAACAACCTCGTCGTGGGCTGGGCACCCGATTCCAGCGCCATTCTGTTCCTCTCTCGGAGCACGGCGTTCGCACGGAGCGAACCGGTGTTGATGAAGGTACCGGTGGGTGGTGGCCTTCCCGTGCGTGTCGACCTGAACGACGCGGCGATGCTGTCGTACTCGCCCGATGGGCAGGCGATCGCCTATTCGCGAACCTTTGCGGCATACCGCCCCTGGAAGCGCTACGACGGTGGGCTGGCGCCGGATGTGTACGTGTACCGGTTCGCCAGCGGGCAGCGGCGGCAGCTGACGGACTGGAAGGGTACGGATGATTTCCCGATGTGGGTGGGCCAGCGCATCTTCTTCGTTTCCGATCGCGATGCCGGGCGCCGGGCCAACCTGTGGGTGATGGACGAAGATGGGGGAAACGCCAGGGAGCTCACGCACTTCACCGACGGCGACATCGATTTCCCCAGCGTCGGGGACGGCACCATCGCGTTCCAGCAGGGCGGGGCGTTGTGGCTGATGGATACCGCGACGCTTGCCTTGCATGCCGTTCCCATCGGCGTGCCGGATGATGGGAAAAGCAGCACGCCGATCAGCATCGCGCTTGGCCCTTACGTGCGCCCGGCCGACGTGACCGGTGCGGCTGACTATGCGCTGTCGCCCGACGGCCGCCGGGTGGCGTTCTCGGCGCTCGGCCGCATGGCGTGGGTCGATGTCGACGGCAAGCCCGCGCTGCCCACGCGGCGTGCGGACAGCGACCGCGCGGACGAGGATCACCCCGCCTGGTCCCCCGACGGCACGGCGCTGGCCTTCGTCACCGACCGGTCCGGCGAGGAAGAAGTGGTGGTGCGGGCATGGGCGACGGGGAACGAGCGGGTGCTGACGCATACGGCGTCCGGCTATTACTACCGCCCCACGTGGTCGCCGGACGGCAAGCGGCTGCTTGTCGCCGATGCGGGGCACGGGTTGTGGTTGCTCGACGCCGGCGGTGGCGCGTCCTTGTGCGTGGCACGCGACCCCGCCGCCGAGATCAGGGATGCCGCCTTCTCGGCCGATGGCATGCTGGTGGCTTACAGCACGTTGCCGGCGAACCAACAGCGCGCCCTGCATGTGTATGACACACGCACGCACGCGGACCACGTGGTTAGCTCGCCCATGGACAGTGACTGGTCGGGCCGGTTTTCGAGCGACGGCACGCGGCTCTACTTCCTTTCAAACCGCCACGCGCAACCGGTGCTCTCCGATCGCGAAACCGACATGGTGCCCATCCGTTCCACGGGCGTGTACGAAGCCCCGATCAAGGGCGGCGTGGTGCAGATGGACAAGGCCACGCCCCTGCCTTTTCCCGGCGGGGCCTATGCCCTCGAGGGCGAGCACGGCGGCGCCCTTTTCGTCTTCGCAAAGGCGACGACCCAGATCGAATCGAACGTGGAAGGCGAGCGCAACGTACTCCACGTTTTTGACCTGGCCACGCGCCAGGATCGCACCCTGGCCGAGGGCGCGGAGACGGTGGATGTCGCCCCCGATGGGCGGCACATCGCCTGGTTCGCCGCTGGCACGTACCACGTATCGGGCACCGGCGAGGCCAGCGGCTGGACGGTGGACCTGGCCACCTTGCGGGGCGACGTCACCTGGCAACACGCATGGAAGGAAATGTTCGACAAGGCCTGGCGCCTGGAACGCGACATGTTCGAGGACAAGGCGCTCGACGGGGCGCCGTGGCGGCGCGTGCACGATGTGCTCGCGATGCGCCTGCCGGCACTGTCATCGCAAGCGGATTTCCATTACCTGCTTGGGCAGTTGCAGGGCGAGGTCGGCAGCTCGCACACCTACTATGGCGCCAGGCCCGCGCAGGCGCCGCGCGAGGCGGAGCCGCTGCTGGGCGCCGACCTTGCGCTCGACGGCTCGACGGGCCTGTATCGCATCGCGCGCATCCTGCAGGGTGACAACAGCCGCCCCGCGATCCGCAGCCCGCTGCAAGCGCCTGGTATCGATGCAACGGCGGGCGATTATGTGCTTGCGATCAACCACCAGCCGCTCAAGGCACCGCGGAACCCGCAGGAACTCCTCGCCGGCGCCACGGGGCCCGTGGTGCTATCGCTGGCGCCATCGCCCGCATCCGCACCCGTCGATGTCACCGTGGTGCCCCTCGAGAGTGAAGCGGCGCTGCGCCAGTACGATGCACTGGTGTCACGTCGACACCTCGTCGATTCCCTCAGCCACGGCACCATCGCCTACATCTACCTCACCAACATGGCCGAGGCGGGCACCCGCCAGTTCATCGACCAGTTCTACGCGCAGCAGGACAAGAAGGCGCTGCTGGTCGACGTGCGCTGGAACACGGGTGGCTTCACAAGCCAGCTGATGCTCGAACGCCTGCGCCGGCGGCCGGCCGGTGTGTTCGTGAACCGGCAGGGCGCCCAGGCCACGCTTCCCGACGGCCTGCTCGCGGGGCCCAAGCTGGTACTGGTGAACCATTACTCGGCCTCCGACGGCGACCAGTTCCCCTACTTCTTCCGCGAGGAAGGCGTTGGGAACGTGGTCGGCACGCGCACCTGGGGCGGCGTGCGGGGCATCCTGGGCGCGTGGCCGCTCATGGACCGAACGACCGTGAACGTGCCCAAGGATGTACTCCTGTCCAACGACCACCGGCCGCTGATCGAAAACGAGGGCGTGCATCCCGACATCGAGGTGGATGACGATGCCACCGGTGATCGCGACGCGCAGCTGGAGCGAGCGGTGCAGGCCCTGCTCAACGAGCCAGGATCGCCGCAAGCGCACGCAAAAGGCAGTCCGCCGCGTTGAGCGTACCCAGCGCGTGCGACCGCCAGCCAATGTAACCGTCGGGGCGAACGAGCAGGCAGCCGTCGTCGCGGATTTCGCGGCGCTCGGCCCACTCGAAGTACAGATCCTCCACCTCGCAGCCGGGGCCGATGGCGAAGGCCGGCACGTCGAGGCCCAGGCGTGCGGCGGCGATGCCTGCACCGGCGATCCACGCCGCGCCGCCTACGCCGGTGAGCACCGTGAAGCGCCCGCGGCCCACGAGGTCCAGCGTCGACAGCGCCTTGCCCTGGTGCTGCACCCACGCGTGCGGGACGCGCGCACCAGGGCGCGTCGTCGGCACGTGCTCCAGCTCGCGGTCGACATCATCGCCTTCCTCCATCGCTGGCGCGGATTCCGATTCAAGCACGGCAGCCGAGTGGTACACCTGGTTCAACTCGAAGCCACGCGCCCGGAACTCGTAGTGCTTCACCTTCATCACCTCGTGCAGTTCGCGCCTGCACGCGTGGCCCGTGTCGCCTGGCTCAGGCAGCGCGTTGACATCGAGCTCCACCAGCGGCCCGTACGACGCGAGGCTTTCGGTGGCCCGTTCGACCACGGCCCGCCCGATGGGCGCGCGCTCGGTGCTGTAGGTGTCCAGCAGGGCAGGGCCCGCCAGGCCGCAGAGCACCAGGTCGAGTTTCCACGCCAGGTTATAGGCATCCTGCACGGCTGTGTTCGACCCGAGGCCGTTGGATGGCACGTGCCGGTGCACGGCGTCGCCCATGCAGAACACGCGCCCTTGCTGGTAGACGGGCGACCACGCGGCGTTCATGGTCCACGGATCCACCCCGGTGATGTCGAGGTCGAGCCCGGGCAGGCCAAGGGCATCGCGCACCACGTGCGCCGCCTCGTCGGGTGACAGCGATGGCGTGGCGTGCCCGGGTGCATACCCCTTGATCATCATCCATGACGACCATGGCTTGATGCAGCGCAGGATCGACATGTCGTCGCCGAGCATGAAATACAGCACGCCGGGCCGGTGTGCCACGTAAGGGGCGAGGTCGGCATGGAACAATATGTTGAGGCTCGTGCCAATGTCGCCCGGCCCTTCGAACGGCAAGCCCAGCGCGGCAGCCACCGTGCTCCTGCCGCCGTCGGCACCGATGAGGTACCGCGCGCGCACGTCGACGGCCCCGGCGCCAAGGCGGTCGTGCAGATGCGCCGTGACCCCGTCCTCATCTTGCGTGAATGCGTCGAGCTGCGTGCCGAAACGCACGATCGCACCCTGCGCGATCGCCGCGCGGTACAGCAGCGGTTCGAACAAGTGTTGCGGCAGGTCCGCAAGCAGGCACGGGCTGGCCGTGGCATTCGCCGCCGCGCTGGCATCCTCGCCCAGCCCCCGGATCCTTGCGTATTCCTCGCCAGCGAGCGAGCGCATGAACAGCGCGTCAGGCATCGTGGCGTACGGCGTGGCCAGCGCCAACGCCTCCGCTTCCAGCCCGAACTCGCGCAGGATCTCGAACGTGCGCTGGTTGGTCACGTGCGCGCGCGGCGTGGGCGAGAGCTGCCTGTGTTTCGTCACCGCCATGACCCGCACGCCGCGCCGCGCGAGGGCAAGCGCCGCGGTGAGCCCGGCGGGGCCGCAACCCGCGATGAGGACATCGGTCTCGATCAAGGCGTGCCCGCCTGTGTGTAACGACGCTCAAGCATCTCCCCCGGGCCAAAGCCCGGGTCGCCGCACTGCTTGCCCTGGAAGGTCGACAGCGCCGGCGGAAACCCATGGAACATGGAGCCAAAGCGGGGGCCGGAAAAATCCCAGCCGTACGCCATGATGCCGATACCCCGCTGGTCGATGTAATCGAGGAACGCCTTGGCATACGCGGGCGTGCCACCGTCGCAATAGAACTTTGGCACCGGCGCCCATTCGGTCACGACGACGGGGTGCGTACGCGCGAAGTCGCCGAACTTCATGTCCCACGATGGCTCGGTCTGGCCGTCGCGATCGTGTGCGTACGGATGCGAGGCATAGACGACCTGCCGGAGCCTGTCGTTCAACTCGGGTGCACCGCTGAGCCGTTCGGCGACATTGAGCCCGTCGGCGACGATGACGTTCTCCGCGCCCTCCCCGCGCACCACGGCGATGGCCTGGTTCATCGCGTCGGCCCACAGCTGCCAGTTGAGTGCGGAGGCGCGTAGCTGCGGTTCATTGAGCAGCTCGTACATCACGCCCTTGTCGGTGCGGAATTCCGGGGCCATGGAGCGCCATACCGCCCGCGTATGCTCGTTCGGCAGGTTCGCCACGGTCTTTGGGTTCTCGCCGCTCTGCTCTTCGTCCTGCACGCTCAGCATTACCACCAGCCCCGCCGCGCGCGCCGCGTGCACTGCATCGATCACCTGCGCGCGGAACCGCGGATCGAACAGCGGGCCACCTTGCTCGAGCCCCGGCTGCGATACCTGCATGCGGACGGCGTCGATACCGTGCTTGCGCATGCTGGCGTAGTCGCTTGGCCGATAGTGCTGGTAGGCCTCGGCGAAGACGCCGGCCTGCGCGGCGGGCGGCGCGACGAAGGCGATTTGCACCACCCCATGCGGGGCCCATGGCCTGCCGTTGCGTAGCAGGTGGCCATCGCGCACTTCGACCTCGGCATGGGCCTGCAGGGCGGCAAGGGTGAGCGCGGCGGCGACGAGCGGGCGATACACAGGCGGCATAAAGGCATCCTCCATGGCCGCGACAGCGCGACCGTCACCCACCACCCTAGCGTGGCCCGGGTGCCTGGCCATGTCCGCTCGTCGCAGGCGCGCGGCCTTCGTCGACAAGCGGCAGGAAGACGAAAAGGGTGGCGATGCGACGAAGCGCGCCCGTGCCGGCGCTGCGTGGCGCTAAGGTAGGCCAAGGTCTATCCTTCGGCTCATCATGCCCCTGCCTGCCATCTACATTGCTGGCTTCTGGTTCGTCGTGGGGGCCATCAACCTGGTGCTCCTGTCGCTGGATGCGTTTCGCAAGGGGCCCTTCATCACCGATAGCCTGACCTCGCTATGCGGCTGCCTGCTCTCGTTCGGCCTGCTCTGGGTCACGCGCCACGTCGCCAGGCCACGGCGGCCCTGGCGCAACATGGCCCGTTGGGCCGCGGTGGTGGCCGCGGGAACCGCCTTGTGGGCCTTCGACTCACTGATGCAGGCATGGACGACCGGGCACCCGCCCTGGGGCCGGTGGCCGGATGACTGGTTCATGCCGTTGCGCATGAACTGGGTCTATTTCACTGCGCTGTATGCGTTGCAGATGGTGATCCTCGCCCTCGTGGAGTCGATCGACGCGCTGCGGACACGTGAACGCCAGCTGCTCGAAGCGCGCCTCGCGGCATTACGTTTCCAGCTCAATCCGCATTTCCTTTTCAACACGCTGAACGCCATCTCCACCCTCGTGGCGGAAGCCAGCGTCAGGGAAGCGGGTGAAATGATCGAGCGGCTTTCGCGTTTCCTCCGTGCTTCGCTCACCGGGGAGCCGACCGACCTGGTCAGCCTCTCGGCCGAACTGGACATGATCCATGCCTACCTGGACATCGAAGCCATCCGCTTCGGCGACCGGCTGAATGTGCGTTACGCGTGCCAGGCGGGGCTGGCCGAAGCCCAGGTGCCAAGCTTCATCCTGCAGCCGCTGGTCGAGAACGCGGTGAAGTATGCCGTGGCGCCCGCGAAGCAGGCCGTCACCATCGCCATCGAAGCGAGCGCCGAGAACGAGAGCCTGATCCTCGTCGTCGAAGACGACGGGCGCCACGACCATGCGATGGCCGTGCCGGGCACCGGCGTCGGCTTGCGCAATGTGGCGGCCAGGCTCGATGCGCTGTATGGCCCTGCGGCACGGATGGAGGCGGTGCGCCGCGAGCGCGGGTTCACGGCGGTGATCCGCCTGCCACTGCAATGGAGTGCCACATGACGGGCCAGGTGCTGCGGGTGCTGCTTGTGGACGACGAGCCGCTGGCGTTGCGCCGGCTCGGCATCGCGCTACGCGAATTCCCCGACCTCGACATCGTCGGCACGGCCAGGGATGGCGACGCCGCCGTGGACGAAGCCTAGCGCCTGGGCCCCGACCTGGTCATACTCGACGTCGAGATGCCTGGCCGCGATGGCTTGTCCGTCGCCGATGCGTTCGCGCGGGATGACGGGCCCGACATCATCATCCTCTCCGCGTTCGATCGTTACGCCGCCGCGGCGTTCCAGGTCGAAGCCATCGATTACCTGCTCAAGCCGCTGCAGCCCGAGCGCCTGCGCCAGGCGATCGAGCGCGCGCGGCGCCGCCGCGCGGAGCGCGCCGCGTTCGTCGCCAGCACCACCGATGCCGCCAACGCGAACCCACGGCCCACGATCCACGTCCCCGGCCGGCATGGCGGCCGCGACGTGGCGCTGGCGGACATCATCTGGATCGAGGCGGCGCGCGACTACGTCGTCATCCACACGGCCACGCGTTCGCACCTGCTGCGCGCGACCATGACGGAGATGCGGCGCCGGCTGCCTGACAGTTTCCTGCGCGTGCACCGTTCGTCCTTTGTTGCCCTGGGCGAAGTGCGCCGCTGGGGCGTGCCGTTGAAAGGCATCTACGGCCTCGTGCTGTCGGATGGCAGCGAGGTGCCCGTCGGGCCCAGCTACGTCCAGGAAACACGCGCGGCGCTGCGCTCGCTGGATGTCTGAGCCGCTCGTGACGATACCCGCTGCCATCCGACGGAACCGCCTGTCATTCGCGCCTGCGCTGCTTATCACAGCGGTATGGGTCGCCGTCGGCGTCGTGAACCTCGGCCTTGCGTCGGTCGACGGGCTGCATTCCGTCCGCGCCATCGCCGGGAGCCTCACTTCGTTGTGCGGCATTCCCCTTTCCCTGGGCTTGTACGCGGCCATGCGCCGCGGCAAGGCCATGCCGCGCTGGGCTTCGCGAACACTGACCGTGGTGCTCGTGCCGCTCGCGGGCACGGTGCTGTGGATAGCGAACACCTCGTTCCAGGCCTGGGCAGGGGGGCATGCACCGGTAGGCCACCTGCCGACGGACTGGTTCATGCAGACGCACATGAACTGGCTCTACTTCACCGCACTGGTGGTGTTGCAGGTCGCGGTCTCCGGGCTTTTTGATTCAAGCAACGCGCTTCGCGAGCGGGAACGCCAACTCCACGAAGCCCGGCTATCGGCCTTGCGCCTGCAACTCAATCCGCATTTCCTGTTCAACACGCTGAACGCGATCGCCACCCTGGCGGCTGAATCGGGTGCCCGCGAGGCCGAGCAGATGATCACCCGCCTCGCCGCGTTCCTGCGTACATCGCTGGAAAGCGAACCGACCGAGCAGGTGCCTTTGTCCGTGGAGCTGGAGACGGTGCAGGCTTACCTCGCCGTCGAGGCGGTGCGCTACGGCGACAGGCTCGACGTTCGCTATGCGTGCGAAGCGGGGCTGACCGATGCGCTGGTGCCCAACTTCATCCTGCAGCCGCTGGTCGAGAACGCCCTCAAGTACGCCGTCGCGCCATCACTCGGCGTCGTGACGATCACGGTATCGGCGTCGTTCGTCGGTACAACGCTTCTCGTCGCCATCGATGACAGCGGTTCGGGCCGCTCGCTGGCTGCATCGTCCGGAACCGGGCTTGGCCTGCGCAACGTCGCCGCGCGGCTGGAAGCGATGTACGGAGCCGATGCCAGCATCGACGCCGGCCCACGGGGCCGGGGGTACCGTGCCGCACTCCGCCTGCCCCTGCGGTGGCACGCCGGCGCGTAGCCCGATCATCCTGCGCGTGTTGCTTCAATAGGCGAGATGCGGCTGGCGCGCACGGCGGGTGACAGCACCGCAGCCTGGCTCAACAGGAGCAGCACCACGGTGCCCACGGCGAGATAGCCCGCGGGCATGCGTTGACCTGCGAAGTGGACCTGTAGCCACGCGGCGAGCAGCCATGCCAACCCGCAGCCGACCAGGACGCCCCCCAGGCCGATGAGCAGGTTCTCGACGAGGAAGTAGGCGATGATGTCGCGCCGCGTGGCGCCGAGCGCACGGCGTACCCCGATCTGGCGACGGCGTTGGCCCACCCAGAAGCTCGACAGGCCGGCGATGCCCGCGCCCGTGATGGCGAGCAAGACCACCGATACCACGCTCATGAGGATGACCATGCCGCGATCGGCCCGGTAGGCCTGCCGCCGGATCGTCGAGAACGGTGCGACCGGGTCGCGGGTCAGCATCGTGCGCATCGGGTTCGCCAGCGCGAGTGCGTGGGTGATGCGGGCCATCACGTGCTGGTCCTCGCCAGGCTGCGCGCGGACAAGGTAGCTCTCGTTGCCGTTGTTCGTGATCTCGGGTAGCAGCAGGGAAAACTGGTTGCCGTCTTCGCCACGGGCATGGGTCCAGGGCACTTCCATGCGTTCAAGGATGCCGATCACGATGATCGGCCGGATCCGGTCGCTGAAGTACATCGCCTTGCCCAGCGCCGAGCCCTGCGGGAAGAGGCGGTCGGCCAGCGCCTGCGTCACGATGGCGACGCCCGGGTCGGGTAGCCGCCCGCGATCAACCTGCCCCACCTCGTTCGCGGTGAAGTTCCTCCCCGCTATCAGCTTCGCGCCCAGCACGCCGAGGGCGTGTTCGTCGCCGTAATACATGGCTGCGGTCGCCGCCGCCCGCCGGCTGTCCGGCGATGTCTGCACCGCGACAAGCGCCCCGCCGCCCCGCAACGGGAACGAGTTGGCGGCATACGCGTCGGCAACGCCGGGCAGCGAGCGCAGGGCCTGCACATCGGTACGGATGAGCGGGACGTAGTCACTTATGTCGCCGACGAATTGCGTCCGTATGGCGATGAGGTGGTCCTCCGTCAGCCCGCTCGGTTCGCCAAGCCGCGTTAGATCCTGATGGATGATGAACAGTGCATTGCAGACGATGGCTAGCGTGAGGGCGATCTGCAGGCGGATCAGCACCACGCCCGCCTTGTGGCGGGATAGCGAGGCAAGGATCGGTCGAATCATGGCACGCACGGGGGTAGTGGCCTGGACGAAGCCTAGCCACGCGGCACGCCCGGCTCGATGCCGTTGGTCGCAGCGATAAGTTCTTCGTCGAAGCGCCATGGCCGTGCGCGGCCGCGCATCCGACGAACACAGCCACGTTGCGACGAAACGTTGCCGCCGACGGCGCGCTTCGCGCGAAGGTGGTTGCCCCATCGCCGCTTTAGGACACCGACCTTGGAACTGACCGGAAGGATCAACGAGGTAGCCGTGCTTTACGCGGAGCTGCAGGCGCCCATCGTGCAGAGTGTCGCCACCGTGGCACCGGAAACGCTCACCCATGCTGTCGCCGTTTCGGTGGGCATGGCGCGCGAGCTGGGCATTCCACTCTTCGCATCGGCCGTGGAACTCGCACCGGGTGCACCCGTCGAATTGATCAGCGAACTCGAAGGCCACCTTGCTCACGTGCGGCGCACGCCGGGCATGCTCGACGACCCAGGCATCGGCGACGCGGTGCGCGCCACGTCGAGGAAGATCCTCGCCATCGGTGGCGTGTCGTCCGAAATCGCCGTGCTGCACAGCGTCCTCGGTGCGCGCCGCCTCGGCTTCGAGGTCCACGTCCTGGTCGACTGTTGCGGCGGGCTGTCCGCGCGCACCGAGGGCGCCGCATTCGAGCAGATGCGGCAGGCGGGCGCGGTCATGTCCAGCGTTTCAAGCTTCTTCACGGCGCTCGCGCCCGCCATCGACGACGAGGTGGGGCGTGTTGTCTTTGCTGGCCTGGCGACGCTGTGGGGGTGGGGAACCACCTAACGGCGTTCGATGAATGCCATGTTTATCCGCCCTGCTGGTCAATGAAGACATGCAGTGTCTGGATCAGGCTAGCCTGAATGTGAGCAACGTCAAGCCCCGTGACGAGAGGGGTCGCACCTTCCACGCCACCGCGCCATTGCAACCGCCCCACGCCGTGGTGTCCGAGTCCTGGCCGCACGGGATGGAAGGCGAAGCCGGGTGGCATCTGGGCGAGAAGCTCCGTTACTGCCTGTGAGATGGCGGCGTGCCCCCTCGCTGAACGATCCGGCTCGTAGAGGACGGCATCCTCGGCGTAGAGCTCGCGAATGGCGACTATGCGCATGGCGGCATCCCTCTCGCCAAACACGCGCGCCAGGTTTGCTCGCATGATCGCGTCATAGTCGATGTGCATCACAGGTTCCCCTCGGCAGGATCGAACATCGCCGCCCCGCCACGCGTCGACGCCAGGGGCACTTCATCCTGCAACACATCCCAGTGCTCCACCAGCTGGCCATTCTCGACGCGAAATATGTCGACCACCACCTGTGGCGATGGCGCCCACCCGCGGATCCGGCCGTGGATCGCCACGAGGTCGCCTTCGGCCACGACGAGGCCCGGCTCGTAATACACATCGCCCGAAAGGCCTGCGACGAGCGTACGCAGGGCATCACGCCCCTGCGGGATATTCGGGTTGTGTTGCACGTAGCCTGGCGCGTACAGCCGGTCCACGGCGGACGCATCGCGGCGCTGGAAAAGGGCCTCCATCGCCTCGACCACGAGCGCCTTGTTGCGCGCTGGCCGAGCGTCCGACATGCGATCAGGTTGCCGCGTGACAACGAGCTGCCCCTGCTGGCGAATGAATTCACCGCCGGCAAGCGTGGCAAACGAGTGCGCGATGCCCCGGTCGTAGTCATGGATGTTGGTGACGGTAGCACCGCTTTTCTCAACCCAGCTCAAGCCGAACACGCCGTTGCCGAGCGGCGCCACCTCAAGATCCACCGTTTCCGTTCGCGCGAACGGCCCCTCCGCAATCGTGAACGTGAGCTGCTTTTCCGAGTCGATGGCCAGCCTGACCGTGAACGCGGGGTAGGTGATTTCCATGGCGAGGCCGACAGGGAAGCGATCGGTTTTCATGCTGTTTCCTCAAGGTGGGTTGGGAAGAGGCGTTCCGAGGCCGCCTTGCGCCACATGCCGGGCGGCGCGTGGCATACCCGCCGGAACACCCGGGTAAAGTGGCTCTGGTCGCAGAAGCCACACTGGCTGGCGATGTCGGTGAGTGATGCCGATGTGGTTTCGAGCAAGCGCTGCGCATGAAGCACACGCCGCTGCAGGTGCCATCGCCGGGGCGACATGCCCATGCTGGCCTTGAACATCCGCGAGAAGTGCACCCGCGAGATGCCGCAGGCGCGGGCCGCGGCGAGGATGGCGGTGCCAGCAGGTAACTCCGGGTGCAACGCTTGCTGGGCGATCTGCAAGCGCCACGGCCCCAGCCCGCCTGGCCTGGCGCCGCTCACGCAATCGCGCCGCCGTCGGCGGTCAGCGTGGCACCGGTGATCATTGCCGCCGCCGGGCTGGCGAGGAACACCACCGCATGGGCGATATCGCGAGGTTCCGCGTAGCGCCCCAATGAGGTCAGCCCACGCTGGAAATCCGCCGCTTCACCGTCGGCGGGGTTCGCGTCCGTGTTCGTCGCACCTGGCTGGACGAGATTGACGGTGATGCCGCTGGGTCCAAGCTCCCTCGAAAGCCCGCGGGTGAACGATGTCAAAGCCGCTTTCGACATGGCGTATGCCGTGATGCCGGGGAACGGAACCCGTTCGCCGAGCGCAGAGCCTATCGTGATGATGCGGCCGCCGCTGCCCAGATAGGGGATCGCTGCCTTCGCAAACAGCACGGGGGCACGCACGTTCACGTCCATCAACCTTTGGTAGTCGTCGAGGTCGAGATCGGCGATAAGCCCGCCGAGGCCCACGGCCGCGCTGTTGACAAGGATGTCGAAGCCGCCGAAAGCGCCCACCACCTCGTCCACCGCGCGCGTGATCGCCGCCGGGTCGGCGCTATCCGCTTTGATGGCGACGCCCCTTCGCCCTTGCCGCTCGATCGCACCCACGACGGCGTGTGCCTTGTCCGCCGCCGCCTGGTAAGTAAGCGCCACGTCGGCGCCGTTTTCTGCCAGGGCCAGGGCGATGGCGGCGCCTATGCCGCGGGAGCCGCCCGTCACCAATGCCCGCTTGCCATTGAGGTCAATCATCATCGTCGTCTCGTTTGTCGTCAGAATCGAAAATTCGCCATGGCGGCGGCGACGCGCATCGTGCGCGAGGGGCCGGTTTCCCGGATAAACCGGCCCGGGAAGAACGCGCTCATGGACGTGGAAAGGTTGAGCTCGGCGGTCGCCTGCCACGCGACGGCGAGTTCCAGCTGCGTGCCGATGAACCGCGCATCGCTTGCCTGGCCGCTGCGCACCAGCGCGCCCGGTATGTTGTAAAGGCCATCGCGCGTGCTGGCGCGCCAATAAGCAACGCCCGTCATCGACACGGCCACCGCTTCCGCGGGGTGCACCGTGATGGAAGGCTGGGCATGGATCAGGTTGCGCGGGCCCACCGGAGATTGCGCCGCGAAATACTTGCCGCGCGGGAACATGGGATTGAACGTGCCGAGCCGCTTGTCGCCTGGGTCGGCGTCGCCCGATATGTAGTCGGCGGTCAGGGCGACGATGGGTTGCAGGCGTGCCTGCATGAACCGGTGCCCTAGTTCACCACCGATGCCCCCGGCGGCAACACGCTTGCCGGCGAACGACCCACGTTGCAGCACGCCTTCGAGGTTCCAGTACTGCGTGCCCGTATCGCCGAACAGGCGCGCACCGACCGTATGCGCCAGTTCACGCCCCGCGCCCTGGTCAAATAACGCATGCGTATCGCGGAACCCGAGGAAAAAGACGTCGAGCCCCGTGTTGCGCTCGCGGCCTACCCATCGTGTTCCGTAGATACCCCACACCGATCGTTGGTGCGATGTCGTGTCGTCGAAGGCGCCCCCGCGGGTATCCACCGGGCGCAGGTAGAAAGCGCGGAGCTGGCCGCCATCATCCGCAAGCGTCACGTCCGTACCGTCGAAGGCCTGCGGGATATTGGGCCCGTACCGCGTATCGATGAAGCGGCCCGCACCCAGCGAAACCAGCTTGCGCCCTACGGAGACCCGCGCCGTGGCGCCGCCGGCGACCTCGAATTCGACTTCGGCGAAGGCCTGGAGGATATCTGTCGCCGTCGTATCTACCGGTGTCCTGGCACGGCCCGTACCGCGGATCGCGGAAACGATGGGCTGCACGAAGACGCGCGCGCTGCCGACGTGCAGGTCGGCATAGGGCAGGAACCGATACCAGGTGTAATGGTCGTCGGGTGCGGCCCCCCAGTTGGCGTTCTTGTAGCCTTCGTAGCGTATGCGCAACTCGGCTCCGGTGGTCAGGTACGTGGAGCCATCCGTGGCCCACGGGATGTACTTGAATGGTTCGGTCCATCGTCCCGTGCGGTTGGCCTTCACTGCGAGGTTCGACCAGTCCTCCGGGTAGCGTTCGATCGTCAGCGTCGGCGCCTGCTGCACGTCGGTAAGCACCTGCCCAGGCGCCGGTAACGGCATGGCCGCCGCCGCCACGAGCGTCATGCAGAGCGGCCATGCGCGGGAGGCGCGGAGGGCGACGGTGGCCATGACGGAAAGCCCGTCGCCCTAGCCCGATCAGCGTCCCGCGGCCACCGGCGTATTGAGGAGCTGCTGCTCCCAGAAGTAGGCGATACCGCTACCGGCCGAATGCGGGCCGATGACCTTGTTCAACTTCTCGGCGGACTCGGCGCGCGCCCAGTCACGCTGCCATTCGGCGGCCACCGCTACCCAGGTCATCATGTTCGCGCCCGCGGCGATCATCCGCTGGATGCCCACCTGGTGTGCCTCGAGCGACGTACCACCCGATGCATCGGTCACCACGGTGACATCCCAGCCCTCGCCGAGGGCCTGGATAGCCGGCATCGCCACGCAGATCTCGGTCCACAAGCCGGCGATGATGAGCTGCTTGCGCCCCGTCGCCTTCACGGCATCGACCACCGCCTTGTCTTCCCACGTGTTGATGAACGTGCGATCGATCACCTTCTGGTCGGGGAACACGTCGGTGATCGACGGGAACAGCAGGCCACCGCGCGCCGCGATCACGCTGGTGAGGATGGTGGGCACGTTGAACACCTTCGCGGCCTTGGCGAGGCCCGTGGTGTTGTTCACCACCATCTGCGGATCGTGGCTGTTCAAGTTGGCGAGTTGGTACGGCTGAT
Source organism: Luteibacter yeojuensis (assembly GCF_000964085.1). Lineage (GTDB taxonomy): Bacteria > Pseudomonadota > Gammaproteobacteria > Xanthomonadales > Rhodanobacteraceae > Luteibacter > Luteibacter yeojuensis_A. Next base: position 56,106 of record NZ_JZRB01000014.1, read on the forward strand.
GGTCGATCAGGACGAGCACCGAGTCGTCGGGGCGAAGCAGGGAGTCGAGGCCATTGCGAAACGTCATGTCGGTTCCTTTGCTGCCAATGTTGGAAAGGAGCGGGCATTATTGGCATCGCAAATTCTTGTTCGGTAGCCTCATTCCGGGCGCTACTGTGTTGCTCAACGGGGAACGCGATGGATATTGAAGAACTGCGAACGTTCGTTGAAGTGGCCGATGCGGGTGGCGTCACGCAAGCGGCGCGCCGCCTCGGTGTATCGAAATCCATCGTCAGCCGGCGGCTGTCACGCCTCGAGGAAGAACTTGGCGTGCAGCTGCTGGCGCGCACGACGCGCGGTGCGGGCCTTACCGAGGCGGGGCTCACGTTTCGCGACCACGCCGACAGGGCGTGTGCGGAAATCGAACTGGCGAAGGAAACCATCCTGCCTTCCGGAGAACTGCGTGGGCGCCTGCGCATCGCCGCGCCGCTGTCGTTTGGGCCGACGCATTTCACACCGATCCTTGCCGACCTTGCGAAGCAGAATCCGCAGCTCACCGTGCAGGTTTGCTACACCGATCGCTTCGTCGACATGATCGCGGAAGGTTTCGACTGCGCCATACGGGTGGGGAGGTTGCCGGATTCCAACCTGCTCGCGCGGCGCGTCGGCCCGATATACGCCACATGGGTTGCAAGCCCCGATTACATCGCACGGCACGGCGCGCCGGAGACACCCGAAGAATTCGTGACACACGAGGCCGTCATGCAAGGCAACGAACCCTGGCCCATCATGGACGGGGACCAGGTCGTCATGATCAGGCCACAAGGGCGATTCAAGGCCGACAACGGCGTGGCCCTCGTCGCCGCGGCCGTTGCTGGCATGGGTATCGCGGGCGTGCCGGAGGATCTCGTCACGGAGCAGCTGAAGGCGGGAACGCTCGTTCCCGTCATGACGCGCTACCCACCACCCGAACTCGGCATCTACGTGCTGCGGCCACCAGGCCAGTACCCGGCGAGGAAAGTACGCGTGCTTACCGACATGCTGGTCGAGTGCTTCGGCCACGCGAAGTCGCGTGGCGCCTGACCTGCAAGAGGAACGAATCGATGTCGATCAAGAAACAACGCGTGACATTCACGAATGGCGATCAGCAGCTCGTGGGGCACTTGCGCCTTCCGCAAGCGTTCGACGACACGAAACGGTACCCGGCCATCGTGGTGGTTGGCCCAGGGAGCAGCGTGAAGGAGCAGGCAGGGGCTGTCTATGCCGGGAAGCTGGCCGAGCGCGGCTTTATCACGCTCGTTTTCGACCCGTCTTTCCAGGGCGAGAGCAGCGGTACGCCTCGCGACCTTGAAAGCCCGGCGGTTCGCATCGAGGACATACGGTGTGCCGTGGACTTCCTGGTGACATTGGCCTACGTCGACGATGAATCGATAGGGCTTCTCGGCATATGCGCGGGCGGTGGCTACGCCGTCAGCGCAGCGATGATAGAACGCCGCTTCAAGGCCGTCGGCACCGTTGTCGCAAACGACATCGGGGCAGCGTTTCGTCGCATGCAACCACAAGCGGGGGCCGTCGAGGCCATGCTCGGCGCTGTCGCGGCACAGCGCACGGCACGATCCCGCGGCGAACCGGATGTGCACGCACCGTGGATTCCTGGGGTGGACGAGGCGAAGGCCATGGGTATCACCGATGCCAGTTTGCTGAACGCCATTGACTACTACGCAACGCCTCGAGGCGGGCATGCCCACCGAACCAACCTGCGGCTCATGGTCAGCGATGCGTTACTGCTTGGGTTTGATGCCTTCCATCTCGTGGGCGAACTCCTTGTACAGCCGCTTCAGGTCATCGTCGGCGGCAAGCTTGGCACCACATTCTCGCACGAGGCGGGGAAGGCCTTGTGGGAACGCGCAAGGAATCGCCGGGACTTCGTGGTCATCGAAGGCGCCGACCATTACGACCTCTACGACCGCCAGCCTTATGTTGACCAGGCCATGGCAAGCCTCGCCGCGTTGTATGACGATGTTCTTTCGTCGCGCCGCGGTGAGGCTCATGGATAGCGAGGAGCCAGTTCCTTCTGACGAAGCCAGCTACGAAGAGCCCGGACAAGGTCGACCTTGCACTCCACCGGCAGCCAGTGCGCGCCGGTCAGATCGGTCACGGTCAAGTCGTCGCACGCCTCACGCATGGGATCACCCAGGCGGTTGCCGTTGATGCTGTTCATCGGATCGTAAACCCCATTCACGAACAGCACCGGCAACGTTAGCCGCCCGTGGTCCACGGCACGCTCGGCGTACGCGGTATTCGCATCGTCGTTGACGTACCACGCGCATGGCGCGCGGAATCCTCGCGCTTCGAACGACTGCACCAGCACGTTGAAGTCATCCGCGGGCCACAGCGATGGGTCCGGTGCCGTGGGCGGTGCCTGGTGCGCATCGCCGAAGCGCCCGCCCTTGCGGGTGACACTCGCATTCGCGGCCGGCTCGGTCATGATGGCCGGGTTCGCGCGTCGGTAGATCGAGGCAAGCGATGAAGCCGTGTCGGCGTCCAGGTCCGCCACCGCCGAAGCGAAGTGCGTGTTGTAGTAACGGAAGTAGTCCCACTGCCCGTCGGGATACTGGTCCACCGGATAGATGGCCCGGTCCACCAGGGGCACAAGCGTGCGAAGCGTGTTTCCCAACGGAAAATACGGCACGGAAACGAACACGACGCCACGGCAGCGGCGCGGTTCATGCGATACCAGGGAGCCGACCACCACGCTGCCCCAGTCGTGGCCCACCCATACGGCGGGCGTGCCGCCAAGGTGGTCGTGCAACTCAACCATGTCGGCCACGATCTGTTCCTGGGTGTAGGCGTCGACGGCCCCAGGTGCGGACGAGCCGCCGTAACCGCGCATGTCCGGCGCGACGCACCGCCACCCATCGGCGGCGAAGGCCTCGAGCTGCGCCCGCCAGATGAGTCCAAGCTCCGGCCAGCCATGCAGGAAGACCATCAGGGGCCCGTCCACGGGCCCAAGTTCCAGGTAGTGCGTCGTGTGGCGACGCGTGCTGTGCGTGAGCGAGGCAGGTGCAGTCATGCGCCTATCATGGTGCAGCTGGGTGTGATCAGCGAGCGAACAGCAGCTCGCACGCCCGGGGCTTGCGCAGCAGCAGGCCCGCCCACGTCACCAAGCCCACGTAGACACCGAACAGCGTGTGCGTGAACCACGGGTTGCCCACGCGCAGGTTCACCGCGATGGCGCCGCCGAGGAAAGCCGACAGGGCGATGGCGCCGATCACCGAGGTCCTTGGCAGCAGGTAAAGGGCAAGGCAGGCCAGTTGCAGCACACCGAGGCCGCGGGCAAGCGCCGGGGTGGCCGTGAAGCCCAGCCCCTGCAGGGTGGTGATGACGGGCTCGATCGGCGGAAGCTTGATGGCGCCGTCCATCAGCCAGAACAGCACGGCCAGGGCGGTGAGGATACGGCCGGTCCAAAGGCGGGCGGGCGAGGGCATGGGTGTTCTCCGGTGGGGTGTCTGTCCCTACGTCGAACGACGGAACCCCGGATCGACAATGCCGCCCTCCCTTGCAAGAGGCGGGCGATTCTCCCACTTCCGGCAAGAGTCATTCCCCCGTTCCCCCGTTTATCCGCAAGGATGCCACCGCCAGAATAGGCACCAGAGAACCTTTCTGGAGCCATATCGTGACCTCATCCACCGCCCCGGCCACGCGGAGCGCCACGCTCCCGCTGATCGCCCTGGCCATCGGCGCCTTCGGCATTGGCACCACCGAATTCGCGCCGATGGGCATGCTGCCCACCATCGCCGAAGGCATCGGCGTCTCGATCCCGACGGCCGGCCTGCTCGTGTCCGCCTACGCGGGCGGCGTGCTCGTGGGGGCGCCGATCATGACCCTGTTGCTGGCACGCTGGCCGCGGCGCAAGGCCCTGATGGTGCTGATGAGCCTCTTCGTCATCGGCAACGTGCTCTCGGCGCTGGCGCCGAACTACGTGAGCCTGGTGGCGGCGCGCCTCGTCACCAGCCTCAACCACGGTGCGTTCTTCGGCCTGGGTTCGCTCATGGCGGCGAGCCTGGTGCCGCGCGAGAAGCAGGCCAGTGCCATGGCCACGATGTTCATGGGCCTGACACTGGCGAATGTCGGCGGCGTGCCGGCCGCCACGTGGCTGGGCCAGGCCATCGGCTGGCGTGAGTCGTTCGGCGTCATCTCGCTGCTTGGCGTGCTGGCGATCGCAGCCATCGCGTGGGCGTTGCCGCGCGGCGCGGCAGGTGATGCGCCCGACATCAAGGCCGAGCTGCGCGTGCTGGCCAGCGCACCGGTGCTTACCGGTATCGCCGCCACCGTGCTCGGTGCGGGCGCCATGTTCGTGCTGTACACGTACATCACCCCGTTCCTTGGCGCGATCACCCATGCGGGCCCGGGCTTCGTCACCCTCAGCCTCGTGCTGGTCGGCATCGGGTTCACCATCGGCAATGCGCTCGGCGGCAAGCTCGCGGACCGTTCCGTGGTCGGTGCCCTCGTCACGCTGCTGCTCGTCCTCGCGCTGACCATGCTTGCCATGCCGTGGCTTGCCACGACCGCGGTGGGCGCGGCGATCGGCCTTACGGTGTGGGGCGCGGCGTCGTTCGCCATCGTGCCGCCAATGCAGATGCAGGTGATGCGCGCCGCGGCAGGTGCACCCGGCCTGGCCTCGTCGGTCAACGTCGGCGCGTTCAACCTGGGCAACGCGCTGGGCGCCGCGCTGGGTGGTGCGGTGCTGGGCACGGGCATGGGCTATGCGAGCCTGCCGGTGGCTGGCGCCATCCTCGCGGGGCTTTCGCTGGCGGTGGTCCTCGGCCGCACCGTGGTGGTTCGCAACCGGCCGGCTGTCGCGGCGGAATGCGTCTAGCCCGCTAGCAGCGTTACGGCACGTCTATACTCCCGGGACCGCCGCCCCCCACGCGGCTGCCCGGGAGTCTCCATGTCGAAGGTGCGCATCGCAGGGTTCAACGTCTCGATGGACGGCTACGCCGCCGGCCCGAACCAGAGCCTCGACAACCCGCTGGGCGAGAACGGCCCGAGCATCTTCCAGTGGTTTTTCCCCACGCGCATGTTCCACGAGATGGTCGGCAAGGAGGGCGGCGAGACAGGGCCCGACAACGACTTCGCGTACCGCGCGATGGATGGCTTCGGCGCCTTTATCCTCGGCCGCAACATGTTCGGTCCCATCCGCGGCGAGTGGCCCGACGATGCATGGAAGGGCTGGTGGGGCGATAACCCGCCATACCACGCGCCCACGTTCGTCCTGACGCACCACCCGCGCGAATCCATAGAGATGGAAGGCGGCACGGTGTTCCATTTCGTCACGGGCGGCATCGAGGAAGCGCTGCAGCGTGCCCGCCAGGCGGCCGGCGGCAAGGACATCAAGATCGGTGGCGGCGTCGCCACGGCACGCCAATACATCGAGGCCGGCCACGTCGATGAAATGCACCTGGCCATCGCACCCGTCGTCATGGGGCAGGGCGAGCCGCTATTCGCTGGTCTCGACCTGCGTGCCATGGGTTACAAGACCATCGAGCACGTGCCGACGGCACGTGCCACGCACGTGGTGCTGGCGCGCGGGTAACTCGTCAGCTGTCTGCCCGCGGCCTGCCTGGCCGCGAGCAAACGCTGCATCTGGTGCGGACCGTTACGCCTTCGCGGCGAGCAACGTATCCAGCTGCGCGAACTGCTCGGGCAGGCCTTCCGCCGAGCCGGCAATCGCATCTTCGAGTGCTGCCTCGTTGGGGTAGAGCTCGTGCAGCGTGAGGAAGGTCTTCCCATCGCGCTCTTCGAACGTCACCGTTGTGACTGCCCCATCGGGGCTCTCTTCGTTCGTCCAGACCAGGCGCTTGTTCGGCGTCACTTCCTGATAGGTACCGAAGAAGGCCATCGGCTCGCCCGATGCCGGGTGCTTGAACACCAGGCGGTACGTACCGCCCGTGCGGATATCCATGTCACACGACAGCAGCGTGAGGCCAGCGGATGCCGGCACCCACCAGCTCTTGAACAGATCGGGCGTGCTCCACGCTTCGAAGACGAGGTGCACGGGGGCATTGAAGGTACGCCTTACGATCAGCTCGCGGTCGGACATGCGTTCCACGACGGTGGAAAGGCGCGTTGCGGCGCTATCTGCGTTTTCTGTGGCCATCTGTCTTCTCCTGGGTTTTCAGCTTCTCGACGATCTTGTCCAGCGCGTCGAAGCGTGCGCTCCACAGCTGGCGGTGTGATTCGATCCACGCGGCTTCTTCTTCCAGCCGGCGTGGGCCCAGCTTGCAGGTACGCACGCGCCCCACCTTCTCGGTGACCACGAGCCCGGCCTGCTCAAGCACGCTGACGTGCTTTTTCATGCCCGTGAGGGTCATCTGGAACCGCTCGGCGAGGTCGCTGATGGAAGCCTGCGAACCACCAAGCTGCTCCAGCACGCCCCGCCGGGTGACATCGGAGAGTGCCGCGAACGTGAGATCGAGGCGGTCTTGATACTGAACCATGTGGTTCACTGTATGGCCGCGCCGCGGGATTTGCAAGTGGCTTCGTGGCACAGGCACGTGTAGGGTTCGCCAAGGTATCCCAGGGAGCTTCCCGTGTCGGCACGAAAGCGCGTCCTCGCCTTGATGTTGCTCGCATGCGTCGCACCGGCCATCGCTGCCGACCAACGGCCTCCCGTCGACAAGGTGGCGGAGGCCAGGCGCATCGGGGCGTACTACCAGCACCGATACGGCTTCAACGGCGAGATCGTCCTGGCCCATGGCGACGCGATCCTCAGCGACGAGACCTACGGCCTGGCGCACATAGAGCTACCCGTGGCGCTGACGCCCGGCATGCGCTTCGCCATCGGCTCTTTCACGAAGCAGTTCACTGCTGCCGCGATACTTTGGCTGCAGGACCACGGCAAGCTCCGTGTGACCGACCGGATCGCCGGGTTCCTTCCCAAGCCGTTGCCCGCCACCTGGGCCAACATCACCATCGAGCAGCTCCTCGTGCACTCGTCGGGCATTCCGGATGACGTCCTCATGGACGACTACCCACAGTTCCGCATCGATCCGCACTCGCCGGAAGAACTCATCCGCGCCGTGCAGGACAAGCCGTTGAAGTTCGCGCCTGGCAGCCGGTACGACTACACCAACATCGAGTACGTCATCCTGGGCGCCATCGTGGAAAAGGCGGGTGGTGAATCCTGGGCCGAATTCATCAAAGGCCATTTCCTCAATCCCCTCCACCTGCAGGACACGGGCATCGGTGGAACGCCACAGGTCATCGAGCGGCATGTATCGGGGTACGTGACCTCGCATGGCGCCTTGACGAAGGCTGTCACCGCAGACCCTTCCGTCCTTGGCGCTGCCGGCAGCATGTATTCCACGGGCGCCGACCTCGCCCGGTGGGTCGCCGCGCTGCAAGGTGGCAAGGTGCTGCATGCGGCCACCCTGAAAGCCATGGATACGCCGCGGATCGAAACGGCCGGCTACGGTGCCTTCATCGAGACGCTCAGTGGCGCACCTGTCATCGGCCACGGCGGTGACCTGCCCGGGTTCCATACACAGGTCTATTTCTTTCCAGGCAGCGGCGACACGGTGGTCGTGCTCAGCAACATCTCGCGTTCCCGGCCGCTGGAATCGCCAGGCACGTACGGTGTGACCAACGAGCTGCTCGAACTGGAGGCCGACCCGAACGGCATCCGCCCGTCGACGGGGCGAGTGGCATCCGTCGAGCGGGCGTCACTCGACGCCCTGGGTGGAACCTATGCCATGGAGGGGTCGAGCACGTCGCTAGGCATCACCACCGACGGGGATGGCCTTGTGCTGGCAACGCCTGGGCAGCCGCCGGTTCACCTGAAGCCTGAGACGAAGGACAAGTTCTATGCGGCGGAGCAAAACATGGAGGTGGAGTTCGGCGAGGGCACGATGACCCTCTACAACTACACCTACGAGCAGCGGACCGTTTGGGCGCGGTCAAAAGCGGCGCCTGGACCTTAACCTCCACGCCCCACCGTTCGCCGGTCCAGCCACAGGCCGACGAGGAGCGACAGTGGTGCCAGTACCACCATGAAAGCCACCGACAACTGGTGCGACGTATCGCCGTAGCCAGCAAGGCCGCCGAGGCAGAAGAAGCCGAAGACGGTGATGGCCGTCAGCAGCAGCATCGCGTATCGACGTGCAACGTGGGTTGGGAAAAGCCACGCCAGTGTCGCGGGCTGGAACCGTGCGTAGAACCAAAGCAAGGCAACGAGGTAGGGAACACCGACGAACAGGAGGACCTGGCCGGGTGCCCAGCCGAAGCCGGCTTCGACGGTGTGCATGTCGGCATGCATCGCGAACACGCGAAGCGGAACGTACGACACCAGGTTACCGACACACAACGCGACGAGCCAGTAAGCGAAACAGCCAAGCACGACTGACTTGCGCTGGCGCGCGATGGCGAACAACGCCAGGCCGACGAAAAGGCTGGCACCAAGATTGCCTAAAGCCGACCCCGCGAGCGCGATGATGCCCGCGTGGGTGGCATGGCCGCTCGCGAACATGGGACGGTAATCCACGTTCTCGTCGATGTCCTGGTGCAGCACCACGTTTATCGGCGTGGGCGAACCCCAGTCGAGGTCGAACGGGTCCATCTTCCAGCCGAGGAAGTGCGCCGTGAACGTGTGGGCAAACTCGTGGCTGAAAAACGCCACGGAGTGGGCAAGCAGCCAGAGTGCAACGGTGGCGGCCAGGAACGTCGTCCAGTGTCGGCGCATGGGGTGTCCGTCGAGTAAGCGGCCTGGATAAGGTTTCGGTCCTGACGCTAGCTGATCGCCACGATTTCGTCGACAAACGCACGCAACCGAGGCAGGTGTCTCAAGTCGCGGTGGTAGCCCATCCACACGTCGCGCGTGGGCGGTGGGCCGCCAAGATCGATGCGTTCGATACCCGGGGTCGCATCACCCAGCGGGCAAGGCAGCACCGCGATACCCAGGCCCAGGGCACACGCACGGGCCTGGGCTTCGCGGCTGTTGCTGCGGAACGCGATGCGCGCGTCGGGAAGGCGTTCGCGTAGCCATGCCACGTCGGGCATGCCGCCAAACGCGGTGTCCATCGTCACCACGCTGTCGAGCGCATCACTGCCATCGGCGCGGTACGCGGCATACGGCATTTGCAGCAGCCTGCGTTGTGCGATGTCGGGTTCGTCGAAGGGCGCGATGCGAAACACGAGGTCGGCGTCGCGCCGCGCGAGGCTCAGCAACCGCGCATCGGTGATGAGCTCGACGACCACGCCCGGGTGCTTCACGCCGAGCGAAGCAATGGCGCGCGTGAGCACGTAGGTGCCGAACCAGTCCGACGACGACACGCGAAGCACGCCTTCCAGCGTTCCGCCCTGCCCACTCGCCGCACGCGCGATACCCAGGGCCTCGGCCTCCATGCGTTCGGCATGGGCCAGCACGGCCGCCCCTTCGTTGGTCAGCACGAAGCCTTCGCTGGTGCGCTGGAATAGCGTGAGGCCAAGCGTTTGCTCGAGCACGCGGATGCGTCGGCCCATGGTCGGCTGGGTCTGGCCAAGCTCACGCGCGGCGGCACCGAGCGTGCCCCCACGGGCCACGGCGAGGAAGATCCTGAGGTCGCTCCATTCCATCGCCGTATCATGCATTTATGCATGGTCGGCGTGCAATTACGGGCGTTCCCATGCGTCTGGGCATGGCCTAACGTAGCGTCATCAGCGACGCCGTCGCCCCGGAGAACCCCGATGAACGCCAACGCCACCATGTCCGCCCTGCGCCTCGATGCCGCTGGCAAGCCCCTTGTCCTCAGCACCGTCGAGCGTCCGGTCGCAGGCCCGGGCGAAGTGCTCGTCCGCATCACCGCGGCCGGCCTCAACCCCCTGGATGGGAAGATCCGCGCGGGCCAGGGCGGCCACGCCCGCCACCCCGCGCCGGCCATCCTGGGCATCGACATGGCGGGCACGGTCGAGGTGGTGGGCGCCGGTGTCGAGGGCTTCCAGGCCGGCGACGCGGTGTATGGCATGACCGGCGGCGTCGGCGGCGTACAAGGTTCGCTGGCGCAGTACGCCGCCGTCGATGCCCGCCTGCTCGCCCACGCACCGGCGACCTTGCCGCCTATCGAAGCGGCGGCGCTCCCGCTCGCCTTCATCACCGCGTGGGAAGGGCTAGTGGACCGCGCCAACGTGCGCGAGGGCCAGTCGGTGCTGGTCATCGCCGGCGCCGGTGGCGTCGGCAGCATGGCGGTGCAGCTCGCGGTCGGCCGTGGCGCCCACGTGTACGCCACGGGCAGCCGCGTGCAGCGGGCGATCATCGAAGGCCTGAGGGCGACGTGGATCGACCGCGATGCGCCGATCAGCGAGGTCGTCGACGCACACACCGCGGGCGAAGGTTTCGACATCGTGTACGACACCCTTGGCGGCGCCACGCTCGATGCCAGCTTCGTCGCGGCGCGCCGTTACGGCGGCCACGTGGTGAGCAGCCTCGGCTGGGGCACGCACGCGCTCGCGCCTTTGTCATTCCGCGCGGCGACGTATTCGGGCGTCTTCACGCTCATGCCCCTGCTCACCGGCAAGGGCCGCGAGCACCACGGCGCCATCATGGCGGAGGCGACAAAGCTGGTGGATGCCGGCAAGCTGCGCCCAGTGATGTCGTCGCAGCGCTTCACGCTGGCCGAAGGCAATGCCGCGCTCGACCTTGTCGAGGGTGGCAAGGCGGGGGGCAAGGTCGTGGTGTTGGTCGATTAACTATCAGGCCTAGGTTCCGGCAAGCGCCATGCGGCGTACGCCGCATGGATCGCACGTACCGACGCAAGCCGCACCTTTGGCATCGGTAGCTGCTCGAACATGGCGGCGTAGCGCCGACGATTCGCCGGGGTTGCGAAGACGACATGCCGAAGCATTGCCCAGTGGACTCGCTCCCGCGCTCCGTCCAGGCCGCCGACGCGGCGGTGGCCGAACCACGTGCGCCACAGGTAACGGCGAAGGCTTGTAAGCGTCGATACGTCGAGCAAGACCACGCCCGTGGCGCGCGCTAAACGCTGTGGCATGCACGACGAGTAGTTCCCATCGATCACCCAGCGGTCGCCGTCGATCGCCGCATCATGGAGCGCGTGGAATTCATCGCGCGGGCGTGGCCGCCACGCCGTATGCGGCAGGTGGTGCAGCTGGTCGAGGTGGACCACGTCCAGGTCGAGCGCCCGGCCCATCGCATCCGCCAGAGTGGACTTACCGCTGTTCGACGGCCCGAGGACGCAGATACGCGGGCCAAGATCGGCGAGGGAGGGCGTGTAGGTCATGGCCGGGATGGCACCAAAGGGTGCCACCGAGGATAGACCACGCCCCTCACCACTGCCGCCGTTGGCGTGGTCGGGAACCCGATCAGCGGTAAGCCACCGCCACGTCGATGAGCCAGATGACGCCGAAGCGGTCTTCGAGCTTGCCGTACAGCGGTGACCACGGAGACGGGCCCATGGGCTCGCGCACGGTGCCACCTTCGCCAAGCGCGTTCCACAAGGTCCGCGCCTCGTCCTCGCTATCGCAGCGGAGCGAGATGAAAAAAGCGTTCTCACCGGGGTTCCACGGCAGGTCGGCCTGCACGTCGTAGGCCATGACGTGGAAGCCGGCGTCGGTGGCCACCTGGCCCCAGATGACGTGCGACGGGTCGGCCGCCAGCCCGGGCTGGCCGGCGTCGCCGTAGCTCACCAGCGTCAGCTGGCCAGCTAGCGCCTGCCGGTAGAAATGGAGCGCGTCGCGGGCCTGGCCGCGGAAATTGAGGTGCGTGACGGTGCGAACGGACATGGGCGGTGGCTCCTGGGTGGGTGTGAGCGCTTAAGATAGGCACCCCTCCTGCCAGTTCCTGTCAATTGAATGTCGCGCTCCAATCGCCTCTTCCGGCTGCTGCACCTGCTCCGCTCGATGCCGCCGCCGGTGACGGCGCAGCAACTGGCGTCATCAGCGGAGGTATCGCTGCGTTCCGTGTACCGCGACATCGAAGTGCTGCGTGCTGGCGGCGCCGAGATCGATTCGGAACGCGGCTACGGCTACACGCTCATCAACGACGGCATCCTGCGGCCGCAGGGCTTCACGCGGTTGGAGATCGAGGCGATCACTCTGGGCATGGCCGAGGTGCGCCACATGGGTGACCCTGCCCTCGCGGACGCCGCCGGCGCGGTGCTCGCGAAGGTTGCGGCGACGCTACCGTCGAAGACGCAGGAACACCTGGTGCACGCCATCTCACACGTGCGGCGCATGACGCCGCGCTACGCGCCGCTTGAACACGTGGAGACGCTCCGCGAAGCCTGCTGGGAGGAACGCGCGCTCGTCATCGCCTACACCGATCGAAACGGTGAAGCGACGGAGCGCACGATCTGGCCGCTGGCCGTCGTCTACCTGGAAAACATGCTCATGTTGCTGGCGCGCTGCTGCCTGCGCGATGGCTTCCGCATGTTCCGGCTGGAGCGCATCCAGCGCGTGGAGCCAACAACGACGACTTTCCGGCCGAAGCGGGCCAGCTTGTTGCGCAAGTATCTCCGCGAACTGAGTGAACGGCGCTAGGTGCCTGCACGCACGCGCGCCCTGTCCATCGCAGGCGGCAAGCCGAAGAGCCGCCGGTATTCCCGCGTGAACTGCTGCACGCTTTCGTAGCCTACGGCGAACGCGGCGCTGCTTGCCGACGCGCCCTCGGCCGTCATCAGCCGCTTCGCCTCGATGAGCCTGAGTTGCTTCTGGAACTGCAGCGGCGAGAGCGACGTCGTCTTCCGGAAGTGCTCGTGGAACGACGATGGGCTCATGCCGGCCACGGCGGCGAGCCGTTCCACCGGTAATGGCTCCGCATACGCGGTGCGCAGCACGGCCACCGCACGCGCGATGCGTTGCGCGTGGCTGTCGGGCCAGCCGAGCTGGCGGATGGCATCGCCGTGCGTGCCCGCTAGCAGCCAGTAGTGCAGTTCGCGGACGAACTGCGCGCGCAGCACTGGCAGTGCGCCCGGACGATCAAGCAGCCGCATGAGCCGTAACGCCGCGTCGGCGACTTCACCGTCGGTCGGCTCCACGCGCACGGGTGAACGTGCGGGCACGGCCTCGGCCTGCATTTCTACGAGCAGCTCGGCCACCAGCGGCAGTTCGAGATCCATCACCAGCGAGTAATACGGCGCCTCCGGGCTGGCGTCGGTGATCTGGCTGACGGTGGGCACGTCGGCTGTGATCAACAGCGAATCACCCGCGGTGAAATCGAACGTGTGGGTGCCTTGCGTCACGCGCTTGCTGCCCTGGAGCACCAGGCAGGCGAGGGGGCGCGAGATGGCGTAATCGAGGCCGCTCGGCGCATCGCAGCGGATGACGGTCAGCCCCGGCACGGGGGTAGCCACCGAACCGCCGGCGCCCACGGCGGCATCGGCATACCGGCGGGCGGTCTGGAGTAATGGGTCAGCCGGGCGTGGATTCATGACCCCCGCATCATAGCCCCACCAAGGCACCAGAGAGACCACCTCGGAGGATCGGGCAAAGCCCGACGACATCCAGGCAAAGGCTCCCAAGCGTCCCCCGCGCACACTGGCGCCATCACCCACCACCCCCGAGAACCCCATGACCACCATCTCCCTCATCACCGGTGCCAGCCGCGGCCTCGGCCGCAACACTGCCCTGCACGTCGCCCGTAACGGCGGCGATGTGGTCATCACCTACCAGCAGCGCGCCGCCGAGGCCGCGGCGCTCGTCGCCGAGGTCGAGGCGCTTGGCCGCAAGGCCGTCGCCCTGCAACTCGATGTCGGCAAGGCCGAGGGTTTCGCCGACTTCACCACGCGTTTCTGCGCCGCCTTGCGCAGCACTTGGGGCCGCGAGACGTTCGACCACCTCGTGAACAACGCCGGCCACGGTGACTTCGCGCCAATTAGCGAAACCACCGAGGCGCAGTTCAATCGCCTCGTGGACGTGCACTTCAAGGGCGTGTTCTTCCTCACGCAAGCGCTGCTTCCGTTGCTGGTCGACGGTGGCCGCATCGTGAACCTGTCCACGGGCCTCACGCGCGTCGCCGCACCGGGTTGGTCGGCGTACGCCGCGGTGAAGGGTGCCGTCGAAGTGCTCACGGTGTACATGGCGAAGGAGCTGGGCAGCCGCGGCATCGCCGTGAACACGGTGGCGCCCGGTGCCATCGAAACCGATTTCTTCGGTGGCGCCGTGCGCGATACGCCCGAATACAACGACTTTTTCGCGGGCATCACGGCACTGGGCCGTGTTGGCGTGGCCGATGACATCGGCCCGATGGTCGCCAGCCTTCTCTCGCCCGCGAACCGCTGGGTCAATGCCCAGCGGATCGAAGTGTCGGGCGGGCAGGGCATCTGACCTAGCCGTCGCTATCAGCCGAGTACGCCACCGCCTTCTGCGTCGTGAGGTCGTCCAGCCGCGCGAGCAGGGCGCGGTGGATGTTCTCGTAGGCCGTGCTGCCCAGCGCAAGCCGTCGCCGCGGTTCGCGCTGGTCGGCGGCCTGGATCATCGCGTCGACCGTGCGCCCCGCGTCGCCCTTGATGGCGAACGCGCCGCTGGCGATGCCACGGCGCACATCGCCGGCGGGTGTGGCGTCATACACCGGCATTTCAGGCGCGCGGTCGAGGCCGCTGCCAAACTCCGTCGCCGTCGGGCCTGGCTCGGCGATGAGCACATCGATGCCGAACGGTGCCACCTCCTGCGCTACCGCTTCGAGGAAGCCTTCGATACCCCATTTGCTTGCGTGGTAAAGGCTGAAGTTCGGGTAGGCCACCTGGCCGCCTTCGGACGACAGCTGCACGATGCGGCCGCCGCCCTGCGCACGCAGGTGCGGCAGCACGGCGCGCACCAGTTGGATGGAGGCGGTGAGGTTGGTCGCGAGCTGGCGGTCGATCTGCTCGTCGGAGACCTCCTCGGCGGCGCCAAAGAGTCCGTATCCCGCGTTGCTCACCACCACATCGATGCGGCCGAAGGCAGCAAAGGCCGCGTCGACTTCGCGGCGCAGCGCCGCCGTGTCGGTAAGGTCGAAGCGCACGATGCGCAGGCGGTCGGCCGCCTCGGCGGCGAGCGGTTCCAGGCGTTCGCCACGGCGGCCACAGGCAACCACCCGGTCGCCGCGGGCAAGCAGCTTGCGGGTCATGTCGAGGCCCAGGCCCGACGAGGCGCCGGTAATCAGCCAGGTCTTCATAAGGAGTTCTCCGGAAGGGTGTTTCTCCAAGATAGGCGCTGGGTACTGGGCTGATAAGATGCACCAATATGCATGGCCTCGTGGGGAATTTTCACCAATGGCGGATATCACCCTGGCGGACCTCAAGGCGTTCATCCAGGTCGCGCGGCATCGCGGCTTCCAGCGTGCCGCTGATGCGTCGGGCGTCTCGCGCTCGTCGCTGAGCCATGCGGTGAAGGGTCTCGAGGATCGCCTTGGTGTAAGGCTGCTGCACCGGACCACGCGCAGCGTCGCGGTTACCGAGGCCGGCGAAAAGCTGCTCCAGCGCGCCGCGCCCTTGCTGCAGGACCTGGACGAAGCGCTCGATGACCTCAGCCACGGCGAAGGGGAGATCGTCGGCACCCTGCGCATCAACGCGAACAAGGGCGGCGCGCGCTGGCTGCTCGACCACGCCATTCCCCTCTTCCTGCAACGCCACCCCCGCGTCGAGCTCGACCTGGTCAGCGAAGGGCGCTTCGTCGACATCGTGGCCGAGGGCTTCGACGCCGGCGTGCGGCTGGACGAAGCCGTGCCCGGTGACATGGTGGCGGTACGCTTCGGTGGCCCGGTGCGTTTCATCGCGGTGGCATCGCCTGGCTATGTCCAACGCGCCGGCATGCCGCGCAAGCCGCGGGACCTGCTTCACCACCAGTGCATCCGCCAGCGCCTGCCGAGCGGCAAGCGCTACCGCTGGGAATTCGGCAAGGGCAAGCAAGAGGTGCAGGTCGACGTGCCGGGCGCGCTCAGCCTCGACGACAACGACCTGATGGTGGCGGCGGCCATCGCGGGCATGGGCGTGGCCTTTGTGCCGGAACCGTTTGCGCGGGATGCGCTCGCGGATGGCAGGCTGGTCGTGCTGTTGGGCGAGTGGTCACCCGAGACACCCGCGCTTTGCCTCTACTATGCGAGCTACCGGCAGGTGCCGGCACCGCTGCGCGCGTTCATCGATGTCGTGCGTGAGGTCGATGTCGTGGACTAGCGCTCGTCGGTGCGCGCCGTTCCATCGACGAGGGTCGTGGTGCGCCCACCGATCCACAGCCCAGCGCCTTCGCGACGAACGTGGATATGGCCGTCCCGGCCGAGCTTGCAACCCTGGTGGAACACGTAGGCATCGGGGGCCAGGCCATCGCGTGCGAGCCACGCCGCCACGCCTGCCGCAAGGCTGCCGGTCACGGGGTCTTCCTGCAAGCCGTCGCCGGCGATGAAAGCGCGCAGTTCGAAGGCATCACCATCGGCCGCGAAGACACCGACGGGGACGTCGCCAAGGGCCGGGAAATCAGGCGCCAGGGCGAGCACCGCCGCGCGGCTCGACAGGCGCAGCGCAAGCCAGCCGGCGCCGTTGTCCACCCATTGCGCATCGAGCAGGTCGCCGGCCGCCACGCCGAGCGCGCCACGCACGGCCTCGACTCGGGCAGCATCGGCCGGCCCCGAGCGCTGCAACGGGGGCGCCGCGAACGCCAGCATGCTGCCATCGCGGCGGAGGCGAACCAGCCCCACGCCGCACTCCTGGATGATCTCGCCGCCCTTCGGCACGCCGCCGGCCTCGAGCCACGCATGGCAGGTGCCCAGCGTGGGGTGCCCGGCGAAGGGCAGCTCGTACAGGGTGGTGAAGATGCGTACGCGGTAATCCGCGCGCGGATCGGATGGCGGGAGCACGAACGTGGTTTCGCTAAGGTTCGTCCAGCGGGCCATGGCGGCGAGTTGCTCATCCGCCATGCCTTCCGCATCGAGCACCACCGCCACGGGGTTGCCCATGAACGGTGGCCCCCCGAATACGTCAACCTGCTTGAACCGCCGGTGTGCCATCGCGCTTAGTGGATATCGAGCGGCGCGAAGCTTTTCACCAGGTCGTCCAGCGCTTTGACTTGCGCGAGGAACGGCTCGAGCGCATGCAGTGGCAGGGCGCTGGGGCCATCGCAGCGGGCGTGGTCCGGGTCGGCGTGGGCTTCGAGGAACAGGCCCGCGAGGCCGACGGCCATGCCCGCACGCGCAAGCTCCACCACCTGGCGGCGACGGCCACCGCTGGCTTCGCTGCCGGCGTCGCGGCGCTGAAGGCTGTGCGTGACATCGAAGATGGCCGGGTAGCCACCGGTGGATTCGATCATCTCGCGGAAGCCCAGCATGTCGACGACGAGGTTGTCGTAGCCGAACTGCGTGCCGCGCTCGCAGAGGATGATGCGCTTGTTGCCCGCCTCCTCGATCTTGTTGGTGACGTGCTTCATCTGCGTGGGGCTCATGAACTGCGGCTTCTTGATGTTCACCGCGCGGCCCGTCTTCGCGATGGCTTCGACGAGATCGGTCTGGCGCGCGAGGAACGCCGGCACCTGCAGCACGTCGACCACCTCGGCCACCACGGCCGCCTGTGCCACTTCGTGCACGTCGGTGATGAGCGGGATGCCGAACTCGGCCTTCACCCGCTCGAAGATGCGCATGCCTTCCTGCAGGCCCACGCCACGGTACGAATGCAGCGATGAGCGGTTCGCCTTGTCGAAGCTGGCCTTGAACACATAGGGAATACCCAGCTTGCGCGTGGCTTCCACGTACTTTCCTGCGGCATGCAGGGTCGAATCGAGGTCTTCCAGCACGTTGAGGCCGCCAAACAGCACGAACGGCAAGCGGTTACCGACATCGACGCCGGGTGCGATGGAAACGTTCATCTCGACTCCAGGGGGCAGGGGCAGGCGCCCATGATAGCGCCCCACACGTTCCTGCGGCCCATCGTGGTGCAACGTCGTGACGCGCTGGGAACATCTTTCCCACGCCAATTTGAACCACTAAGCGAAGACGGCAGCGTGCACCTTTCGCGCGCATTTGCCCGCCTAGTATCGGGCCCCTCGCAACACGCTCCTTTTCGACGCGCCACCCCCTCCCCCTTAAGTGAGGCGCAACCATGAAAGAGGACGACTCGTCACGGCCCCGCCGCGACTTCCTCCGCCAGAGCCTGGCGGCCGTTGGCGGTATTGGCCTGGCAAGCACGACCGGCCTGACGGGACTCGCCGCGTTGTTCAGCGAGCCAGCAGGGGCAGCCGCCGCCCCACTGCCAAGCGATGTGATCGTCCGCGCAAGGCGCGAACTCATCATGTTCCATGGGCAATCCAACGCCGTGGGCACGGGGGGCAGGCCAGCGCTCACCCTGCAGGAGATCTATGCGAACGTCACCTTCAACGGCGGCGTTCGGCCGGGTACCGACCCGGCGGCGATGGCGTCGTTCGCGCCCCTCGTCGAATACGACGGTGGCCATGGCACGGGCGGCGAGGTAGGTACCAACGCCTGCGCCGATGGCCTCGTGGAATACACGGCGGCACTCACGGGCGTTCCCTTCCTCGCGCAATACAGCCGTTACAGCGCCTTCACCGGTGCCGAGGGCGGTCGCCCCATTGGCTACTTCTCCAGCGCCCTCGCGGCCAACAACCTCAGCGGCTACCAAGGGTGGAAGGACAACCAGATTCGCCTGCAGTACATGGTGGCCCTGATGCGCGCGGAGGCGGCGACCAGCGGTGGCAACATCGGCTGGCTCGCCACGACGTGGCAGCAGGGCGAGGCGGATTCGACGGGGCTCAGCGAAACCCGCAAAACCTACGCCTCGAAGCTCAAGGCGCTGGAGGCCGCGCACTGGACAAAGCTGTGCCAGGTGATGCTCCCCGAGCAGGCATGGCGGCCGTTGTGGCTCGTCGGCCAGGTGTGCAGCCACAACAGCTACGGCGCCACCAGCATGGCCTTCTGCAACCCGTTCATCGCGCTGGCGCAGCGCGATGCCTGCCTCGCCAGCACCTACATGCGCATGGCGAACCCGCAATACATGTTCGATTACTTCGACGAATCGGCGCAGAAGCAGCCTATGCTGCACCTCACCAACGAGAGCCACCGCTGGCAGGGCCGCTACTTCGCCCGCGCCATCTTCCAGCTCATCCAGGACCGCCAGGCGGGCCTGCCCATGCGTAACCCCGCGCTCGACATGGTGTCGGCCACCATCACGAGCCCACGCACCATCAACGTCGTCTTCAACGTGCCCGCCGGCATCCTGGTGCTCGATGGCAGCTGGGTGGCGTTCACCCGTAACTACGGGCTCGATATCCGCGACGTGAACAATGCCATCGTCCCGGCCAGCGCCACGGACAACAATCTTATCGCCGGGGTGATGGTCATCGCCGCCAATACGCTGCAGATCGTGCTGAAGGCGGATCTGCCGGCGACGGCCGCCAAGCTGTCGCTGGGCTGGGGCGATCCGGCCGAGCCTGCCGGCAAGGCGGGGCGCCTGGCTGGCCCGCGCAGCAATATCCGCGACACCGCGGGCGACATCGACCTTTACGTCGCCAGCGACCACAGCCTGCGGCCGATGCACAACTATGCGTTGGTAGGGGATGTCGCGTTGACCCGGGGAGTTGTTTAGCCGCAAAGGCGCCCATAAGTGCTCATGGTTGTCCCTTATCCATGAGCCCCTGGGAGCGTCATCGCAATGAATGAGTCAAAGAAGGTTGCACTTGTAACGGGTGCCACGCGCGGCATCGGCTTCGAAACCGTCCGCCAGCTCGCCGAGCAGGGTATCCATACCCTGCTCGCCGGCCGCGATGCCGGCCGTGCGAAAGACGCCGCGAAGAAGCTGGCCGACGCCGGCCTGCCGGTGGAGGCCATCGTCCTCGACGTCACCGACAGCGCCTCGATCGAGGCCGCGGTGAAGACGGTGAAAGACGCCTACGGCAAGCTCGATATCCTCGTGAACAACGCCGGCATCCTGGTCGACGCCCTCGACAAGGCGCCGTCGCAGCAGTCGCTGCAGGTGTGGCGCGAGACTTTCGACACCAACCTGTTCGCGGTGGTCGAGGTAACGAACGCCTTCCTGCCGCTGGTGAAGGCCGCGCCTGCGGGCCGCATCGTCAACGTCTCGAGCCAGCTGGGCTCGATCGCCATGCACCTGGACCCGTCGTCGCCCATCTACGGCTTCAAGATCCCGGCGTACAACGTGTCGAAGACCGCGATCAACGCGTGGACCATCCACCTCGCGTACGAGCTGCGCGATACGCCGATCAAGGTCAATGCCATCCACCCGGGCTACGTGCAGACCGACATGAATGGCGGCCACGGCGAGATCGACGTGCCGACGGGCGCGAAGTCGAGCGTGCAGATGGCCACGCTGGACGCAAACGGCCCCAGCGGCACGTTCAGCTACCTCGGCAAGACCCTGCCCTGGTAAGCCGCTAGCCCAGCGGCGGCGTCGGCTCTTCGGGGCTGGCGCCCCGCTCCAGGTACGTCGACAGCGCGATGTAGCTGCGCGTGCCCTTGAACCCCTCCATGGCGTGGATGCGCTCGAGGAGGCTCTCCAGGCCACGCGTATCGGCCGTGCGTACCTTCAGCAGCATGGCGCTCTCGCCGGTCACGGTGTGGATTTCCTCCACCTCGGGGAACGCCTGCAGCGCGAGCAGCTGCCGCGTCACCGCCCAGCTCGTCGTATCCACGTGCACGAAGGCCAGCAGCGGCCGCCCCACCTTCGGGCCATCCAGCACGGCCACGGTGCCTTTGATGACACCGTCGCGGCGCAGCCGCTTCACCCGCTCGTGCAAGGCGGGGGCGGAGAGGTGCAGCCGTTCTGCCAGGGCGGCGTAGCTCAGGGTCGCGTCCCCGGCCAGGGCGCCTAATAATTTTCGGTCGATCGGGTCCAGCCGGGCCCCTTCAGTGCCTTTCGCCGAAACCATCTTCGTTTTTTCGCCCATGGGGCCGCGCCCGCCTTCTGCTGAATACCGTTCGGAGTTTTACTGGGCCAGCCTAATACACTTCCACGAAGAGCCCCATGACCCCGTTCGATACCCGCGTCGCCCTGTTGATCCGCGACGACCTGATGGTGTGGCAGAAGCTCAACGTGGCCGCCTTCCTCGCCACGGGCATCGCGGGCGCCGCGCCCGAGGCGATGGGCGCCGAGCCCTACCGCGATGCCGCCGGCCGCGAACATGCGCGCCTGCTCGCACAGCCGATGCTTATTTTCGCCGCCGATACCGCGCAGCTCGCACACGCGTGGCGCGTCGCGCTGGAGCGCGACTTGACCCGCGCCGTGTATGTGGAAGCGATGTTCGCCTCCACGCACGACGAGGCCAACCGCGAGGTGTTCCTCGCCGAAGACCCCGAGGCCCCCCACTTCGTCGGCCTCGCGTTGCGTGGGCCGCGCAAGGGCATCGAGAAGGCTACGAAGGGCCTGCGCCTTCATCCATGAGGCTGGCCACCCATTCGATGAACACGCGCAGCTTCGCGCTCACGTGGCGGTTGGGCGGGTAGGCCACCGACATCGGCATGGTCTCGAAGCGCCAGTCGTCGAACAGCGGCACCAGCTCACTACGCGCGACGTGCGCTTTCGCCATGTATGCGGGGAGCCACGCCACGCCCAGGCCGGCGAGGATGGCGGCCTGGAAGGCGTTGCCGTCGTCGAACGTGAAGGCGTGGTGGCCCTGCCATTCGAGCCGCTCGTCGCCACGGTGCATGACGTAAGGGTAGGTCTTGCGCGTGCGTGCCCACAGGAAGCCGACCACGTCGTGGTCGCCACTCTCGAGCTCGCGCGGGTCCAGCGGCTTGCCGCGTCGCGCGATGTACGACGGGGCGGCGAAGGCGCCGAGCGTGAGGTCGCCGATGCGTCGCGCGATGAGCGACTGGTCGAGGATGCTGCCACCGCGCACCACGCAGTCGACGTTCTCGCCGATGATGTCCACCATGCGGTCGCTCACGCCGAAGTCGATCTGGATATCGGGGTAGCGGGCATGGAACTCGGGTAGCGCGGGTACCACTACCAGCCGCGCGAACGGCGCGGGCAGGTCAACGCGCAGCCGGCCACGGGGCAGCGTGCTGGCGTCGGAGAGGCTGGTTTCCGCATCGTCCAGTTCCGCCAGCAGGCGCACGGCGCGCTCGTAATAGGCGGCGCCATCCGCGGTGACATTCACCTTGCGCGTCGTGCGGTTCAGCAGCTTCACCCGCAGGCGCGCCTCGAGCTGCTGCACCAGCTGGGTCACCGTGGTCTTGCTCATGCGCAGGGTGTCGGCGGCGCGGGTGAAGCTGCGCGTCTCCACCACGCGGACAAAGGCCTGCATCGCGTCGAACCGGTCCATGCGCCACCCCCCATTGTTTGGCTTCTCCAAACAGTGATGGGTGGAACTGGCCGTTTATCAAGGCCCCGCGGGTGCCTAGATTGGAGGAAACCCCACTGGAGAACCCCCATGGCCAAGCGCGACGTTGTCTTTCCCCCGGGCCGCCACGCCCTGTATGAAAACCACCGCTATTCCCCCGCCGTGAAGTCCGATGGCTTCCTGTTCGTCTCCGGCCAGGTCGGCGCCCGCCTGGATGGCTCGCCCGAACCCGACCTGGATGCCCAGGTCCGCCTCGCCTTCCAGAACCTCAATGCCGTGCTCGGCGCGGCGGGCTGCACGTTCGACGACGTGGTCGACGTCATCGTCTTCATCGTCGACCCCGAGACGCACTTCGAGCGGATGTGGTCGATCGCCTCCGAGTACTGGGCGGCGCGCCGTACCCCACCGCCACTGCCATCGGCGTCACGTGGCTCGCGGGCTTCCAGTTCGAGATCAAGGTGGTGGCGAAGGTGCCGGGCTGAGAAGGCTCAGGGCGGGTCGTCGCGCCGCGTGTCGCTACCGATACGCGGCGCCGGCGGCTGCCCAGGCGGTGCCTTCGGCTGCTTCGGCTCGCCCATCATCGCGGAGACGAACTTGTAGCCGATGAACAGCGCGATGACGATGACGACGACGTCGGTGAGGTTCATGCGAGGGCGCCTTCGATCTGCAGGGAATACGCCTGGAGCTGCGCGTGGCGCTCGCTTTCCAGGTCCTCGAGTTCCATCTGTAGCTTCACCCGTGCCTGGATGGCGCGGGCGAGGCGTTCGCGTTCCGGTGCATCGAGCAGCGCGTGGGCCACGGCGACGAGCTCGAAGCGATCGCCCGCGCGCACGCCCTGCTTGCGGATGATGTCGAGCGCATACGGCGCGCACAGCAACGCATCGGAGGTGATGCCCGCGGCTTCCTTCCTGCTGAGCCCGGCCGCGCGGCGTACCCGCCATACGCGCAGCACCGCGGAGAGGATGGCCAGGTAGAGCGCCGCCATCCATGCGAGGATCACCGGGATGGGGCTGAACACGACGGCCGGCATCGCGGCGAACAGGCAGGCGACGAGCAGCACCGGCCAGGCGCATGCCGCCACCGCCGCTCGCCATGCACGCAGACCGTGCAGCGGCCGTGCCGCCCCCGGTGCTTTCTGCGAACTCCAGCGCAGGCGCAGCAGCGCCCGCGTGGGGGCCAGCATTGGCGGCAGGAACACATGCCGCCCGCCCAGCTGGAACTCGGAGCCGACCGAGAAAGCCCAGCGCCCGTCGCGGCCTTCGTGGAATACCACCTCGTTGTGATAGAGCAGCTGCACGGCGTCGTAGACATACATCGCCACGACGCCGGCCAGCAGCCACCACGCATGCGGGAACATCGGCGCGATCAGGCCTTGCTACGCGTGAACAGGCGCTTGAAGAACGTGCCGATGGCGGCGAAACCGACCAGCACGAGCTTCCAGCCCGCGGCCAGCGCGCTGAGGATCACGGTGAAGAAGCCCTTTTTCGCGGCCACGGCGGCGGCGCCACCGACGATCAGCGCACCGAGGCCGTATTCGGCCACGCGATCGCCCGAGCGGAAATCGCTGTACGACTGGCCCGGGTTGAACGCGAAGCCGCCCACGGCGCTCTTGAACTCGCCGATGGCGGTATCGATCTTGGTGGGGCTGGCGACGACGATGGCGCTCATCACGCCGCTGCGGCCCAGCAGGCGCGCGTTGTAGTTGATCGACTCGTGGTGGGTCTGGTCGTTGCGGATGATGAACGACCAGGTGAGCGACTTGAACGTGGTGTCGTACACGGGCTTGGTCTTCCAGCCCTCGACGCTGATCGTGTCCCAGTTGTTCTTGCGGCGTTCGGCATTGCTGGCCTGCGTGCCTTCCGACACCGACTTCAGCAGGTCGTCGGCGTCGAGCTTGTCGTCGTCCTTCACGTAGCCCACGTCGTCGTAGCTGAAGAAGGCGGCCCAGTCGAGGCTTTCCGGCGCGAGCGTGTAGCTGTCCGCCTCGTTGGGCGGGTTGTGCATGATGACGTCGAGGCGGCGCGTGCCGTCGGGGCCGAGGAAGGCGTAGCCGGCCGGCACGTCGAGCGAGGCGTGCGAACCCACCTGCACCTTGGTGGGGCCAACCTGCCAGGGCAGGTCCTTGACGCCTTCGGCATGGGCGGCGAACGCGAGGAGCGAGAGCGCGAGGAGGGCCGCGAGGCGGCGGGCGAGCTTGGGCATGGCGTGTTCTTCCTGAGCGTGCGCGGTGACGCGCGAATACGGCTCGCCGGTGGGCGAACCCCTTGTCCGTACTGGGTGCCGCAAGTCCCCTGACGCGGCAGCTAAAATTCTGAACGGGCGGTGGGGGCCCGTCAAGAATGAGTATCAGCCGTCGAGCAGCCCGGCGGCCACCGCCTCGGCCACGTCTTCCGGTGTATCGAGGTCGCGGCCCAGCGCATCGCGGCGGACAGCCGCCGGGTGGCTGCCCGTCCACAGGCGGCGGAAGCCTGTATCGCCCTGTAGCGTCGCGGCCATGGCCATCGTGGCCGGGCGGACCAGCGCCGGCGGGCCAAGCGCATCGCCATAGGCGCTTACCACGTCGCAGCTGCCGTCGTAGGCGACGAAGAGCTTCTCGAGGTGCTCCTGCGTCAGGCAGGGCTGGTCGACGATGGTGACCAGCACGGGGTAGGGCCGGCCGGCGAGCGCCGCCGCCGCGCGGCGAAGCGACGAGCCCAGGCCCTCCTCCCACGTGGGGTTGAACACGATGGTGGAACCGGTGACCAGCGGGGCCAGCGTTTCGGCCCCGGCGCCCAGCACCACCAGCAGGCGGGTGGGGCACGTGGCCCTGGCCATGCGCACGGTGCGCTGCAGGAGGGTTTCCCCGGCGATGGTCAGCAACTGCTTGGGTCGGCCGAGCCTGGCGCTGCCGCCCGCGGCCAGCACCACCGCGTCATGTTCCCCTCGTGCCCGCATGGTGGCCCCGGTTACGCATCAAAACTGGCCGGAAAGTTACCATGCGGCAAACGTGCCGCCCAACCCGCACGGCGATTCGAAAGAAGTTTCGCCGCCAGGCGCGGCCCCGCCATAACGCGACGCAGCCTTCACATCGACCGATGATCATCGGCTAGCCTGTCGCGAACGACGGAAGCCGGACATGCCTGTAAGCGAGGTTGAGCGCCTCGAGCGCCTGCACAACCTGGCCGTGCTGGATTCAGACGCCGAGGATTTCTTCGACGTCCTCGTCAAGGCCGCCGCCGAAGTCGCCGGCATGCCGATTTCGCTCATCAGCCTCATCGACCGCGACCGGCAGTGGTTCAAAGCCAACACCGGCTTGCCCGGCGTGACGGAAACACCGCGCGAGTACGCGTTCTGCGACCACGTCGTGCGCTCCGGCATCATGCTCGAAGTGGAAGACGCCACGCGCGACCCACGCTTCGCCGATAACCCGCTCGTTACCAATGCGCCGAACATTCGCGCTTATACCGGCGTGCCGTTGACCCTCGCCGACGGCACGCACCTCGGTTCCCTCTGCGTCATCGATCGCCAGCCCCGCATCCTGCGCCCCGACCAGCTGCGCGCGTTGCACCACCTTGCCGCCGCGGCATCGATGGCGCTGGAGCAGCGCGCCGACCTGATCCGCCAGCGCGAAGTCGCGCTGGCCGAGACGCGCCGCGCGCGCCGGCTCGAGCGCGAGCTGGACGAGAAGCAGCAGTTCCTGCAGCGCACGGGTCGCGTCGCCGGCGTGGGCGGCTGGGAATTCGATCTCAAGACCGGGGCGCTGCAGTGGTCGGAACAAACCTGCCGCATCCACGACATGCCCGTGGGCTCCCAGCCTTCGCTGGAGCAAGCGCTGGCGTTCTATCTCCCGGAAACGCAGGCCGAACTCGCCGACGCCATGGAGCGCGCGCGGAACCACGATATCCCATGGGACCTGACGGTGCCGATGATCACCGCGACCGGGCGCCACATCTGGATGCGCGCCGTGGGCGCCGTCGAGCGCGAAGACGGCGTGCCCGTGCGGCTGGCTGGTGCCGTGCAGGACGTGACCGAACGCAAGACGGCGCTGCTTTCCTTGGAGTTGAGCGAACGCCGGTACCGCAAGCTGTTCCAGTATTCGCTCGGCCTCATCTGCACGCACGACCTGGACGGCGAAGTGCTCTCGGTGAACCCCGCCGCCGCCGCGTCGCTCGGCTATGAAATCGGCGAGATGGTGGGCCAGAACCTGAAACACTTCATGCAGCCCACGCGGCATGTCGCGATGGACAGCTACCTGCAGCGCATCAAGGCGGAACTGAGCGGCATGGGCATCCTCGAGCTCGTGGCGAAGGATGGCTCGCTGCGCTACTGGCGCTACCAGAACATCCTGGACGAAGAGGGTGGCGAGCCGTACATCCTTGGCCACGCGCAGGACGTGACCGAACAGCGCCGTTACGAACACACGCTCATCGAGTGGTCCACGCGCGATCCGCTCACGCATGCGATGAACCGACGATACCTGTCTCGGCTTGAGCAACGCTCGGTCGAAAACGGCCCGTGGGCGTGCATCGTCGCCGACCTCGACCACTTCAAGGCGATCAACGACACGCAAGGCCATGCGAAAGGTGACGAGGTGCTCGTCGCCGTGGCCCAGCAGCTGCGCGACTGCGCCGGCGCGGAGGATGTCGTGGTCCGCATGGGCGGTGACGAATTCCTCGTGGTGATCGACCGCGCCACCTCGCTTGACGACGTGCTGGAATGCCTGGGCGATGCCTTGGAAACCAGCGAGTGGTCGCTGAGCCTGGGCTCGGCCGTGTGGCTGCCAGGCGATACGGTCGACCAGGTGATCGCGCGGGCGGATGACCAGCTCTATGAGCATCGCGCCGTGGCGCGGCATGCGGTTCGCTGACAACGACACGCTATCTACGATTTATCGAGCATCCCTCGCGTACGACGCAGCGGTCATATCACCGGGAAACCCCGGGTAAACGCATGCGCGCTTCTACACGGCTGGCAGCCATGGTCTGATCTGCGCTCTCCCTTTTTGAGGAAAGTGTTTGCGCTACATCTTTGCTGATGAGGCTGGATGCATGGAGTTCGCAAGGAAGCCGCACGTATCGCGCTACTTTGTTATCTGCACCGTGCACACAGACGATTGCTCGCTGGGCGCAGCTATCCTTGAGCTGAGAAGGAAGCTCGCATGGCAGGGAATGAACCTGCACGCGGAACAGTTCCACGCAACGAAAGATCCTGAGGCTGTTCGCAATGCGGTCTACGAGTTACTCGGCGCAAGCCGGTTTCGCGTCGACGCAACGCTCCTCGAAAAGTCCAAGGTCTTTCCTGGCACGCGCCAGGATAGGTTTTCGTTCTACAAGCACGCTTGGTACGTGCATTTCAGGCACTGTGGACCGAAAATTTCGAGCCCAGGGGACGAACTACTCATACAGGCTGCATCGATTGGCACCCACCGGGAGCGTGCCGTGTTTCGATCGGCGATCAACGATGTGGCGCAGCAGGTGCTGGAAGGCGTGACATGGCGCAGCACGTTCTGGTCGGCCAGCAGCGATCCGCGCCTGCAGGTTGCTGACTACTGCGCGTGGGCTATCCAGCGGGCGTTTGAGCGAGGCGACGACCGAAGGTTCAATCAGATCGCGGGAAATATCGCGACGTGCCACGACCTTTACGCGTCGAGCGACGAGCACTTCTATTAAAAAAAATGGCCAACCCTGAAACTTCGTCTATCCGAAGAAGCGCCCAGGGGCTCTTATCGACGAGTTCGGGTTGGCCGATCGGCTTTAACTATACGGCGGGACACGGGGTGTCGCAACCATTTTCTGCACGTGTTACGTCGCGTAAGTGCATGAGAAATATATCAAGTTTCTTACAATAGGTCGGCGCGAAGGTCGCGCACACCCTTGCCAAGCCGCTGCCTTAGCAAGGTACGCAAGGTGGCGCCATCTTCGTAGCCCACTTCCGCGGCGATCGCTTCCACATCCATGCCGCTGCCGTGCAGCAGCGACTGCGCGCGTTCGACGCGAAGATCCTGGAAGTACGCAAGCGGTGATTTGCCGAGCACCGCCTGGCAACGCCGCTGCAGTGATCGCGGGCTTGTCGCCAGCGCACCCGCCGCGTCGTTGAGCGAGAAGCCTTGCTTCAGGCGGTCGCGTGCCCAGCGTTCGAAGCGCTGGATGAGGGGATCCGCCTGCGCGAGATGGTTGGGGATGATGTACGGCGCCTGCGAGCGGCGGATGTCGGCGAGGAGATAACGGGAGACCATGTGGGCGAGCTCGGGGCTGGCCTTGCGGATGAGCCACAACGCGAGGTCGAGATGGCCCATCGCCGCGCCGGCGGTGACACCCACCTCGGTGGGCACGAGCATGCGCGTTTCGTCGAGCCTCACTTGCGGGTAACGCTGGCGGAACAGCGGTGCAAGCCACCACGTCGTGGTGGCGTCCTGCCCGTCGAGCAAGCCGGCTTCGGCCAGGATGAACGTGCCGATGCACGACGCGGCGATTTTCACGCCGTCGTTCTTCCAGGCGAGCAGTTGCTTCGTCGCCTGGCGCACGTCCGGCCGCATCAACGCGGGCACCAGCACCTCCGGCGAACCGGCGCCCAACGCGGGCACCACCACCCAGTCCGGTTTCAACGCGGGCGTGACCGGTTTCACCGGGATGATGAAGCCCTGGCCGGTGACTACCTTCTTCTTCACCCCGACGACGGTGATGTCGAACCGGGGCGCGCTGCCTTCCTGGGCCGACGCGAACTTGTTGGCGAGCGCCAGGGCATCGAGTAGGCAGGTAAAGCCTGTATCGAACAGGCCGTCGAGCGCGAACAAGGCGATATGCATGGCGTGAATGACTGCAAAGGTGTCGTTTACGACGATACCCGCAACCGGCCGCCGCGCCTAGAGTGATTCCTGTCCACCACCCCAACGAGGAACCACCATGAAAGTCTTTGCCATCGCATCCGCCCCGGCGCCCCTCACCCCTGAGCAGCTGGGTCCCCACATGCCGTCGGAAGTGCATTCGACGCTGAAGCTCTACCTCGACGGCAAGGTCGAGCAGTTCTGGTTCCGTGACAAGGCGGGCCCGATCTTCCTGATGGATGTGGCGTCGGTCGACGTGGCACGGGCGACGCTCGATGCGCTACCGCTCGTCGCCGCAGGCCTGATGACGTACGAACTCCTGCCCGTGATGCCGCTGATGCCGCTCGGCCGCCTGCTTCCTGCCGCATGAGCAGGCCGGGGTCGTCGCCTGTTCAGTGAGATAACCGGCGGGCAACCGGCCGCTGAATGCGCGGCCGTGTTTCATGGCGTTTCACAAGAAAAAGCGGCTCGGCGTTCAGCCTCGCAAGCCCACGCTGGTTCCCAGGGTGCGACATGCACGCCTGGAGGAAACGCCATGAAACGCCTTCTGCTTGTGCTTACCGTGCTGGTCACCGCGTCGTCGCTCAGCGGTTGCATCATCGACGACCGCCGCCCCAGCCGCGGCTACTACCACGACTACCACGGCGACCGTTGCGACAGCCGCTGGCATGACTGCCGCGATGGCTGGCGTCGCTAAGGCGTCTTCGCTCAGCGCGTGAGCGCCTGTAGTACTTCGGTGCCTGCCCGGATGCCGGTCTCCAATGCGCCGTGCGCGGTGGAAAACGCATCCGGGTGGGTCGCTTCACCCGCGAAGAAAAGCCTTTCGCGGAACGGCGTGGCTAGTTGCTGGCGCTGGTGTGCCTGGGTGGGGAGGGCATGGCTGTACGACCCGCGCACGTAGGTCGAGCCGCTCCAGCCAGACGATGCAAGGGGCCGGAGGTGGCTCGCGGCATCACGGCCGAGCAAGCCCCGCAGCAATGACGACAAATGGTCGAATGTCGCCGCCGGCCCTTCGGCGGTCACGCGGTGCGCGCTGCGGCTGCCGAGGAAGGTCTCGACCAGGGGCTGTTCCAGAGGGCGGAAATAGAACACCGGGCTATCCGGGTCGTGCGGGTTCGCGACCAGCACTTCTTCCGTCGGCAGGTCCACGGTGCCGTCGATGCTGAAGAACACTTTCTCGTCACAGCCCAGCGGCAGGCATGCCGCGGCGTGGCGCCAGTCATCGAGGGCATCTGGCAGCCGCATGACGTTGCTCGCCAGCACGTTCGTGGAGACGGTGACGACGGCAGCGCGGCAACGGATACCACCCGTGGGGGTGCGCAACGTGACGCCTTCACCCTCCGCGTCGATCGCCTCCACGGGCGTGGAGAAACGGCAGCCGGTGTCCAGCGGAAGATGCGATGCGATCAAGGTGCCGTAGCCGCGTGGCAGCCGCCAGTTCTGCTCCGTCGCCGCGCGCTCGTAGGCGTTGTAGTCGGCGGCGGAGATGCGGTCCAGCGCCGCGCCGCTGATGAAGCCGCTCATCGCCTGCAGGTAGCCATTCCAGCGGTTCGACGGGTCAAGCGCGTCGGAGGCGCGATCGGATGCAGGCGGCGTATCCATCAGCCGCGCGTGCCATGCGTCGAACGCGGCATGCGCTTCGTCCTGCTCCGCCTTCGTGAAGTGCGGATGCGGCTGGTGCTGGTTCCATGCGGCGGCGCGGCGGTCGATCTCCCAACCGGCGTCTTCCGCGAGCTGCCGCCACGCGTTGTGCCCGGCCGAATGCAGCCAGCCGCAGCCCATGTCGAGCGCGAGGCCCTCGAGGTCGAGGGTCCAGCCGCGGCCACCAAGGCGTTGCGACGCCTCCACCAGCCACACCGACAGGCCTTGCCCTGATAGCCGCCGCGCGGCGCCGATGCCGGCGGCACCGCCGCCGATGATCGCCACGTCCACGTCGAACGTCTTGCCGTGTGCCATGCGCAGGCCTTGGGAAGGGTCTCGTATCCCGTGATGATACGGGCTCAGCCCAGGTAGCGCTTCACCAGTTGCAACACGTGGTCGGCCTCGCTTTCACGCACTGCCTCGTCTTTTTCCGCCACCACGTGCTGGCGCAGGTGGTCGCCCAGCAGCTCCACCATCAGGCCTTGCGAAGCGCCCCGGATGGCCGCCGCCTGGGTGAGGACATCGAGGCAATCGGCATCGCCTTCCAGGGCGCGCTCCAGCGCGTCCAGCTGCCCTTTCAGGCGGCGGACACGGCTGGTGACGCGGGACTTGTTCTGGTTCACATGGGACATGGCGTATACCCCCTAGGGGTATATGGATTACGATGTGACCACGTTAGCCCAACGAGCCTTCCCATGTCCATTGAACAGGCCGCCCCTGCCTTCGTGCATAGCCACGCCTTCAACGAAGGCAACCCACTGGCCGAGCGCAACACCCGCCGTGCCGTGGTCCTCACCGCCGCCATGATGGTCGTGGAGATCGCCGGTGGCTGGTATTACAACTCCATGGCCTTGCTGGCCGATGGCTGGCACATGAGTTCCCACGCGCTGGCGCTGGGGCTCTCCGCCTTCGCGTATGCCTGCGCGCGCCGCTTCGCGCACGATGGCCGCTTCGCGTTCGGCACGTGGAAGATCGAGGTGCTGGGCGGATACTCCTCGGCCATCCTGCTGCTGGGCGTGGCCGCATTGATGGCGTTCCAGTCCTTCGAGCGCCTGCTCAACCCCTTGCCCATCCATTACGAGCAGGCCATCGCCATCGCCGTGGTCGGCCTGCTGGTGAACCTCGCCTGCGCCTGGCTGCTGCGCGACAACCACGAGCACCACCACCATGGGCATGGCCACGGGCACCAACACGGCCACGACCACCACCACCACCATCACGACCTGAACCTGCGCTCGGCTTACATGCACGTCATCGCCGACGCCGCCACGTCGGTGCTTGCCATCGTCGCGCTCATCGCCGGCATGGCCTGGGGCGTCCGCTGGCTCGACCCCGTGATGGGCCTGGCTGGCGCCGTGTTGGTGACGGTGTGGGCGTGGGGCTTGCTGCGCGACACCGGCCGTGTGCTGCTCGATGCCGAGATGGATGCGCCGGTGGTGGCGGAGATCCGCGAGGTCATCGACGAGGACAGCCATGATGCCGTCATCACAGACCTTCACGTGTGGCGGGTGGGCAAGGGCAAGTACGCAGTGGTGCTGAGCCTGGTCACCGGGGCACCGGTCGACGCCGGGTATTATCGCAAGGCGCTTTCCATCCACGACGAGCTGGCGCACATCACCGTGGAAGTGAACCGAGCTGCTTGATGCATGGATGCTGACAGCGTCCTGTCAGCAGCCCACGGTACGGCGAAGCCGCAGCGGTATCGCCCCTGTAAAATGGCGCGATGACACCGCCCGGCCAACGCGCCTTTATCCTCACCCGCCAGTGGCGCGATACGCGCGAGGGCGTGGCGCTCGACCTGTGGCTGGCCACGGAGGCAGGCCCGCGTAGCGTCGTCATCACCGGGCAGCAGGCCGTTGCGTTCGTGCGCGAGTCGCAGGCGGCCGATGTCGAAGCCGTCATTCGCCACGATGCCGCGTTTGAACTCAAGCCGCTGCCGCTGAAGACACTTGGCCAGGAGCCGGTGCTAGGCCTGTACGGCCAGGGCTACCGCGCCATGCTGCGGCTGGACAAGCGCCTTGCCGAGCGTGGCATCCACCTGCATGAGGCGGATATCCGCCCCACCGATCGCTTCCTGATGGAGCGCTTCATCACCGCCTCGGTAACGGTGGAGGCGACCGATGGCGACGGCCATGCCGTGCTGGTGAACCCGCGGCTGAAGGCCACGGACCCGTACCGCCCCGCGCTGCGCGTCGTTTCGCTGGATATCGAAACCAGCGCGATGGGCGAACTGTATTCGGTGGCGCTGGAGGGCTGCGGGCAGCGCCAGGTCTACATGCTGGGCGTACCGCCCGAAGGCGCGCCGCCCGACATGGATTTCGCGCTTACGTACTGCGCCGACCGCCCGGCGATGATCCTGGCACTCAACGCATGGTTCCGCGAACACGACCCCGACGCGATCATCGGCTGGAACCTCGTGCAGTTCGACCTGCGCCTGCTGCAGGCCTGCGCCGACCAGCACGGCCTGGTGCTGTCGATCGGGCGCGGTGGCAAGCCCATTGACTGGCGCGCGCACGGACGTCGCGACGGCTACCTGTTCGCATCGATCCCGGGCCGGCTGGCCATCGACGGCATCGAGGCACTGCGTTCGGCCATGTGGTCGTTCCCGTCGTTCGCGCTGGAAAGCGTGGCGCAGGCGCTGCTGGGCGAAGGCAAGGATGTCGACGACCCCTACCACCGCATGGACGAGATCGAGCGCCGCTTCCGTGAGGACAAGCCCGCGCTGGCGCGCTACAACCTCGTCGACTGCGAGCTGGTCACGCGTATCTTCGCCAAGGCCAACCTGCTCGACTTCGTGCTCGAGCGCGCCAACGCCACGGGTCTGCCGGCCGACCAGTCGGGCGGTTCCATTGCCGCCTTCAGCCACCATTACCTGCCGCGCATGCATCGTGAGGGTTATGTGGCGCCGAACATCGGCGGCAGCCATGGCGAGTCGTACCCCGGCGGCTTCGTCATGGAATCAAGGCCCGGCATCTATGACTCGGTGCTGGTGCTCGACTACAAAAGCCTTTACCCGTCCATCATCCGCACCTTCCTCGTCGACCCGATCGGGCTGGTCGAGGGCACCATGGAGAAGGACGCGGCCAACACCGTGCCCGGCCCCAATGGCACGCGGTTCTCGCGCACGAGACATTGCCTGCCCGGCATCATCACGCACCTCTGGCAGCGCCGTGACCAGGCCAAGCGCGATGGCAACCAGGCGCTGTCGCAGGCATTCAAGCTGCTGATGAATGCGTTCGTCGGCGTGCTGGGTGCGTCGGGTGGCCGCTTCTTCGACCCGCGCCTGGCATCGGCCGTGACGTTGCGCGGCCACGAGATGATGCGGCAGACGCGCAAGCTCGTCGAAGCCGAAGGCTATGAAGCCATCTACGGCGATACCGACTCCATCTTCATCTGGCTCGGCCGCGCGCATGACGAAGCCGAGGCACTCGTGGTGGGCGAGCGCCTTGTGGCGCTCATCAACGGCTACTGGAAGGAGTCGCTCGCGAGCGAACTCGGCATACCCAGTTTCCTCGAGATCGAGTTCGATACGCACTACAAGCGCTTCTTCATGCCCACCATCCGCGGCAGCGAAATGGGCAGCAAGAAGCGCTACGCGGGGCTCGTGGAAGAAGATGGCAAGGAAGAACTGGTGTTCCGCGGCCTGGAGACGGTGCGTAGCGACTGGACGCCCCTGGCGCAGAAATTCCAGCGCGAGCTGTTCGGCCGCGTCTTCCGCCGCGAGCCCTACGCCGAGTTCGTGAAAGCGTATGTGCGCCAGTTGCAGGCGGGCGAGCTCGACGATCTGCTGGTGTACCGCAAGCGCCTGCGCGGCAAGCTTGATTCGTACGACCGCACCACGCCGCCGCAGGTGCGTGCCGCGCGCCTCGCCGACGACTACAACGCGAAGCAGGGCCGCCCGCTGCAGTACCAGAACGGTGGCTGGATCAGCTACGTCATGACGCTCAACGGCCCCGAGCCCATCGAGGCACGCATGGCCGGCATCGACCACGACCACTACCTCACCAACCAGCTGGAACCGATCGCCGATGCCATCCTCGCCCCGCAGGGCGATAGCCTGGCGGCGCTGTTGAACCAGCAGGCGGAGCTGTTCTAGGCGCGCGCGGTGCGGCGCACCGCTTGCGGTGGGATCCCGTAGCCGCGCAGGAACACCTCGCGCAGGTGGCGGCGATCGCGAAAACCCGTCTCGCGTGCCACCACCTCGAGCGAATGCCTGCTCTGCTCGATCATCGTGCGCGCCGCCTCGAGGCGCAGCTTCTCCACGGCGCGCGCGGGTGATTCGCCGGTTTCCGCCGTGAAAACGCGGCTGAACTGGCGTGGGCTGAGGTGGGCCACGGCAGCGAGTTCATCGACGCCCAGCGCCTGGGAGAGGTTGCGCCGCGCGTAGTCGAGCGTGTCCTGGATGCGATCGGAGCGTGGCGCGAGCATCAGCATCTCGGAATGCTGCGTCTGCCCGCCGGAGCGGCGGTGCGGCATGACCAGGCGATGGGCGAGCGCGCGCGTGATGTCGCTGCCGAGGTCTTTTTCCACAAGGCCCAGCGCCAGGTCCAGGCCCGCGGTCA
Organism: Luteibacter yeojuensis; assembly: GCF_000964085.1. Taxonomy (GTDB): domain Bacteria; phylum Pseudomonadota; class Gammaproteobacteria; order Xanthomonadales; family Rhodanobacteraceae; genus Luteibacter; species Luteibacter yeojuensis_A. Next base: position 91,356 of record NZ_JZRB01000014.1, read on the forward strand.
TGCCGGCGGAGGTCCACATGGGGCCATCGGTGACGAAGATGCGGTCGGGCTCGATCAGCACGCCCGGAAAGCGTTCGCGCATGGCGTCGGCGTAGATCCAGTGGGTGGTGGCGCGGCGGCCATCGAGCAGCCCGGCCTCGGCGAGCATGAAGCCACCCGTGCACAGGCCGGCGATGCGGCGGGCGCGTTGCGCGCGGCCGGCGAGGAAGTCGAGCACGGCGGGGTCCGCCGGCGTGGTGGTCGGGTCGTAGAGGCCGGGGATCATCCAGGTATCCGCCGGCGTGCGGGCCGTGAGTGCCTCGGTGGCCACGGCCGTGCCGATGGACGAGCGCACCGGCCCACCGCCTGGCGCGTAGACCTGCACGCGGTAATACTCGCTACCCACCAGCTGGTTGGCGAACTCGAAGACGGCCTGGGTGCCCAGGGCCATCATCTGGAAGCTATCGGAAAGCACATAGCCGACGCGGTGCATGGGCGGCCTCCGGCCGATGTCCGAAAACATGACTATATACGTCATTTGCGCCACGGTCGACCGGGCCCAGACTCTACCCACAAGCAACACCCACCACCCACCACCCGGGAGTAACCCCATGTCCGCTTCCCTCGGTACCGCCCTCGTCACCGGCGCCTCCTCCGGCATTGGCGCCGTCTACGCCGAACGCCTCGCCGCCCGCGGCTACGACCTGATCCTCGTTGCGCGCAACCGCGACCGACTCAACGCGCTGGCCACCCGCATCAGCAACGCCACCGGCCGCGCGGTCGAGGTGCTGCCCGCCGACCTCGCCAACGCCAGCGACCTTGCCCGCGTCGAGGCCAAGCTGCGCGAGGACGCCAGCATCACCCTGCTGGTGAACAACGCCGGCGTCGGCACGAATACGCCGCTGCTGCAGAGCGATGTGGCAGCGATGGGCAAGATGATCGACCTCAACGTCACGGCGCCCACGCGCCTCGCCTATGCGGCCGTCCCCGGCTTCGTGGCGCGTGGCAAGGGCGGCGTCATCAACATCGCCTCGATCGTGGCCATCGCGCCCGAGCTGCTCAATGGCGTGTACGGTGGCAGCAAGGCCTACGTCGTCGCGTTCTCGCAGTCGCTGAAGCACGAGCTGGCCGGTACCGGCGTGCAGGTGCAGGCGGTGCTGCCGGGCGCCACGGCCACCGAGTTCTGGGAGGCCGGCGGCATCGACATCGCCAACCTGCCCGAAGCCATCATCATGTCGGCGGAAGACCTGGTCGATGCCGCGCTGGTGGGCTACGACCGCGGCGAGCTCATCACCATCCCGCCGCTGCAGGACGAAGCCGACTGGAACGCCTACGAGGCGGCCCGCCAGGCCATGGCACCGCGGCTTTCACACAAGCGCCCGGCGGAACGCTACCTCGCGGCCGCGTGAGGCCGTAACCTTCCGGCATGCCCCGTACACCACCCAGGCCGCACGGCCACGGTTACACCGCCGACGAGATCCGCGCCCTGCGCGCGGATCTTTGTCGTGCCGACCCCGCGCTTGTCGTCGCCGACGCGCTGGTGCCCGCCTTCGCCTGGCGTTCGCGGCCGGCCACATACGCGGGCCTGCTGAAGCTCGTCGCCGAACAACAGGTCTCGGTCGCCTCGGCGGCCGCGATCTGGAAACGCATCGAGGAAGGCCTCGGCACGGTGACGCCCGCGAAGGTCGTGGCCGCCGGCACGGAGCACATGCGCACGCTCGGCTTGTCGAAACCGAAGGCCCGTTACGCCGTGGAGATCGCGCAGGCAGCGATCGACGGGCGCGTCGACTTCAAGGCGCTGGCGACACTCGACGACGATGAAGCCGTGGCCTCGCTGACCTCGCTCATCGGCATCGGCCGCTGGACGGCGGAAGCCTTCCTCATCGGCGCCTACGGCCGTACCGACTTCTTCCCCGCGGCGGATATCGCGCTGCAGGAAGCCGTGCGGCTCATCGACGGCGGCGAGCGGCGCCCCACGGAAAAAGAGCTGTACGTGCGCGCGGAACGCTGGAAGCCCTTCCGCGCCCTCGCCGCGCACCTCCTGTGGGCGTTCTACACCGCGGTGAAAACTGGCGCCGTGGCGTTCACCCCGCCGCCCGTGCATAGCGCGCCGGCGGCTGGCCGACGTGCCGCGCGAAAGCCACGCTGAAGGCGCTGGCCGAACCGTAACCCACCTGTTCCGCGACGCTGGCGACGCCGGCGTTCGCGCGCTTCAGCAGCTGGCGCGCGAGGGCCATGCGCCATGTCAGCAGGTATTCCATCGGCGCGACACCCACCACGCGGCTGAAGCGTTCGAAGAACGCGGAGCGTGACAGCGCGGCTTCCTTCGCCATGCGCGCGATGGTCCAGGGTTCGGCGGGCTTTTCGTGGATGCGGCGCAGGGAGCTGGCCAGGCGCGCATCGGCCAGCCCGCGTACGAGGCCGACCGGTGCTTCGGTACCTGCCGAACGCAACGCATCGATGAAGAGCACTTCGAGCAGGCGCTCCAGTACCACGTCGCGGGCAGGGCGTTCGCTGCGCGATTCCTCGCCCACCATGCCGACCAGTGCCGCCAGGCGCGGTTCGCCGCGTACGTGCAACACATCGGGCAACAGGGAAACCAGCAGCGCGGCATCGGGCGACGCGAAGGTGCAGTGCCCGATCAGGGCACGGTAATCGACTGGGTCTTCGGGTGGCCCGATGCGCGCACGGCCATCGACGACGGTGACCGCCGTCTCGGCGTTGTCGTCGGGCGGGTCGATGCTGGTGAAGTGGATATCGAAGGCGGCGGGTACCAGAACAAAGTCGCCGGCCTCCACGACCAGCGCTTCGCTCCCGGGCACGGCCAGGCGCGTTGTGCCTTCCAGCACCGCGCAATAGAACGGCTCGCCGGTCGCGGGGCGATCGACCCGCCACCGGCCGGAAGCCGCCACCACCTTTGAAAAACGCATGACGGGCTGGAGCAGGGTGACGACTTCGGCAAACGGATCGGTCATGGCCGGACGCTCGCTAACAAAACTAGGACGGTTGATTATAGTCCGTCCGGCGGCGCAACCCTATCTTGTGGATGTCCCCACCCCACTAGGAGTCGCCATGAAAACCGTCCTCATCACGGGCAGCTCGTCGGGCTTTGGCCTCGTCACCGCCCAGTACTTCCTCGCCAAGGGCTGGCGGGTCATCGCCACGATGCGCACGCCCAAGGCTGACCTGTTTGAAGCCTCGGCAAACCTGAAGGTGGTCGCGCTGGACGTCACCGACCCGGCCAGCATCCGCCAGGCGCTGGCGGAAGCCGGCCCCATCGACGTGCTCGTGAACAATGCCGGCATCGGCATGTTCAACGCGCTGGAGGGCACGCCCATGGACGTGGCGCGCGATGTGTTCGAGACCAATACGCTCGGCACCATCGCCATGACCCAGGCCGTGCTGCCGCAGTTCCGCGAGCGCAACGCGGGCACCATCGTCAATGTCACCTCCACGGTGACGCTGAAGGCGTTGCCGCTGTTGTCTGTCTACACGGCCAGCAAGGCGGCTGTGAACGCGTTCACCGAATCGCTGGCCATCGAGCTGGCGCCGCTCGGCATTCGCGCGCGGCTGGTGTTGCCGGGCCGTGCGCCCACCACGCGCTTCGGTGAAAACGCCCGCGCCCGCATCGGCGACTTCCCGCCGGCGTACGCGGATTTCGCCGCGCGGGCGATGGAAGGGCTGCGCGATACGTCGACGCCCACCACCGAATCCAGCGCGGTGGCTGAAGCCGTGTGGCGGGCGGCGACGGACCCGGCATGCCCCATGCGCATCCCCGCGGGCGCGGATGCGGAGCTTTGGTTCAACGCCTGAGCGTTACTTGCCGAACACCTCGCGGATGCGCTGCGCGATGTGCCTGCCATGCGACTCGAGGGCGAAGTGGCCCGTATCGAGCATCTCCACGATGGCATCCGGGTTGTCGCGGCGGTACGCCGCGGCGCCCGGCGGGATGAAGAACGGATCGTTCTTGCCCCAGATCACCAGCGTTGGCACCTTGCGCTCGCGGAACACGCGGTGGAACTCCGGGTACTTCGCTAGGTTGGTGCGGTAATCCAGCGTGAGGTCGAGCTGGATATCGAGGTTGCCCGGGCGCTGCATCAGCAGGTGGTCCAGATGCCACATCATCGGGTCGAGCAGGGTGGGGTCCGTCACGCCGTGGGTGTACTGCCACTTGATGCCGTCGTACGAAAGCACGGCGCGCACCGCGTCGCGGTTGGCCGGCGAGGGGTCGTTCCAGAACACCCGGATCGGGTCCCACGCATCGCCCAGGCCTTCCTCGTAGGCATTGCCGTTCTGGCTGATGAGGCCCACCACGCGCTCCGGCTTGGCCAGCATGAGGCGGAAGCCAGAGGGAGCGCCGTAGTCGAAGACGTACATGATGTATTGCTGGAGGTTCACCGCATCGACGAACGCTTCGAGGGTCTTGCCCAGGCTGTCGAAGGTGTACTCGTAGGCGCGCGCCTCCGGCACTTCGGTGAAACCGAAGCCGGGCAGGTCGGGGGCCACGATGTGGAACTGGTCCTTCAGCTCGGCGAACAGCTCGCGGTACTGCAGGGAGCTGGTCGGGAAGCCGTGGAGCAGCAGCAGGGTGGGGTGCGCGGGGTTGCCCGCCTCGCGGTAGAACACGCGGATGCCGTCGGCGTCGACGTAGCGGTGGCGGACGGGGAAATCGGTGGGCTGGCTCATGGTGGGCTCCGGTGGGATGTAACCTGAATAAATGAGTTATCAGGGTTACGTAAAGGCTAAGCACTGACCATGTAACTTGTCAATAGACATTTTAGCGGTTACTATTTACCCATGAACCCCGTCACGTCCCTCGAGTCGCCCCCGATCATTGCCGACCAGCCCGCGCTGGACTTGGTCAATACCGTCGTGCTGGAAAACGGCGACCTCGTGGACCACCTCGGTTCGGATGCCGCCACGGCGGCCTGGCTATCGCGCATGACGGGCGGGCCCGTGGAAGCTTCGGCCGGCCTGGCGGCCAGGGCCGTGGAGCTTCGCGAAGTGGTGCGCCAGGCGGTCCTGGCCCGCAAGCGCGGCCACGCCGTGGATATCGCCCACCTCAATGGCCTTACCCGCCAGATGAGCAGCCACATGGCGCTGGTGCCGTCAGCGGACGGCGTGCGTATCGAAAAGCGCTACGAAGGGGACGCCTCCTGGCGCGCCCTGGCGCCCCTGGGCGAGGCCGCCCTCACGCTGCTGGCCGAAGGCGATTTCAACCTCGTGCGCCAGTGCGAGCACGCCGATTGCGTGCTGTGGTTCTACGACCGCACCAAATCCCACCGCCGGCGCTGGTGCAGCATGGCCATGTGCGGCAACCGCCACAAAGTAAGCAAGTTCCGCGAACGCCAAAAGTAAATGTAGGAGCCCACCCCGTGGGCGATGCTCTGCTGTAGGAGCGCGCTTGCGCGCGATAGCCCCGCCAGCGATACGATGCTCCAACATCGCCGCCAGGCCCGCCCCCATGCCCCGCCGCCTACCACTCTCACCCCTCTCCGAAGGCAGCAGCCGCATGGTCTGCTCCATCTCGGCCGGCATGGTCGGCGTGTGCCTGACCGTCATCGGCCTCATCCGCGTCTCCATCACCATGAACAAGACGCAGACGATCGCGGACGACGTACTCGCCTTCGACGCGATCCTGTTCCTTACCGCGACGCTATGTGCCTATTTCACCCAGCGCGGCGGCAACGACGTGCGCATGCATCGGCTTGAGCGCACGGCGGATGCGTTCTTCCTCGTGGCGATGGTGACGCTCGTGGTGGTGTGTTTTCTCGTGACTTACATGACGCTTTGAGCAAACAGCATCGCCCACAGAGTGGGCTCCTACCCAGTAGGAGCCCACTCTGTGGGCGATGCCCTTGATTTACAGATCAAACTGCGCCGATACCATCACGGTGCGCGGCACGCCCTGCGTCAGGTAGCCACCCGTGGCCGATGCCCAGTAACCCTTGTTCATCAGGTTCTGCACGCTGACGTTGAAGGTGACCGGCTTGCCTTCGAGCTTCGGCGTGATGCGCGCGCCGATGTCGTAGGTGGTCCATGCCGGCACGCGCAGCGTGTTGCCGGCATCGAGGTACTGCTTGCCGGTGTGCACGGCGCGGGCGCTGAGCGTGAGGTCCGGCGTGTTCGGGATCGTCCATTCCACGCCGGCGTTGGCCTGGAAGCGCGCCACGCCGATGGCGTCATTGCCGTCGTTGAGCCCGCCCTGCGTCTTCACCAGTTCCGGCTTGATGTAGTTCGCGCCGCCGAGGATGCGGAAGCCGTCGATCGGCTGGCCGTAGAAGCTCCACTCAATACCGCGGTTGCGCTGCTCACCATCGACCACGTAGGTGTTGGTGGCATCGACGTATGCGCTGGGCTGCTTGATCTGGTAAAGGCCGAGGCTGCTGCCCACGTTGCCGGCATCCCACTTCACGCCCACTTCGTTCTGCTTGGCCTTGTACGGCGCGAACACCTGGCCCGCGTTCGTCACCGGCTTGCCGTTGAAGTTCACCGGCGCTTCGCCGCCCTGGGTGAGGGCTTCGATGTGGTTGGCATACACCGCCCACTGGTCGCTGATGCGGAAGTTGGCGCCGACGACCGGGCTGTTGGTGTACTTCTGGTACTCGCTGTTCTTCGAGCCCGGCACGCCATCGACGGCGTAGGCATAGCTGGCGACCAGCAGCTTCTGGCGGCGCACGCCCAGCGTGACGAGCAGGCGCTCGTCGAGGAAGCCCAGCGTGTCGCTGAGCGCGAGGCTGCGCAGCTGCGTACGGCCGGTGATGCCCGGCGAGCTGATCGGGCCCACGTTGTAGATGTAATCCGGCAGCGCGACGTAGGTGGGGCTGTAGATGTTGGTGTTGATCGATGCGGAGCCAGCGTACGCCGCCTTCTTGTTCGTCGTCAGCGCCGAGAAGCCCAGCGTGACGCGGTGCGTGATGTCGCCCGTGTTGAAGTGCGCGTTGAAGCCGGCCTCGCCGGTACCGGTGTTGGCGATGTACGGCACGGTGAACCGGCCTTCGGTGGCATCGCCGTTGACGCTGGTGAGCGTCGGGCTCACGTAGTCGCCGAACTCATTGCCGTGGTGCGCACCGGCGGCGACGTAACCCGTCAGCCAGTCGGCGAAATCGTATTCCGCGCGAATCACGCCGAAGGTGTCTTCAAGCGACGAACCCGACCACGGCTGCGAGTAGTTGGTGCGGGCCGAGGGCACGCGCGGCACGTCGGTGGCGCTGCCGATGAATACGACGGCACGGCCGCCGGTGATGTCCTGCTTCTGGTAGCCGACGTCGGTGGTGACGCGCAAGCGCTCGCCCTGGTAGTCGAAGGCCACCGAGGCCGCGGTGACGCGGCGCTTCTCGCCGTCGACGGCGGTGCCGCCCTCGCGGTGCACGGCGTTCACGCGCAGGCCGAACTCCTTGTTCGCGCCCCAGCGGCGGCCGACATCGACGGTTTCGCCGATCTGGCTGCTGCTACCGTAATCCAGGCCCACGCGGGTGATCGGCTCGGCCTCGGCGCGCTTCGGCGCGATGTTGATGCCACCGCCGATGCCGCTGCCGCTGACGCTCATGCCGTTGAGGAACGCGTTGGCACCCTTGAACACTTCGACGCGGCTGATGAGTTCCGGCGCGAGCAGCTGGCGCGGCAGCAGGCCGTACAGGCCGTCGAAGCCGATGTCGTCGCTGGCCAGCTGGAAGCCGCGGATGACGAACACCTGCGAGTAGTTGCCGTAGCCGAAGCCGTAGCGCACGGCGGCGTCGTTCTGCACCACGTCGCCGAGCGAGCGCGCCTGCTGCGTACGGATCAGCGTATCGGTGTAGCTGGTGAGGGCGAACGGGACGTTCATCGCATCCTGGTTGCCCAGCACGCCGAAGCGGCCACCGCGGGCCACCTGGCCACCGGCGTACGCGGCCGTGGGGGCGGCCATGTTCGCGCTGACCTGCACGCCCGAGAGCGTGGTGGCGTTTTCCTGGGCCTTCTTCTGGGCATCGTCCAGGTCGGCGTCCGCGGCATGCGCGGAGGCGCCGATGAGCAGTGCGCCTGCGAGGGCGAGGCGGACCGACGAGGCTAGGCGGCGACGGGAAAGGGGCGAGGCGAACATGACGGATCCTGTGGGCGATCGAGGCCCAGTAATGCGAATGGAAATGAGAATAGGTCTCAAGTATGCCGCATTACCAGGCTGTTGCAAAGCAACACGCTGCCGCAGGTAGCTGTCCCAAACCCTCGCCCCGCAAGGGTTTGCCGCCCTCAGCTGATCCCGTTGCGCACCTGGAACGTGCCGTCGGCGTCGTACCGGTGCTTCGCCGCCCTGAGCCGGGGCACGTTCGTCCCCCAATAGGCCCGCTCGTAGTCCTTCTGGAAGTAATCGCTTTCAGAGAAGTAGGCGCCCGCCCCGGGGCTGGCCTGCATGACCCGGTCGTACGCCTTATGCACCCGCGCCACGTTGCGCTGGGCCTTGGCCTCGTCGACCCGTGCGCCCGGCAGGCCCTCGAATACCGGTGCGCCACCGTTGGCGATGATCACGAGCGCGAAGGCGTCGAGCACCTCGGGGTTCATGGCGGTGTCGCGAGCCGCCGCCAGCGTCCCGGTGCTGGCACCGAACAGCCCCTTGTTGAAGTGGAACGCCACGTCCATCGACATCGCGCCCTCCACGACGGCCGCGGCTAGCGCGTCGAGGTTCTCCTCCTTCATCAGCTTCGACGGCATCCAGGCCGAGGTGTAGGCGTGGATGTACCAGCCCACCTGCTCCAAGTCGCCCTTCCACACCATGTGGTACCCGGGTGCGCCCGGCCGGGTATCGCGCGTGGCGAAATCCACGCCCGCCTTGGTGAAGAAATCGATGTCCCAGAACTGGCGCGCGGGCAGGGCGACGACATCGATGGGCTTCAGCCACGTGTACTCCGGCCGCGCCGATACCCAGTCGATGAAGGGCTGCCAGGCCTCGGTGGCCTGGTACTTGTTCAGGCCCTGGAACACCATCGAGATGCGCATGTGGCGGGCGTCGTCGAACACCATTTGCTCGCCCCAGTGCGGGTTGCACAGGTGGTCGCGGAAGTGGCGGATGGCCTGGGCGGCCAAGGCCTTGAACGAGGCGTCGCTGTCGGCCGCGATACCACCGAACACGCCACCGAATTGCTCGGGCAGCTCGTGGGTGCGGAAGGTGAGGCGCGTGACGACGCCGAAGCTGCCGCCACCGCCACCCTTGAGGGCCCAGAACAGCTCGGGGTCCTGGAAGGCGTTCACCACGCGGATCTTTCCGTCGGCGGTGACGACTTCCGCCTCGAGCATGTTGGCGGCGCCCGTGCCGAAGGCCTTGGAGAAGCTGCCGAAGCCGCCGCCGCCCGCGAAGCCGGCACAGCCGACGGTGGTGCAACCGCCACCCTGGACGTAGCGGCCACCCACCGTCGTGACGGCGTGGTAAGCGTCGATCCACATGGCCCCCGCGCCCACGTGCACGGCATGGACGCCGGCCGTCCCCGGCGTGGCGCCCCGTGGCACGAAGGCATCGACCATCTCCACCGTGTTCATGCGGCGGGTCCACACCAGCAGGGAGTCCGGTGCGTTCGACGCACCGAGGTAGCTGTGCGCGCCGCCGCGGATAGCCAGCCGCACGCGGTGCTTGCGGGCCCAGGCCACCGCGGTGGCGATGTCCTGGGCGCTCTCGGCCGCGAGGACGCGCACGCTGGGCGTCGAGGCCCAGCCCTTGTACCAGCCGCTGGTCTGGGTGAGCGCGGGCTGGTCGCCGACGTAGAAGGGGTTGCCGATCTGGGCCAGCGCTTCGTCGCGGGTCGCGGGGTCGAGCAACGGATTCTTCGGGATCGACAGGCGGCCACCCACCTGGCGGTTCAGCGCATCCCAGTCGGCATCGGTGGGCCAGCCGGCCGTGCCGGGTTTGAGCCAGCGGCCACCGCCGGTGACGAAGGCATCCACCTTGGCCGCGAGCGGCAGCAGGGGCAGGGCGAGGGCGGCTTTGAGCAGGGTGCGGCGGTCCATGGCGTTCTCCTTGGGATGGGCCGATCGTGCGCCCTGCCGGCCGCCCCTGTCGTGCGCGCGGGGAGGAACGCGGCCATCCCGGGGACGAACCGCGGGGCCGTGGGGACGAGCGGATCACATATCGGAGGCGCATCATGGGCGTCTTCCCCCTTCCCCGAGGGCACCACCGATGGCTTCCTGGCACGACCGCCGCCTGCTCGACCTGTTCCGTATCGATACCCCCTTGCTGCTTGCGCCGATGGCGGGCTCGGGCGGCTCCGCCCTCGCCATCGCGGTGGCGAAAGCGGGTGGCCTCGGTGCCATCCCCTGCGCATCGATCAGCGTGGAGAAGGCGACCGAGGAGGTGGCGACCTTCCGCGGCGCCGTGGCCGCGCCGTTGAACCTGAACTTCTTCGCCCACGCGCCCAAGGCAGCCACTGACTCCGAGAACACCCGCTGGCTCGAACGGCTGGCGCCGTACTTCAAGGAATTCGGGGTGGATACCGCCAGCCTGGGTGCCGCCGGCGGCCGCGCGCCCTTTGACGACGCCATGTGCCGCATGGTCGAGCGCCTGAAGCCCGAGGTGGTCAGCTTCCACTTCGGCCTGCCGGCGAAGGAGCTGCTGGCGCGCGTCCATGCCACGGGTGCCCGGGTCATCGCCTCGGCCACGACGGTGGCGGAAGGGCACTGGCTGGCCGAACACGGCGCCGACGCTGTCATCGCGCAGGGCAACGAGGCGGGTGGCCACCGCGGCAATTTCCTCACCGACGACATGGCGAGCCAGCCGGGCCTCTTCGCCCTGCTGCCGCAGATGACCGATGCCCTGGCCGTGCCGGTAATCGCCGCCGGCGCCATCGCCGATGGGCGCGGCATGGCCGCCGCACTCACCCTCGGCGCCGCGGCGGTGCAGGTGGGCACGGCGTTCCTGCGTTCCGACGAGTCGGTGAGCGCGGCCGTGCACAAGGCGGCCCTGGCGACGGCCCGCGACGACAACACGGCCGTGACCAACGTGCTCACCGGCCGCCCGGCGCGCGGCATCATCAACCGCGTGATGCGCGAAGTGGGCCCGCTTTCGCCCGATGCGCCGCCGTTCCCGCTGGCCGGTGGGCCGCTCGCGCCGCTGCGCGCGGCGACGGAGAAGCTTGGCCATGGCGACTTCCAGCCGTTGTGGAGCGGCCAGGCCGGCGCGCTGGCACGGGAAGGCAGGGCCGAGGCGATCGCCCGGGCCATCGCGGACCAGGCTGCCGCGCTGCTGCCAGCCCGGGGAGCCGTGGCATGACACGCCTTGCCCTGCTCCTCGCCCTCGCCAGTGCGCCGATGCTGGCGCACGCATCGGTCGACATGGCGTACGGCCCCGCCGCGCGGCAAGCGCTAACGGTGTACGCGCCCCCGAACGCCCACGACGCGCCCATCATCGTCATGGTGCACGGCGGCGCGTGGATGGTCGGCGACAAGGGCAATGCGGGCGTGGTGGAACCGAAGGCCAGCCACTGGGCCGCCTCGGGCGCCATCTTTGTCTCGGTGAACTACCGCATGGTGCCCGAGGCCGGCCCGATGGCGCAGGCCGCCGATGTCGCGGCCGCGCTGGCCTACGTGCAGAAGCATGCACGCGAATGGCACGGCGACCCGTCGCGGATCGTGCTGATGGGCCATTCCGCGGGCGCGCACCTGGTGTCGTTGCTGGCGGTGGCGCCCGATATCACGCGCGCCGCGGGCGTCACGCCGTGGCTGGCCACCGTCTCGCTCGATAGCGGCGCCGTCGACCTGCCCGCGATCATGAAAGCCCCGCACCCGCGCTTCTACGACCGGGTGTTCGGCAGCGACCCGGCAGGGTGGACACAAGCCTCGCCCCTCGACCGTCTTGCGGCGGCGCCGGCCACGCCGATGCTGATGGTGTGCTCGAGCCTGCGCGCCAATTCCTGCCCCGCGAACGAGCGCTTCGTCGCCAGGGCGAAGCAGCTGGGCGGCAAGGCCGCGCTGGTTTCCATGCCGCTGACCCACATGGACATCAACCGCACGCTGGGCGCGGATAACGACTACACGAAGCAAGTGGACGCGTGGCTGAAGCAGAACGCCCACATTTGAAACGTCGTTGTAGGAGCCAGCTTGCTGGCGATGGCTCTTGTTACGAGCCCCCATCGCGCGCGAGCGCGCTCCCACAGGGTGGGCGCAACGGGGTTCGCTAGGGCTTTTGGCCGTGCTGCAGCAGGTATAGCTTCACGTATTTGCGGCGCACGTACTCCACGCGCAGCAGGGCGTACACGATGCCGCGCCAGCCGTCGAGGAAACCGGCGCGCAGCACGTAGCCGCGGAAGAAGCGCCACATGGGGCTGATGATGATCTGCGCGAGCGTGGCGCGCTTGCCCTTCGCGAATTCTTCCACCGCCATCATGTGCGCGTAGCGCTCCTGCTTGCCCATGAGTTCGGCCAGCGAGCGGTACGGGAAATGATCGAGGTGGCCGGCAAGCATCTTAACCTCACCATCGACGCTGACCGATTCGTGGATTTCGCGCGGCCCGCGCCAGCCGCCCCGGCGGCGGTCGAAGAGGCGCAGCACCTTGTCGGCGCCCGCGTTGCCATGGCGCATGAAGCGGCCGAAGAAATCGTTGCGGCGGTAGAAGCGGTAACCGGCCGCGCCGGTGAAGCCACCATCGCAGGCTTGCTCGATGGCGGCACGGAGTTCATCGCCCACGCGCTCGTCGGCATCGAGGCACAGCACCCAGTCGTTCTTCGCCTGCGCCACGGCGAAGGCCTTCTGGCTGCGGTAGCCCTCGAACCGGTGCTCGATGACCCGTGCCCCCATCTCGCGCGCGATAGCCTGGGTTTCATCGCGGGAGCCGCCATCGACCACCACCAGGTCGTCGCAGAAGCTGGCGGATGCCAGGCAATCCCGGATGCGGTCGGCCTCGTCCTGGGTGATCACGCAGAGGGAAATGGGCCGCTGGGTCATGGAAAACAGGGGAATGAAGGGGGCTGACGGTCCATAATGCCACGTTGCCCCCCATCGAGGTCTGCCCGTGGCCGCGTGCCTGATGTTCGCCACCGAGGAATATGCGTTGCCCATCCTGCGTCCGCTCGCGGCGGCCGCGAGGGCGCGTGGGCAGCAGGTGGGCTGGATCGTGCCGGGTGCCGTCGCCGCGCAGCTGGCGCCCGATGAGCAACGCATCACGAGCCTCAAGGCCGCGAAGGCGATGGCGCCCGAAGCCGTCTATTGCGCCGCCAACTGGGTGTCGCCGCGCCTGCCCGGGGTGAAGGTGCAGGTGTTCCACGGCTTCAATGCCGAGAAGCGCGACCCGGGCCGTGGGCACTTCGCCATCCGTGGCTTCTTCGACCTTTATGTAACGCAGGGGCCGGCCACCACGGAGCCCTTCGAGGCACTGGCGAAGCAGCACCGCTACTTCGCCGTCCGCGAAACCGGCTGGCCGAAGCTCGACCCACTTTTCGTGCAGCCCGCGCCGCCGCGCGATGCCATGCTTCCCGCGCCCGATGGCCGCCCGGTGGTGATGTACGCCTCCACCTTCAGCCACCGCCTGAGCGCGGCACCGGCCATGGTCGAGCCGCTGCGCCGGCTTATCGCGCGCGGCGACCGCCAGTGGCTGCTGACGCTGCACCCCAAATGCGACGAGGCGCTGTTCGCGGCCTACCGGGGGCTGGAAGCGGAGAACGCGCGCTTCTTCACCTCCGACAAGCTCATCGAACTTGAACGTGCCGCCGACGTGCTGGTGTGTGATACCTCGTCAGTGATCCACGAGTTCGCGGTGATGGACAAACCCGTCGTCACCATCGCCAACCGCGTGCCGCACCCCTTCATGATCGACGTGCCATCGCCTGATGATGTCGACGCCGCGATCGACCGTGCGCTCTCGCACCCGCCCGAACTCATGGCCGCCATCCGGGCGCATGCCGACCGCATCCATCCGTCGCACGATGGCCACGCCAGCGAACGCGTGCTCGATGCCGTCGCGGCGTACCGCCGCGGCGACTTCGGCACGCTCGCCCGCAAGCCGTTCAACTTCGTCCGCCGCTACAAGGCCATGCGCGACCTGCCGGCCCTGTTGCCGGACGGCGCCTGAGGCCTCCAGGAGCCCGCCATGCCGACCGCCACCGCCCAACACACCGGCAAAGGCTTCGCCGCCGAGCGCATGCTGCACGCCCGCGAACGATCGTGGGTGGCCTTGCGTGACATCGCATCGCGCATCGTCCCCGGCATGGCCGAGCCCGAGGCCATCGCCCTGGCGGGCGAGCGCCTCGCCGCCGCGGGCATGCAGCGCATCTGGCACCCCAGCATCATCCGCTTCGGTGCCAACACGCTGAAGACATTCCGGCAGAAGTCCGCGCCGGATACCGTGCTGGCGGCGAACGACATCTTCTTCGTCGACCTGGGCCCCGTGTTCGACGGCCACGAGGGCGACGTGGGCGATACGTTCGTGGTCGGCGACGACGCCACCATGCACGCCTGCGCTGAGGCCTCGCGCGAGCTGTTCCGTCGCGGTGCCGCGCGCTGGCACGAGGGCGTCACCGGCGTGGCGCTGTACGACTACGTATCGGCCGAAGCCGAGGCGCTGGGCTGGCGCCTCAACCATGCGACGAAAGGCCACCGCGTGGGCGACTACCCGCATGCCGTGCACAAGGCGGGCAACCTCGGTGACTTCGATGCGGCCCCGGTGCCGGGGCTGTGGATACTCGAAATCCAGATCGCACACCCGACGCTGCCGATCGGCGCGTTCTACGAAGACCTGTTGATGGCGTGACTCGCGCGGCCATTCGTGCGTCAATCCCTGTTCGCCATGCACAGGGAATGACACCGGATGGTCCGTTGCACTTGGTGCGCCACGCTCGCGGCCTGCCTGCTCATCGCCGCCTGCTCGCAGCCCGCCCCGCCGTCGCAAGCGCCCCAGGCCGCTGCGGCGCCTGGTTTGTCGACCACCCCGGTTCCCGTCCATGCGTCGACGGTCGCGGGTGTTCCCGTGGAAGCCGTGCAGCGCTACGTGCTGGACGACACCGAGGTGCGCACCGTGCACGCGCGCAACCTCGGCCGCGATTACCAGGTGTTCGTGAGCCTGCCGCCTGATTACGCGGCACATCCCGATCGCACGTACCCGGTGATGTTCGTCACCGATGCGAACTACGCGTTCCCCCTGATCCGCAGCATCGCGCGCCGCCTTGGCGACCATGGCGATGGCACGGAGGATTTCATCCTGGTCGGGCTCTCGTACGCGGTGGGCGACACGCCCGTGTATAGCCGCCGCCGCGACTACACGCCGACGAACCATGGCCCCAGCGGCCTCACCTCGGACATGCCGGGGCGCCCCGTGCTGCACGGCGAGGCCGAGGGCTATCGCGCGTTCATCAAGGACGACGTGTTCCCGTTGATTGCCGCGAACTACCACGCGGATATGTCCCGCCGCATCTACGTGGGCCATTCGTACGGCGGGCTACTCGGCTACGAGATGTTGCTGCACGACCCGTCGATGTTCAGCCACTACATCCTGGGCAGCCCGTCGCTGCAGTTCGACCACGGCGTGGAGTTCGCGCGGATGCACGAGGCGCTGGCGGCGCGGAAGGACCTGCCGGCGAACGTGCTGGTGGTGCTGGGGGCGTTCGAAACACCCGGCAAGGACAAGGCCGACCGCCGCTACAACCGGGAAACGGACATGATCGGCGACAACCGTCGCTTCGTGGCCGAGCTACAGGCGAAGCATTACCCCGGCCTGCATGCCAGCGTCATCACGGTACCGGGCGAGGACCACCTCACCGTCTTCCCCGTGATCATCACGCGCGGCATCCAGTGGGCACTGCCTGGCAAGCGCCCCGCGTTCACCGCGACAGGCGGGTGACCGAGAAGGCGACGACAAGCGCGGCGAGCGTCAGCGCGCCCAGCCAGTAGACCGATCCCAGCGCGGCGCCTTCGCCAGCTATGGCCGCGGCCCACGAGGCGGTGAGCAGGGCCCACCCTGCGACCTTCAGGCCGCGGGTGGTGGCCGCGGGCAAGGCCTTGCCCAGCACATCGCGCTGGTGCCGCGACATGCCAAGGCAAAGCGCGGCGAAACCGGCGAGCGACGCAAGGATGCACAGAAGCATCATGCGATGGCCTCCTTCTTGCGGCGCACGCGCACGGCCTCCTTGCGGTTGTGCACTTTCCACGCGCCGTAGGCCAGCAGCGCCGCGAACGCGAACATCAGCAGGTCGAAGGAGGCGAATACCAGGTCGCCGTGCCACAGGCTCACGAACAGGCCGCGGTCGGTGGTCATCATGTCGACGATCGGCACCGCGAAGAAGCCCGCGGCGGCCACGGACAGGGTTTCCACCCATGCACGCTTCACCGGGCGGCGCAGGCACGCCACCAGTGCGACGGCGCCCCAGCCGATGAACAGGCTATGCGTTTCCCAGCCCGGCCGGTCAACCACGCCCGTGGGCAGGAGGCGGTTGGCAAGGAAGTAGCACGCCATGCCGAAGGGCAGCCCGGCGATGGTCGCGATGTTCAGGCGCTCGACCAGGCGGAAACCGAAGTAGGGCCGCGCGGGATCGGGTAGCGCCTGGCGGCGCTTCGAGGTCCACAACACCAGGCCCGTGGCGACCATGGCCGTGCCAGCAAGGCCGCAAAGGAAGTAAAACCAGCGCAACAGCAGCGGTGCGTAGCGGCCCGCGTGCAGGCCCACCATCACGCTTTCGGTCGCCCGCGCGGGGCCGCGTGCCGGTGGCCGGGCCTGCATCGCACCCGTGGCAGCATCGAAGGTGAGCGTCTCGCCGCGCGTATCCATGCCCTCGTCGGTGCCGCGTGTGATCTTCACCACGGCGTTCGCGTCGCCGGGCACGGGGATGAAGATGTTGCCCGGGTCGGCGCCATGCCACGCGGCGCGTGCCTGTTCGATCATCCCGCCGATGGGCGCGAGGGGCACGGCGTGGCCCGATCGCGCGGGTGTATCGGCCGTGCCAAATGCATCGGCGTAATACTGCGTGGGCTTCTCGTACGCCGCGGCGATGCCCCAGGGCATGTACATGGAGGCCAGCGTGACGAGGCCGGTGTAGGTGATCATCAAGTGGAACGGCAACGCGAGCACGGCGCTGAGGTTATGGCCATCGAGCCACGAGCGCTGGCCCTTGCCGAAGCGCAGGGTGAAGAAGTCCGCGAAGATCTTCTTGTGCGTGATGACGCCGCTGATGATCGCCACCAGCATGAACATGGCCGCGAGGCCCACGGCCCAGCGCGCCCACAGCACCGGCACGTAGTACAGGTCGAAGTGCATGCGGTAGAGGCGCCACCCGCCCAGCGTGTCGCGTGCCTCCACCTTGTGGCCCTCGCCATCGACGAGGAACTCGTGGTCGCGCCAGTTGGCGAAGGTCTCGCCTTTCTCCTTCCAGAAGGCCGTGGTGGCGACGGCGCGGTGGCCGGGCAGCTGGATCGTCCACTGCTCGGCGTTCGCGGCGTGCTTTTGCAGGTAGGCGATGGCGCCCTCCGCGCCGCGCGTGACATCGCGCAGCCCGTGTACCTCCGGCTGCATCCAGCGGGTGATCTCGTCCTGGAAGTACGACGCGGTGCCCGTGCAGAACACCAGGAACAGCAGCCAGCCGAGCAGCAGGCCCACCCACGTGTGCAGCCATGCCATGGACTGGCGCAGGCCGCCCTTCATGCCACGCCACCGTGCTTCGCCAGGTACAGCGCCAGGGCGAGCGGCACGCAGTAAGCGCTGGTCCAGAACGCCACGCGCCCCGCGCGGGCGGCGGCGAACGCGCAGATCGCCACGAGGGCGAACACGGCGAACGACGCGAGCATGCCTGTCATCACCGCTTCCACGCGGGGCATGGGCAGCCACCGGGCCAGCCCAGCCGCGTTGAGGGCGGCGGCCGCGTAGCCACCAACGGCGGCCACGAGGGTGCGCGCGGCCACGTCGAGGGCGGCGGCAAGGCGTGTCGGCGGCGCGCCGGTGGAGGCGGAACGGGGCATGCGGCTCTCTTGGGACGGGGCGGGGTGCTGGCTGGACGCGCGCGCGTTACCCGCTAATGCGATGCATTCGCAATATTGCACGAACGCGTCGGGTCGGCCATCATATTAATGAGATTCATTCGCAAATACGAGCCCGCGTCCCCGCCCCGGCGCCGTACCCGCAGGAAAACTCCATGATCCCCAAGAAGAAATTGCTACCGGCGCTGCTCGCGTGCGCGCTCCTCCCGCAGCTGGCGTTAGCCGGCGACGACACGGCCGGCGACGCCGACCAGCAGAAGCGCGACAAGGCCGTGCAGCTCGATGCGGTGTCGGTAAAGGGCACGTCGCTCGAATCGGGCTACGCCCGCACCGATGGCTCGGCGGCGACCAAGACCGACACGCCGCTTATCGAGACGCCGCAGGCCATTTCGGTCATCTCGAACACGCAGATGGCGGACCAGGGCGTGCTGACCGTGCAGGATGCGCTGCGCTACTCGGCGGGCGTCCGTGCCGATGCCTACGGCGTCGACAGCCGCGGTGACGATGCCTTCCTGCGTGGCACGTCGTTCGTGCAATACCTCGATGGCCTGCGCCAGAGCATGGGCTACGCGTACGCCCGCACCGAACCGTATTTCCTCGACCATCTCGAGGTCGTCCGCGGCCCCTCCTCCGTGCTCTACGGCCAGGGCACCACGGGTGGCCTTATCGCGCTGGCATCGAAACGCCCCCAGTTCGATGCCGCGCACGAGGTGCAGGTGCAGGTGGGCAACAACGCCCGCAAGCAGGTCGCGTTCGACTTCACGGGCCCGCTCGACCAGGCCGGCCATTGGGCGTACCGCCTCATCGGCGTCTACCGCGATGCCGATTCGCAGATCGACCACGTGCCCGACGACCGCAAGGCCATCGCCCCGTCCATCACGTGGGCGCCCGACGACGACACGCGCTGGACCCTGCTGGCGAACCTGCAGTTCGACAAGAACGGCACCTCGCTCAACTTCCTGCCGCACTCGGGTACCTTGCTGCCGAACCCGAACGGCCGCATCCCCACCAGCCGCTTCGTGAGCGAGCCGGGGTTCGACCGCTACGACACACAGCAGCGCTCGGTCAGCTCCTTCTTCGAGCACCGCTTCAACGATACGTGGAAGTTCGACGTGAACATGCGCTACTCGCATGACAACGTGGACTACCGCACGCTCTACCCCGACGTGTATTCCAACCCCGCGTACCCGTTCCTCGACGACACCGCCCGCACGGTGGCGCGCTACAGCTACATCTCGCAGGACCGGCACAAGCGCCTCGTCACCGATACGCATGCCGAAGCCGACTTCGACCTGGCGGGTATGCGTCACCGCGTGCTCATCGGCCTCGACATCGCGCGCTCGCGCACCGATAGCGCGCAGGGCAATGGCTACGACGACGTGCCCTTCGACCTGTACGCGCCGGTGTACGGCAACGGCTTCATCGCGCCCGATGTGTTCCCCATCGCCAGCAGCACCACGCGCCAGGTGGGCCTGTACGTGCAGGACCAGATCAACTGGGGCGAGCACCTGGTCGGCACCGTGGGCTTCCGCCACGACCGTGCCACGCTCACCACGGGCGACGACCGCTCGGTGGATAACGCCACCACGGCGCGCTATGGCCTGCTATACCGCTTCGATAGCGGCTTCTCGCCCTATGTGAGCTACACCGAGTCGTTCCAGCCCCTGGATAGCCTGGATTTCTACAACCGCCCCTACGAGCCGCTGCGCGGCAAGCAGTACGAGGCTGGCGTGAAGTACCAGCCGCTGGGTAGCGCCACGATGGTGACGGCCACTTACTACGACCTGCGCGAGGAAAACCGCCTCTCGCCCGACCCGGCCAACCCGCTGAACCAGATCCAGAAGGGCCGGGCGCGCACGCGCGGCGTGGAACTCGAAGGCTCAACGCGCCTGGGCAATCATGTCGACGTGATCAGCACGTACACGTGGACGAAGGCGCGCCCCGACGATGGCACCATCGTGGCCGGGCTGCCGAAGAACCAGGCCTCGGCGTGGGCCGTCTACCATGTCAACGACGCGGATAGCGATGGCCTCAGCATCGGTGCGGGCGTCCGCTACATCGGCGTGAACTACGACGAGACGGGCACGCTGCAGGTGCCGAAGAAGACGCTGTTCGACGCGATGGTGGGCTGGAACCAGGGGCCATGGCGCTTCGCGGTCAACATCGCGAACCTCACCGACCAGGCCTACGAGGCCAGCTGCCTCGCCCGCGGCGATTGCTTCGTCGGCCCCCGCCGCAGCATCGTGGGCAGCGCCACCTACCGGTTCTGACGGCCGTGCTTCCTACACGGTGGACATCCATCCATCCGATCGGGTTACGATCCCCGTTTGCACACCACGATCGGGAGAGTCGCCATGGGGGTTCGCAAGGCCTTGGGGTTCGCGCTGCTGGGCGCGCTGGTATCCACGGCAGCGATTGCCGCGCCGCCGCCGGGCTACTCGGGCAACCCCGTGTTCCCCGGCTGGTACGCCGACCCGGAGGCCGCGATCTTCGGTGATACGTACTGGATCTATCCCACCACGTCGCTTGCCTATGCCAAGCAGACGGGCTTCGATGCGTTCTCGTCGCCCGACCTCGTCCACTGGACCAAGCACTCCACCGTGCTGCCCATCGGCAACATCCCGTGGGCAAAGAAGGCGCTATGGGCGCCGTCGGTGGTCGAGAACAACGGCAAGTACTATTTCTTCTTCGCCGCCAACGATATCCAGAGCGACAAGGAGCTGGGCGGCATCGGCGTGGCCGTGGCCGACAAGCCCGATGGCCCGTTCAAGGATATGCTCGGCAAGCCGCTCATCGGCGCGTTCCACAACGGCGCGCAGCCCATCGACCAGTTCGCGTTCCATGATTCGGACGGCACCTGGTACATGATCAACGGCGGCTGGAAGCACGCCAACATCGTGAAGCTGAAGCCCGATTTCACCGGCGTCGAGCCGATGGCCGATGGCACGGTGTACAAGGAGATCACGCCCGACCAGTATGTCGAGGGCCCGCTGATGTTCAAGCGCAACGGCAAGTACTACTTCATGTGGTCGGAGGGCGGCTGGACAGGCCCGAACTATTCCGTGGCGTATGCCATTGGCGATTCACCCATGGGCCCGTTCAAGCGCGTGGGCACCATCCTGAAGACCGACCCGAAGATCGGCACGGGCGCCGGCCATAACTCGGTGTTCCACGTGGCCAAGGACGACAGCTGGTACATCGTCTACCACCGCCACCCGCTCGGCGCCACCAACGGCAACGACCGCGTCACCTGCATCGACAAGCTCGAGTTCGACAAGGACGGCAACATCCTGCCGGTGAAGATGACGTTCGAGGGTGTCACGGCCAAGACGCTGCGCTGATTGTAGGTGTGGGAGCGCGCTTGCGCGCGATCGCGCGCAAGCGCGCTCCCACAGCACAGGGCTCAGCCTTGCGTGTCGTCCACGATCTCCACCTCAGGGAAGGCCGTGCGCACGCATTGCACGTAATCGCCGGGTTTCAACGCCGAGTGCGCCGTCTGGTAACCCACCAGCTTGCATCCCGGTTCGTCGGTCCAGTTGTTTTCCCAATAGATGGGAAGCGCGCCAGTGCTGGCCTCGGTGAACTCCTTCATCTGCCGGCAACCGAGCTTCTCGCTGGCGTCGACCGGCACGCCAAGCCGGGCGGCGAACGCCCTGTAGTACGTGATGCGGTTCGCCGACGCCGCGTGCTCGGGGCCCGTGCCACCGCATTCCACCCCGCCATTGATGATCATGGTCGTGACGCCGAAGCCCGGCGTGCGGCCATCCGCGATATCGGCGGCGTTCGGCTGCCACGTACCGTCGATGACATGCAGCATCGACGGCTTGGGCGGCTGCGGGTAGGCATGGAAGAACACAGCGCTGCCCAGGTTCAGCCAGGTATCGGCCACGCGTTCGGGCGCATCGAGCAACATCGTCACGTCGCCGTACATGGCGTCGGAGAACGGGCCGTAGTTGTAGTGGTACGACAGCTGCTTCGCGCCGCGGCCGAAGTAGCTCTTGAATGAGCCATCCGGCTTGCGGCCGCACGGCCATGCCACCGTGGCCCAGTTCACGTCGCCGCAGCCACCGTTGTAGCTGTCCGAGCTTTCATCCATGCCCATCTCGCGCACGTAGACAAGGCCCTGGCGGTACTCCTCCTCGGGCCGCCAGGCTTCGTGGCCGCCGGTCTCCTGCGCAAAGTGCGCGAACATCGTGGCCAGGGTCTTGCGGCAGATGGCGTCGGCATCTTTCGGTGCCGCATAAGCGGCGCACACCGCCGGGAATTTCGCGATGCCTTTGAGGAATCCCTCATACGTGTACTCGGCAGCCCGCAACGGGAACAGGTAGTCGAACGCCGCGCCGTCGACGATGGACTCGACACGCCGCACGTTCGCCGGGTTCTGCGGGCGGCCCGGCTGCACGGCTTCCACCGTGGGGTTATCCAGCGTGCGGATGGATGCGCGCACGGCGCCCATCATGGGGTAGGCCGCGGCAAGCGCCGCTTCGTCGTCGAGCAGCTTGCTCAGCAACACCTTGCGCGGCTCGCCAGGGTCGCCACCTTCGCCCGGGCCGCCCGGGCCCGGCGGCACGGGCGGCTCGCCGGGGCAGCCGGTCGGCGTGCCGGGCGCGGCGCGTTCCCACGAGGTATCCCAGGGGTTCGCGACGGTATCCACCGCACCGGGCGAATGGCCCGGCGGCGTCCACCACTTCGCCCGGTACGTAGCCTGCTGCCAGCCCACGACGCAGCCGGCCGGGTAGGCCATGGCGGGGTCGTAGTCGAGGGCCCAGGCCGACGGGGCGGCGGCGAGGGCAAGCATGGCGAGCGCGGGGCGGGCCATTCGTTGGCGGGTGCGTTTCATGGAGCCTCCTTGCGATATCGATGCGGTTGCGCGCCTCGTGGCACGCAACCCGGACGCTAGCGCCATGGCATGGCCGCGCCTATGCGGCGAACTCCTAAAAACGTGGGCGAGCGCGTCGACATTTCAATATGCAAGGATTCGCTACAATGCGCGCGGGTAGGGAAAAACTTGAAACAGGGCAGGTTTTCATGCGTTACGAGAAAGGTCACAAGGAGCAAACGCGGCAGCGCATCGTTGAAGCGGCATCCGAGCGGTTCCGCGCCGATGGCATCGATGCCGTCGGCGTCGTGAGCCTGATGGGCGATGTCGGGCTCACCCAGGGCGGGTTCTACAACCACTTCCCGTCGAAGGAAGACCTGGTGCGCGAGTGCGTCGCCACGGGCGTCGCGTCGACCACGCAGGCGCTGGCCGATCGCGTCGCCGCCTCGCGCGGCGAGCGCTACCGCTCACTGGTCACGGGCTACCTCTCGGCGGAGCACCGCGACAACCCGGCCGGCGGTTGCGTCGCCGGCACGCTCGCAAGCGAACTGGCGCGCCGCCCGGAAGAAACCCGCGCGGTATTCACCGAGGGCATGGGCGGCATGGTCGAACTCATCGCGTCGACGCTGCCGGAGACCGTGCGTGGCAAGCGCCGCCGCCTGCTCGCCACGGCGGTGTTCTCGTCGATGGTGGGCACGATAGCGCTATCGCGCGCCGTGGCCGATGAAGCGATGTCGGACGAGCTGCTGGCCGTGGGCCGGCAATCGGCGCTGGCGTTGATCGAAGCCGGTTAGTTACTTCGCGGGCACGGGCGGCTTGCCCATGGCGGCGGCCTTCTCGGCGATCTTCGCGCGGATGGCCGGGATCGCGGCCAGCGCGGCGCGCTCGCCTTCGAGTATGGCCACGTTCTTCTGGTCGAAATCGGTGGGGCCGATCTGGCCCACCTTCGGGCGGATGACGACATCGGCGCGGCCGAGCTCCTGCTCGGCCAGCTTGCGGCCCATGATGGTGATGGACTGCCCCACGATGCCGACCATGTTGCCGGGGTTCTGGCCATCGGGCCGCGCAGAGATATCCACGGCGATGACGATGTCGGCGCCGAGCTGGCGCGCGGCATCGACGGGCACGGGGCTTACCACGCCACCGTCGACGAAGTGCTTGCCGTTGATCTCCACTGGCTCGAACACGCCGGGGATGCTGCTTGACGCACGCACGGCCTGGCCGGTGTTGCCGCGGATGAACACGGCGCGCTCGCCGTTCTCGAGCACGGTGGCCACCGCGGCGAACGGCGTGTGCAGTTTTTCTATGGGCTGCTGCTTCACCAGCTGGTTGACGTAATCCTGCAGCTTCTGCCCCTGCACCAGGCCGCCGGAGAAGATGCGCACGTCGCGCACGGCCGCCTCGTCGAGGGCGAACGCCGTTTCCTGCAGCTGGAACGCATCCATGCCGCTGGCATACAGCGCGCCCACCACGCTGCCCGCGCTGGTGCCCGAGACCACGTCGGGGTGGATGCCGCTGGCTTCGAGCATCTTGATGACGCCGATGTGCGCGAAGCCCTTGGCCGCGCCGCCACCCAGTGCCAGCCCGATGCGCGGCTTGGCCGCGAGCACGGGCACGGCGGTGTCCGGGCGCTCGTTGGGCCTGGCCGTCTCGGCGCCACCGAAACAACCGGTGAGCAGCGTGGCGGCGAGCAGGGGCAGCAGGTGGCGGAAGCGGCGGGGGTTCATGCGCGGGTCTGGTCGGCGTCGAGGTGGTAACGGGTGGCGATCTCGATCTCGTTCTTCGAGCCGAGGAACACGGGCACGCGCTGGTGCAGACCGGTGGGCTGCAGCGCCATGATCCGCTCGCGGCCGGTGGTGGCGGCGCCGCCCGCCTGCTCCACGATGAAGGCCATGGGGTTGGCTTCGTACATGAGGCGCAGCTTGCCGGTGCCGCCCTTGGCGGTGATCTTGGCATCGAGCGGGTAGATGAAGACGCCACCCCGGGTAATGATGCGGTGGACGTCCGCCACCATGGAGGCGACCCAACGCATGTTGAAGTCGCGGCCGCGCGGGCCGGTGGTGCCGGCCAGCAGTTCGCCAATGTAGCGCTGCATCGGGGCTTCCCAATGGCGCTGGTTGGACATATTGATGGCGAACTCGCTGGTTTCCGCCGGGATGCGGATGTCGCGCCGGGTGAGCACGAAGCTGCCATGCTCGCGGTCGAGCGTGAACTCGTGCACGCCATGGCCAAAGGTAAGCACCAGCAGCGTGCTGGGGCCGTACACCACGTAGCCCGCGGCCACCTGGTCGGTGCCCGGCTGCAGGAAGTCTTCCGTGGTGGGCTCGGTGACGCCATCGGGGCAGCGCAGCACCGAGAAGATGGTGCCCACCGAGACATTCACGTCGATGTTCGACGAGCCGTCGAGCGGATCGAACAGCAGCAGGTGGTGGCCCTTGGGGTAGGCATCGGGGATGGGCTGCGGGTCTTCCATTTCCTCGGAGGCGCAGGCGGCCAGGTGGCCACCCCAGGCGTTGGCCTCGAGCAGGATCTCGTTGGAGATGACGTCGAGTTTTTTCTGCGCCTCGCCCTGCACGTTATCCGAGCCGGCGTTGCCAAGGATGCCGCCGAGGGCGCCCTTGCCGGTGGCCACGGAAATGCGCTTGCAGGCGCGCGCCACCACTTCGATCAGGAGGCTGAGCTCGCCATAGACATGGCCAGCGCGCTTCTCTTCGATCAGGAACTGGATCAATGAAATCGGTTTCGTCATCACATGGGCCCGGGCACGAAAGCACGCATTGTCCGGGTGCCGCGTGAACGGCGCCAGAGGGGCTGCTGACAGTACGGTGTCAGCAGCCCCCGCGCAGACTTAGCCCCATCGCCACGGGGAGCACACGCCATGAACCGATTCCTCGACCGCCTCGCCGCGCTTTATGCGCCCCTGGGCCAGCGCGGCCTGCTGATGGACGGCCAGTACCGTTTCGCGCCTGACCAGGGCGGCAAGCCCGTGGGAGCGCGCTTGCGCGCGAAGGGGCCTGGCCTCGCCCCCGGTCGCGCGCAAGCGCGCTCCTACAACAGCCCACGCCGCAGCCAACGTCTTCGCAACGCCTGACAAAGAGGGAAGGGAATGAACAGCAGCCGCATCGTTTTCCACCACGGCCCCAACAGCCGTTCCACCAGCACGCTCATGCTGCTGGAGGAACTGGGCGCGCAATACGACATGCACGTGCTCAACCTCGCCGCCGGCGAGCAGCGCGAGCCGGCGTACCTCAAGGTGAACCCCATGGGGAAGGTGCCCGCCATCTCCCACCATGGCCAGCTGGTCACCGAGCGGCCCGCGGTCTTCACCTACCTGGCCGACCTGTTCCCCGAGGCGGGGCTGGCGCCGGGCCTCGCCGATCCGCTGCGTGGCCCCTACCTGCGCTGGATGGCCTTCTATGGTTCCTGCTTCGAACCGGCGGTGCTCGACCACTACATGAAGAACGCCGTGGCGCCCGCCTCCACGTGCCCATACGGCGATTACCCGTCGGTGCTGGCGGTGGTGGAAGACCAGCTCGCCACCGGGCCGTGGTTGCTGGGCGAGCGCTTCACCGCGGCCGACGTGCTGTGGGCCAACGCGCTCGACTACACCATGTCGTTCGGCCTCGTGCCACGCAAGCCTGTGTTCGAGGCGTACGTGGCCCGCCTGAAAGTGCGCCCGGCCATCCTCCGCGCGGCCGCGCAGGATGAAGCCCTCGCCCGCGCCCAGCAACGGGCGGCGGCCTGAGCCGCCTGCCATGGCCGGCCGTGACCTTGTTCGCTTCCCGCGCGCCGCGCGGGAAGCGATGATGGGCGCATGCGCCGCGCCGACCGCCTCTTCCTCATCATCAACGCCCTCCGCGGGCGGCGCACCGCGCTGCCCGCGCGGCAGCTGGCCCAGACACTCGAGGTCTCGCTACGCACGGTGTACCGCGACGTGGCCGACCTGCAGCTCTCCGGCGTGCCCATCGAAGGCGAGGCCGGCGTGGGTTACCTGCTGCGCAAGGGCTCGGATATCCCGCCCTTGATGTTCTCCGCCGACGAACTCGAAGCCCTGGTGGCCGGCACGCGCTTCGTGCGTGCCTTCGCGGGCGAACGCCTGGCGCGCGAGGCGCAGGCCGCCCTTATCAAGATCGAGGCGGTGCTGCCCCCCGATCTTCGCGAGCGCGCGGCGCAGTCAAAGATCTTCGCGCCCATCTGGCGCGACCCGGAACAGAACCACATCGCGCGCATGCTCGACCGGCTGCACGAGGCCGTGTTGCAGCGGCACGTGCTGTGCCTCGAATACCGCGATGCCGAAGGCCGCGCCAGCACGCGCGAAGTGGAGCCGCTGTGCCTGTCGTTCTGGGGCGGCGCGTGGACCCTCACCTCGTGGTGCCGCCACCGCAACGCCTTCCGCAACTTCCGCCCCGACCGGATCGAGAGCTGCCGCGAAAGCGGGGAGACGTTCGAGGATGTGCCGGGGCGTGATTTGCAGACGTTCCTCGAGACGATCCGCGGCTACTACGCCGGCCTCGAATAACGCGAAATCTCGGCCTCCTCCCTGTGGGAGCGCGCTCGCGCGCGATGGGTGCTCGTGGTAACCCCCAATCGCGCGCAAGCGCGCTCCTACATCGTCGGTCACCATGCGATCATCGGGCATCCCCGTCCCACCGGAACCCGCATGACACCCTGGATCCGCGCCATCGCTTTCGCCGGCCTCTTCGCCGGTGCCGCCCATGCCAGCCAGCAGGCCGACAACGCCTTCAAGGCCATCTACGAGAAGGAATGGGCCTGGCGCAACGGGCAATCGGGCATCCTCACCTCGGGCGAGGCACAGCCTGGCGATGGCCGCCTCGATTCCGTGGACGCCGCCAGCCAGGCCAGCCGCCTGGCCTACTGGAACGACGTGCTGGCGCAGCTCGATCGCATCGACAAGAGCCAGCTGGGCCCGGATGCCCGCGTGGATTACGAGGTGTACCGCGAGCAGGTGTACAACCTCGCCGCCGCGCAGCGCTTCGGCCAGTGGCAGATGCCCTTCAACAGCGATTCCGCGTTCTGGTCCGATGTCGGCTACGTGATGCACGGCGACGACCTGCGCACGCGCGAGGAATACAGCGCGTACATCGCGCGCCTGAAGCAGGTCCCCGCCTGGATGGACCAGGAGATCGCCAACATGCGCCTGGGCTTGGCGCGTGGCTTCACCGTGCCGCGCGCGGTGCTCGATGGCCGCGACGCGTCCATTGCCGCCGTGGCGGAGCTGAAAAACCCCGAAGACAGCGCGCTGTACGAACCGTTCAAGCACATGGCGAGCACGCTGCCGGCGAAGGACGCCGATGCCTTGCGCGCGCGGGCCCGCGATGCCATCGCCAGGGGCGTGATACCAGCCTACGGCAAGCTGCTCACCTTTTTCCGCCAGGAGTACCTGCCCAAGGCGCGCAACACCCTCGCGGCCGAATCCATGCCCGATGGCAAGGCGTATTACCTGCAGCAGATCCGCGAATACACCACGCTCGACCTCACGCCCGACCAGATCCACGCCATCGGCCTGCGCGAGGTGGCGAGCATCCACGCGAAGATGCTCGAGGTGATGAAGGAAACCGACTTCAAGGGCGATTTCCCGGCGTTCCTCAACTTCCTCCGCACCGATCCGAGGTTTTATGCCAGGACGCCCGATGAACTGCTGATGCGCACCGCGTGGGTGGCGAAGCAGGTGGACGCGCAGCTGGGCAAGTACTTCGGCCTGCTGCCGCGCCAGCGCTTCGCGATCAAGCCGGTGCCGGCCGATATCGCGCCGTACTACACCTCCGGCCGTGGCGGCGCCGATGTGTACCTGGTGAACACGTATGACCTGCCGTCGCGCCCGCTGTTCAACATGCCGGCGCTCACCCTGCACGAATCGATGCCGGGCCATGCGCTGCAACTGGCGCTGTCGGCGGAGCAGCAGGGCCTGCCCGCGTTCCGTCGCGATGGGTACATCTCGGCCTACGGCGAAGGCTGGGCGCTGTACTCGGAGTACCTCGGCGAGGAGATGGGCATCTACCACACGCCCTACGAGCGCTTTGGCTACCTCACGTACCAGATGTGGCGCGCATGCCGCCTGGTGGTCGATACGGGTATCCACCACCTGGGCTGGACGCGCCAGCAGGCCATCGACTACCTCACCCAGAACACCGCGCTGAGCCAGCGCGAGATCGCCAACGAGGTGGACCGCTACATCAGCTGGCCCGGCCAGGCGCTGTCGTACGAGCTGGGTTACCTCAAGATCCGCGAGCTGCGCGAGCGCGCCGAAAAGCAGCTCGGCGAAAAGTTCGACCTGCGCGCCTTCCACGACATGGTGCTGGCCGTGGGCAGCGTGCCCTTGCCGGTGCTGGAGCAGCACGTGGATGAGTGGATCGCGGGGCGTAAGGGCTGAATGGTGACGCTGGTGTAGGAGCCCACCCCTGTGGGCGACAGCTTTTCGCGAAGAGCTGTCGCCCACAGGGGTGGGCTCCTACGGTTGAATGCCCATACAGTATTTTCTCCATGGGTGTAGTACACTGCATCGCAACTCCACAGGTGAAGTCACGATGCGCCCAGCCATCCACACCGAACCGACGCCCGCGGGCGACCTTGGCGGCCCGGCGCTCCGTGCCTTCTTCAGCCTGGCCGAGCACTGGAAACTGAAGGGCGCCGAACAGCGCACGCTGCTGGGCGACCCGCCGGAATCCACCTACTTCAAGTGGAAGAAACAGCAGGATGGCTCGCCCTCGCGCGATGTCATCGAGCGCATCAGCTACCTGCTCGGCATCTGGAAAAGCCTGCAGATCCTCTTCCCCGATCCGCTCCAGGCCGATGCCTGGGTCCGTAAACCCAACGCCGCGCCGCTTTTTGGCGGCCACTCCGCGCTCGAGCGCATGCTCTCGGGCAACGTCGCCGACCTGTACGTCGTCCGCCAGTACCTGGACGCCCAGCGCGGCTGGAACGGATGAGCGCCGCGCCGCCGCTCCGCCGTATCCGCTGGAGCCACGCCTACCGCATCGTTTCCAGCCGTTTCCCGCCCATCGGCCTGTTCGACCGCATCGCCGACCCGGCGGATATCGACGCGGTGATGCAGGTGGAATCGATGACCAACCCCCGCCTGCGCGACGAGATCGGCGCGCTGCGCCTCGTGCCGCAGGAACGCCGCATCGCCGGCCCCGGCACCAGCCCGGTCATGGCGGCCTTCGCCCACATCGCGCCCGATGGCAGCCGGTTCTCCGATGGCCATTGGGGCGTCTTCTATGCCGCGCACACGGTGGCCACGGCCATCGAGGAGACGGTGTTCCATCGCGAGGCCTTCATGGCGGCCACGAACGAGCCCCCCACCGACGTGCAGGTGCGTTGCTACCGCACCTCCATCGCGGGCAGGTTCCACGACATCCGTGGCGGCTGGCCGGCCGAGCACGATGCCGACTCGTACGTGGCCAGCGTGAAGCTGGCGCGCCAGCTGCGCGACGAGGGCTCCAACGGCATCGTCTACGACAGCGCCCGCCACGCCGGGGGCGAGTGCGTGGCGGCGTTCTACCCCGACGTGGTGGCGCCCTGTATCCAGGCCGAGCACTTCATCTACCGTTGGAACGGCAAGCGCATCGAGGCGGTGCTCAAGGTCACCCCCGTGCCACGCCAGGGTTTGTCCCCGGGCCCCTAAACGGGGTACGGTCGGGAAATGAAACGCCTCACGATCCTCCTCACCCTGCTGTTCCTCGCCTTCGGCGCCGCCGCCAAGGACAACGACCACGCCAAGTGGGAACCGGATATCCAGGCCTTCGAGGCCACCGACAAGGCCACGCCGCCGCCCCAGAACGCCGTCCTGTTCATCGGCAGCTCGTCCATCCGCTTCTGGAAAAGCCTGGCCACGGATTTCCCTGGCTACAAAGTGATCAACCGCGGCTTCGGCGGCTCGGATCTCGACGACGCCACGGCCTTCGCCGACCGCATCGTCAAGCCGTACCACCCGGCCGCCATCGTGGTGTACGCGGGCGATAACGACCTGCAGAACGGTGACACCCCCGAGCAGGTGCGCGACGACTTCATCGCCTTCGTGGCCAAGGTGCGTTCCTACCAGGCCGACGTGCCCATCGCCTTCATCTCGATCAAGCCCAGCATCGCCCGCCTGGCGCTGCTGCCGAATATCGACCTGGCCAACCAGCTCATCCGCGACCAGGCCATGAAGGAGAAGGGCGTGGCGTTCCTCGACGTGGCCCCGGCCATGGTCGATGCGGACGGCAAGCCCAGGCCCGAGCTCTTCATCGAGGACGGCCTGCACATGAACCCGAAGGGCTACGCACTGTGGGTGGCGCAGGTGGGGCCGTGGCTCGCCGACCACGCCATGGCCGCGCAAGTTAAACAGACGCCAAACGCCTCCCCGAAGTAGTACGGGAACTTCACGGCCCAGCCCTTATCTAAGTATTCGATCGCTGCGAAGCGACCTGTTGGCAATCGGCGGGCAGACTGGCCGACCGATTGTCCCGGGTCCCGCTATTTCCCCTGATAGCCTGGACCCGACGCGACCCCGGCAGCTCCTCCCCTGGCTGCCGGGGTTTTATTTTGCCCAACGAAAAGTTTCGAACAAAAAAATAACGGGCCGGCGTTCGCCGACCCGTTTTTGTTCGTGCCTTGCCCTGCGGGCTGGTTACGCGGCCACGCGGCCCGCGTAAGGGCGGATGGACGTATCGAACGCACGCCACACACCGTCGTTGCCCTGGATGTTCAGGCAGATATCGGAGCCCGCCTGGCTGGCCTCGATGCGGCGCGCCTCGGTGAAGGCACACTCGAGCGCGTCGTCGCGCGAGCAGAACTCGCCGTACTCAGCCTCGTTTTTCTGCAGAAGCCAGAGGCCCGGCCCCACCGACTCAAACGGAATATCGAAGACAACCACGATGGACCCACCCTGTTCTGACCGTTGATGGTTCCATCGTAAGGTGCCGTTCGTTAGGCCGCCGTTGAGTTTCAGTTGTCTGCGCCGGAAGCGAAGCCTTCGCGGGTGCCACGCTGGAACACCTTGTCGGTGCCGAGCACGTCGGCGGCGGCCACGGGGCTGCCCTCGGCCAGGCTGGCGTAGATCGGGGTGAAGTCCGGGCGGGTGGCGTCGAACAGCTGGTCGAAGCTGTCGATGACGAAGTAGGTCTGCTGGTAGGTATCGATGCGGTACTTCGTATTCATCACCCGCTCGAGCCCAAAGCCGATGCGGTTGGGGGCCGCCGAATCAATGGAGTACACCGACTCGCCCTTCGAGCTCACGATGCCGGCGCCGTAGATGCGCATGCCCTCGGGCGTGTTGATGAGGCCGAATTCCACCGTGTACCAGTACAGGCGCGTGAGGTTCATCAGCGCCTCGGGGCCGATGGCGTGCGCCTTCATGCCGCCCTTGCCGTAGGCCTCCATGTAATCGGCGAAGACCGGATTGAGCAGCAGCGGCACGTGGCCGAACAGGTCGTGGAATAGATCGGGCTCGGAAAGGTAATCAAGCTGGTCGGGGCGGCGGATCCACCAGCTCACCGGGAAGCGGCGGTTGGCCAGGTGGTCGAAGAACACCTCATCGGGCAGCAGGCCTTCGACGGCCACGATCTGCCAGCCGGTGGCTTCGCCCAGCACCTTGTTGAGGTCGTCGAAGCGGGGGATGCCGCCTTCGCCAAAACCGAAACGCTCCACGCCCTCGAGGAATTCCTTGCACGCATACGCCGGCAGCAGCTCCCGCTGGCGCTGGTACAGCGTGTTCCACACCTCGTGGTCGGTCTTTGAATAGCTGGCCCACGGCTGCTCCACGATGCCGGTCGCATAGACGGGCACGTATCCGCGGTCGGTTTCCTGGTGTTCGACGCGACGGGGGGTGTCCATGGCGGGCCTCCTTGGGGCTGCTGCGGTGGGTCAGGACAACAGCATAGGCTCAATGCCGCGCAAGAGGGTTGTGTTATTGCACGTTCGAGCACCTTATGTGCAATGATGTTGCGCATTGGATCGATCTCACGGCAGAACCATGCAAGCGACCCTCGACCGCACCGACCTGCGCATCCTGGCCACCCTCCAGGCCAACGGCCGCATTAGCAACGCCGAACTGGCGGCCGAGGTGAACCTCTCGCCCTCGGCCTGCCTGCGCCGGGTGCAGAAGCTCGAGGCGGACGGGGTCCTCGCCGGGTACGGCGCCCGGCTGGAACCGCGGGCCATCGGCCTGGGCCTGCAGGCCTTCGTCCGCGTGCAGCTTTCCCGCCACGAGAGCGACGCGGTGGCCCAGTTCTCGGCCACCGTGGCCGACTGGGACGAGGTGGTGGCCTGCCACGCCCTCACCGGCGACATGGATTACCTGCTCCAGGTGTACGTGGCCGACCTCGACGGCTTCTCGGCCTTCCTCCTCGACCGGCTGTTGAACGCCGCCGGCGTGGCCGACGTCAACACCAGCTTCGTCCTCCGGACGGTCAAGGCCAGCACCGCCCTGCCGCTGGGTAATGCCCGCCCCGCCTAGCGCCATGTACCGACTGTGACTGTGACTGTGGGAGCGCGCTCGCGCGCGATGGACTTGCCGGCACCGCTATCGCGCGCAAGCGCGCTCCCACAGGGATCCACAGGGAAAAGCCAGCCGATCCAACATCGCGCAATTTAAGGGGAAATTAAGATTCCCCTAGCGGCAGGATCGTCCCATCGTTAATCTTGTGCGCTCCATGGAAGCCGCCACCGCCAACGCCACCCCGCGCGACCGCATGCGCCCGCTGCGCTACATGTGGCGCGTGCCCCTGCTGCTCGCGAACATCGTGTTCGCGATCGTCATCTGCGCCTTCATCCTCAGCTGGGCCGGCGGCACCATGAAGAACGGCCGCGAGCCGTTCGCCCACCGCGCCATCCGCCTGTGGTCGAACCTGCAGTTGAGGATCTTCGGCTTCACGGTGCGCGCCTATGGCAAAGCCCTGCACGATCCGGTGCTGTTCGTCGCCAACCACACCTCGTGGCTCGACATCGTGCTGCTGCACTCCCAGCGCGCCGCCTGCTTCGTGGCCAAGGCCGAAATCGCCCGCTGGCCACTCGTCGGCTGGATGGCCGCCCGCGGCGGCACCATCTTCCACCGCCGCGGCAGCAACCATTCGCTGGCGTCGGTCATGGCCGTGATGGTCGAGCGCCTGAAGGAAGGCCGCGCCGTGGCCGTGTTCCCCGAGGGCGGCACCGGCTACAACGGCGTGCTTCGCGTGTTCCATGCCCGCATCTTCCAGGCCGCGCTCGATGCCGAGGTGCCGGTGCAGCCGGTGGCCCTGCGCTTCGCGCGCAACGGTCGCCGCGATATCGACGCCGGCTTCCGCGAGAACGAGAGCTTCATGGGCAACCTCCTGCGCCTGCTGGGTAATCCCCCGCTGGACGTGGAAGTGCACTTCCTCGAACCCGTCAACGTGTCGGCCGATGGCCGCCGGCGCATGGCCGAGACGGCCCGCGAGCGCATCGCCCTCGCGCTGGATACCGACACGCCGGCATGAGCCTGCCAACGGGCGCCGACTTCAACCCGCCGTGGCCGCTGCGCAGCGGCCACATCCAGACCATGCTCTCGTCCAGCGGCATCCGCCGCCGGCTGCTGCCGAAGCGGGCGCACAAGGTGCAGGAAGACGCGCGCGAAGTGCTGGTCGACGTCGGCCACGGCGACCGCCTGAGCGGGCGCTACACCCCCCAGCAGGTGCTGCCCGAATCGCGCGGCCTGGCCATCCTGTTCCACGGCTGGGAAGGCAGCGTCGATTCCACTTACGTGCTGCAGACCGGCAGCCGGCTGCTCGAGGATGGC
Source organism: Luteibacter yeojuensis (assembly GCF_000964085.1). Lineage (GTDB taxonomy): Bacteria > Pseudomonadota > Gammaproteobacteria > Xanthomonadales > Rhodanobacteraceae > Luteibacter > Luteibacter yeojuensis_A. The sequence goes on from NZ_JZRB01000014.1 coordinate 125,820, forward strand.
TGGGACATCTTCCGGCTCAATTTCCGCGACCATGGCGACAGCCACGGCCTGAACGAGGCGCTGTTCCATTCCTGCCGCATCGATGAAGTGGTGGTGGCACTGGGCCAGATCTGCCAGATGTTCCCGGCGAAGGCCGTGGGCGTGGCCGGCTTCTCGCTGGGCGGCAACTTCGCCCTCCGCGCCGCCATGCTGGCGCAGGGCGTGCCCATCGATTACGTGCTGGCGGTGTGCCCCATCATCGACCCCTCCGAGGGCCTTTTCTCGCTGGAAAGCGACGCGCCGTGGTTCTACCAGGCCTACTTCATGCGCAAGTGGCGCCGTTCGCTGCGCCGCAAGCAGGAGGCCTTCCCCACGCAGACGTATTTCGAGCTGGCCGAGCTCAACCAGAACATGCGCGACCTGACGCGCTCGCTGGTGATGCGGCACACGGATTTCGGCTCGCTCGAGGCTTACCTTGATGGCTACTCGGTGGCGGGCGACCGGCTGAAGGCCCTGCACGTGCCGGCCACCATCCTCACCTCGCGCGACGACCCGGTGATCCCCGTGGGCGCGTTCGATGCGCTGGCGCTGCCGCCGAACGTGGAGCTGGATATCGCCACGCATGGCGGGCATTGCGGTTTCATCCGCGATTTCAGCATGACGAGCTTCACCGACGATTACATCGCCGCACGGTTCAACGCCATCGCCCGCTGACCCCGCCTTCGCATCGGTGGTGCCACGCTTGGCATCCGCCTTACCTGTAAGCACGAGAAGGAAAGCAGCATGCGTTTGAACAGCGACAGCATCGAGCAGGGCAAGCCCGTTCCCGAGAAGAACGCCTTCATGGGCCCGGCCGCGGATACCCCGCCCATCAAGCCCGGTGGCAACGCCACGCCGCACCTGGCCTGGACCGAGGTGCCGGCCACGGCCAGGTCGTTCGTCATCGCCGTCATCGATACCGACGTGCCCTCGAAGCCCGACGACGTGAACGTCGAAGGCCGCGAGGTGCCGCGCAACCTGCCGCGCGTCGAGTTCGTGCACTGGCTCATGGCCAATATCCCGCTGGAATGCCGAGAGCTGGCCGAAGGCGCATGCGGCGAGGGCATCGTTCCCCGAGGCAAGGGCAACGGCAAGCTGAAGGACGACCTGGTGGGCCCGCCGGGCTCCGTCCAGGGCCTCAACAGCTACACCGGCTGGTTCAAGGGCGACCCGGACATGGAAGGCCACTACCACGGCTACGACGGCCCGTGCCCGCCGTGGAACGACAGCATCCCGCACCACTACCACTTCCACGTGTACGCGCTGGATGTCGACTCGGTGCCGCTGGAAAACGGCTTCTCGCTCGATGAACTGCGCGACGTGATCAAGGGCCACGTGGTGGACGAAGCCACGCTGACCGGCACCTATTCGCTCAACCCGAAAGTACGTGCGTGACGACGAAGTGAAGGCCTGTCGCTGAACGGCGAGACAGGTAAGCCGGGCTGCTTCACGCAGCATGCGCGGGGCGCGGGACTTAATGGTGCCCGCACCCCACGGGAGGTTCCATCCATGCTGCACTACGCCCTGGTTTTCCTTGTCATCGCGATCATCGCGGCCGTTTTCGGCTTCGGCGGCATCGCGGGTACCGCCGCAGGCATCGCGAAGATCCTTTTCATCATCTTCCTGATCCTGGCCATCATCTCGTTCTTCCGCGGCCGCGGCCCACGCGTCTAGCAGCCCCAGAACCGCATCCTTTAGCCCAGCCATACCGGAGATCGCCATGACCAAGCCCGAGGACCATGTCGCCAACGTCGCCAACGCCGCCGCGAACACCGTGTCGGCCGCCGCGCGCATCGAAGAGCGCGCCGAGCGGGTGAAGCAGGCCACGTCCGACGCCGTGGACCGTACCCGCGACGCCGCCAACCGCGCCACCGACCGCACCAAGGAAGCCGTGGACCGTACGGCCGACCGCGTCGAAAGCGGCCTGCACAATGCCACCGACCGCGCGGCGCATGGCGCTACCCGCGCCGCCGAGAAGGCGGAGGAAGCCAAGCTGCGTGGCAAGGAGGCATATGACGACGCCGTGGACAAGGCCAACGACTGGCTCGACGTGGCCCGTGACTACGTGCGCGAGAAGCCGGTGCAGTCCATCGCCATGGCCGTGGCCGCCGGCTGGCTCGCGGGCCGCATCCTGCGTAATTAATGGTGGACGACGGCACCCAGGGGAAGGAACCGATGGACGAGCCAGCGGCGGGTCCATCGTTTTCCATGCCGCCCTGGATCGACGACCTGCGCCGCCTCGGCATCGGCCTGAAGAACCTCTTCGGCGCCCAGCTCAAGCTGGCCGCCGCCGAGGTGGGCCTGGCCCGCAGCGGCATCGTCATGATGCTGTTCATGGGCCTGGCCGCCATCACCTTCGCGGTGGGGCTGGGTTTCACGCTGCTGGCCCTGGCGGGCTGGGGGCTGGCGCAGTGGTTCGGCTCGTGGGCTTGGGCGCTTGCCGCGCTGGCCGGCCTGCAGGTCATCCTGCTGCTCCTGGCCATCCTCATCTTCCGCCACGGCATGCGTTGGCTTACCCTGCCGGCCACGCGCGCCGAACTCGCCACCCTGGCGAAGCAGGCCGCGGCGCAGGGCAGGGCCGAAGGCGAACTCCGCGCGAACGACAAGGGGTAAGGGCATGGGTATTTTCAGCAGCATGGCGAAAGTGACCGAGGCGCGTGCGCGCGTCGTGGCCGCGCGTGCCGAAACCGTCGCCCCCGCCGCGTCGCTCATCGCCCGCGGTTACGAACACCCCCTCACCGTGCTCGGCATCGCGGCCGGGTCCGGTTTCCTTCTCAGCAGCGTCAAGGTGAACCCGCTCGGCGTGCCGGGCGTCAGCAACCTCGTGGCAGGTGGCACGGCCGATATCGTCGGCAAGATCGTGTCCATCGCGGCCGGCAGCTTCCTGGGCGAAATGGCCGGTGACGCGGCCGATGCCGCCGACGAGGCGACGTGAACCAACCCGCCAATCCGTTTCCCGCGCCCCCGCCCGCGGCGGCGCCGGGCGTCGCTGTCTCGTCACTGGCGCCGGCCTCGCCGCTGTCGCGGCGCAAGCCCGGTAGCGGGCGCAGCACGCGGCGCATTTCGCGGCACCTGCGCGCCATCCGCATCGGGCTGACCGGCCTCATCCTGCTGGCGCTGCTCTACACCATCGCCATCACCAAGTCGTTGCTGGTACCGCTGGTGCTCGCCGGCTTCATCGGCCTGGCCCTGAACCCCATCGTCGCGGCGGCCGCGCGCTGGCGCATCCCGCGCTGGCTGGCCGCGGTGACCGTCATGCTGCTGCTTGGCACGGGCCTGGTCACCGCGGTGACGACGCTGTCGCAGCCCGCGCTGAACTGGTTCCACGAAGCGCCGGCGGCCATGCGCGCGTTCGCGCCCAAGATCAAACCGATGACACAGCAGATCGAGGCCGCCAGCCGGGCCACGCAGACGCTGGTCGGCGGCGCCGTGTCGCGCTACAGCCCGCAGCAGCCGAACCAGTTCGCGTTCAACGCGTGGGATATCGTCTCCACCGCGCCGAAGATCATCGCCAGCGTGCTTACCGTGGCGCTGCTGGTGTTCTTCTTCCTCGTGTACGGCGACGAGATCCTCAGGCGCGCCGTCGAGATATCGCCCACGTTCGCGTACAAGCGGCACACGGTAAGCATCGTGCGCAGCATCCAGGTCGAGGTCTCGAGCTACCTGCTGCTCACGGCCGCCATCAATGTCACGCTGGGCCTGGTTACCGCGGCCATGCTGTACCTGTATGGCGTGCCCGATCCGCTGTTGTGGGGCACGTTCGCCACCATCGCGAACTTCATCCCCTACGTGGGCGCCATCAGCACCACCAGCGTGCTCGCGGTGGTGGGCGCGCTGCATTTCCAGGAACTGGGGCCCGCGCTGCTGCCGGCCGCCACGTTCGCAGGCATCACGGCGGTGGAGGGCAACATGATCACGCCGATGCTGCAGGGCCGCCGTTCGCGGCTGTCGCCGGTGGCGATCCTGCTGTGGCTGTTGATCTGGGGCTGGATCTGGGGCATCCCCGGCGCGATCCTCGCGGTGCCGATGCTGACGTGCGTGAAGCTGATCACGGCGAAGCTGCGTGGCTGGGAGTGGTTTGCGCACATCATCTCGCGATGAGGGTTACTCGATAAATGTAGGAGCCAGCTTGCTGGCGATGCTTTTCCTATCGGTTCATTCGCATTCGCGTTAGCGAATGAACCGAACCGATAAAAAAACCCGGCACGTGCCGGGTCTTTCAAGAGCATCGCGCACAAGTGCGCTCCTACATGTCTTTGTTACCAGGCGATGCGGGCTCGGTCGCGGTAGAAATCGCCCGTGCCGGCTTCCTGTTCGCTTACCAGGGCGGCCCATACCACGCCTTCCGCGCTCTCGGCCACGGGGCGGCCGCCCGCGCCGCCCATGTCGGTCGCGGTCCAGCCGGGGCATACCGCGTTGATCAGGATGCCGCTGCCCTGCGTCTCGCGCGCGATCACCTGCGTGTACGCGTTGAGCGCGGCCTTCGACACGCGGTAGGCGGGGGCCTTCTCGCCGCAGATGGCGCGCGCGGCGCACTCGCTGGAGACGTTCACCACGCGGCCGTAGCCGTGTCGCCGCATCAGCGGCAACACGGCAGCGGTGAGCGACCACGCGCCGAGGAGGTTTACCTCCAGGGCGCCGCGGATGCTGGCGAGGTCGGCCTCGGTCGCCTTGCCGGCGTGGTCGAAGTAGCCGCCGGCATTGTTCACGAGGATATCGAGGCGGCCGAAGCGGCCTTCGATGTGGGCCACGGCGGCGTCGATGTCGCGCGCCCTGGTCACATCGAGTTTCACCGCGTAGGCGTCGCCGCCCAGTTCGCGCACGGCCTTCACCGCTTTATCGCCCTTGGCCGGCTCGCGCATGCCAAGGAACACGGTGACGCCCAGCGAAGCCAGCTGCTTCGCCACCTCGAGGCCGATGCCACGGCTGGCACCGGTGACCAGCGCGACGCGCTGCGTGAGCGGCGGTTCGGTGGCCAGCGTGCGGGGCCGGCCCGGCTTCACCGGCAGGCGGGTGACTTTGGCGGTCATGGCACCTTCGCAACCTCGCTGCACGCGGTGTCGCCGCAAGCCTGCCAGCCACCGCCCAGTGCCTTGTACAGCTGCACCGCGCGGACGTTGATCGCGGCTTCGGCTTCGGCCAGCTGGTCTTCGGCCGAGAGCTGGGTACGCTCGGCGTCGAGCAGTTCCAGGTAGTCGGTGCGGCCGGCGTCGTAACGCAGCTTGGCCAGCTCGGCGGCGCGGCGGCTCTCGCTCGCCTGCACCAGCAACTTCTCCACGCGAACGCGCTGCTGGTTGAAGCCGACGAGGGAGTTGTCGACGTCTTCCAGCGCAGTCAGCACGGTGCGGTCGTAGTTGGCATGCGCCTCTTCCGCCCGGGCCTTCGCGCCCTTCACGCCCGAGGCCACGCGCTGCACGTTGAGGCCCTGCCACGAGATGCTCGGGGCCAGCGACCACGCGCGCGAGTTGGCGCCGCCGAAGTCGTTGTCGCGGCCGGCGAGGAAGCCGATGAAGCCGCCCAGCGAGATATGCGGGAACCAGTCGGCCTTCGCGACCCCGATGCGCGCGCTCGCGGCGGCGAGCTCGCGCTCGGCGATGCGGATGTCCGGGCGGCGCGACAGCACCTCGTCCGCGCCACCGATGGCGATGCTCACGTCGATCGGCTTGAACGTCGCCGGGGAGAGATCGATGTCGAGCTCACCCGGGCGGGCGCCCAACAGCACGGCAAGGCGGAACTGATCAGCCGACGCCTGGGTTTCCAGCACGGGAAGCTGCGCTTCCACCGACGCCAGGCGTGCCTTCGCGCTGGCCAGGTCCTGCTCGGCGCCGGTGCCCACGTCGACGCGTGCCTGGATCACCTTCAGCGAATCCCGTTGGTTGGCGATATCGCGCTTCGCCACGTCGATGCGCAGCTGCGTGCCGCGCAGGTCGAAATAGTTGCGCGCCACTTCGGCGAACAACGTGACCTGCGCATCCTGTACCGAGGCTTCGCCCGCGCCGGCATCGGCACGCGCGGCCTCCACCGAGCGGCGGACGCCGCCGAACAGGTCGAGCTCCCACGAGGCGTCGAAGCCGGCCTGGTAGGCCGTCGTGGTGATGCGGTCGTCGGTGAAGCCCGGCTGCTGCTGGCGGCTGCGGGTGTACGAGACACCCGTTCCCACGTCGGGGATCTGCTGCGACTTCGCCGTGCCGAGCGCGGCGCGCGCCTGGTTGAGGCGGGCGAGCGCGACGCGAAGGTCGGGCGCGTTCTTCGCCGCGCGCTGGATAAGGCTATCCAGCGTCGGGTCGTTGAACTGCTTCCACCACTGCGCCTGGAACTCGGTGGCGCTCTGTTGCTGGGCGTCGACGCCCTGCAGCGTCACCGGGGCTTCCTTCGGCGCGTGGTAGTCGGGGCCCACGCTCGCGCAACCGGCGAGGACGAGGGCCGCGAACAGGGCCGTTGTGCGGAATAACGTTTTCATGGATCAGACCTCGCGGGCCGCGTGTTCGAGGAGACGGCGCTCGCGGCGAGCGGCACGCTTCGCTTCCGAGCGCTCGTTCCACGCGCGGATCAGCACGTAGAAGAGCGGGGTGAAGATCAGGCCGAAGAAGGTGACGCCCAGCATGCCGGAGAACACCGCCACGCCCATGGCATGGCGCATCTCCGCACCGGCACCGTGCGAGGTCACCAGCGGCACCACGCCCATGATGAAGGCGAACGACGTCATCAGGATGGGGCGCAGGCGCAGGCGGGCGGCCTCGAGCACGGCGTCCACGCGGTTCATGCCTTCGATCTCGGCCTCGCGGGCGAACTCGACGATGAGGATGGCATTCTTGCACGCCAGGCCCACCAGCACGATCAGGCCGATCTGGGTGAAGATGTTGTTGTCGCCCCCGGTGATGAACACACCGAAGATCGCGGACAGCAGCACCATCGGCACGATGAGGATCACCGCCAGCGGCAGGCTCAGGCTCTCGTACAGCGAGGCCAGCACCAGGAACACCAGCAGCACCGAGAGGGGGAACACCAGCACCGCGGTGTTGCCCGCGAGGATCTGCTGGTAGGTCAGCTCGGTCCACTCGAACGACATGCCGTTGGGCAGGTTCTCCTTCACCAGCTTTTCCATCGCCGCCTGCGCCTGGCCCGTGCTGTAGCCCGGGGCCGCACCGCCGTTGATCTCGGCGGTGGGGAACCCGTTGTAATGCTGCACGCGGTCGGGGCCATTCGTCTGGCGCATGGTGAGGAACGAGCCCAGCGGCACGAGGTCGCCGTTGGCGTTGCGCGTCTTCAGGTTGGCGACGTCCGAGGCCTCGTGGCGGAACGACGGTTCCGCGGAGACGTTCACCTGGTAGGTGCGGCCGAAGCGGTTGAAGTCGTTCACGTACAGCGAGCCGAGGTAGGCGGCCATGGTCTGGAACACATCGCCCAGGTCCACGCCTTCCGACTTCGCCTTCTCGCGGTCGATGTCGGCGTCGTACTGCGGCACGCTCACCTGGTAACTGGTGAACAGGTGCGCCAGCTCCGGCGTCTTCTGGCTCTTGGCGATGATGTTCTGCGTCTGCTTGTACAGCTCCTCGAAGCCGAGGTCGGCGCGGTCTTCGATCTGCATGCGGAAACCGCCGATCGTGCCCAGGCCGTTCACCGGCGGGGGCGGGAAGATCGCGATGTACGCATCCTGGATCGACGCGAACTTGGCGTTCAGCGCGGCGGCGATGGCATCGGCCGAGAGATCCTTCGAGCGGCGCTCCTCGAACGGCTTCAGCGTGACGAACACGATGCCGGCGTTGGTGGAGTTGGTGAAGCCGTTAATGGACAGGCCCGGGAACTGCACGGCGCTTTCCACGCCCGGCTGCTGCAGGGCGATATCACCCATGCGGCGCACCACGCCCTCGGTACGGTCGAGCGAGGCGGCATCGGGCAGCTGCGCGAACGACACGAGGTATTGCTTGTCCTGCGAGGGCACGAAGCCCGTGGGCACCTTGGCGAAGCCGAAGAAGGCCAGCGCCACCAGGCCCGCGTACAGGAACAGCACCACGGCCGAGAAGCGCAGGATCTTGTTCACGCCGCTGACATAGCCGTTGGCGGCGCGCTCGAACGCGCGGTTGAACGGACGGAACACCCAGCCGAGGCCGCGCTCCATCCACACCGTGAGCTTATCCTTCGGCTCGTCGCGGCCCTTCAGCAGGATGGCGGAAAGCGCCGGGCTGAGGGTGAGCGAGTTGAATGCCGAGATGACCGTCGAGATGGCGATGGTGAGCGCGAACTGGCGATAGAACTGGCCGGTGAGGCCACTGATGAAGGCGGCCGGCACGAACACCGCGCACAGCACGAGTGCCGTTGCGACGATGGGGCCAGTCACTTCCGTCATGGCCATGCGCGTGGCCATCTTCGGTTCCTGCCCGTGTTCGATGTGGCGCTCGACGTTCTCCACCACCACGATGGCGTCGTCGACCACGATGCCGATGGCCAGCACCAGGCCGAACAGCGACAGGGCGTTCAGCGAGAAGCCCGCCACGTACATGATGGCGAACGTACCGATGAGCGAAACAGGCACGGCCACCAGCGGGATGATCGAGGCGCGCCAGGTCTGCAGGAACAGGATCACCACCAGCACCACGAGGATGATGGCTTCGAACAGCGTGTGCACCACCGCATCGATCGAACCGCGCACGAACACCGTGGGGTCGTAGACGATGGAATAGTCGACGCCCTGCGGGAACTCCTTCTTCAGCTGGGCCATCTCCGCGCGCACTTCATCCGAAATGGCGATGGCGTTGGAGCCCGGGCGCTGGAAGATGGGGATGGCGACGGCTTCGCGGTTGTTCAGCAGGCTGCGCAGGGCGTAGTTGTTCGAGCCCAGTTCCACGCGCGCCACGTCGCGCAGGTGGGTGACGGAGTCGCCTTCGCTGCGGACGATGATGTTGCCGAAGTCGTCCTCGCTGACGAGGCGGCCCTTGGTGTTGATGTTGAGCTGGAACGCGTTGGTGTTCGGGCCGGGCGGCGCATTGAGCGAGCCGGCCGCCACTTCGATGTTCTGCTCGCGGATCGCCTTCACCACGTCGCCGGTGGTGAGGTTGCGGATGCTCAGCTGCTCCGGGTTCATCCAGATGCGCATGCTGTATTCGCCGGCGCCGAACAGCTGCACGTCGCCCACGCCATCGAGGCGGGCGAGCTGGTCCTTGATGTGCGTGCGCGCGTAGTTCGACAGGTACAGCATGTCGTAGCGGTGGTCGGGCGACGTAAGGTGCACGACCATGGTGAGGTCGGGCGAACTCTTGTTCGTCGTCACGCCCAGGCGCTGCACTTCCTCGGGCAGGCGGGGCAGGGCCTGCGACACGCGGTTCTGCACCTGCACCTGGGCGTTATCCAGGTCGGTGCCGAGGGCGAAGGTCACGGTCAGCGTCATCGCGCCGTCGCTGGTGGCCTGCGACGAGGTGTAGAGCATGCCTTCCACGCCGTTGATCTGTTCTTCCAGCGGGGTGGCGACGGTTTCGGCGATGGTCTTGGGGTTGGCGCCCGGGTAGGTGGCCTTCACCACCACGGTGGGCGGCACCACCTCGGGGTATTCGCTGATCGGCAGCTTGAACACGGCGATACCGCCCGCGATCAGGAACAGCACCGACAGCACGCCCGCCAGGATGGGGCGTTCGACGAAGAATTGGGCGATTTTCATGGTGGATCAGTCCTGCGTCTGCGCCACGCTGTCGACGCCGGCGGGGCGGCTGGCGACATTGCGCGCGCTATCGGGTACCAGGGAGGCCATGGCCACGCGCTTGGCGTTCACTTCCACGCCGGGGCGCACGCGCTGCAGGCCGTTGACGATCACGACATCCTCGGCATTGAGGCCGTTGTCGACCACGCGCAGGCCGTCGACAAGCGCACCGGTGGACACGCGGCGGTACTCCACCTTCTTGTCCTTGCCCAGCACGTAGACGAACTTGTTGCCGAGGTCGGTGCCCACGGCCTTGTCGTCGATCAGCGCGCGCGGCTGTGCGTTGCCGCTGCGCAGTTCCACGCGGGCGAACAGGCCGGCGGTGAACGCGCCATCGGCATTGGGGAACACCGCGCGCAGGCGGATCGTGCCGGCGCCGGCACGCACCTGGTTGTCGACGAAATCGATCTTGCCCACGTGCGGGTAGCCCTGCTCGTCGGCCAGGCCCATGTCGACCTCCGGCGCACGGCCGTTCTGCCGGCGCAGGCGGTCGAGCTTCAGGAAGGTCTGCTCGTCGACATCGAAGTAGACGTACATCGGGTCGACGGTGACGACGCTGGTCAGCGTGTCGGTGGGCGAGACGAGGTTGCCGGCGGTGATCTGCGCGTTGCTGACCTTGCCATCGACCGGCGCGCGCACCTCGGTGAACGAGAGGTTGAGGCGGGCGTTGTCGAGCGCGGCCTGCACCGACGCCACCTGGGCCTTCGCGCTGGCGGCGGCGGTGTCGAGCCGGTCGGCCTCTTCCTGCGAGACCGCATGCTGGGCGACCAGCTTGCTGCCGCGGGCCGCGTTGGCGTCGGCGTTCTTCGCCTCGGCGCGGGCCTGGGCCAGGTTGGCGGCGAGGCGATCGGCCTCCGCACGGTACGGGCGCGGGTCGATGGTGAAGAGCAGGTCGCCCTTCTTCACCGTGGCGCCTTCGCGGAAATGCACCGAATCCACGTAGCCGCTGACACGCGGGCGCACCTGGATCGAATCGACGGCCTGCACCCGGCCGGTGAAGGTGTTGCTGTCAGCCACCGGGCGCAGCAGCACCTGGGCAACGGTGACCTCGGGCGCGGCCATGCCAGCGGTGGGCTCGGCGGCGTGGGTGCTGGGCGCGCCCAGCCAGATGGCGGAGGCGATGGCGACGGCTAAGGCGCTGGAGCCGAAGAGGATTTTCTTTTTCATGGGGCAGCCTGGGACCTTGAGGGAAAGTAGGTGGGCTGGGACGGGTGGTGGGTGGTGGGAGTGGCATCCGGAGGGCCCTTGCCCCACCTATTGCCACTCCCACCACCCATCTCCCGCCCCCGCTGTTGCTCTGGCTGCGTAACCTAGGTCTTGCGCGTCAAGTAAAAAATGGGTCTACAATCATCGCGGCTGTGACCCAGAGTCACGAATGCACCCACTCCGGAGTTCGCGATGGAAGACTTTTCCGCTATCAGCGTGTTTGTCCGGGTGGTGGAGGCGAAGAGCTTCTCGGCCGCCGCCACCCACCTCGAAATGACCCCGTCGGGGGTGAGCCGCGCCATCTCGCGCCTGGAGGAAAGCCTGGGCGCCCGGCTGTTCTTCCGCTCAACGCGTTCGCTGCGGTTGACCGACGATGGCAGCGCGTTCTACTCGCGCTGCAAGGAGATCCTCTCCGACCTCACCGAGGCCACCGAGGCCCTCGGGTATGCCAAGACCAAGCCGGCGGGCAAGCTCCGCGTGGCGGCGTCATCGGCCGTGGGCCGGGCCGCGCTCATCCCCAACCTGGCGGAATTCGAGATGCGGTTCCCGGATATCCGCCTCGAGCTGACCATGTGCGATTACCCCTTCGACCTCAACGAGGAGGGGTTCGATTGCGCCATCCGCATGGGCGAGCTGGCGGATTCCAGCCTCATCGCGCGGAAGATCGGCCACTTCAGCAACGTGCTGTGCGCCTCGCCGTCGTACCTGGCGCGGCACGGCACGCCGTCGTCCATCGAGGACCTGAAGACCCACCGCACGGTCAATTTCGTGCACCCGAGCACGGGCAAGCCCTACCAGTGGCAGTTCGACTCCCCGGGCGGGCGCGTGTCCGTGGACGTGGACGCCCACATGCTGATCAACGACGGTGAATCAGTGATCCAGGCCGCCATCGCGGGGCTTGGCATCATCCAGGCGCCGCACTGCCTGGCCGCGTGCGCGCTGCAGAAGGGCCTGCTTGAGATCATCATGACCGACACGATCTCCACCGGCTCGAACCTGTGGATCGTCTACCCGCAGAAGCGCCACCTCTCGGCCCGCGTGCAGGCCTTCATCGAGTGGACCAGCGAGCTGTTCCAGCGCACCAGCGACCCGCAATGCCGGCTGGTGGAGCAGCAGCAGGCGGCGTTGGAGGCCGCCCGCAAGAAAAAGCCGGCGCCAGCGGCCATCGCGGCGGTGGCCTGACGCTGCGTGGCCCACGTGGGTCGTTCCCGCCGGGCTCACCTGCGTCGCCGTTTGAGTAACGCATGGAGTTTCTGCATGTCCTCCTGCCGACGTGCGCGCGACAGCCCGGTAGGCGCCAGCGATGCGATATCCGCGTCGGTAATGGCCATGTCGATCCATGGCGGGGGGGAACTGGGCGGCGCTGCGAACGTCGCCGTTGGCGCCAGCGCACGGCCGCCGTTTTCGCCGATGGCGGCACCCAAAGCCCATAATGCGGCGCGTATGTTGGGCAGGGGGCCAATGTGGCCGCCGGAACCCTGCGGCTTGCCTGTGACGATCATGAGATCGCGCAATTGGCGTGAGGACAACACCGCGCCGCCCGTCTTGATCTTGTACCAGGACTGGATGGCGACGGCGGCCGTGGCGACAATGGGGCCCGCAGACGATGTGCCCGAGAACGTCTGCGTGAACGTATCGTTGGGGCCGCCGTTGTAGAGGTCGCCATAACCAGCGGAGCAGACGGTCCAGTCGCCCCAGCCCTGCAGGTGGACCTGCGTTCCATACGTAGAAAAACTTGCCTTGTTGCGCCCGTACTTGGTGCCGGCGCCGACAATGATGGCCCCGTTGTCCCCGCGCCCACGGTACTCGTCATAAAAGGGCAAATCGAGATTCTCGTCGCCATTGCCCGCTGTCGCCACCACCACGATCCCGGCGTCGGTTGCGAGCTTGGTGATCTCCCACACGGAGCGGTCGAAGTCGGGAGGTACCAACACATCGTCGCGGCCGCCGGTCTGCATTTCATATAAGAAGACGTCGCCCGGGCGCAGATACTTAAGGCCTTCCGCGATGCCGGCCGCCCGCCCCAGCGGAAGTTCCGACACGGCATAGAGCGCGTCAGCGCCAAAGACGCCGCCAACGATGCCCCTGGGGTCATCGATGTCGCCCTGCACGCCGTACATGACGCCTACGACGGCCGCGCCGTGGTCGTCATAATCGCTATTCGTGCTTTGAAGCACCTGGATGAGTCGGCCAGGCTGCTCAAGGTCGGCGTGTTTGAAGTTGTAGCCCCATTCAATGTCCGCGATGCGAACGCCCCAACCGCTGACGCCGAGCTCCCATGCGTACCAGGCATCGACCCCGTCAGGGTCATCGAGGTAGTCCTGGTATCCCAGCAGGTCAGGCGCCTGCGACCCGCGCGCCTTTCTCACTCGGGGTTGGGTCAAGGGTGCGATACGCCTGGGGCTTCCGTCGACCGATTGCGGATCCCACGGTGCCACGTTCCGTGGCTCGATCGAGGCGTACTCGACGAGGCCGGACGCCTCGAAATCCGACGCAAGGGGCAACAGGTCGTCCCGGCTGTTGGCCACCACATCCTGCACGTACATGAGGGTGGCCAGCGGCGAGAGGTCTGCATGGTGATCGAGGCGGCCACTCAAATCGTCCTTCGCGGCCGCCACCATGGGGCGGACGCGGAACGGGGATAGACGCGCTTGCGGCCATCGTTCCGCATCCAGCGGTCGCCCATCGCCATCCACCACGCCGGGCTTGAACTTCAGGACGAGCTGAAACGTCGGGTGCAGCGAAGCCAGCCTGGCATTCATGGGTCCTCCAATGATCCTGCGTGGAGGTTACTGGCTACGCCGCGCCCGGGCTCTCGTCTACCCCAATCGCTGCCCCGACCCGGACAAAGCCATGCATCCCATTGAAACGTTTCGTGAATACCGAAGGAGACGGCGCGTTTAGCCGCCCGTCGGCAGGAACAGCAAAAGCGCGATACCCAGCGCGATGCGGTACACCGCGAACGCCGTGAAGCGGTGCGAGCGGATGTAACCCAGCAGCCACTTCACCGCCGCGAAGGCGACGAGGGTGGATACGACGAACGCCACGCCCAGGCCGGTCCAGTCCTCGCCCGCGGCGCCGCCGTGCTGGTAAGTCTTCAGCAGCTCGTAGCCCGTGGCGGCGTACATCGTCGGGATGCCGACGAGGAAGGCGAACTCGGTGGCCGCGGCTCGGTTGCTGGTGCCGGCCAGCATGGCCACGAAGATGGTGGCCGCCGAGCGCGAGGTGCCCGGGAAGATGCCCGCCACCATCTGCGCGAGGCCCACGAGGATGGCGACCCGCCAGGTGATCTTCGCCTGGTCGGGCCGCTTGGCCGCGACCTGCTCCGCGCCGATCATCCAGATGCCGCCGATGATGAGGGCCCACGCGATGGGCGTGATGGTCTCGGGCAGCTTGAAGCCCATCTTGGTGGCGATGAGGCCGAGCACCGCCGTGATGAGGAACGCCACGCCCAGCTTCAGGATGTAGTCGCGCGTCTCCGGGCGGCGCCAGTTCTGCACGAAGCTCCACAGGGTGCGCCAGTAGATGAAGGTGACCGCGAGGATCGCGCCTGCCTGGATCGCCACGTTGAAGAGATCGGACCGCTCGCCTAGCCAGCGCTCCGCGATGAGCAGGTGGCCCGTGCTGGAGATGGGCAGGAACTCGGTGATCCCCTCGATGATGCCGAGGAGGATGGCGTTGATCAGGTCATTCACGTGGCTGGGGTTCCAGTGGACAAAGGCGGCATAGCTTAGCCCGGCGAACATGACTGCCGTCACGCTGCGCCCACGGAGGGCGCTGATACTTTCGATTACCGCACTGGATGGTTCGGTAACGGCCGTCCTTTCGTAAGAACTTTCCAATCGGACCTGCCATGGCGCCTCGTTCTACCCTGTGCCGCCGGGCTGGCGGCGTCGTCGCCGTCGCGCTCGCCGGGGCCATGGGCCTCGCCGCGTGCGCGCCGCCGGTGCGGCCGCCGGCGTTTACCCCGCGCGAGGAAGTGCCTCTGGCCGGCCTGCCCACGGGCCAGGCCGGCTGGCCCGATGCCCAGTGGTGGAAGCGTTATAACGACCCCCAGCTCAATCACGTGGTGGACCTCGCCATGCGCGGTTCGCCCAACCTGGAGCAGGCCGAAGCCCGCTACCGCGCGGCGTTGCGCGCGGTGGACTCGGCGAAGGCCGAACTGAATCCCCAGGTGCGCGCGCTGCTCTCGGGCAGCCACGGCTACAGCGACGTGACGCTGCACGGCCAGGCACCCGGTGCCAGCGGCAGCGCACAGGGCTTCGAGCTCAGCCCCGGCAGCAGCTGGAGCAACAGCGGCGTGGCAGGCGCGCTGGCCACCTGGGACCTCGACCTGTGGGGCAAGCAGAAGGATGCCGTCGCCGCGGCCGTGGGCCAGGCCCGCGCGGCGGAGGCCGAGAAGGCGTCGGCGGCCGCTTCGCTGCAGTACAACGTCGTGAACACCTACTTCGACTGGCAGGCGCAGCAGGCGCGCCTGGACGTGGCGCGCCACGGGGTGAAGAGCAGCGAGGATTACCGCTCGCTGGTCGAGCTGCGCGTGAAGCACGGCCTCGACGACCCCACGGCGCTGGACCAGGCCGATGCACAGCTCGCCCAGCAGCGCGGCAGCGTGGCGCAGCTGGAAGGCGCGGCGGCGCTGGATGGCGTGCAGCTGGCGGCGCTCGCAGGTGTCGCGCCCGCCGACCTCGAAGCCCTGAAGCCCACGCCCCTGCCCACCCCCGATGTGCAACTGCCGCCTGATGCACGGCTTGGCCTGCTCGCGCGCCGCCCCGATATCGCCGCCGCCCGCTGGCAGATCGAGGCATCGTCGAAAAACATCGACCAGGCCCGCAAGGCCTACTACCCCGACGTGAGCCTGATGGGCCTGGGCGCCTTCCTGCGCACGTACCCTGACCTCGGCTCCGGCACGCGCACCGACCTCGGCCTTGGCAACGTCGGCCTCTCCGTGCAGCTGCCCATCTTCAGCGGCGGCCGCCTGAAAGCCCAGTACGAGACGGCGCAGGCGCAGCTCGACACCGCGGTGGCGCAATACGATGGCGCCGTGGTGCAGGCGGCGGGCGACGTGGCGCAGGGCATCGCCACGCTCCAGGCCTTGGAGGCGCGCCGCACGCAGCAGGATGCGCAGTACGACGCCACCGTGGCGCAGAAGACCAAGGCGGGCGACCGCCGCGCCAAGGGCCTCATCGACGACCGCGACTGGCTGCGGGCCGACATGCAGGTGGACGAGCAGCGTGACGCCCGCCTGCAGATCATCAGCCAGATGCTCTCGGCCAACCTTTCCCTGATCCACGCGCTGGGCGGCGGCTATGTCGCCGACGACCTGCCCAGCCTGCCGGCCGCCACGGCCGCGAAGGAAGCCTCGCGATGACGACCGAAAACGACCTCCCCCGCGACGAGGGCGACGGCGCCGCCGCGCCGCTGCCGTACAAGTACCGCTACAAATACCTGCACAAGTACAAGGATGCGTCCGACCCCGAGGGTAGCGATGGCGACAAGGATGGGAAGCAAGGCGCGCACGGCAAGGATGGCGATGACGATGGCAAGGCCAGGGACGACAAGGATGCGAAGGACGGCAAGAAGGACGGCGAGAACGACAACGACAAGAACGGCGAGGACAAGGACGGCAAGGACAAGAAAGACGACAAGGATGACCCGAAGGCCAAGCGCCGCAAGACCATCGTCCTCTCCGTCATCGCCGCCGTCTTCATCATCGCCGGCCTGACCTGGCTGCTGCTCTACATCTTCGTCTTCACCCAGCGCGAGAAGACCGACGACGCCTACGTCAAGGGCGACATGGTGACCATTTCCTCGCGCGTGCAGGGCACGGTGGTGGAAGTAGCCGTGGAAGAGACCGACCGCGTGCACGCGGGCCAGGTACTGATCAAGCTCGACCCGGTGGATGCCCGCGTCTCGCTGATGAATGCCGAAGGCCAGCTGGCGCAGGCCGTGCGCGAGGCGCAGGCCAAGGTGCAGCAGGCGAACCAGGCCGACGCCGCTATCCCCCAGCGCCGCGCGCAATACGAGCAGGCACGCGACGAGTACAACCGCCGCCACCCGCTGCTTGAACGCCGTGCGGTCTCGGCCGAGGAAGTGGATACGGGCAAGCGCCAGATGCAGCAGGCCCAGGCCGCGCTGCAGGCGGCGGAACGCGAAGCCGCCGCGGCGCACGCGCAGGTCGACGGCACCGATATCGAGAACTACCCCGCCGTGGTGCAGGCGCGCTCGCAGTTCCGCAACGCGTGGGTGAACAGCGGGCGCAACGCCATCGTCTCGCCCATCGAAGGCTACGCCGCACGCCGCCAGGTGCAGGTGGGCCAGCGCATCCAGCCAGGGCAGGACCTGCTCACCGTCGTGCCGCTGCAGGATCTGTGGGTGGATGCCAACTTCAAGGAAACCCAGCTCGAGCACATCCGTATCGACCAACCGGTAACGGTGGAGACGGATATGTATTCCGACTTCAAGTACCACGGCAAGGTCGTCGGGCTGAATGCCGGCACGGGTAGCGCGTTCTCGCTGTTGCCCGCGGAAAACGCCACCGGCAACTGGATCAAGGTGGTGCAGCGCCTGCCGGTGCGCATCGCCATCGACGCCAACGACCTGCGCAAGCACCCGCTGCGCGTCGGCTTGTCGACGTACGTGACGGTCGACACGCATGACCGCGACGGCCACGTGCTCGCCGAATCCCCGCGTACGAAGCCGCTTGCCGTCACCAACGTCTATGAACAGGAAATGGCGCAAGCCGACGAGAAGGCGAAGGAGATCATCGCGGCCAACACCGTGACGCTGCCCGCCCCCGTGCCCGCGAAGGCCGGCCGCTAGCCCATGCCGGGGGAGAAGAACGGCAATGGCACGCGGCCACCGCTGCACGGTGGCCAGCTGGCGCTGCTCACCGCGGGCGTCGCGCTGGCGACGTTCATGGAGGTGCTCGACATCTCCATCGTGAACGTTTCGGTGCGCACCATCGCCGGCAACCTCGGCGTGAGCAGCAACGAAGGCACGATGGCCATCAGCGCCTACTCCATGGCCAGCGCGGTGATGCAGCCGCTGACCGGCTGGGTCGCCAAGCGCTTCGGTGAAGTGCGCACATTCACCATCTCGGTCTTCCTGTTCGTGATCTTCTCCGCGCTGTGCGGGCTGGCGCAGAGCATGCCCATGCTCATCGTGTTCCGGCTGCTGCAGGGCGCGGTCTCCGGGCCCATGGTGCCGCTGTCGCAGACGCTGCTGTTGAACAACTACCCACCCGCGCGGCGGCCCATCGCCCTGGCGCTATGGGCCATGACCGTGGTCGTGGCGCCCGTGTTCGGGCCGATCCTGGGTGGCTGGATCACCGATAACTACCACTGGTCGTGGATCTTCTTCATCAACATCCCGGTGGGCATCTTCGCGGTCATCATCACCATCACACTGCTGAAAGATCGCGAATCGAAGGTGGTGAAAGCGCCGGTCGATGCCATCGGCCTCTTCCTGCTCGCGGTGGGCGTCGGCTGCCTGCAGTTCATGCTCGACAACGGCAACGACGATGACTGGTTCACGTCGAACACCATCACCGTGCTCGCCATCGTCTCGCTGGTCTGCCTCACGTTCCTGGTGGCATGGGAGCTGATGCACAAGAACCCGGTGGTGGAGCTGCGCCTGCTGGGCAAGCGCAATTTCTTCGTCGGCGTGCTGTGCCTGTCGCTGGGCATGTTCGCCTTCTTCGGCGGCACCGTGGTCATGCCGATGTGGGTGCAGGAGGTGCTCGGCTATACGGCCACCTGGGCAGGCTTCGTCGTCGCACCCATCGGCATCCTCGCCATCTTCATGTCACCGCTGGTGGGCGCGTTCCAGAGCAAGTTCGACCTGCGCGTGCTGAACACCATCGGCTTCGCGATCTTCGCGGCGGCTTCGTTCTGGATGGCCAACCTGACGACCACCCTGCCTTACCACGAGCTGGCGCTGCCACGCATGATGATGGGCGCGGGCGTCGCGTTGTTCTTCGTGCCGGTGAACCAGATCATCCTGGCGGGCATCCCCGACGACCAGGTAGCGAGCGCGTCGGGCCTGTCGAACTTCTTCCGAACCCTGGCCGGCAGTATCGCGACGGCCGTGAGTACGACGCTCTATTCGCACCGAACGACATACCACCACGCCATCCTCTCCGAACACGTGGTGGCCGGCGACCGCACCACGCAGGAGTACCTGAACCAGTTGCAGGCGTTCGGTGCGCAAGGCCCCACGGCGAACGCCGCGCTCAACCGCATCGTCGACATGCAGGCCGCGACGCTGGCCGCCAACGACGTCTTCTGGCTTTTCGGCCTGCTGTTCGGCATGGCGATGATCGCCATCTGGTTCGCCAAGCCCCCGTTCGCCTCCGGCGGCACGCCAGCGCATTAGGCCCAGAAGGGGCTATGCCCCTGTGGGAGCGCGCTTGCGCGCGATCGCGCGCAAGCGCGCTCCCACAGGGAGTCCAACAAGCGGTCGGATCAGGTGAACGTCAGCGTTTCGGTCAGGTCGCCGGGTGCCGGCCCGCCGGCCTTCACCATCGCATCGTCACGCATCTGCAGGCCCGCAAGCTTCTCGAGCTTGAAGCGGCGCGTGAGGAAGCGTGAGATGGAACCCGTGTCGTAGATGGTGTGCTCCACGTGGCCTTTCTTTGCGAACGGCGACACGACCAATGCAGGGATACGCGTACCCGGGCCCCAGCGGTCGCCCTTCGGCGGCGCGACGTGGTCCCACCAGCCGCCGTTTTCGTCGAAGGTGATGACCACCAGCATGTTCTTCCACTGCGGGCTCTGCCGCAGCTGGTGCACGATGGCGCCGATGTGGCGGTCGCCTGCTTCCACGTCGGAATAGCCGGCGTGCATGTTCAGGTCGCCCTGCGGTTTGTAGTACGCCACGGTGGGCAGTTTGCCCGCCACGGCATCGGCAAGGAACCGGTTCGTCTTCGGCGATTCACCCAGGCCGCCGTCGCGCAGGTGCTTCTCGCGCGCGGGCGTGCCGGGCGCGAGGGTGACGTAGTAGTTCAGCGGCTGGTGGTGTGGCTGGAAGTTCGGGGTGGACGGGAACGTGCCGTCGTCGCTGTCGCCCTTGCCATCCAGCGCGGCCTGGAAGCCGCCGCCGTACCACGCCCAATCCACGTTTTTCGCCGAGAGCACGTCGCCGATGTGCTTGTGGGTCTGCGGCACCAGCGTGTTGGGGCTGGTGGCATCGGCCAGCGCCGGGTTCTTGTGGTCGACATTGAAGCCCGGCGAATACGGCGGGCCCATGGTGTTCACCGCGTAGAAATCGGGCGTGAGCTGGTTGTGGTGGGCGAACTTGGGCTTGCCCTGCATCGCGCTCTTCGGGGATTTCTCGTCCATCTTCAGGCGATGGTCGGTGGCGCTGCCGCTCTCGGTCACCGCGATGCCGAACTGCGCCGGGCTCTTGTCCGCATCGGGGTAGAACGGCGGCTGCGCAGCCACGAGGTACTGGTGGTTGAGGAACGAGCCACCGAACGCGCCCATGAAGAAGCGATCGCACAGCGTGAACTGCTCGGCCAGGCGCCACAGGCGCAGGTGCACGGGTGCTTCGGCGTAATGGCCCATGGTGAGCGCGCCGTTGTCGCCCCACGCCACGAAGCCATCGTTCTTGCCGCCGTTGATCTGCAGCTGGTTGTTGTAGAACGCGTGCACCAGGTCGCGCGTGACCACGCCGTGCGGCAGCGGGGTGCCATCACCCGTATGCAGCGCCCACGGCGCATTGGGCAGGCCGGTGATGTCTTTCTCGGCGATCTTGTAGGTACGGTGGTCCACCATCTGCTCGTGCGGCACCAGGCCACCCCAGATCGGCGGCAGCGCCTTCAGCACGCTGCCATCGCGGTCGCGCTGCGTGTAGCGTTCGGGCGGCACGTCTTGCAGCGGCTCGAGCAGGCCGGGGAAGTTCGCGAACAGGTTGTTGAAGCTGCGGTTCTCGGCGTAGATAACGACCACGTTCTGGATGTGCTTCTCGAGCAGGGCATCCAGCGCGGCACCTGTCGGTGCGGCAGGGGTAGTCTTCGCCGCCGTGGTGGCGGCCTCGGCGGCGCCGCCGAGGGCCAGCATGGCGCCGGTGGTGGCCATGCCACCGAGGAGGCGGCGGCGCCCGGCGTCGGGCGTATCGTTATCGCGCTTGTCTGTCATCGCCTGAAACCGTGGGACGTGGAGCTATCGAGCGGGGAGCTCCACGGTTTGAGAAAGTTCGGAGACGCCGTGCTCGTCAAAGGCCTCGATGGCCACGACATAGCGAACGCCCCTGTTCAAGCTTCTCAGGGTAAACGAAGTGGGCTGATCGGCAAAACGCTGGTAGGTGGAGTGAAGACGATCCGCGGCGAGGCCCCAGCGCACGTTGTAGCCCACCGCGCCCTTGACCGCGCTCCAGCGGATGGTGGCCTCGCGTGTGTCCTGGCCGCGCACGGCCACGAGGCCCTGCGGCGCGGCAGGCGCCTTGCCCTCCGCGTTGCCGAACACGCGGATATCCGAGATCGCAAGATGCTTCGCGCCGACGTGCTTGTGCACATAGCGGATGTAGCGAAGCCGCGCGGGCGTATCGAGTTCAATGTAGGCGTTGGGGCGGTCGCGGTCGGATGAGGAAAGGTCGGCGATCGTCGTCCACGTCTTCCCGTCCGTGGAGCCTTCGAGCACGAACTGCGTGACGATATCCGGCGCGTCGCCATAGCGGCCCGACTGGTAGTCGGCATAGTTCACCTGCACGGCGCGGACGGTCGGCGTGCCGCCGAGGTCCACGGTCACCGTTTCGCCAGCCTGGTTCGTCTTCGCGACCCAGAACGTGCGTGGGTTCTCGTCGGTGAGCAGCGCGGCCGGGTGATCCGGTAACGACGACGACGCCGTGGCCTTCTTGCGATACGACAGCAGCATCCATCCCGTGAACGTGCTTTCGCCCTCACGCAGCGCGTGGTCCGGCATGCGCTGCGGAAAATCACCGAAGCGGGTATCCACCCACATCTCGCCATCCGCATGCCAGCCCGCGGGGAACATCACGATGCGCCGCTCGAACGTCTGGTTCACGCCGAGCCACGTGGTGCCGGTATTCCACGTGTTGCCGTACGCGTCGTCGAACGTGGAGCCGTGGCCCGCGCCTGTCGCGAAGCCGCCTGGCTTGTAGCCGACGGGGTTGTAGGGTGCGTACGTGAAGGGCCCCAGCGGCGCGTCCGCGACATACACGCCGGTGCCATACACGTTGTACTCGGTGCCGGGCGCGCCGTACTGCAGGTAGTAGCGGCCGCCGCGCTTGTTCATCCACGAGCCTTCCATGTAAGCCGGCTTGTCGCCCATCGTGTGGTCGGGGCCGAAGCGTTCCCAGCCGTGGTTGGCAGGATCGAGATGGAGCAGGGCCTGCGGTTGCGTCGCGAACGCGAGGCGCTTACCTTCGCCCTCGGTGGAATCCAGCCGCATGTCGAGCTGCGCGCCGTAGATCGGCAAGGTATCGGACGAGCCCCAGTACAGGTACACCTTGCCGTCGTCGTCGTCGCGGAACAGGCCTGGATCCCATGGGCCCGGCGGCAGCGGGCCGCGGACTTCGAGTTTCCCGGCGGGGTCGTAGCGCGTCGCGCCGGGCACCGGCGGCAGTTGATGCGTCCAGAACGCCCACGTCCCGTGCGCCGGATCGGTCGACACCATCAAGGGCTTCGGCACGAACGCCGACTGCATCAGGAACAGCTTGCCATCTGCCACGAGCGTCGCTGGAGCAACATTGCCGTCGAATGGCCAGTGATCGGGCTTCACGAAGTCCCAGTGCAGCAGGTCCTTCGACATCCAGTAACCATCGGCCATGGTCTGGAACAGGTAATACGCATCACCGTAGCGAACGATCACAGGATCCGCGCCCGTGCGGAACGATACGTTGTCGTTCATCACTTCCCAGGCATAGCGATAGTCGATATCGAGCGGATTGGCATAAGTGCGCTGCGCCGCATGCGCGGCAACCGGCGCGATGGCGATGGCGATGGCGAGGGCGGCGAACAGCAAGGCATGGCGCGGCATGGGTGGCCCCTGGTCGATCGATCGCCCGATGGTGCCAGCGTAACCGGCGTTACGCCCGCCTCACCACGGTTTGCGCAGCCAGCAGTAGCAATTCTCGCACCATTCGGCGGCGTAGATGCTTTGGCGGCGACCCGCGTAGCCGGTGACTTGCTTCCCGCAATGCGGGCAGGGCGGGATGTTGAATTCGTCGGCAGCGGCAACGCACGAGCAAATGACCACCAGGCCGACCGCGAGGTAGCCAGGCAACAGGTGGGTGATGATGCTGAAGACGACCCAGGCGATCGCTGCGGCCGCAGCCGCTATATAGCGTTTCCGTGCTCGCCGCCTGCGCTCCGCGATAATTTTCGACCATGCCTCGACCACCGCCGGGTCGAGCGTCGCTTTTCCCTTTACGAGCGTTGGCATGGCAGCCCTGCGTGCGCGTGAGTCGGCAGAGGATATCCGGTGCGTGGCCGGCGCCGGAAGGCCTAATGACCGTGCGTCGTGGCTAGAATCGGCACACGATTTGGAGAAGGGGCTGCTGACGATGGAACTGGTGCTCATCCCCGGCATGGACGGTACGGGCCGGCTGTTCGCTCCGTTCCTCGCCGCGATGGGAGACACCCTGCCGATACAGGTCCTGCCCTATGCAGGCCGGGGCGCGGTGGGCTACGACCGCTTGGCGGACGAGCTGGCACCGCTTCTCCCGTCGTCGCCCTTTGTTCTTCTGGGCGAATCCTTCGCCGGGCCACTTGCGATCCTCCTGGCCGCACGGAAGCCACCGGGGTTGTTGGGCCTCGTCCTGGCCGCGACATTCGCGAGAAGCCCCCGCCCATGGGCACGGTGCCTCTCGCCGATGCTGCCGCTCGTTTCCATGACGCGTGCCTGGGCGCACGCCTCACTGCCCTTCCTGATCGGCAACCGTGCACCCGCGCAACTGAAACGAACCTATATCGACGCGGTGTCAGGTATCGGCAATGCGGCCTTGCGCATGCGGTTGTCGGCGACACTCGACGTGGATGTGTCGGCGCAACTGGCACGCGTTGGCGTGCCAGTCCTCTGTATCCGCGCGTCACGCGACATCGTCGTACCGCGTGCTGCATCACGCCACATCGCCGCGGTACAGCCCGATGCGACAGTGGCCGTGGTCGATGGGCCGCACGGGATATTGCAGGCGAACCCCGTGGAGGCCGCGGCCCGCGTGCGTGCGTTCGCCAGCGACGTATCCGGGTGACGCCCTCGATCCTCGCCGCTCGATATATATACAGGCATGCCGCAGGTACCCGATGATGCCTCGCGGCCCGTGGCGGGCCTTGGGGGAAAACCGATGATTCGACCGTTGATCGCGTGGCAGCGCGGCATGCGGCTTGCCGTGGTTTCGACGTTGCTGGTGCTCCTGGCAGCCTGTGCGTCTAAAGCAACGAGGCCGCCCCCCGCCAGTCGTCGGTGAACCAAGCATGGCGGTGGCGCCGCCGGCCGCGGTGGGGGCCGGACCAACGATGAAAGACCTCCGGCCCCCGGCGGACAAGAAGCGCGACATGCATTCGCTGCTGATCTTCAGCTGCGACTACGGTATCTCGACGCTCCCCGAGCTGCCTGGCAACCCGACTGGGCCATCGACGCTTGCGAACGAGATGGCTGCGATGCCTGGCGACCCCTGGCATGGCCATGTTGTCGATGTCTTGCACTACGCTGCCTACCTTAACCAGAAGCGCATGCTGAAAGGCCAGGTCGCCTCGATGGAGGGCGGCCTCCTGCCCGCGCTGCTGCTGAAGGCCGGCGATGACTGCAAAGAGGCGAAGGTGCACGGCGGCTATTACGCAGGCAGTGAGATCGTGAACTACTTCCCCCCGATCGTCGTCGAGATGACCGTGAAGATCGACGGCGTGGTACATCACCAGCGTACGGTCTACTCACCCAAGCCGCCCATCGATCCCGGTTTGAAGCAACCCTGGGAGGCAGCGCAGGTGCTGCAGGCGATGACCAAGGCTGACCGCGCACTTCTGGCGTCGCTGGGGCCCACGTCGGCTGCGGCACCGCCGCCCGTCGCAACCAAGGATTCGGCCCCACGGCCCGTCGCCGCGGCAAATGGCGACGATGCAGGCTTCATCAACACCAACCCGGCATCCCGGTAGCGCGGCGCCGCTTTCCCGGCCGATATGGTGCATCGGTAATCACCGTGCACCAGTATGGTGCAAATCTGCACGTGTCATTTAGCGGGTCTATGATGGCAAGGCTCGCTCTGGAGCCGTTCCGCCGATGCGGAGCCGCTGGCATAGCGATTGCTAAAAGCCCTGCGCCCCATACCCATTCCGAGGTTTGCCCATGTCCGCCGCTTCCAAAGTGCTGAACCTGATCCAGGACGAGGAAATCGAATTCGTCGACCTGCGTTTCGCCGACATGCTCGGCAAGCACCACCATGTCACCTTCCCGGCCCACGCCATCGACGAAGGCACCTTCGAAGACGGCAAGATGTTCGACGGTTCGTCGATCTCCGGCTGGAAGGGCATCAATGAGTCCGACATGGTGCTCATGCCGGATCCGGAAACCGCCCACCTCGACCCGTTCAGCGCCCACAAGCAGCTGATCCTGCATTGCGACGTGCTCGAGCCGAGCACCATGCAGGCCTATGGCCGCGACCCGCGCTCCATCGCGAAGCGCGCCGAGGCGTTCCTGAAGTCCACCGGCATCGCCGACACCGCCTTCTTCGGCCCGGAGCCCGAGTTCTTCATCTTCGACTCGATCCGCTGGCAGAACGACATGGGCCGCGTGTTCTACGAAGTGAATTCCGAAGAGGCCGCCTGGTCGTCGCGCTATAAGTACGACGGCACCAACACGGGCCACCGCCCGGGCGTGAAGGGCGGCTATTTCCCGGTCAGCCCGGTCGATAGCCTGGGCGACCTGCGCGCCGACATGTGCAAGGTGCTCGAGTCGCTGGGCCAGGTGGTTGAAGTGCACCACCACGAAGTGGCCAACGCGGGCCAGTGCGAGATCGGCACCCGCTTCAACACGCTGGTGAAGAAGGCCGACGAACTGATGACGATGAAGTACGTCATCAAGAACGTCGCCCACCAGGCCGGCAAGACGGTCACCTTCATGCCCAAGCCCATCGTCGGCGACAACGGCTCGGGCATGCACGTGCACCAGTCGCTGTCGAAGAACGGCGAAAACCTGTTCGCGGGCGACCTGTACGGCGGCCTGTCGCAGACGGCGCTGTGGTACATCGGCGGCATCTTCAAGCACGCCAAGGCCATCAACGCATTCGCCAACAGCACCACCAACAGCTACAAGCGTCTGGTGCCGGGCTTCGAGGCGCCGGTGATGCTGGCCTACTCGGCCCGCAACCGCTCGGCGTCGTGCCGCATCCCGTACGTGGCCAGCCCGAAGGGCCGCCGCATCGAGGTGCGTTTCCCCGATCCGATGCAGTCGGGCTACCTCACGTTCACCGCGCTGATGATGGCGGGCCTGGACGGCATCCTGAACAAGATCGACCCGGGTGCGCCGGCCGACAAGGATCTCTACGACCTGCCGCCGGAAGAAGAGAAGAACATCCCGCAGGTGTGCGCCAGCCTCGACGAAGCGCTCGCCGCGCTCGACAAGGATCGCGAGTTCCTCAAGGCCGGCGGCGTGTTCACCGACGACTTCATCGACGGCTACATCGCGCTGAAGATGCAGGAAGTGACCCGCTACCGCGCCAGCACCCACCCGCTCGAGTTCCAGATGTACTACGCGATCTGATCGCTTCCTCGGGGTGAGGAGAGAGGGGAGGGCTTCGGCCCTCCCTTTTTTTTTGCGAAATTTCGCAAGTTATGTCGGTATAGTGCCCCTTGGATGGGAGGGGTCATACCAATGAAACAAACCGTGCTTGCCTTGCTGGCGCTGGCTGGCAGTGGCGCCGCCATGGCCGCCGCCGATGCGCCGCGCAACACCTACGACTGGCGCACCAACTGGCCCACGCACTACGTGTTCGCCGATGGCACGGACCTTGGGCTGTCGGTGAAATACCAGTACGACGTGGACCGTTTCAGCAACGACCAGGGCACGTACGAGGACGCGCAGACCAACCGGCGCAAGGAGTTCGGTTTCTTCGTCCGCAAGAAGGGCGTGTACGACGCCACCGCGGTATTCGATTTCCAGTCCAAAACCTGGCTCGACGTATTCTTCCGGCTGCAGAGCAAGGCCGTGCTGGGCGAGGATGCTGGCGCGTTCCGCGTCGGCTTCATGAAGACGCCCGTGGGCTTCGAGGGCAATACCAGCACGGGCACCACCTCGTTCCTCGAGACCTCGCTGCCCATGCAGGCCGTGTACGCGAACCGCCGCATCGGTGCCGACTGGGCGCTGGCCCGCAAGGCGTACCTGGTGCAGCTCGGTTATTACCAGGGTGGCAACCTGCAGGGCGATCTCGATGGCCGCATGGTGGCGGGCCGCGCCGCGTGGACGCCGATGAACGCGCCGGGCAACGTGCTGCACCTGGGTGGCTCGGTATCGCGCGAGAACCCGAAGGGCACGCGCGACGGCCGTGGCCGCTACACCCCGCCCCAGGCGCGCCTGCGCGCGCTGCCCGAAGCCGGGCTGATCACGCAGCGCCTCATCGATTCCGGCGCCTTGTCGCCAGCCAACCACATCGACCGCCGCGGCGTCGAAGGCCTGTGGATCCATGGGCCGTGGTCGGTGCAGGGCGAATACCTGGACGCGAAGGTGAAGCTGCTCAACAAGCCGGCCTTCGAGGCCCGCGGATGGTACACCTTCGGCAGCTGGGTACTGACGGGCGAATCGCGCCCGTACAGCGCCGGCAATGTCGCCGACGTGGTGCCGAAGGGCCCGTGGGGCGCCGTGGAGGTGCTCGTGCGCTACAGCACGCTCGACCTCGATGACGGCACCACGCGCGGTGGCAACGAACACGACTGGACGTTCGCCACCAACTGGTACCTGACCAGGTACCTCAAGCTGCAAGCCAACTACGTCCGCGCCTTCAGCGACCGCCGCGACCTGCGCATCGACCCGCATATTTTCGAGGTGCGTGCGCAGGTCATGTTCTGACGGCGATCAGTCGTCGTAATCGTAGTACTCGTACGACGAGGCGTCCGGCAGTGCCTGGAAGGTGCACCCGGTTTCCCGGGCGCCGGCATCGGGCAGGCTGCCATCGAGCAGGTAACGGGCGGCGCCTTGTTCCACGCAGGGCGTATCCGATTGCGCGAACAGGCCATGCTGCGTGGCGCCGTTGGCCAGGAGCAGCCGCGCGCGGGGGAAGCGCTGCAGGGTGTGCCGGGCGGCGGCCAGTGGCGTCACCGGGTCGAGTTCGGATTGCACGAGCAGCATATCCGCACGCTTGCCAAGGGCCGCCATGTCGGGCCAGTCAACCCGGTGGTGGGGCCATGCCGCGCAGGCCAGCAACTCGACGGCATGCTCGCCGTCATCCGTGGGGTAGGTAAACGCGTCGCGATCGATGCGCGCACGGATCCATTCGCGCTGCGCCTGCCATGCATCGTCGTTGCACAGGGTCGCCAGGTTCACGGCATCGCCATCCGTGCCGACCAGGTCGGCGCCTGCGGGCGCGTAAGCCGCGTCGGGATCAAGGGCGCTCCCCGCCTTCACGAGGGCGCGTGCCGATTGCTTGATAAGCCGGGCCACGCCTGGGTCCGTGCTGAACGTGGTCTTCTCGACCTTGCGCGAGAGCACGCCCCAGCTTCGCCAGCCGTCCCGTTCGATCCATTGGCTGATCGCCATGCCTGCGGCGAGGTCTTGCGGCGACGACATGCGCGTGTACCAGGCCTGGCGCACCAGTGCGTGCGGCGAGCGCGCACGCCAGTCGAGCTCGCCAGGCGTGCCGGCAAGGCCCCAGCGCGCGGGCGATGCGAGCACCGGCGCAAGCATCTCCCGTTCGAAGCCCGCGAGGGTGCCGTCGAGCGAAGCGATGACGTTGTCGAGATACCGGCCGCCGACGGCCATGCTGGAATCGAGCACGAGGCGATCGACCCGGTGCGGGTAGATGGCGGCGTACCACGCTCCCACGCGGCCGCCGTAGGACATGCCGAGGAACTGGATGCGTGCATCGCCGATCGCCTCGCGTACCCACTCCATGTCGTGCACGTGGGCGAGCGTGTTGACGTGGGGCGCTTCCGGCAGGCTGGCGCATGCCGTGGCACGCCGCTGCGCGTCGTCCACCACGAGCTGCCAGTTCGCATCGTCGCGGTGCGTGGGGATGAAGCGATGCTTCGCCTCGAACCCATCGAGGCAATGCATCTGCCAACCCCCGCGTAGCCCGCGTGGAATGACGCCGACAAGGTCGAAACGGTCGCCGAGGCGGCGCTGGTCGCCATGCACCGGATCGCGCTCGTCAGCCGAGGCGAAGAACGCGGCCAGGCCCGGCAGCAGGGTCGCGGGGTTGCCACCGGGGCCACCGATGTTCACGAAGATCGAACCTTCGCGGCGCGCCGGCACGGCCGCGGCGATGCGTACGACGCCGACCTCGATGGTACGGGCATCGTCGCCGGCATGGTCGAGTGGCGCGTCGAATGTCGCGCAGCGCAGGCGGTCGCCAAGCTCGGGCCAGTCACCCGTGAGTGATGCGGGGCATCGCTTCCATGCAAGGGTGGGCAACGCGCCACGGGAGGCCACGGCATCGGCGGGCTGCAACGCCGCGAACGGAACCAGCGCCGCCAGCGCGGCAAAGCGGGATAGGGTCATCGCTGCACCTCAGAACTCATCGTGGGCGGCGGGCGTGGCCGGCGGGTCGACGGGCTGCGGCTCGGGTACCGGCGGCCTTGGCGTGCCGGGTAGCTGGTCGGCCGGCGCACCCGCCACGGCGTCGCAGGCGAACACGCGCGATGTCGACGCCGGCAGCGAGCCGGTGAGCAGGTACCGTGCCGCCGTGCGTTCGACACAGCCGGTATTGGTGAAGTTGAACACCCCATGCACGTTCGAATCCCGCACCAGCAACATGCGTGCGTTGGGAAACCGCGCGACGATGAACTGGCCACCCACGAGCGGCGTGTTCGTGTCGTTCTCCGACTGGATGAGCAGGAAGGGCGCGGCGCGCTCGAGCACCGAGAGGTCAGGTGCCCGCGCGCTGGGGCCGGCCCAGCGTGAGCACGTGAGTTCTTCCAGCGTTTCGTCGCCGGTGATGTCCACGAAGCGCGCGACATCCCGTGCCAACGATTCGCGCATCTCCGCTTCCGTGCGGGTCCATGGCGCATCGTTGCACGACGTGAGGATGCGGACAGCGTCGCCATCCGGGCTGATGACGAAGCTGGGCTCGGTGGGCGGGGTGGCGAAGAACCCGCGTGCCAGGTCGTCCGCGTGCCAGCGGATCTGCCGATCCACCACCGCGTCGGTGGTGAACGTCGACTGGCGGATGCGCCGGCGCATGGCCGCGAGGGTGCCCGCGCTGTCGGTGCCCAGCCAGGTGGCGAGGTGCAAGGCCGCGGCAAGCCGCGCGGAGGTATCGAGCTGGTGGCCCCACGCCTCGCGGGCGGCGTCGGGGAGGCCGGTGATGCGTGCGCTGACCGCCGCCGCGTCGCCGTCGAGCCCGTAATGCGCCGGCGCCCGCAACACCGGCCCGGCGACATCGCGGTTGAACGCCGCCTGCCGCGCGGCCATCGCGAGGCGCAGCGCCACGCGGTAATCGTGGGTGAAGTCCATGCTCGAATCGAGCAGCAGCCGGCCGGTGTGCGTGGGGTACATCGAGGCATACCACGCACCCACGGCCCCGCCGTAAGAGATGCCGTAGAAATGCAGCCGTTCGTCGCCGAGCGTGCGGCGCACGGCCTCCATGTCGTGCACATGCTGTTCGGTATTCACGAAGCGCGCCGTGGCATGGGCGCCGCACGCGCCGACGATGCCCTGGGCTTCATCGCGTACCAGCTGCCAGGTATCGTCATCCAGGTGCGTCGGCAGGAACGGATACCGCGGCGGCATGCCCGTGAGGCAGAGGATGGGATGGCTGCCGACGAGGCCCCGCGGGATGACCGCGACCAGGTCGAACCGCTCGGCCAGGCGCCGCTTGTCGCCATCCTGCGGGTCGCCAGCGTCGGTACGGGTCCAGCCCTCGCCCATCGAACGCATCAGCCTGCCGGGGTGCGCGCCGGGGCCACCTTTGTTGAAGAAGATGGCGCCTTCGCGCGCCGCCGGCACCGCCGCGCGGATGCGTACCACGCCGACGTCGATGCGCCGGTGGTCCGGCGCCGCGTGGTCGAGTGGCATGCCCAGGGTGGCGCACTGCAGGCGGTTGCCGAGCAGGCCGGTGTGCGTACCCACCCATGCTTCCGGGCAGGTGCCCCAGGCGATGTCATGCGGCGTGGATGCCGCGGCCTGCCGCGCGGCCAGCGCAGCGGCAAGGGCGACGGTGGTGGCCGCGATACGGCGGCGCATCATGGCGTGGCCTCCGCGGCCACCGTGGCGGATGCCGCCAGCAGTGCGCGCCGGCCCGCCCCCGCCGCTTGCCGCGCCAGTTGCGCCCGCCATGCGCTGACCTGCGCCGGCTGCGTGAAGCGCTCGGGCGGTGGCGCCGATGGCAGGTTCACCATGCACTCCGTGACCTGGGTCGTCGGTGCGCGCCCGTCGAGAAGAAACCGCGCGCCTGTCCTCTCGATGCACGGCTCGTCGGTGAGCGTGAATACGGTATGCGCGTCGGAGCCACGCAGGACAAGCATCTTCGCATTGGGTAGCGCATTGAGCGTGCGCAGCGCACCCGTCACGGGCGTGAGCGTGTCGAACTCCGACTGCACCATCAGGATGCGCCCGGCGCGCGCAAGCCGTTCGATGGGTGGCTTCACCGCGTTGGGCCCATGGGCGAAAACGCACGGGTTCATGAGGTCGCCGCTGTTGCCGGCGGGGTAGTCGCGCGCGGCGTCGGCGATGGTCTGCTGCCACGCCCCTGCGTCCGTGGTGCTGGCCGTATCGTTGCAGCCGACGGTGACCAGCATGGCGGAGTTGTTGGAAAGCTTCGCCTGGCGAACCACCGGCGGCGCGTAGATGCCGTCGACCGACGCCAGCGCGGCATCACGCGCGGCCTGGTTCACCTCCGCATCGGTAGCGAACGCGTGGGTGGCGATGCGATCCTTCATCTGGTCGCTGGCCAGCGCGGGCTCGGCCTTGAGCCAATCGGAGAGGACGTTGGCCGCCATCAGATCCTCCGGCTTGCTGAAGAGGCCCGTCCAGGCGTCCCTGACGCGCGGTTCGAGACCACGCAACACCCCGACCACGGCCGTCGCGTTCGCACCGAGGCCGTACACGGCAGGCCGATGGGCAGCGGGCCGCGCCACGAGGCGATCGAACGATTCCTGCGCAGCGGGCAGCGACTGCAGGTAGTTCGCCTCCACCGAGCGCGTGAAGTCCATGGACGAATCCAGCAGCATGCGGCCCACGGTGCCGGGATAGGTGGCGCCATACCACGCGCCCAGCCACGTGCCGTACGACACCCCGTAAAAATTGAACGTGGGCTCCCCGAGGGCACGCCGCACCAGGTCGTGGTCGTACACCGTTTGCGCGGTGGTGACGTACGGGTACATCGGGTCGTCGCGGCAGGCGTTCGCGTAGCCGCGGGCCATGAGATCCCATGCCGCGATGTTGCGCCGGCTGCGATCGATGAGGATGGGGCGCGTGGCGGGCTTGAGGGTGAGGGGGCATTGCAGCGGCATGCTGCCCGTCATGCCGCGGGGGATGACGGCGACAAGGTCGTATTCATCGGCCAGCCGCTTCTTCTCACCATGCACGGGGTCGCCCGGCTTGGCGTTGTGCCAGATGGACGCAAGCACGCCAGCGAAGAAACCCGCATCGCCGCCCGGGCCGCCGGGGTTCACGAACAAGGCGCCGCGCCGAAGATCGGGCCGTGCCGCGGCGATGCGCACCACGGAAATCGTGATGTCACCGCCGGCCGGTTGGTGGTGGTCGCGTGGCGCCCGCAGCGTGCCACAGCGCAGCCGCTCACCAAGCAGCGCTTCGTAAACGGCGACGCTTTGGGTGGTGCAAGGCGCCCAGGTGATGCCCCGGACGGGGACGGCGGGGACGGGATAAACCGTGGCGTCCTGCGCTGCTACCACGGGTGCGGCGAGCGTGACGGCAAGCAGGCCCACGGAGCGGGCGAGCGTCGGGAACGGGGGCATGGCGCGTGGTCCTTCATGCGTGGCAAGGGACCAGAAGACTACGTACGCACCGAAGGCGCGCCTATCGGCGATGGGCGCGGCGTGGTGTCAGATTCGTCGCGACAGGATGTAGCGCTTCACCTACAACTCGTGAGGCAGCGCTTACTCCATATGCCACCCATGGCTTACAAGAAGCGACTGCCCGGTGAGGGCATTCGAACCGAAGCCGGCAAGGAAAAGCGCAGTGTCGGCGATGTCTTCGAGCGTCGTGAATTCACCGTCCACCGTATCGCGCAACATCACGTCGCGGACCACGGCATCCTCGCTGATGCCCAGCTCCCGCGCCTGCTCGGGGATCTGCTTTTCCACGAGTGGCGTACGCACGAAGCCCGGGCAGATGACGTTGGCGCGGATGCCATCGGCCGCGCCTTCCTTCGCGATCACGCGCGCGAGCCCAAGCAGGCCGTGCTTGGCCGTGACGTAAGGGGCCTTGAACTTCGAGGCCACGTGCGAATGCGCCGAGCCCATGAGGATGATGGAGCCGCCGCGCCGGGCCTCGACCATCTGCCGCATGGCGGCCCGCGTGGTGAGGAACGCACCGTCGAGATGGATGGCCAGCATGCGGCGCCAGTCGGCGTAGGTGAAATCGACGATGGGCGAAATGATCTGGATGCCGGCGTTGCTGACGAGGATATCGACGGGGCCGAGTTCGCGTGCCACGCGCGCGAAACCCGCTTCCACCTGCGCCTCGTCCGTCACGTCCATGGCAAGGCCGATGGCACCATGGCCCATGGCCGACGCGGCGTCGCTGGCTTTACCGGCGTCGATGTCGGCGACGGCGACCCTGGCGCCGGCCTTCGCATACGCCTCGGCGATGGCACGGCCAATGCCACTGGCCGCGCCGGTCACGACCGCTACCTTGCCTGCCAGGTCGTGCATGCCCATCAGCCTTTGGCCAGCACGAACGACGCTGCTTCGCCCTGTGCCGACGAGCCGGCGATCCACACATCGAAGGCGCCCGGTTCGGCGTCGAATGTCACGCCGTCGCGGTGGGTGAAGGCGAGGTCGCTGCGCTCGAGTTCGAATGCCACCTCTTCCGACGCGCCCGGCGCGAGGAGGATCTTGCGGAACGCCTTCAGCTCGCGCACCGGCCGCACGCGGCTCGCCACGCGGTCGTTGATGTAGAGCTGCACCACTTCTTCGCCGGCGACGGTACCGGTATTGGTGACGGTGGCGGTGACGACGATGGTCTCGTTCCAGCCCAGGTGCGCTTTCACCACCGGCGCCGTGTAAGCGAAGGTGGTGTAGCTGAGGCCGTGGCCGAACGGGTACAGCGCTTCGAAGTTCACTTCGCGGTAGCGCGACTTGAAGGCCGGCGGCTGGTCGGCGAGCTCGGGGCGGCCCGTGCGCGGGTGGTTGTAGAAGAGCGGCTCCTGGCCGCTATCCTGCGGGAAGCTGACAGGCAGGCGGCCCGCCGGGTTGTAATCGCCGAACACCACGTCGGCGATGGCCGGCCCCGTCTGGCTGCCGAGGAACCAGGTGACGAGGATGGCGTTGGCTTCGCGTACCGCACCGGAAAGCGCGAGCGCGCGGCCATTCTTCAACAGCACGACGACGGGCGTGCCGGCCGCGGCCACCGCCTCGGCCAGCGCCTGCTGCGCGTGTGGCACGATGATCTGCGTGCGGGCCTGGGCTTCACCGGAATAGTTTTGCGGCTCGCCGATGGCGAGCAGCACCACGTCGGCGCGTTTCGCCGCCGCCACGGCGGCATCGATGCCACCGTCGATCGCGTCCTCGAACCCGCAGCCTGCGACCACCTCGAGCGACGCCGCATCGGCCAGCGCGCCGCGCAGGCCGGTCTCGATGTTGACGTGGCGTTCCTTGTCGCCGAACAGGGTCCAGCAGCCTTCGAGGTTTTCCACGTCGGCGCCGAACGGCCCGATGAGCGCGATCTTCTGCCCTGCTTTCTTCAGCGGCAGCACGCCATCGTTTTTCAGCATCACGATGGAACGGCGGCCGACATCGCGCGCCAGCGCGGCGTGTTCCGCGTTCTTCGTTGTATCGGCCTCGGCCTCGGGGTCGAGCGAACGGTACGGGTTGTCGAACAGGCCGATGGCGTCTTTCACCGCGAGGACGCGGCGCACGCCTTCGTCCAGCACGGCCATGGGCACGTCGCCGCTCTCGACCAGGCCCGGCAAGTGGGCCGCGTAGAAGCCACTCTGCATGCTCATGTCGACGCCCGCCACGAAGGCCAGGCGCGAGGCATCGCGTTCGTCTTCGGCGAAGCCGTGTGCGATGAGTTCCATGTCGGCGGTGTAATCGGAAACGACGAAGCCTTTGAAGCCCCACTCGCCGCGCAGGATGTCGGTCATCAGTTCGCGGTTGGCCGAGGCGGGCACGCCGTTGATGTCGTTGAACGCACTCATGAGCGTGAGCGCGCCGGCATCGATGGCGGCCTTGAACGGCGGCAGGTGGATATCGCGCAGGGTCTGCGGCGCCATGTCCACCTGGTTGTATTCCATGCCGCCCAGCACGGCGCCGTAGGCGGCGAAATGCTTGGGCGTGGCGAGCAGTGAATCGTTCGCCGTCAGGTCGGGGCCCTGGAAGCCCCGCACGCGGGCCGCCGCGAACGCGCAGCCGAGCACCACGTCTTCACCGGCGGCTTCGGCGACGCGGCCCCAGCGCTGGTCGCGCGCGATGTCGACGGCGGGCGCGAAGGTCCAGTGGATACCGGCGGCCGTGGCTTCCACCGCCGTGGCGCGGGCGGTGCGCTCGGCCAGGCCCGGCTCGAAGGTCGAGGCCTCGCCCAGCGGGATGGGGAACACGGTACGCATGCCGTGGATCACGTCCGAACCGAAGATCAGCGGGATGCCCAGGCGGCTTTCTTCCACGGCCACGCGCTGCGCCTCGCGGCCCTCGGCCGCGCCCACGCCGTTGAACAGCGACCCCACGCGGCCCGCGCGCACCTGCTCCAGCACCTCGGCGGCATCGCGGGCGTTGGCTTCCGGGTTGATGTCGGGGGCGAACGGGCGGACGGCATCGGCGAAGATGCCGAGCTGGCCAACCTTCTCCTCGACGGTCATGCGGGCGATGAGGTCTTCGATGCGGGAATTGCGGGTCATGGGCTTGCCTTGCGGGGAATGGCGTGCGGCGCTTCTTTGGTGCCACGGCGGGGAAGGATACCGGCAACGCGTGGACGTGTGGGCACGTAAATGACGTTACGTGTAAACGTTTACGGCGTTGGGCCCCAATGGCTTCACAAAGGTGAAGCCATGGGCCGTGCGATACCCGGCGGCGGGAACAGCCGCGCCAGTGACTGGTTCAGCGCATCGGAGCCATAGGGCTTCACGAGCACCAGGGTGCGGGCATCGGGCACGACCCCTTCGACCCCCGCGTGGCCGGTGGCGTAGACGGCGGCGAGATCGGCCTGGCGCTCGCGTGCCGTGGCCACCAGCTCCACGCCCGACATACCCGGCAGGTTCACGTCGCTGATCAGTACGTCGATGGTTTCCTGGCCCAGGATGGCGAGCGCGCGGTCGGCGTCGCCCGCCTCGAACACCTCGTGGCCGCGCAGCTGGAGCATTTCGGCAACGGTGGTGCGGACGAGCCAGTCGTCCTCGACGACGAGGACGCGCACCACGCGAATGGGCGGGGGCGTGGGCAGCGCGGGCGCGGCCACGACGGTCTCGGGGTTGCCGGCGTTGCGCTGCGCCTGGGTGGACAACATCTGGCGCAGCTTCCTGGCCAGGGTTTCGCGGGTATACGGCTTGCTCAGCAGCTCCACGCCTTCGTCCAGGCGGCCGCCGTGCACGATGGAGTTCTCGGTGTAGCCGGATGTGAACAGGACGGCGATGCCCGGCAGGCGTTCGCGGGCCTTGCGCGCCAGTTCCGGGCTCTTCAGCGCGCCGGGCATCACCACGTCGGTGAACAGCAGGTCGATGGGGATCCCGCTTTCGATGATCGAGAGCGCGCTGTGCGCGTCACGCGCCTTCAGCACGCGGTAGCCTAGGTCGGCCAGCATCGCGACGACGGTCTCGCGCACGGCTTCGTCGTCCTCCGCCACCAGCACGGTTTCACTGCCGCCCGTGACCGGGCCGCTGTCGACGTCCACGATGATGTCTTCGGATTGCGTGGTGCGCGGCAGGTAGAGCTTCACCGTGGTGCCGTGGCCCGGCTCGCTGTAGAGCTTGATATGGCCGCCGGATTGCTTCACGAAGCCGTAGACCATCGACAGGCCCAGGCCGGTGCCCTGGCCTTCGGGCTTGGTGGTGAAGAAGGGCTCGAACACCTTTTCCATGATGCCGGGCTCGATGCCGTGGCCGGTATCGGTGACGGCCAGCAGCACGTACTGGCCGGCGGCCACGTCGTCCAGCGCATCGACGTAGTTCGCATCGAGGTAGGCATTGCCCGCCTCGATGGTGAGGCGGCCCTGGCCGTCCATCGCATCGCGCGCGTTGAGGGCGAGGTTGAGCAAGGCGTTTTCGACATTGCCCGGGTCGACCAGCGTGTTCCACAGGCCGCCGGCGATGACGGTCTCGACCTCGATGCCCTCGCCTAACGTGCGGCGGAGCAGGTCGTCCATGTTGCGCACGAACCGCCCGACGTTCACCACCTTGGGCGCCAGCGGCTGGCGGCGGCCGAACGCGAGCAGCTGCGCCGCGAGCTTCGACCCGCGGGCCACGCCGGCCATGGCATTGCGCACCCGGCGTTCGCCGCGCTCGTTGCCCTGCACGTCTTCGACGAGCAGCTGCAGGTTGCCGCTGATCACCTGCAGCAGGTTGTTGAAATCGTGCGCCACGCCGCCGGTGAGGTTGCCGATGGCCTCCATCTTCTGGCTCTGGCGCAGGGCATCCTGCGTGCGCAGTAGCTCGGCCGTGCGCTGGTTGACGCGGTCCTGCAGCGTCAGCGCCTGGTTGGCGAGCGCCAGCTCGGCCACCTTGCGGTCGGTGATGTCCATGGCGATGCCGATGAAGCGGTGGCGGGTACCTTCGCCATGTTGCGCGACCTCGCCCCGGCGGGCGATCCAGCGCGTGTCGCCGCTCGCCGGGTCGACGACGCGGTACTCGGCGTATTCCACCGGGTTCTCGCGGTCCATGGCGGGCGTGGCAA
The DNA here is from genome assembly GCF_000964085.1 of Luteibacter yeojuensis. Classification (GTDB taxonomy): domain Bacteria; phylum Pseudomonadota; class Gammaproteobacteria; order Xanthomonadales; family Rhodanobacteraceae; genus Luteibacter; species Luteibacter yeojuensis_A. Next base: position 163,901 of record NZ_JZRB01000014.1, read on the forward strand.
GCGCGCGATCGTCGGGGTGCACGCGCGCCAGCACCATGGCATCGGTGACCATGCCTTCCGTGGGCAGGCCGCTGATGCGGCGGTACGCCTCGGATACCTCGAGCCGCCCCGTTTCAGGGAACCATTCGAACGTGCCCACGCCACCGGCGTGCTGGGCGATGCGCAGGCGCTGCTCCATCTCCACGCGGCGGGTGGTGTCCTTGATCAGGAAGAACACGCCGGTGGCGTTGCCATCCTCGTCCACGAGCGGGCTGTAGTCGATGTGGAGCCAAGTGTCCTCGGGCTCGCCCGTGCGGTTGAGCACCACGTGCACGTCGCGATACGACAGGGTGCCGCCGGCAAGCACGGTATCGAGCACGTTGCGGTTGAACTCGGCGACCTCGGGCCACGCGTCGAGGATGGGGCGGCCCAGCACGTGCGGGTGGCGCAACCCGGCGATCTCGCGATAGGCGTCGTTGTAGAGGACGACGCCGTCGCGGCCCTGGAACAGCCCCATCGGCGCGGTGGAGCGAAGCAGGGTGGCCAGCGCGTGGCGCAGGGCCGGCCCCCAGCTCTCCATGGGCCCCAGCGAGGTGGCGGCCCAGTCGAGTTCGTTGATCCGGCGAGCCATCTCGCTGTCGCGGGGAAGGAACCAGCGTGATGCTTGCGGCGGGACGCTCATGCGGCGGGCCTGCGGACCTTGGGACGAAGCGACGATGGTAACCCGCAGGGCCGCTTACGTCGCGACGTGGCGCACCGCGTCGACCACGGCGTTGAGCATGTCGCAGTCGCCATCGCTGAGCACGTCGGCCATGACGGCCGCGACGGCGATGGCCGCGAAGCCCTTGCGCATCGCGCCGATGGCCGCCCCCATGTGGCCCAGCCGGCGGCCGAGGAAACGCCCCGCGCGCTCGAGGAACGAGAGCTTGCCCGCGATGCGCGCCACCTCGTCGACCACCTGCGGCGCGGCGCCGCGGGCTTCGTCGCGGATCAGCTCGGAGAGCGCATCCATGCGGCCGACGTAGTACCGGCCGACGCCCGAGGTGAACATGACCCAGTCACGCGCCTGCGCCTGCGCGAGGCTCATGATCTCGCACGGATCTTCCTCGAAGTCGATGAAGCCGACGCCCTGCTCGCCCACGATGATGTTGCGGGCGAAGGCCTGGCCGAGGTACCCGCCGTGGCGGTGCAGCTCGCCGATGGCGTGGGCCGTCTGCCGCACCAGGATGTCGGCATCGTTGGCGCTGGGCAGGCGCTTCAGGCGGTGGGCCAGCGTGGGGCCCATGTCGCTGAGGATGAGGCTGCGCGGGCCCTCGCCAAGGATGCGCGGCACCGGCGCGCCGCAGGCGCGGAGCGCCTCCAGGCGGCGCGATTCCACGCGCTTGGCGTCGTCGCCCGCATGGCGCGGCGGCGAGCGCAGGGCGTTGAGGTCGAGGCGCCGGGCCAGGCCGTTCCATAGCCGTACCAGCGTGGGGCGTAGCCAGTTATCGGGTTCGTAGCGCTTGAGCCAGGCGGTGCGACCACCAAGCGAGAATCGTTGGACCATGAGACTGCAGACTCCATGCGCGCCAGGTGCTCGTACGCCCCCGCAGTGCGGAGCGCCCGGAACGCCGAGAAAACCATCCTCCCGTAAGCTAATTGTAAGCTTCGGCGCAGGAAAACTCGATAGCCGCAGGTTCATGCCGGGCTTTTGGTAAAGATTCCATGGACTTGTGGCTTTGCCGATGGTCGTTGCTCCGAATCGGCAAACGTAGGTCCGGATGGCCAACGGGCCTATGTGCGTACCGCGTGAAGGGGTATCGTTGGCCCCGCCAGCCCTCCCCAACGACCGCGTTCCCACCGAGGCCGCGTGCATGCGAACGCCCCATCGCCCCCCGGTCATCGACATGCGTGGCGTCGGGAAGGTGTTCGTCGCCGGGGCCCTCGAGCTGCCTGTCCTCACCGATATCCACCTCACGGTGCACGAGGGCGAGTTCGTCGCCATCGCGGGCCCCTCGGGCTGCGGCAAGACCACCTTGCTTTCGCTGATGGGCCTGCTCGACACGCCCACGCATGGGCACATGCGCTTCCTTGGCGAGCCCGTGGTGGCCGCCGGGCGCCGCCAACGCGCCTTGCTGCGCAACGCCCATGTCGGCTTCGTGTTCCAGGCTTTCAACCTCGTGGCCGACATGAGCGTTGCCGCCAACGTCGCCCTGCCACTCGCCTTCCGCAAGGGCATCGGCCGCCGCGAGCGCGACGAGCGCGTGGCGGCGGCGCTGGCCAGCGTCGGCATGAGCCACCGCATGCGCCATTTCCCGGGCCAGCTTTCGGGTGGCCAGCAGCAGCGCGTGGCCGTGGCGCGCGCCATCGTGGGGGAGCCGGCGGTCATACTCGCCGACGAGCCGACCGGCAACCTCGACCTGGAGAACGGCGAGCGGGTCATGGCCCTGCTTGGACGCCTGAACGCGGCGGGCACCACCCTTTGCATGGTGACGCACGACGACCGTTTCAGCGCGGCGGCCGATCGCATCGTGCGCCTGCTCGATGGCCGTGTCGTGGACGAGGCCACGTTCCAGGAGCGCCAGCGCGAGGCCGGTAGCGGCCTCGACGAGCGCCGCGCCATGGAAGCCCTGCTATGAGCCCGCACCACGGATTCATCGCGGCCGGCACGGCCACGCTGGCGCTGGCCACGGCCATGTTCTTCGCCACGTTCACCCTGGTCGATGCCATCCTGCTCGCACCGCCACCGTTCGCGAACCCCGCGCAGGTGGTGCTCTATGGGCAGATGCCCGGCGCCGCGCCGCGCCGGGGCATGTCCACCGCCCTCTACGACATGGTCGGCATGCCGCCCATGCTGCTGTCGCGCGGGCTGGCGGCAGCCACGACGCGGGCCAGCGCCAGCGCCCAGGGCCACGCCGCACTGCTGGCCGTCCAGCGAGTGGACGCGGGCTACCTGCCAACGCTGGGTGTCGCCCCGGCCGATGGCGTGCTCACGTTCGGCGAGGATGGCGAAGACGTCGTCGTGCTGTCGTGGCGACTGTGGCAAGCATGGTTCGGCGGCGAGCGCGTTGCCGGCCAGGCGATCATGGTGGACGGGCGCGCGTTTCCGGTGGCGGGCGTGCTGCCGCAGGCGTTCCGCGTCTTCGACGATGTGGACATCTTTCTACCCCTGCGGCCGGTGGCCGGTGGCGGGCAGGGCACGATGGCGAACGGCATAGCCGTGGGCCGTCTCGCGCCGGGTGCCTCGGCCAGCGCGTTTGGCGCCGTCGTGCGTGGTATCGCCGCGGCACATGCCAGCGCGCTGGGCATGCCCGCCGACGCGGTCGCATCCGTCGGCGCCACGCCCATCGAGGAGGCGGTGCGTGGCTATGCGGCGCCCACACTCTGGCAGTTCCTGCGCGCCTCGCTGCTGGTGATGGCCACCGCTTGCGCGAACCTGGCCAACCTGCTGCTCGCGCAGGGTTGGCGCCGCGGGCGGGAAACCGCCATGCGCACGGCGTTCGGTGCGCCGCCCTGGCGCGCCGCCATGCCGGTGGCGTGCGATGCGGCGATCGTCGGCGTGGCGGGCACGGTCGCTGCGCTTTTACTCGGTAACCTGTTGCTCGGTGTGCTGCGCGACAGCCTGCCACGCTACTGGTTGCCGGATGCCGGCACGATCCGCGCCAGCGCACATGTCTACGTGGCCACGGTCGGACTGGCCGTAGTGGTCACGATGGTCGCCGCCGTCGTCGGCGCGTGGCTTGCGGGGGGCGACCGGCTTCTGCGGGAACACATGGGCGCCGCCGGGGCGCGGCCGCACGGCCGCGTGGCACAGCGCGTGCGCGGCGCCATGGTGCAGTGGCAGCTGGCGCTGGCGACGATCCTGGCCGCGTTCTGCGCCGTGCAGTTCGTGCATGCGTCGGGCGCATGGCGCCCGCCTCCCGGCATGCCCGTGGAAGGCATCGCGCTGGCGCGGTTCCATCCCGACGCCGGCCACTTCGACACCGTGCCGCGCATCGCGGCCCTCGCCAACGCGCTGGCGCGCGATGCCTCGCAGCGCGATGGCGCCAGCGCGGCTGGCGTCACCACCCAACTACCGACCGGCCCTCGGTTCGTCGTGGCCTTCCCCGGCATCGCGGGCGCCCCCATCGAGGTACGGCTCGCCCTGCAGACCCCCGGTGTGCGCGCTGCGATGGGGCTGCATCTGCTCGCGGGGCGCGACATCGACGCGGGGGATACCGCGGGGAGTGAACCGGTGGCCGTGGTGAACGAAGCATTCATCGCCACCGTGCAGGGTGCCGGGCTGGGCACTGTGGTCGAGAAAATGTCGCGCGGCCTGGGCAGCCGGCCGTTGCGCATCGTCGGCATCGTGGCCAACGACCGTGCCGCGGGCGATACCGAGGCGACGCGCCCCGCGGCGATCGTGCCGTTCGCGCAGTTGCCGGCCAGGGAATTCTCGGCGTACCGCGGGTTGCTGGCCTATTTCATCGTGGCCAGGTTGGGCGACGAAGCCCAGGCCGTCGGTCACGACACGGGCGCCAGCCTGCGTCGCATCGCGCCGTGGCTGGTGGCCGAACCTTCGACCATGGCACGCGCGTGGCACGACGCTGCTGCGGGTGCGCGCCGCGATGCGTGGCAGGCGCTGTTGCTCGCGGCGCTGGCCACCGGCCTCGCCACGCTTGGATTCCATTCGGCGCTGGGCGTGCAGCTGGCCGCGCGCCAGCGCGACCTGGCGCTCGCGGCGGCGCTGGGCGCATCGCCCTGGCAGCTGTGCACGTTCGGCGTGCTGCGCGGCGGCGCCGGTGCGGTCCCTGGCATCGCCGCGGGCGCGGCCCTCGTCGTCGCATCGCCCCTGCCCTGGAGCGCCCCCGCGGTGGCGACGGCAGGGGCGGGCATGCTCGTGCTGTGCATCCTCGCGGCGCTGCCCGCGCTCCACCGCGCGGCGGCGGCCGAACCCTGGCGCGTCGTGCGCGAGGCCTGACGGAACATGCCCATGGCCTTGCCCGACACCACGCGCCCGCCGGTACTCATCGTCGACGACGATCCCGACGTGCGCCTGTCGCTTGGCATGCTGCTACGGGGCGAAGGCGTTGCCTCGATCGAGGCGGCGTCGCCTGGCCAGGCCTGCGAGATCGCCGCGCGCGAGCCCCTGTCATGCGTGCTGGTCGACATGAATTTCGCCGCGGACACCACATCGGGGCACGAGGGCCTCGAACTCGTTGGCCGCCTTGGCGAACTCGCGCCTGGCGTGCCGTTGGTGGTGATGACGGCATGGGCGAGCATCGACCTCGCCGTGCAGGCCATGCAGCGCGGCGCCGCGGATTTCGTCGAGAAACCCTGGGCACGGCCGCGCCTGTTGCGAAGCGTTTGGACGCAGTTGCAGATGTACGACATGCGCGAGGAAAACCGCCGCCTGCGCGCGGAGAACGCGCTCGCCCGCGGGCAGCCCGCCGCGTTGTGCGTTGCCGTGTCACCCGCGATGCGCCGCGTGCACGCGCTTGTCGAGCGCCTGGCGCATGGTAGTGCCCATGTGCTGCTGGTGGGCGAGAACGGCACGGGCAAGTCACTGCTGGCCCGGGAACTCCATGCACGCTCGGCGCGCGCGGACGGGCCGCTGATCCGCGTCGACATGGGCAGCTTGCCGGAGGCACGCTTCGACGCCACGTTGTTCGGCGGCGAGGGCGGCACGTTGCCGGGCAGTTTCGAGCTGGCCCACCAGGGCAGCCTGGTGCTGGAGGAGGTGTCGACCATACCGCTGCACCAGCAGGCCAAGCTGCTGCGCGTGCTCGAGGAAGGCGAGCTTGAACGCGGTGGCACGGGCCAGCTCCGGCGCGTGGACGTGCGCGTGCTTTCCACCACCAATGCCGATCTTGGCGCCATCGCGCGCACGGGGCGTTTCCGGCTCGACTTGCTGTACAGGCTCGACGCGATGCAGGTGCGCCTGCCACCGCTGCGCGAACGGCGCGATGACATCGCACCGCTCGCGCAGCACTTCCTGCTGGGCCACTGCCGTCGGCTGGGCCGTGACCCCACGCGCTTCACGCCGTCGGCGGTGGCCGCGCTGCGGGCGCATCACTGGCCAGGCAACATCCGCGAGCTCGAGCACGTGGTGGAGCATGCCGTCCTCACCGCGACGGGCAACGACATCGATGCCGATGCGCTTGCCGTGCGGCGTACCGACGCCGCGCTGGTGCTCGACCACCTCACGCTACCCGAGGCGGAGCAGCTACTGGTGCAGCAGGCGATGGAGCGGCACGGCAACCTGCAGCAGGCGGCCGAGGCCCTGGGTATTTCCCGCCAGGCGCTGTACCGCCGGCTTGGCAAGCAGCGGGGCAAAAGCTCCGCGGGTGGCGCGGAGTAGCCGGCATGGCCTACCGTCGGCAGCGCACCGCGTTGGCGCTCTGGCTGGCGGCAGTCATCCTGCCCATGCTCGTGGCAGGCGCGACGCTGGCCGTGGTGCCATCCGGCGGGCGCGCGGCCCGCGCGGCGCTGTTCGCCACGGCGTGCCTTGGCTCGCTCCTGGCCGCCTGGGCCGGGTCACGCCTTGTCATGGCGTCGATCGTTACCGTGGCCGACCTCCTCAGCGCGCTGCGCGAAGGCGACTTCGGCATGCGTGGCCATGCCAGCCGTGGGCGGGATGTGTTCGGGCTCATCGCCGCCGCCAACCACCTCTCGGAAGACCTGCGCGAAAGCCGGCGGCGGCGCGTGGAAGCGGCACGCCTCCTCGGCAAGACGCTGGTGGCGCTGCATAGCCCCATCCTTGTCATCGACGACCAGGGCCTCGTGCGCCTGATCAACCCGGCGGCACGCGCCCTTGCCGGCATCGACCGGGCACCGGCCGTGGGCAGGCCACCGGCGGCGATCGGCCTGGCGCCGCTGGTGGAGGCGAGCGACGGTGTCATCCTCGCGCATGCGTTCCCCGGCGCCAGCGGCCGCTGGGCCGTTCGCCGCGCGTCATGGCATAGCGGCGGCCGTGGGCACACCCTGGTGATGCTGCACGACCTGCACGCCGCCCTGAACGACGAGGAGCACCGTGCCTGGCAGCGGCTCATCCGCGTGCTCAGCCATGAACTGAACAACTCACTGGCCCCCATCGAATCACTCGCCGATACCTTGTCGGTGATGCTTGCGCGGCATGGCATGCGGATGCCCGAAGACGACCTGCGCATCGGCCTCGATGCGATCGCGCGGCGCTCGGCGGCGCTGGCGCGTTTTGTTGGTGGCTATGGCCGGCTGGCCCGCCTGCCCCCCATCGATCCCCACCCGTTCCGGCTCGATGGCCTGCTTACGCGCATCGTGCCGCTCGAGCAGCGCGTGCCGGTGGTGCTCGAACCGGGCCACCCCGTGGTCGTCGATGGCGACGAAGGCCAGCTCGAGCTGGCCTTCACCAACCTGCTGCGTAACGCCGCCGACGCGGTGCTGAGGGCGGCGGGCGGCGTGCGGGTCGCCTGGGTCGTCGAAGGTGGGCAGGTGGTCGTGCACATCGTCGACGACGGCATCGGCCTGCCAAAGACGGATTCGCTGTTCGTGCCGTTCTTCACCACCAAGCCCGAGGGATCAGGCATCGGCCTCAGCCTGGTCCGGCTCGTGGTCGAGGCGCACGGCGGGTCGGTCACGCTCGTCGACCGCACGGACCGCACGGGTGCCATCGCCAGCGTGCGGCTCGCCACGGCCTGATCCCGGCTGCCCGGTATCGATGCAACCGTGTCCGGAAACGGACAGTCGCGGCGACCGGAAACGGGCGGCCCGGCGCGAACGGCACGCCGGCATGCACGTAACGCGCGTTTCGTGGCCCGGCGCCATTGAGCGGCGGGGGCCGCGCGGCCTAGTGTCGCGCCGCGCCCCGGACTTCCCGCGTGGCGCCCGCATCGCCAGGGAGTACAGCCATGCATCCGATCCTCGCCCTACAGTCACTGGAACCCGAGCTGCAGCATGGGGCCATCACCATTGAAACCGAGACCACGCTCAGCACGGCCAGCTACACGGCGTGCATCGAACGGCTCGCCGATCCCGGCGACGCGTAAGGAGCGTAGGGAAGCGAAGGTGGCCACGCCGGCGTCCGGGCCGGCGTGGCCACCGGGTGGGCCAATGACGATGGGGCAGGCGCATGGAGCGTTACAGGGAACTATTGCCTTACACGGCGGTGGATCGTGAGTTCTTCGAGCCGTATGCGCGCCACGTGGTGGTGCGCGACGACTTCGAGGCGGTGGTGCGGCGCCAGCTGCCCCCTGGGTGGACCTTGCAGCGTGCCGGCGTGTGGATGCACGCGCGGCCCCCCTCGGCACGGCTGCCCGTGCAGGGCTGGAAGATCCACGTCTCGTCCGTCGCCGCCACGGCGCGCATCGTGCTCGCGATCGCCACGGCGATCCTCGTGGCCAGCGGCACGGCGTTCAAGTTCGCCGCCGACCTGCAGTTGCTGGCGGCGATCAACGGCAAGCGCTGGCCCCGTGGTGGCTCGGGGAAATTCATCACCGTATACCCGGAGGACCTGCGCGCTTTCCGTCGCCTGCTCGACGACCTCGCGGCCGCGCTGACGGGCTACGCCGGGCCGCACGTGCTCACCGATCGCCGCCACCCTGATTGCCCGGTGGTGTCGTACCGCTACGGCGGCATCGCGGGGGAACACCACGTCGACGCCAGTGGGCGTCGCGAATACCTGCTACGCCGGCCCGACGGCGGCATGCAGCCCGACGACCGCGCGCCGCGCTACACCGTTCCCGAGTGGCTCACCGATCCGTTGGGCGCGGAAGGCGCGGCGGCCGGTGATGCGATGCCGCTGCTGGGTGCCGGCCGTTTCCGGCCGCTGAAAGCCCTGGCGTTCTCGGCGGCGGGCGGCGTCTACATCGCCGACGACCTGTTCGAGGGGCGCCGTGTCGTGATCAAGGAGGCGCGGCCGCATATCGGTGCCGCGGAGCCGGCGACGGCTAGCCTGCGCAAGGAGTTCCGGCTGCTCCGCCGGCTGGCGCCGCTGGACGTGGCGCCACGCCCCATCGCGCATTTCCGCGAATGGGAGCACAGCTTCCTCGCCGAGGAACTACTCGAAGGCGAGACGCTGCGCGGCTGGCTGGCGCGGCGCTACCCGTGGCTGCGTGCCGGGGCCACTCGGATGGACGTGGCCCGGTACTTCGACGAGGTGGGTGGCGTCTTCGCCAGCTTCGCCGCGACCCTCGCACGCGTGCACGCCGCGGGTGTCTCCATCGGCGACCTTTCGTTCCACAACTGCATCGTCGAGGCGTCGGGCCGCGTCCGGCTGATCGACCTCGAGACCGCGGTGGAAGATGGCCTGGACAAGGTGGCCGACGCGTGGACCCCGGGCTTCGCACCCAAGGGCGCGCAACGCGGCACCCATGCCGAAGCCATGGCGGCGGACCGCTATGCGTTCGGCGCGAACCTGTTCGCGGCCTGCCTGCCCGCCAATGCGCTGCAGCCCCTCGATGCCAGCGCCATCCCACGTTTCCTTCGCCAGTACGTCGATGACCTCGGTTACCCGCAGGCGTACGCGGATACGGTATCGGCACTCATGCACGACCGGCCCGAGCGCCGCCCCGACCCGGTCGCGGCCATGGCGGCCTTGCGCGACGCCATCGGCCGCATGCCGCGCGATGGCTGGCCCACGCCGCATCGCGTCGCGCCGCCCGCTGGCGTCGATGGCATGGCAGACCGGCTGTTCGCCTATATCGACACACAAGCACGCTCACCCAGGAAGGACCGCTTCGTGCCTGCCGGTCCCCAGGTCTTTGAAACGCACCCGCATGGCGTGGCCCATGGCGCCGCTGGCATCCTTCATGCGTACCTGCGGGCGGGGCGCACCGTGCCGGCGAACCTGCTGGCATGGCTCACCGCGGGCGTGCAAGCGGGCGGTGGCCGCGGCGCCGGGCTGATGGGTGGTGACGCCGGCATCGCATGGGTATTGCTCGAGGCGGGGGAAACATCGCTGGCCAACGCGTTGCTGGCGGCGGCACCGCTCGATGGTGCGGTCGCGCAGCACGCGGGCCTGCACGATGGCACGGCGGGGTGGGGCCTGGCACGGCTGAAAGCGTGGCATGCGCTGGGTGCCGCGGCCGCGCTGGCCGACGCCACGCTCGCCGGGGACAGCTTGCTGGCGTGCGCCGTGCATGTCGACGGTGCGCTGTGCTGGCCCGATGGCGCACGCCAGCCACTGGGCCTGGCGGCGGGCGCCAGTGGCATCGCGCTTTTCCTCTTGCACCTGCACCTGGCCACCGACGACGAACGCTATCTTGCAGCGGCGCGGGCCGCCCTGGACTTCGACCTGGGCCAGGGCATGCCCAACGCGCATGGCACGCTATCGTGGCCGGCCTGGGTGGGCGGCCCCACGTTGCTGCCGTACCTGCGCCAGGGCACGGCCGGCGTGCTGGCCGTCGCGGCGCGCATGCATGCCTGCACGGGCGACGAGCGCTACCGCGATGCCGTGCTCGCCGCGGATGCCGACCTGTGCCGCAGGCATGCCATCAGCCCAGGCCTCTTCGATGGCCTGGCCGGCCTTGGCGAGACCTTGCTCGACCTCGCCACGTTCTTGCCGGGTGATGCGGCACGTTACCGCGACGAGGCGATGCGCGTGGCGTGCGGCATCGAACCCTTCCTGCTGCCGCGCGGCGAGGCGCTGGCGATGCCGGGCGCGGAGCTGGCCCGGATCAGTTGCGATTTCGCCACGGGCAACGCGGGCGCGGGCGCCTTCCTCGACCGCCTTGCCCACGGGGGGCATGCCTCGTTCATGCTGGACGAAGCGCTGCACGCCGCCGCGCAGGCGCGTTGCGAGGCGGCATGAGGGCTCAGAGGCGGAACTTCGCCTCCGCCAGCCACGTACGGGACGGGTAGGGGTAATACACGTAGTAGCGGCGGTTGGTGAGGTTGTCGACGCCGGCGCTGAGTTCCACGTGGGCATTGACCGCCCACGACAGCTTCGCATCGAACGTAAGGAAGTCGCTCGCGCCGCCAAACGTATCGGGGTTGATATCGCTGTGGTCGAGCGTGTTGTACTGGCGGCCCGAGTAGCGGCCCGCCAGTGTCAGCGCCAGCGCGTCGCTGGCGTGCAGCGTGGCCACCACGTTCGCCCGCCAGCGGGGGATGCGATAGAACTGCTTGCCTTCCGAGGCCGGGTTGCGATGGTTCCGCACGGTGGTGGCCTGCGTGTAGGCGGCATTGGCGGAGAGATCGAGCCACGGCACGAACACCCCGGCACCGTCGTAGCTTGCCTCCGCGCCGCGCGTGCGGACGAGGTCGACGTTCTGCACGTTGGTCACATTGGGGAACACCGTGGTATCGGTCTGGCTGAACAAGGTATCGCGCGTGTCGCTTCGGAACAGGCTGAAGCGGGCCACGCCATGGGGGCCGTACCATTCCGCCGAGAGCTCGCGCGAGAGGTCGTTTTCCGGCTTCAGGTTCGGGTCGTTGTTGACCAGGCTGATGCCGTTGAACGTGCCCTGGAAAAGCTCGTTCACGGTGGGGAAGCGATACGCGCGCGCACCGGAAAGCCTCAGCGTCAGCGCGTCGGTGGCCATGTAGGCGAGCGACAGCTTGGGCGAGGTGTGTGTTTCCTTGCGCTCGGGGTAACCGGTGACGGCGGTTGCCGTAGCGCGCGTGCCGTTGAAGGCGCGCCACTGTTCGTAGCGCGCGCCGGCGGTAAGCCGCCAGCGCTCGTCGAGCTGCCACGCATCCTGCAGGTACACGGCCTGTGTCTGCGTGCTGCCCCCGTTCGCCGCGGTGAGCGCGCCCGCGTCGCCGCGCCGCCACTGGGCGAGCGCATACGACGCATTGTCGAGGCGGTAGCCGTCGATGTGGTAGCCGAAGCTCACCGTATGCGTGTTGGGGCCGGCGTTGTCGGGCGTGTAGCTGGCACGCAGGTCGAGCGTGCGCCAGCGGCTGCCGTCACCCGCCGCCAGCATGCCGGGGCCATCGTAGGTCACGGCGCTGGCCGTGCGGTCGCGGTTCTGGTCCATGTCGAAATACGAGGCATCGCCGGCGATGTTCCAGCCGGTGTCGCGGTGCGTGCCCAGCGACAGCCCGTAGAGGTAGTTGCGGCTTTGCCGGGTGCCGGGAGCGAAGTAGTTGGCGGGGAGCGTGTAGCGCCGGCCGTCGATCGTGACCGGGCCCGACCACACCGGGTTGCCCGCGGCATCGCGCAGGAAGGTCTCGGTACGGTGCGACATGTCCTGCTTCCAGTAGCCCACGGTGGCGGCGCCGGTGAGGTCGGGCGTGACGTCATACGTGAGGCGGACATGGGCTTCGTCCTGGCTTGTCGCCTCCTGGCCTTCCGAATTGATGCCGAGCACTTCGCGCGGCAGGCCATTGGCGCCCGTGTCGCCGATGGCACCGGTGACGGGGCGCGCCGTGCCCGGCGTGGCCGAGCGGTTCTGCACCGCGTAGACCAGCGGCTGCCCGTTCGATTGCAGGTGCGAGACACCGACGAGGAAGGCGAACTTGCCGCTGCGGTCACCGATGGTCGCGGTCTGCTTGCTGCCACCGTAATCGCGGTCGACGCCGTAGGTGTGCACGTGCTGGGTGAAGGCCTGGACATCGCCGGTGACTTCCAGCGTATCGGGCATGCGCGTGGTCATCACCACGGTGGCGCCGATGCTGTTGCCGGGGTACAGGGCCGAGTAGGCGCCGTAGATGACATCGATGCGCGCCAGGTTATCGGGGAACGCCATGGACCAGCGCGGTGGGTTCGCCCAGTTGTTGCCCAGCAGGTTGGAAAGCAGCAGGCCGTCGAGGTAGACGAGGCCGCGCGCGCTTTGCTGGTTGCTGGTGCCGCGCACCGAGAACGTCGCGTTCTCGTCGCCGGCGAAGCGCTTGCGGATGCCGAACGCGGGCAGGTACTTCAGCGCATCCTCGGTGTTCACGAGGTTGATGCGCCTGAGCTTCGCCGGCGTGATGGTTTCCACGGCGGCGGGCATGTCGGGGTCCACGGGCGTGCCGTGGCTCATGGAGGAAACGCGCACTTCCTGCAGGTTCACAGGCGGCGGCAGGGCGGGGGTGTCGCTGGCGTGCGCGGTGCACGCGCCGGCGCCGAGGGCGCAGGCGATGGCACGCGCAAGCACGCGTCCCTCGTTGGCAAGGAAAGGCATGGCGGCAGGGTCCGTGGTCGGTGGCGTACGGCGGGATCGATGGCGATCAGGCGTGCGCGGCGACCGGCGGACCTCGGGGGCGGGTGTGGAAAAACGCGGGTGGCGCGAAGGCATGTGCCGGGGCCGCGCGGGCACCGCCTTCGATGGCCAGGCGCGGCACCTCGCCCACGTGGACGCCGCCGGCCATGCCGGGGCTGTGGGTGAAGAGCGTGCAGTACCCGCAGGCGGCGTCGCCGTCGTCGTGGCCGGCGTGGCCGCCGTCGTGGTGGTGGGGCGTGGCCGCCGGTTCGCACCAGGCGCCCAGGTCGGGGAAGGTGAAGGCGCTGACGCGCGATACCGTGGGGGCGAACGCGGTGAGCCAGACAGCGACGAGCGCCATCCATCCCAACCAACGCTGGCTAGCCGCTCCACGACGCACCTGGCGCCCCCTTCATGGCAAAACCCCGGACCCGGGTCCAGACATAGTGTCACGGACGGCGATGAAAGGAATGCGACACGGTGTCGCCCCCGCGCGCGCCCGGCCTGGACCAGGGTTGTTATAGTCCGCCGCATGCCACCGCACGAAGGGGACCCCCATGCGCTTTCGCCCGCTTGTCGCATTGCTGCTCCTGGCCGGCACGGGGGGCGCACAGGCCGCCGACCTCGTGGTTTCCGCCGCCGCCAGCCTTACCGATGCCTTCCAGGCGGTGGGCAAGGCGTACGAGGCGAAGCACCCCGGCACCCATGTCGTGCTGAATTTCGCCGCGTCGGATGTCCTGCTGCGCCAGATCGCCAGCGGCGCGCCGGCCGACGTCTTCGCCTCCGCCGATGAAACCGCGATGGACAAGGCCGTGGCAGCCAAAGCCATCGACCCCGCCACGCGGCAGGATTTCGCGGCCAACCGCCTCGTGCTCATCGTGCCCCACGACAGCACGGCCGCCATCAACGGCCCGGCCGACCTCAAGGCCGCCACGGTGAAGCGCGTGGCCTACGGCGACCCGGCATCCGTGCCGGTCGGCCGCTACACCAGGGCCGCGCTGGAGCAGCAAGGCCTGTGGGATGCCGTCGAGGCGAAGGGCGTGCTTGCCCAGAACGTGCGGCAAAGCCTCGACTACGTGGCCCGCGGCGAAGTGGATGCCGGCTTCGTCTTCGCCACGGATGCCACGATCATGAAGGACAAGGTGCGGGTGGCCGCCACGGTGCCGACACCGAAGCCGATCACGTACCCCATCGCCGTCGTCGCCGGTTCGAAGCAGCCGAAGGATGCGGCCGCGTTCCAGGCCTTCGTCCAGTCGGCCGAGGGCCGCGGCATCCTCGCCGGGTTCGGCTTCGAGGCGCCCTGAGCCACGCGTGGCGTCGCTCTGGGTTCCGCTGGCGTTGACCCTTAAGGTCGCCCTGTGGGCGACCGCCATCAACCTCGTGCTCGGCGTGGCGGTGGCGTTCGCGCTGTCACGCTGGCGCTCGCATGCGCGCGAGGTGGTGGATTCCATCCTCACGTTGCCGCTGGTGCTGCCGCCGACCGTGCTGGGTTACTACCTCCTGGTAGTGCTCGGGCGTCGCGGCGTGCTGGGCGGGTGGCTTGATCGCCTCGGCATCGAACTCGTGTTCACGTGGCAAGGTGCCGTCATCGCGTCCACGCTCGTGGCGTTTCCCCTGGTGCAGAAGGCCGCGCGCGCCGCGTTCGAGGCCGTTGACCCACAGCTCGAGGGCGCCGCGCGCGTGCTGGGCCTGCGCGAAGCGGCGGTGTTCTTCCGCGTCTCGTTGCCGCTGGCCGCGCGCGGCATCACCGCGGGCGCCTTGCTTGCCTTCGCCCGTGCCATGGGTGAGTTCGGCGCCACGCTGATGATCGCGGGCAACCTCCCCGGCCGCACCCAGACCCTTTCCGTCGCCATTTACGCGGCCGTGCAGGCGGGCGACGACCATGCGGCCACGGTGATGGTCCTCGTGGTGTCGGCCACCTGTGTCGCCGCGCTTTTGCTGGCGGGCTGGCTGGCGCCGGACCACACGCGGCGGAGCCGGCCGTGAGCATCGATGTCGCCATCCGCCAGTCGCTGCGCGACGACGCGCGGCGTTTCGAGCTTGATATCGCGTTCGAAACGGCAGCGCGCCGCGTCGTCGTGTTCGGGCCGTCCGGCGCGGGCAAGAGCCTCACGCTGCGTGCCATGGCAGGCCTTGGCCGGCCGGACGCGGGCCATGTGCGCGTGGACGGGCACGTGCTTTACGACGCGGCGGCGCACATCGACGTGCCCGCCCGCGACCGTGGCGTGGCGTACGTGTTCCAGGATTACGCGCTGTTCCCGCACCTCACCGTCGCGCAGAACATTGGCTTCGCGCTGCGTGGTGGCTGGCTGAACCCCCGCCGCCGCGAACGCGACCCGCGCGTGGTGCAGATGCTGGCACTGTTTGAACTCGCTGGCGTCGCGGATAGCCACCCTTCGCGCATCTCCGGGGGCCAGCGCCAGCGCGTGGCGCTGGCGCGCGCCCTCGTGGCCGAACCACGCCTGCTGCTGCTGGACGAACCGTTCGCGGCCCTGGACCCCGCGTTGCGTGGGCGCATGCGCATGGAGCTGCTGGCCCTGCAGCAACGGCTCGACCTGCAGCTACTGGTCATCACCCACGACGCCGCCGACGTCGAGGCACTGCAGGGCCACACCGTCGAGATCCGCGACGGCCGCGTCGTGCGCTGAGCGCCCCGCACGGGGGCGGTCGGCTATCATCGGCAACTCCGACCCCACGGCCCCCTGACGTTGAGCGAGCCCCGCCACGCCCCGAAAGCCCGGCCCCTCGTAGCGCGCGCCCTGAAATACGGCGTGACGCTGGCGATCGTCGGCGCAGCCGTGTTCCTGCTGCACCGCTATATCGCGAAGATGTCGTGGCACGACGTGCGCGATGCGCTCACGCGCATCCCGCGCTGGCATGTCATCGGCGCCATCGGCGCCACGCTGGCCAGCTGGGCCAGCCTCACGGCCTACGATGTCTTCGCCGTCGAGACCGTCGTGCCGCGCAAGGTGCCCATGGCGATGAAGATCTTCTCCGGCGCCACCACGCATGCCATCTGCAATGCCCTCGGCTTCCATGCCATCACCGGCACGGCCTTGCGCTACCGCATGCTCTCCACGCAGGGCGTGGGTGCGGCGGACGTGGCGCGCATCGTCGGCCTGGTCGGTTTCGCCGTGGGCATGGGCTTCGCGGCCGTCACGTGCGTGGCGTTGTTGCTCGAGCCCTCGCTGGCCGGTGGCTGGGGGCGCTGGCTCGGCGTGGGGCTCGTCGTGGCGTTCGCGTTGTTGTTGCGCTGGCTGGCGGGCAAGCACGATGAACTGAAGGTGTGGAAGTTCACGACACCCGTGCCGTCCGCGGGTTCCGCCGCGGCGCAGATCGGCATCGGCATCGTCGAGATGCTGGGCGCCATCCTCACCATGTACCTTCTGCTGCCCCCGGAGATCGCGGGCGGCTTCATGACCTTCGCGCCCATCTACGTGGGCGCGATCCTCGCGGGCATCCTCAGCAATACGCCGGGCGGCATCGGCGCGTTCGAGGCACTGATGCTCGCCGCGTTCCCGCAGGAACAGCGGGCCCAGGTGCTCGCCGCGTTGCTCGCCTACCGGGTCATCTACGGCTTCGGCCCCTTCCTGCTGGCGTCGGCCGCGTTGGGCATCTACGAAGTGCGCCACCGGGTGGAGAAGGCCCGATGATGCGCGGCCTCTTCGCCGCGGGCGCCTTGCTGCTGGCGGGCTGCGCCACGGTGCCGCATGCACGCCGCACCGACGTGCTGTTCTGGAACCAGCCCCAGCGCGAGGCCAACTTCCGCGCGATGCAAGCGCAGTACGCCAGCAACAGCGTGCGGCACGGCACGGCCCATCCGCTGCCTGCCGGCGTGCCGCTCACGCCGGCCTTCGACGACGGCACCACGCTCGACGCGTACATGGCCGAACACCATGTCGCCGGCGTCATGGTGCTGCAGGATGGCAAGGTCCGCCTCGAGCGCTACGGCCTGGGCGCCGATCCGAACACGCGCTGGACATCGTTCTCGGTGGCGAAGTCGTTCACGTCGACCCTGGTGGGCGCCGCGCTGCGCGATGGCGCCATCCACTCGCTCGACGACAAGGTCACGCGCTACATCCCCGAACTGGGCGCGGGTGCGTATCGCGATGTCACCGTACGGCAGCTGCTGACGATGACCTCGGGCGTGCGCTGGAACGAGGATTACGCCGATCCACGGTCCGACGTGGCGCAGATGTACGAAGGCCACCGCATCGCGGGCCAGCCGCTGCTGGTCACGTACATGGCGCCGTTGCCGCGCGAGTACGCGCCCGGCGCGACGTGGGTCTACAAGACCGGCGAAACCGATCTCATCGGCATCCTCGTCACCCGCGCCACGGGCAAGTCACTCGCGGCTTACCTGTCGGAGAAGATCTGGCGGCCGTATGGCATGGCGAACGATGCGCTGTGGCTGAAGGACGACGTGGATGGCACCGAAGCCGGCGGCAGTGGCGTATCCGCCACGTTGGGCGACTACGCCCGGCTGGGCCAGTTCCTGCTAGACGGCGGCGTCGCCGCTGGCCACGCCGTCCTGGCGGAAGGCTGGCTTGCCGACGCGACGAAAAAGCATGCGGATATCGGCGTGCCTGGCCGTGGCTATGGCTACCAGTGGTGGACGTGGGATAACGGGGCGTTCGCCGGCATCGGCATCTTCGGCCAGTTGCTGTACGTGGACCCCGCGCGGCGCCTTGTCATCGTCCAGCTGGCGGCATGGCCCGTCGCCACCGACGATGCCCAGGCCAAAGCCCGCGCGGCGTTCGTCCAGGCCATCACCACCGCCGCCGACCACCCGCACCCCCCTGTGGGAGCGCGCCCGCGCGCGATGCGGCCGCTACAATGACCCCACCCTCCCCACACCCAGGCACCCCCATGCCCCTCTCCTGGAACGACCTGACCTGCACGCCCGACAAGGAGGCCATCGACGCGCTCGCGGCCTCCTGGCAGTGGCGCATCGGCGATGCCTTCACCCCGCTGCTGTTCACCGCGCTGGGCGACATGTTCTACGAAGCCGACGAAGGCGGCGTGTTCTGGCTCAACACGGGCACGGGTGAAGTCGAGCGCGTGGCGGATAACGTCGAGGGCTTCAACCAGCAGTTGCGCGAAGAGATCGCCGACGAGTGGTTGCTGCCACCGCTGGTCGAGGCACTGATCGACGCCGGCAAGGTCTGCGGTGAAGGCGAGTGCTACACGTACGTGACGCTACCGGTCTTCGCCGAAGGCGAGTACGTGGTCGAGAACTTCAACCCGGTGCCGGCCCGCGAGCATTTCGAACTCACCGGCTCGGTGCTGCAGCAACTCGACGACCTGCCCGACGGCACGAACGTCAACATCGATATCACGCATTAAGGCCAAGCCGACGCGCGAGTTCTGCGTGTACCTCCTCAGCGGAGTAGTACGCATGGCAGCGTTCTGCGTGGGCCAGGGACTCCAAGCCGCGAGCGATAAAGGCGGATTGGGTCTCGTCGGTATCGATTTGAACGAGTGAGTGATTGCTGGGGTTCATGTGATGACACGCGTGGGCGTGCCATGGTGCCATGCATGCATCGATGATGGGCGGGTTGTGTGCTATCGGCCATCAAGGCATGCAGCCGCCCGAGTTTCCAGAAGCGCTTTCTCACGCTCATTCCGCGTCATGGACGCCGCAAGCAGGAACGCTTCGCGCGCTGCCTCCAGCTCGCCCAGCCGGAACAAAAGGTCGCCCCGCACGCTGGGCAGCAGGTGGTAGTCCTTGAGTGTCGGCTCATCGGCGAGTGCGTCGACGATGGCCAGCGCCGGCGCGGGGCCATCGGCCATCGATACCGCCACGGCGCGGTTGAGCTCCACCACGGGTGATGGCATCACGTCGATCAGCTCGCCGTACAACGATGCGATGCGCTGCCAGTCGGTGTCCTCGCCCCGCGGTGCACGCGCGTGGCACGCCGCGATCGCGGCCTGCAGCGCGTAAGGGCCCTGGGAACCGCCCAGCTTTTCGGCGCGGGCCAGCGCCTTCAGGCCGCGCGTGATCAGCAAGCGATCCCAGCGCGCGCGGTCCTGGTCCATCAGCAGGATCGGCTCGCCGTCGGCACGCGTACGCGCATTGGCGCGCGACGCCTGGATTTCCATGAGCGCGACCAGCCCATGCACTTCTGCCTCGCGCGGCGTCAGCTCCGCCAGCACGCGCCCCAGCCGCAGGGCCTCGTCGCACAACGCCGGCCGCATCCAGTCTTCCCCCGCGGTGGCCGCGTAGCCCTCGTTGAACACGAGGTAGACCACGCGCAGCACCGCCGCGAGGCGATCCTTCAGTTCATCGCCGCGTGGCACCTCGTACACCACGGCCTCGCCGGCCAGCGTCCGCTTCGCGCGCACGATGCGCTGCGCCACCGTGGCTTCGGCCACGAGGAACGCGCGGGCGATCTCGTCGGTGGTGAGGCCGCCGAGCAGGCGCAGGGTGAGCGCCACCTGCGCCTCGACGGTGAGCGCCGGGTGGCAGGCGGTGAAGATGAGCCGCAGCATGTCGTCGCCGATATCGTCGTCGAGCGCGTCGATCAGCTTGTCGTCATGCGATTCGAGCAGGCCCTCCATGTCCTGGCCCAGGGCCTCGAGCTTGCGGCCGGCCATGCGCTCGCGGCGGATGCGGTCCACCGCGCGGTGCTTGGCGGCCTGCGTGAGCCAGGCCCCGGGGTTGCGTGGCACGCCCTCGCGCGGCCATTGCTCCAGCGCCGACACCAGGGCGTCCTGGGCCAGTTCTTCGGCAAGGTCGAGGTCGCGCACCATGCGGGCGATGGTGGCGATGAGGCGGGGCGACTCAATCTTCCAGATCGCATCGATGGCGCGGTGGGCTTGGTCGGTCATGGCGACGGATGACAGCATCCGTCGCCATGGCAGGCAAGCCGCGCTGCGGCATCAGGCCAGCGGGGCGAGCAATTCTTCCATGCTGTACAGCGGGCGGATCTCGAGCCGGGCCTCGTCCCCGTCAGGGAAGGGGTAGGTACGGGCCCAGGCGATGACGTCGTCGATGCTGTCGACGCGGAGCACCCAGAAGCCCGCCACCATTTCCTTGATCTCGGCGAAGGGGCCGTCGAACACCTGCGGGTGGCCCTTGCTGAAACGCACCCGCCGGGCGTGCCGGCTGGATGAGAGCCCATTGCCCGCGATGAGGTAGCCGGCCTCCGCGCCGGCGCGGTTGGCCTCGGCCATGCGCCCGAGGATCTCCGGGCCCGGGTTCCAGTCCGTCTCGCTGCGCGGGTTGGCCTTCAGCATCACCATGAAGCGCGGGCGACGGGAATCGTCCTCGGCGGGGTCGCCGAAGTTGCTGAGCCCGCCGGGGCAGCCGAGGGGCCGCACTTCGATCTCGGCCTGGCCCGCGGCGTCCTCGGCGGGCCACTGCTTCACCCAGGCCACGGCATCGTCCATCGATGCGGCCTCGATGATGCTGAAGCCGGCGACCAGCTCCCTGGCTTCGGCGAACGGGCCGTCGACCACCACGGGCTCCCGGCCCTGGTTGAAGTGGACGCGGTAGCCCTCGCGGCTGGGCTTCAGGCCCTCGCCGGAGATGAACCGGCCCTCCGCGGCCAGGCGGTCGCAGTGTTCCGCCATGGCATCGACCAGCGCCTGGGTGACAGGTCCACCGGCTTCGGTCTCGGCATCCGCCTTGCGGACGATCAGGAAACGCATGCTGTTCTCCCCGGGTTACGGCGCGAGCTTCTCACCGCCATTGACCATCCACGACACGCCGAACTCGTCGTCGAGCATGCCGAAGCCCTTGGCCCAGAAGGTCTCGCCGTAGGGCATGGTGATGGTGGTGGCACGCTCGGACAACGCCTTGAACACTTTCTCGCCCTCTTCGGCGCTCTCGAAACCCAGCGCGATGGAGCAACCCTCGATCTTGCCGCTGTGCTGGAACATCGGCGGGGTATCCGAGCCCATGATGTAGGCGTTACCCGCCTGCAGGCGGATATGCATGATCTTCTCGCCCATGGCGCTCATGTCCACGCTCGTCGAGGGGTCGCCGCAGCCCTCGTTGCCAGCGGCGCCCGGGGGCGGCGGCGGGGCTTCCTTGAAGCGGTTGACCATCAGGATTTTTCCACCGAGCGCCTTCTCGTAGAACTTGAAAGCCTCTTCGCAGTTGTCCTTGAAATGCAGGTAGGGGGTGATCGTCATCGACATGGCGGTGTCCTTTTCATGGCTGGGGTTGGCGCAAAAGCGTTACTGGCGGGCGGCGACGGCGGCGCGCATGCGTTCTTCCTGCGCGCGGGCCTCCGGGGTGAACTCGGCGCCGAAGTCGTCGGCTTCGAAGACCTGGCGGATCTCGATGTAGCACTCGCCGGGGCAGGGGTTGGGGGCGCGCTTCACCCATTCGATGGCCTCGTCGAGGGAGCGCACCTGGAAGAGCCAGAACCCGGCGATCAGCTCGCGGGCCTCGGCGAACGGGCCGTCGATGACATCGCGGCGCTCGCCGTCGAAGCGGACGCGGGCACCCCGGGCGCTGGGTTGCAGGCCTTCCGCCGCCAGCAGCACGCCGGCGCGCACCAGCTCCTCGTTGTAATTGCCCATCGCCGTGATGAGTTCTTCGCTGGGCATGGCGCCCGCCTCGGTGTCGTCCGTCGCACGGACCATGACCAGGAATCGCATCTGCCTACTCCTTGCACGTAGCCAGGGTGATTCCCGGCTTTCATGGGTACGTCGAACGGCGATGGGGTGGATCGACACGGCCGGTGAAAAAAATTCAGCCGGCGGAGTGGCGAGCATGCGGCAAGGGATTCTCACAGGGTGAGCGACGGGCATCGGCCTCGAACACGCAATGGACCCCCCCGGGGGCGAACGTCACCTTCGCCACGCCGCCGGCCTGCGGGGCCAGCACGCGTTCGATGAAGCGGGTGCCGAAGCCGCGGGTCGCCGGCGGCGCCACGGCGGGGCCCCCGGACTCCTGCCATTCCAGGCGCAGGGCATGGCGGTCGGCCACGTAGCTCCAGGCCATGGCCACGCGGCCCGCCGGAACGGACAAGGCCCCGTACTTGATCGCGTTGGTGAGCAGTTCGTGCAGCGCCATCGCGACCGAGACGGCGACCTCGGACTGGAGCATCAGCGGGGGCCCGTCGAAGGTGACCCGGGTGCCGTCGGGGTCGTGCGGGGCCACGGTGGCCTCCACGACGCCGCGCAGGGCCACGTCCTCCCAGGCCCGGGCTACCAGCAGGTCGTGCGCGCCCGCCAGGGCACGCAGGCGGCTTTCGAACAGGGCCAGCGACGTGGCCACCGGGCGTTCGTCGCGGAAGCTCTGGATCGCCATGGCCTGCACCACGGCCAGGGTGTTCTTCACGCGGTGGTTGAGTTCGTTGATCAGCACGCGCTGCGAGCGCTGGGCCATGCGGTGGGCGGTGACATCCACGCAACTGCCCCAGTAGCCCATGAAATGGCCATCGCGGTAGAACGGCGCGCCGTGGTCCATCAGCCAGCAGTATTCGCCGTCGCGGCGGCGGAGCCGGTACTCCATGGCGAACGGCTCGCGGGCGTCGAACGCCCCGGTGTAGGTGGCGAGGCACCCGGGCAGGTCCTCGGGGTGCACGCCATCGGCCCAGCCGCTGCCCACTTCCTCGTCCAGGCGGCGGCCCGTGTAATCGAGCCATGGCTTGTTGAACCAGTCACAGAGCATGTCGGTGCCGGCGCGCCAGATCATCACCGGCGCGAAGTCGGCCAGTTCACGGAATTCGCGGTCCGAGGTGGCAAGGGCCCGCTCGAAAGGACTCGTGGGGTTTGCGCTCATGGCGGGGACGATAGCGCGAATGTGTACGCGGCGTGCATGCCTTTCCGTCATGCCGTGAGGGCGGTCACGCGCCGCCGGATACGTAAGCGTTTTCAGACTATTCGTATTGCTTTCGGGGTGCGCCCCGCATCGGCCCTCGGCCTGCCGGTGTTATGTCAGAATCTCGCCGCCGGCACGTCAGGGGTTTCGTGCAGGCTATCTCCGGGGCCAACCGCCAAGAACCGCCTCCGCCTCCGGGTGGGGGCCGGCGCGCGTGCCCACCCCACACGTCAAAGGATCGGAACGGAACATGGATCTCCTGCGCTTCCTCGCGATGCTCCCGGTGCGCCTCGTGCGCGGCCTGGGCTGGCTGCTCGCCTTCCTGCTGCGGCCCATCTTCGGCAACGTGGCCTGGTCGGCCCCGGCCTGGGTACCGGCCACGGGCCGGGCCGCCCGCCAGCACCCCCTGAAGTTCACCGGCACCGTCGCCGGGGTGCTCGCGCTGGCGGCCGCCGGCTGGTTCGGCTGGCATTGGTGGGAGAACCGGCCCAGGGCGGTCGAACCGAACCGCGTCACCTTCGAGGTGCGCGCACCGGCGGTCACCGATTACTCGGGCACCACCGCGGAGATCCACCCGCTGGTCATCCAGTTCTCGGCATCGGCCGCGCGCATCGAGGCCCTGGGCAAGCCAGTCACCGACGGCATCGCCATGGACCCGCGCCTGGGCGGCCAGTGGAAGTGGACCGACGACCGCACGCTGGTCTTCACCCCCGCCGCCGACTGGCCGGTGGGCCGCAAGGTCGATATCCGCTTCGACAAGGCCAGGGTGTTCGCGCCGCAGATCCTGCTGGCCGACGACCACGCCACGTTCGAGACCGCCCCCTTCACCGCCCGCGTGGTCAACGGCGAGTTCTACCAGGATCCACAAGACCCCACCCGCAAGAAGACCATCATCCAGCTGGCCTTCAACTACCCGGTCGATGCCGCCGAACTCGAGAAGCGGATCGCGCTCGACCTGCGCGACCACGACCAGAAGCACGGCAGCGAGCTCAAGTTCAGCGTCACGTACGACGAGCACCGCCTCAACGCGTTCGTCCATTCCATGCCGCTGCAGCTGCCGCGTGACGATGGCTCGGTGGGCATGAAGCTGGCCGATGGCGTCCGCAGCAGCCGCGGGGGCGACGGCACGGAAAAGGCGATGGAAACCTCGGTGCGCGTGCCGGGCCTCTACAGCCTGAAGATCGACGACATGCAGGCCACGCTGGTGGATAACGCCCGCTTCGAACCGGAGCAGGTGGTCACCATGACGTTCGGCGGCGCCGTCAGCGACACCGAACTGGGCAAGCGCATCCACGCCTGGGTCGTGCCCAAGGATGCGAAGCACTACGGCGCCAGCGATATCAGCGAAGCCGACCTGCGCACGTTCAACGCCATCAAGCCCGAGGTGGTCCCCACCGAGAACGACTGGTCGGAAACGCAGAGCTTCCGCTTCCATGCCCAGCCGGGCGACCGCTTGTACGTACGCATCGACAAGGGCATGACATCGTTCGGCGGCTACGTGATGCCGAAGGCCTACACCGAGATGCTCACGGTGCCGGATTACCCGCGCCTGCTGCGCTTCATGTCGGAGGGCTCGCTGCTGTCGCTCTCGGGCGACCGCCGCGTCTCCATCGTGTCGCGCAACATGCCGGGCCTGCGCGTCCAGGTGGGCCGCGTGCTGCCCGACCAGCTCCAGCACCTGGTCTCGCTCAACAACGGTACGTTCGCCAAGCCGGAGATGTACGGCGTCAGCATGGACGACATCGCCGAGCGTTTCACCAAGACGATCCCCATCAACGACGAGGGCCCGGGCAAGGCACATTACGAGGGCTTCGACCTGGGCCAGTACCTGGCCGCCGGCAAGCGCGGCGTGTTCCTGCTCAAGCTCACCGGCTACGACCCGGCGCGCGAGAAGGAGATGCGCGAGAACGCGACGAAGGCGGCACGCGAAGCCGCGCAACGCGAGGCCGGCGAAGACGCCGACGCCGCGGCGGAAGAGGCCGGCAAGCGCTTCGATCAGGGCAATGGCTACACCCCGTACGACTGGCCGAAGGATGAGCGCCTCGTGGTCATCACCGACCTCGGCGTCATCGCCAAGAAATCGGCCGACGGCAGCCAGGACGTCTTCGTGCAGGGCATCCACGGCGGCCAGCCGGCGGCGGGTGCCTCGGTATCGGTCATCGCCAAGAACGGCACCACGCTGCTCACGCAGGCCACGGGTGCCGATGGCCGCGCGCACTTCGCCAGCCTGGCCGGCTTCACGCAGGACAAGGAACCGGCGATGTTCGTGGTGCGCCTGGGCGACGACCTGTCGTTCCTGCCCGTGCGCGCGTACGATCGCCAGCTCGATTTCTCGCGCTTCGACGTGGGCGGCGACGTGAACCCGCGCAGCCAGGGCCGCCTCGCCGGCTACCTGTTCTCCGACCGCGGCATCTACCGCCCGGGCGACCAGTTCCACATCGGCCTTATCGTCCGCGCCAGCAGCTGGACGCGCAGCGTCACCGGCATCCCCCTGGTGGCGCAGATCGTCGACCCGCGCGGCACCACGGTGCGCCAGCAGCCCGTGTCGATGGACCAGGCCGGTTTCGCCGAACTCGACTACACCACGGCGGAAACCTCGCCCACCGGCAACTGGACGGTGAACCTGTATATCGCCAAGGACGGCAAGCCGTATTCGCAGATCGGCGACACCACGGTGCAAGTGAAGGAGTTCCAGCCCGATCGCATGAAGGTATCGGCGAAGCTGTCGTCGGCGGTCACCGAGGGCTGGGTCAAGCCGACGCAGCTGAAGGCCCTGGTCGATGTGCAAAACCTGTTCGGCACGCCGGCGGAAGGCCGTCGCGTCGAGGGCTCGCTGACGCTGCGCCCGGCGTTCCCCTCGTTCCCCAGCTTCAAGGATTACCACTTCTACGATATCCGCCGTGCCAAGGACGGGTTCGAGGAAAAGCTGGCCGACCAGAAGTCGGACGCGAAGGGCCATGCGGAATTCGCGCTGGACCTGTCGCGCTACGCCGACGCCACCTACCAGCTCTACTTCCTGGCCAAGGCCTACGAGGCGGAAGGGGGCCGCAGCGTCGCCGCCGCCACGCAGGGCATGGTGTCGTCGAACGACTGGCTGGTGGGCTACCGCGCGCCGGATAACCTCGACTACGTGAGCCGCGACGCCGAGCGCAAGGTCAACCTCGTCGCCATCAACCCCGGGGCGAAGCGCATCGACCTGGCCGGCCTCAAGCAGGCCATCGTCGAGACGCGCTACGTGTCGGTGCTGACCAAGCAGGATTCGGGTGTCTACAAATACGAATCCAAGGCGCGCGAGACCACGCTCTCCGAAACCCCGTTGACCATCCCTGCGGCGGGCCTCGACGTGGCGCTGCCCACGAACAAGCCGGGCAACTTCGCCCTCGTGGTGAAGAACGGCGAGGGCAAGGAAGTGAACCGCGTGGCATGGTCGGTGGCAGGCGAGGGCAATGTATCGCGCTCGCTCGAGCGCAACGCCGAGCTGCAGCTTTCGTTGTCGAAGAAGGACTACGCCCCGGGCGAGGCGGTGGATATCGCCATCCGCGCGCCGTACGCCGGTAGCGGCCTCATCACCATCGAGCGCGACAAGGTGTACGCGCACGCGTGGTTCCACGCCGACACCACCAGTTCGGTACAGCACATCACCGTGCCGGCGGATTTCGAAGGCAACGGCTACATCAACGTGCAGTACGTGCGTGATCCGTCCTCCGACGAGATCTTCATGAGCCCGCTGTCGTTCGGCGTGGTGCCGTTCTCGGTGAACATGGATGCACGCCGCGCGGGCATCACCGTGCAGACGCCGGCACTGGTGAAACCGGGCGACGACCTCACCTTCCACGTCACCTCGGGCGCGCCGACGCGGGCGGTGGTGTTCGCCGTGGACGAGGGCATCCTGCAGGTGGCGCGCTACAAGCTGGGCGACCCCCTGGAATACTTCTTCCGCAAGCGCATGCTCGAGGTCTCCACGTCGCAGATCCTCGACCTCATCATCCCCGACTTCAAGAAGCTCACCGCGCTGGCGGCCCCGGGCGGCGACGCGGAAGGGGCCATCGGGCGCCAGCTCAATCCGTTCCGCCGCAAGCAGGATAAACCGGTGGCGTTCTGGTCGGGCATCGTCGACGTGGATGGCGCGAAGGACATCACCTGGAAGGTGCCCGACTACTTCAACGGCAAGCTGCGCGTCATGGCCGTTGCCGTCTCGCCCGAGCGCGTGGGCACGTTCGAAGGCGCCACCACGGTGCGCGGCGATTTCGTGCTTTCGCCCAACGTACCGACGACCCTGGCGCCGGGTGACGAGGCCGAAGTGAGCGTGGGCGTCGCCAACAACCTCACGGGACTCGGCGGCAAGACCGTGCCGGTGTCGGTGGCACTGAAGGTCGGCCCGCAGCTACAGGTGGTCGGCGATGCCACCAAGACCCTGGAGTTGGGCGAGATGCGCGAAGGCGCGGCCATCTTCCGCGTCCGCGCCACCGACAAGCTTGGTTCGGGCCACCTCGCGTTCAGCGCGGGCGCCAACGGCAAGACGGCGAAGCAGGGCGTGGATCTGTCGGTGCGCCCGGCATCGGCCATGCGCACCGAACTGGCCTTTGGCCATGTCGATGCGCACACCCGCGCGGACGTGGCGAACCTGCGCGACATGCACGATGAGTACGCACGTCGCGACGCGTCGTTCTCCACCGTGCCGGTGGTGCTGGCGCGTGGCCTCGCCGCGTACCTCGTGGACTTTCCGCACTACTGCACCGAGCAGGTGATTAGCGCGGCCATGCCTGCGCTCATCCTTGGCAAGCGGCCGGAGTTTGGCGACGTGAAGCCCGCCCGCATGCAGGGCGATGCGCCGGCACCCGCCGACCCGGTGGCCGCGCTGTTCGATACGCTGCGTGCCCGCCAGAACGGGCAGGGCGGTTTCGGCCTGTGGACGGCGACGCCGGATACCCACGTGTTCGCCACCGACTACGCCGTGCACTACCTCATCGAGGCGAGCGACCGCGGCGTGGCCGTGCCGCGCGACATGCTCGATGCGGCGAACAAGGCGCTGCGCCAGCTGGCGCAGGACGATAGCGGCGATAGCCTCACCGAGATGCGCCAGCGGGCGTATGCGATCTACCTGCTGACGCGCCAGGGCGTGGTCACCACCAACGACCTCGCCTCGGTGCAGCGCCGCCTGCAGGAGGCGTACGCCACGACCTGGAAGAACGACCTGGCCGCGGCCTGGGTGGCTGCCTCGTACAAGTTGCTGCACCAGGACAAGGTGGCGAACGAGCTCATGGCGGGCCCGCGCAAGCTGCTGACCCGCAAGCCGGCGGACGAGGCGTACACGTACGCGGACTACTACGACACGCCCATCCGCGACGCCACCACGCTGTACCTGCTGGCGAAGCACTTCCCCGAGCTGGCGAAGGACCTGCCGCCGACGATCGTGGAGACGCTCGTGCGGCCGCTGGGCAAGGGCCACTACAACACCCTGTCGTCGGGCATGGTGATCCTTGCCCTCGATGCCTGGGCGAAGGAGGGCGGCGCGGTCGTCGACAAGTTGCAGATCGGTTCGGTGGCGAAGGATGGCACGGTGACCCAGGTGGGCCAGCCGCAGGGCGTTGTGCTGGGCGCCCGCTACCCCGCCGCCGCGCAGCGCCTGCGCTTCGTCAACGACGCCGACCTGACGGCGTGGTACGCGGTGAGCCAGGCCGGCTTCGATCGCGTGCCGTCGACGCAGACACGCAAGGATGGCCTCGAGATCACCCGCAGCTATACCGATACCAAGGGCAACGCCATCACCAAGGTGGCCGTGGGCGACGAGGTGGACGTGCACGTGCGCATCCGAGCGACCCGCGCCGATGGCGTCGACAACATCGCCATCACCGATCTCTTGCCCGGCGGTTTCGAGCCGGTGCTCGATACCGCGCCGCCGACGTCACCGGATGACCAGGCCGCCGCGCCGTCGTCGGATGAATCCACGACCGACGCGGACGGTGATGGCACCGAGGCGATGGACGGCAGCGAGGACAGCGAGGGCGGCGACGGCGGCGAGAGCGGCGACGATGCGACGCCGGCCTGGCGTTCGCCCATCGGCGACCCGGCATCCACGTGGAAGCCGGAATACGCCGACGTGCGCGAGGACCGCGTGGTGGTGTACGGCTACGCCTCCACCGACGTGCAGGAGTTCATCTACCGCATCAAGGCCACCAACGCCGGCACCTTCGTGATCCCGCCGGCCCAGGTCGAGTCGCTGTACGACCGTGGCACGCAGGCCACCGCGCCGGGCAACGGCAAGCTGGTGGTGGAGTCCAGGCCCTGACGTGAAGCGGTGGTTCGCCCGCGTCCGCTGGCCGCGCTGGCACAACGCCCTGGTGGCGTTGTTGCTGGTCGCGGCCGTGCCGGTGGCCGTGCGCCTTTGGCCGCACGAGCCGCTGCGCGCGTGGCTGCCCTCGTCCACGGCTGTGTATGACGACCACGGCCAGCTGTTGCGGCTTACGCTGGCCAGCGACGACCGCTACCGCCTGTGGGTGCCGCTGGAAGACATCTCCCCCGCGCTGGTCGATGGCGTGCTGCTGCACGAGGACCGCTGGTTCCGCTGGCACCCCGGCGTCTCGGCCTGGGGCCTGCTACGTGGCGCGTGGGTCACCTATGTACGCCACGGCAACCCGCAGGGTGGGTCGACGATCACCATGCAGCTGGCCCGCCTGCTGTGGCACCTCGATACCCGCAGCCCGGGGGGCAAGCTCATCCAGGCGGCCCGCGCGGTGCAGCTCGAGCTGCAGTACTCCAAGCACGACATCCTCGAGGCCTACCTCAACGCGGCGCCCTATGGCCGCAACGTGGAAGGCGTGGGCGCGGCCAGCCTCGCGTACTTCGGCAAGCCGCCATCGCGCCTGAGCCTGCCGGAAGCACTGACACTGGCGGTGATACCGCAGGAGCCCGCGCGCGGCGTGCCCGGCAACGCCAACGGCACCGGGGTCATCGACACGGCCCTGAAAGCCTCGCGCGGCCGCCTCTACGCGCGCTGGGTGGGCAGGCACCCGGGCGACGCGGCGCAACGGCCGCTGTTCGACTTGCCGTTGCGGCTGCGCCCGCTCTCGCGCCTGCCCTTCGAGGCGCCGCATTTCGTCGAACAGGTGCTGGCCGCGCGCCGCCTCGATGGCGACGACGAGATGCGCGTGAAAACCACGCTCGACCTGGGCCTGCAGCACAGCCTCGAGCGCCAGGTGAAGCAATACATCGCGCATGCCGGCGAGCGTGGCATCCGCAACGCCGCCGCCCTGCTCATCGATACGCGCGACATGGGGGTCAAGGCGATGGTGGGCTCGGCCGATTACTTCGACCCGTCGATCTTCGGCCAGGTGAACGGCACGCAGGCGAAGCGCTCGCCGGGTTCCACGCTGAAGCCCTTCATCTACGCGCTGGGCTTCGACCAGGGCATCCTGCACCCCGAGACCGTGCTGCGCGACGTGCCCTCGGCCTTTGGCCCGTACACGCCGGAGAACTTCGACGGCCGGTTCCTCGGGCCCGTGACGGCGACGCAGGCGCTGGTACGCAGCCGCAACATCCCCGCGGTGCAAGTGGCGGCGAAACTCGGCAACCCCAACCTTTACCAGTTCCTGCGCGACGCGGGCGTCTCGCGCATGCAGACCGAGCAGCACTACGGCCTTGCGCTGGTGCTCGGTGGTGGCGAAGTGACGATGCAGGAGCTGGGCGGCCTCTACGCGATGCTCGCCAACCGCGGCGAACTCCGCCCCCTGCGCATGCTCGCGGCGCAACCCCAGGCAAAGGGCACGCGCCTGCTCAGCGACGAAGCCAGCTTCATGGTCATGGATATGCTGCGGCAGAACCCGCGGCCCGACGATGCCGTGGCGGCGCAGCCGTCGCGCCTGCCCATCTACTGGAAGACCGGCACGTCGTGGGGGTTCCGCGACGCGTGGACGGCAGGTGCCTTCGGGCCGTACGTGCTGGTGGTGTGGATCGGCAACTTCGACAGCACCGGCAACCCCGCCTTCATCGGCGTGGATGCGGCCGCGCCGCTGTTCTTCCGCATCGCCGACGCGCTGAAGGCCGAGCGCCCCGGCCTTGCCGAGCCTATCCGGCGCAACCCGGCCAACCTGCGCCGCGTGCCGATCTGCCTGGCCAGCGGCGACCTGCCCAACGCGTGGTGCCCGCAGGTGGGCAGCACCTGGTTCATCCCCGGCAAGTCGCCGATCAGGGTCAGCACGGTGCACCGCCCTGTCGTCGTCGACAACCGCAGCGGCAAGCCCGCGTGCCCGCCCTATGACCCGGAAGCGACGCACACCGAGGTCTACGAGTACTGGCCCTCGGACCTGGCCCGCGTCTTCGCCCAGGCCGGCATGCCACGGCGCACGCCGCCCCCGCTTCCCGATTGCCAGGGGGGCGGCCAGCCGCCGGGCGACCCACCGCGCATCACGTCGCCACTGAAGGGCAGCACCTACCAGCTGCGCGTATCGCGCATCGGCTCGGAAAAAATCGGCTTCACCGCCACCACCGATGCCAGCGCCCGCAAGCTCTACTGGTTCGTCGACGATGCGTACATCGGCAGCGTGCCGGCGGGGCACATCCTCATGTGGGTGCCCGAACGCACCGGCCGTTTCCTCGTCCGCGTGGTGGACGACCGCGGCGCCACCGATAGCCGGGAACTGGGCATCGGCGCGGTGCAGTAAGAACCTGTGGGTAATTTCGGCACGCACCGTTCAGATGCACCGCCGCGTCGTCGATAAAGGGCGCGACAAGGCTACACACCGGAGCAGGCCCCATGCCTTCCAGGATCACCACCCGCCTCCGTGCCCTCCTGGGCATGGAGTGCTCGGATGTGCGCGGCAAGATGGACGCGCTCAATCGCACGCAGGCCGTCATCGAGTTCGCGCTCGACGGCACCATCCTTTCCGCCAACCAGAACTTCCTGGACACCACCGGCTACGCGTTGCGCGACATCGTCGGGAGGCACCACCGCCTGTTCATGGACCCGGCCGAAGCCGCCACGCCCGGCTACGCGGCATTCTGGCAGCGCCTCGGGGCCGGCGAGCCCGACGTGGGCCTGTACCGCCGGCTCGGCGCGGGTGGCCGCGAGATCTGGATCCAGGCCAGCTACAACCCCGTGCTCGATCGCCGCGGCCGCCCGGTGCGCGTGGTGAAGTTCGCCACCGATGTCACCGCGCAACGCCTGCGCGCCGCCGACATGGAGGGCCGCCTCGCCGCCATCGACAAGGCACAGGCCGTGATCAGCTTCACGCTCGATGGCCACGTGCTCGAGGCCAACGACAATTTCCTCGCCACCATGGGCTATGCGCGCAAGGAGGTGATCGGCCAGCACCACCGCATGTTCGTCGACCGCACCGAGCGCGAAGGCGCCGAGTACCACGCATTCTGGGAGAAACTGGGCCGTGGCGAGTACGACTCCGGCCTGTACCACCGCGTGGACCGCCATGGCCGCGAAGTGTGGATCCAGGGCAGCTACAACCCCATCTTCGACATGGCGGGCCGCCCCTTCAAGGTGGTGAAGTACGCCACCGACGTCACCTGCCAGACACGCGCCGCGCGCACGCTGCACGCCTCGCTGTCCGAGCTGGCCGATACCGTGCCGGCCATCGCCGAGCAAGCCCGTGCCACCAACGCGCTGGCCTGCCAGGCCAGCCGCTCGGCCGCCGATGGCGGCGCCATGGTCGATGCCGTCATCGCCACCATGGGCGCCATCCAGGATGGCGCGCGCGATATCGCCGAGATCGTCAGCCTCATCGACTCCATCGCCTTCCAGACCAACATCCTCGCGCTCAACGCCTCCATCGAGGCGGCACGCTCGGGCGTGCATGGCAAGGGCTTCGCGGTGGTGGCACAGGAGGTGCGCATGTTGTCGCAGCGCAGCGCGGATTCCGCGAAGGATATCCGCCACCTCATCGAGAACACGATGGAGCGCGTCCGCGAGGGCAGCGAGCGCAGCGGCGAAGCGGGCGAAGCCATGCGCACCATCCTCGGCTCGGTCACCACGCTGCTCGACCGGGTCTCCGACGTGGCCCAGGCCACCAACACACAGGCCGGCGGCATCGATTCCGTCCGCCGCGCGGTGGCCGAACTGGCGTAACGCGGCCGGTGTATCGTGGGCCCTCCTTGCCCGGAGGGTCCCGCCCATGCCCAGCACCATCATCCCTGGCCTGCGCTACCGCGACGCGCACGCGGCCATCCGCTTCCTTTGCGATGCCTTCGGCTTCAGCGAACACGCGGTGCATACCGACGAAACCAACCCCACCATCGTGCTGCACGCCCAGCTCACCTACGGCGGCGGCATGGTCATGCTCGGCTCCGTGCGCCAGGAGGCCGGCTTCGCCGACCACATCGTGCAGCCGGACCAGGTGGGCGGGCGCGAAACGCAATGCCCCTACGTGGTGGTGGACGACCTGAAGGCCCATTACGCCAACGCCAGGGCGCACGGCGCCACCATCATCGACGAGTACGAGGAAAAGCCTTATGGCGGCGCGGGGTACTCCGCGCGCGACCTGGAGGGGCGCCTGTGGTACTTCGGCAGTTACGACCCCTGGGCGAAAGCCGATTAGGCCCAGCGACGCCCGTGCTCGGCCATGTAGAGGCGGATCTCATCCTCGGCGATCGTGGCCAGGGCGCGCAGGCCCTCTTTCTGCGTGGCATCGAGCTGGCGCGGTTCGCTGTCGATGACGCACAACGTGCCGAGGGCGAGGCCATCGGGGCTGCGTAGCGGGCAGCCCGCGTAGAACACGATGTGGTCGTGGCCCGTCACCAGCGGGTTATCGCGGAAGCGATCGTCCTTGCGCGCATCCTCGACGAGGAGGATATCGTCGTCGAGGATGGCATGGCCGCAGAACGCCCACTCGCGCGGCGTCTCGGTCAGCCGCGTGCCGCGGTGCGATTTGAAGAACTGGCGGCGCGAGGTAAGCAGCGTGATCAGCGACACCGGCGTGCCCGCGATAAGCGCCGCCAGCCACGTGATGCGGTCGAACGTCGGCTCGGGCGGCGTATCGAGCAGGCCGGTGCGGCCCACGGCACGCAGGCGCGCTGGCTCGTCATCCGGCACCGGGTAGTTCGGCGAGCGTTCGGCGCGAAGTTCCGGCGACATGGCCGCGACCGGGTCGGCCGCCAGCGCCGTGCGCTCCTCCAGCAGGGCCAGGACCGCGCTGCGGCGCATGCGGCGGTGGCCACCGGGTGTTTTCCACGATGCCAGGGCGCCGCTTTCGATCCACTTCTGGGCCGTGCTGACAGAGATGCCCAGCAGGCGCGCGGCGTCGCGGGTCGTCAGGGTGGGGTCATCGATATGGCTGGTGGCGTTCGGCTGGGTCAAGGCGGTGTACAAGCTGATTGGAAAGTAAACGCAAGCAAATAGCAGTTCGACGCTACCACAGCAGAGGTCGCGATTTCCTTGGCCGTCCTTATGCTTTTCGGTGCCCAGCCACCAATCTTTATAGGCCATCGGTCACGGTAACGCGCCGCGGGCACCGGCTCTGGTATATGGACGGCTGTTCATCCAAAGCCTTTGGAGCCTGCCCATGACCTCATTCGCCACCTATCCCAGCCTTGTCGACCGCACGGTGATCGTCACTGGCGGCGCCAGTGGTATTGGGGAAGCGTTCGTCACCCATTTCGCCGAACAGGGCGCGAAAGTGGGGTTTTTCGACATCAACCAGGACGCGGGGCAGGCGCTGGTCGCCCGGCTGGACGCCGCACGGCACCGCCCGGTGTTCGTCCCCTGCGACCTCACCGACATCGATGCCCTGCGCGGTGCCATCGACCAGGTGCGCGGCGCGCTGGGCCCGGTGGGGGTGCTGGTGAACAATGCCGCCAACGATGCCCGGCACGCGTTCGAGGAGACCACGCCCGAGGCATTCAACCAGAGCCTGGCCACCAATTTGCGCCACCAGTACTTCGCGACCCAAGCCATTTTGCCGGATATGCGCAGCTTGGGCGGCGGCTCCGTCATCTGCATGGGGTCCACGGGCTGGATGATCCGCAACGCTGGCTACCCGATGTACGCCACCGCGAAGGCCGCCATCCAGGGCTTCGTCTATGGCATGGCCCGGGAACTGGGCCGCGACCGCATCCGCATCAACTGCCTCGTCCCCGGCTGGGTCATCACCGAAAAGCAGCGCGAACTGTGGCTCGACGAGGAGGGCGAGGCCGAGATCGAACGCGTGCAGTGCATGCCGGGCCACCTCATGCCGGAGGATCTTGCGCGCGCCGCCCTGTTCCTTGCGGCGGATGACAGCCGCATGTGCACGGGCCAGAACTGGCTCGTCGACGGCGGCTGGGCCTGAATCGCAGCCGCGCGCATCACGGGCAAGGCACGCGGCATGGACAACTTGAATACATAACGCGGCATCCAATGCCGGGGTCCCTCTGCTTTGCAGGAATACCCCCATGGATGTAAGCGTCAAGAAACAGGTCGAAGCCGCCCACCCCAAGGCGGCCATCGTCACCACGTGTATCCTCGCCGCGCTGGCCGGCCTCATGTTCGGGCTCGATATCGGCGTCATCTCGGGTGCGCAGCAGTTCATCCAGAAGGATTTCGGCGCCACCGACAGCATGATCGAGTGGGTGGTGAGCGTCATGACGATCGGCGCCGCCATCGGTGCGCTGGCCGCCGGCTGGACCTCGGCCGCGCTGGGCCGCAAGCGCTCGCTGCTGATCGGCGCCGTGCTGTTCATCGGTGGCTCGCTGTTCTGCGCCATGGCCTGGAACGCCGAGAGCCTGATCGCCGCCCGCCTGGTGCTCGGCCTTGCCATCGGCATCGCGACCTTCACCGCGCCGCTGTACCTCGCCGAAGTGGCCCCGGAGCGTATCCGTGGCGCCATGATCTCGACCTACCAGCTGATGATCACCATCGGCATCCTGCTCGCCTTCCTGTCCGATACGGCATTCAGCAGCACGGGCAACTGGCGCTGGATGCTCGGCATCATCGCGGTGCCAGGCGCGCTGTTCATGGTCGGCCTGTTCTTCCTGCCCGATAGCCCGCGCTGGTTGCTGCTGCGCGGCCGCCGCGAAGATGCGCAGATCGTGCTGGCCAAGCTTCGTGGCGACGAGCAGGTGGTGGCCAAGGAAATCGCCGACATCGAGGATTCGCTGAAAACCAAGCAGCACGGCTGGAGCATGTTCCGCGAGAACCCCAACTTCCGCCGCTCGGTGGGCCTGGGCATGCTGCTGCAGGCCATGCAGCAGTTCACCGGCATGAACGTGGTGATGTATTACGCGCCGCGCATCTTCCAGGAAATGGGCTACGACACGAAGGCACAGATGTGGTTCACCGCCGCCGTGGGCCTCACCAACGTGCTGGCCACGCTGATCGCGTTCGCCCTGGTCGATCGCCTTGGCCGCAAGCCCATCCTGTATGCCGGCTTCACCATGATGGCCGTGGGCCTGGGCGTCGTGGGCACGATGATGGGCATGGGCATCCACAGCCACGGCGAGCAGATCTTCACCGTGGGCATGCTGCTGTTCTTCATCGTCGGCTTCGCCATGTCGGCCGGCCCGTTGATCTGGACCCTGTGCTCGGAGGTGCAGCCGCTGAAAGGCCGTGACTTCGGTATCGCTGCGTCCACCTGCATGAACTGGGCTACCAACTTCGTGGTGGCCGTGACCTTCCTGAGCCTGCTCTCGGGCATTGGCAATGCGCAGACGTTCTGGCTCTACGCGGTGCTCAATGCCGTCTTCATCGTCCTCACCGCCTGGCTGGTGCCGGAGACCAAGGGCGTGACGCTGGAGCAGATCGAGCGGAACCTGATGAGCGGCAAGCCGCTGCGGAAGATCGGCAGCTGAGCCGCCGCATCGCGGTAGTGCGGAAGGCCCGGGCATCGTCCCGGGCCTTTTTTTCGCCCGGCAGTTGCCTCGGCAGGGCCGCCAAGGCGATGATCGGCGGCACGCCACGGTGGGGGAGCCGACGAGCATGTCAAACGCGCAGGAAACGCAACTGGAACGGCTGACGTTCTTCTCGGACGCCGTGTTCGCCATCGCCATCACGCTGCTGGTCATCGAGATCCACGTACCCCACCCCGAGGGCGCCGGTGACATGGCCTGGCTGCAGGCGCTCGCCGACCTGCTGCCCCACTTCCTGGGGTACATCCTCAGCTTCATCGTCGTGGGTGCGCTATGGGCCGCCCACCATCGCGTCTTTGGCGCGCTGAGCGGCTACGCGCCGTCACTGGTATGGCGCAACCTGGTGCTGCTGATGTCGGTCGCGTTCATGCCGTTCTCGTCGGCGCTGATGAGCACGCATGCAACGGAGCGCGTGCCCGAGATGTTCTATTCCATGAACCTGTTCGTGGCCGGGCTGCTGCAATGGCGGCTGTTTCGCGGTGCCCTGCGCGCGCCTTACCTGCGCGAGGGCGTGACCGACGACGAAGTGGCCATGCTGCGCCGGCGCACGCTGGCCCTGCCGCTGATGTCGGTGTGCTCGTTCGTGCTCGCGTTCTGGATCCCCGGGCCGAGCAACCTGCCCCTTGTATTGATGCCGCTGGTGGTGGCGTGGTTCGCCAAGGGCGGCTTCCGTCGGCGTAGCACGATTCCGCCTGCCGAGGCGTGAGAAAACAGGACACAAATCAGTTTCTCCGTCCCGCCGTTTCCCGGCACAAAAAGTCAGATTTTTGAGGAAACTTCCATATCCCTCTGTAGGGGTAATCCGACACACTTTCTCCAGCGCTCGCGTAGTCGGGCCCGGCACGTGCCGCGCGGGGTGACCCGTGTCACCCCAATTGCCGGCGGCCCAATAGTGGGCCGTTGAACTACGACCTAGAGAAAGGTTAACTGGATGAACCTCAAGCTTATGACCACCGCCCTGCTCGTCGCAGGCCTTGCCGCCCCGGCTGTTTTCGCGGAAACCGGCACCATCACCTTCACCGGCAAGATCACCAACGTGACCTGCTCGGTCGACGGCAACGATACCGGTGGCCCGAACTTCACCGTGAACCTGGGCCAGGTCAGCGCCGGCGACTTCAAAGACGTCGGCGATACCGTCGGCCAGACAGGCTTCAAGCTCACGATCGGCGGTGAGCCGAGCTGCACCAATGGCACGAAGGTGTGGGCCGCGTTCGACGCGGACGGCGCCACGGTCAACCCCGACACCGGCCTGGTGCGCGTGACCGAGGGCACCGCGAAGGGTGTTGATATCCGTCTGTTCACCGAGGACGGCAAGAAGATCAACGCGTGGCTCAACGACAACATCGTGAAGAAGACCGTGGAGAACAACGTCGCCACGATCTATCACGCCGCGGCATTCGAACGTACCGCCAACATCACCGCGGGTGATGCGACGGGCCGCGTGAAGTACACGGTGAACTTCGAAGCACCGTAATCGAGCAAGGAGTCGACCGCCGGCGCGCCGGCGGTCGATCCGCAAAGGACGCCCATGATTCGCCCCTTCATCCTGTGCGCGGCAATTGCCGCCGCCATCGTCGTGCCCATGGCAACGGCAAGCGCAAGCGTGGTCATGAACGCCACGCGTTACGTCTATCCCGCTGCGGCGAGTGAGATCACGGTAAAGGTCTCCAATGTCGGCAAGGTGCCTGCGCTCATGCAGGCATGGATCGACGACGGCGACGCAAAGGCAACGCCTGAAACGGTCAACGTGCCCTTCAACCTTACGCCGCCCATCGCGCGCATCGAGGCGGGCAAGGCGCAGACGCTGCGCATCAGCTTCACGGGCGGCGACTTGCCCACGGACCGCGAGAGCGTGTTCTGGCTGAATGTGCTCGAGGTGCCGCCGAAGCCCGCGGAAGGGACGGCCAACAGCCACCTGCAGCTGGCACTGCGCTACCGCATGAAGCTGTTCTACCGCCCGTCCACGTTGAAGGGGGCGGCAGAGTCGGCGCCAGCCAACCTGGCGTGGTCGCGGGATGGCACCGGCCTTGTGGTGCGAAATGACAGCGATTTCCACGTCGCGGTGAATGCGCTGACGGTGAAGGCCGCCCGCGCCGACGTGGAACTCGAGCCCTTCTCAATCGATGCCCACGCATCGCGTTCCGTACCGGCAGGCGATACCGCACTGCCATCGGATGCCACCACGATCCACTTCCAGACGATCAATGACTACGGCGGTTTCGTCGAGCACGACGCAAAGCTGGTTCCCTGACCGTTCCGTACCCGATCTAAGCCCATGCCAAACTCCCTCTCGCTTCGTCGACGCGACCGCGTCGGCCCGCCCGTGCGCCAGCCCCTGGCCTTCGCTTTCGCGATGGCATCGGGCGCCAGTGCTCACGCGGCAGTCGACCCCGTGGATCCGCTCGGCCCGCAGGCCGCCTTCAGCAGCGATTTCCTGCACGTGGCCGCGCCGGTCGACCTATCCCGCTTTGAACGCGGCAACATCGTCCTGGCCGGCACCTACCATCCGCAGGTGCGCGTCAACCAGCAGCCGGTACCCGGCATGGGCGAGGTGGTGTTTCGGCAGGTGGCGAACAGCGAAAGCGCAGCGCCCTGTTTTACCCAGGACATGCTCGTGCGGTTCGGCGTGGATATCGCCAAGGTCGCCACGCTGGCGGCGACGGACGCGGCCATACGCCCGTTTGGCAGCGAGGCCATCTGCGGTGGCCTCCAGGCCTACCTGCCCGGCGCCGTCGTGGATTTCGATGACGGCGAGCAGTTGCTGAATGTCTCGATACCGCAGGCCTTCATGCGTGCGCATGCGCGTGGCTATGTGGCGCCCGAGCTGTGGGACGAAGGCGAGCAGGCCTTCATGCTCAACTACAACGCCAGCAGCTACCAGGTACGCCGCGATGGCGAGCGGAGCAACGCGGCGTACCTGAACTTGCGGGCCGGCCTGAATGCGGGTGGCTGGCGCGTGCGCCACGCTGGCACGTGGAGCATCGCCAACCACCGCCAGCGTTGGGTGAATACCCAGACCTACGCGCAGCACGACATCACCGATGCCCGCGCACAGCTGACGTTGGGTGATGCGTATACCAGCGGCGATATCCTCGATAGCGTGCGGCTGCGCGGTGTGACACTCGCCAGCGATCCACGCATGCTGCCCGCATCGCAGCGTGGCTACGCACCCGTGGTACGGGGCGTGGCCGAGACAAACGCGCAGGTGACGATCCGGCAGAATGGCTACGTCATCCACAGCACCACGGTCGCGCCCGGCGCGTTCGAGATTGCCGACCTCTACCCCACGGGCTATGGCAGCGATCTTGTCGTGACTATCACGGAGGCCGACGGACGGGAGCGGACGCTGTCCGTGCCGTTCACCGCCGTGCCGCAGATGCTGCGCGAAGGCGCCAGCCAGTTCACCATCAGCGCGGGCCAGGTCGCGGAGCAGAGTGTCCGCGAAACCCCGTTCGTGTTCCAGGCATCGCTGCAGCGGGGCATCAACACCCATACCACGCTTTACGCGGGCACGACGGCCTCGAACAGCTACTGGTCGGGCCTCGCAGGCGGTGCCGTGAACTTTCCGTTCGGCGCGCTGGCACTCGACATCACCGCGTCGCGGGCGGCCTTCCGCAACGACAGGTTGCGCCGTGGCGTGAGCACTCGCCTGCGCTACAACCGAACCCTCGCGGGCCCCGGCACAAACCTCGCCGTGGCGGCCTATCGGTTCTCCACGCGCGACTACCTTGGGGTGGTTGACGCGGCGCGGTGGCGCGCCGACCTCAACCACCAGGCGGCCAACCCGCGGCCTGGCGGCGAACGTAGCCGCTTCGACGCCACGGTGTCGCAGCGCGTGGGGGAGGGCCAGCTCAGCGTCACGGGTTCCCTGGTCAACTACTGGGAGCGCCGCGCGCGCGGTGTGAACTATTCGGTCGGCTACGGCAGCACGTGGCGCACGCTCAGCTACAACGTCTCCATGCAGCGCTCGCGGCTGGGCGACGTGCTTGGCGGCGCCAACGAACATCGCCAGCAAGGCGCCACGGACACGACGCTCTACGTATCGCTCTCTGTTCCGCTAGGGCGCACACCCACCTCGCCGACGCTATCGTCGACCTACAACCGGGCTACGCACGGCGGCAGCGCGCTGGCCGCATCGCTCGGTGGCGTGCTCGACGCCGAGGCGAACCTGTCATACAACCTCACCGCGAATCGGTCGGAAGACGACGGCCGCGGCGCGGCGAACGGTGGCGCCAGCCTGGCGTGGCGCGCGCCGGCGGGGCAGTTCCGTGGCAGCGTTGGCCATGCAAGCAACGGCACCTCCCAATATGCCCTCTCGGCAGCGGGCGCCGTCGTCGGTCATCGCCACGGCATCACGTTTGCCCAGGAGCTGGGCGAGACGAACGCGATCCTGCACGCACCCGGTGCGGCGGGGGCGCGCGTCGAGTCGGCGGGCGGCGTAAGCCTGGACCGCCATGGGAATGCCGTAGTGCGCGGGCTCATGCCGTATCAACTGAACCAGGTCGGTATCGACCCGCGCGGTGCGTCGCACGATGTCCAGCTGGCGACCACCTCACACGCCGTGGCCCCCCGTGCGGGTGCCTTCGTGGGTATCGAATACGCCACCACCGTGGCCCGGGCGCTCCTTATCCAGGCCGCGCGACCCGACGGGCAGCCGTTGCCCTTCGGCGCCACGGTCACTGACAGCCGCGGCCAGGCCGTGGGTGTGGTGGGCCAGGGCGGCAAGATCTTCACACGTGGCGTCGAGGGCGGCGAACGCATTCAGGTGAGCTGGGGCGATGGCAGTGACGCGCAATGCCATATCGCCATCCCGGCAGACCTGGGTGCCTTGCCGTTGCACGGCCTGCACCACGCCACCCACGCAACGTGCGTGGACGGCACCCCGCTTGCCTCGCTACACGAGGTGCACTGACCGCAACACCCCACGGGCACGACGTACGGGACGCGGAGACGACCGTTTTTCTTTAGAGCACTAGCGGGCGGCGGTCATGAGGGCCGTCGCCGGCACGGGTACGACACCAGTCAACATGGAACAGGGACACTTCGGCGGCCCCGCGGCCGTCATCCGGGAGCGCGCACGCGAGAAATTGCTGCGCGACCTCGGCGACGTATTCCTTGAGGCGTTCAACGACCCCAAGACCGTCGAAATCATGCTCAACGCCGACAGCCGCCTCTGGCAGGAGCGGTTGGGCGAGGGCATGCGTTGCATCGGCACCATGCGGCCCAGCCAGTCCGAGGCCATCATCAAGACCACGGCGGGCTACTACGGCAAGGAGATCACCCGCGCCAACCCGGTGCTGGAGTCGGAGTTCCCCCTGGATGGCTCGCGCTTCGCCGCGCAGCTGCCGCCGGTCGTCAGCGGGCCCACTTTTGCGCTCCGCAAGAAGGCCATCGCCATCTTCAGCCTGGCCGACTATGTTTCGGGCGGGATGATGACCCCTGCGCAACGCGACGTGCTCATGGATGCCATCCGCCGGCACAGGAACATCCTGGTCATCGGCGGCACGGGCTCGGGCAAGACGACGCTGATCAACGCGATCATCCGCGAGATGGTGGAACTCGACGAGCGCGAGCGCGTCTTCATCATCGAGGACACCGGCGAGATCCAGTGCGCCGCGCAGAACTTCGTCCAGTACCGCACCTCGTTCGAGGTGGGCATGACCCAGCTGCTGCGCACCACGCTGCGCATGCGCCCCGATCGCATCCTCGTCGGCGAAGTACGCGGCCCGGAAGCGCTCGACCTGCTCATGGCCTGGAACACCGGCCACGAAGGTGGCGCCGCCACCCTCCACGCCAACGATGCACGCGCCGGGCTCTCGCGCCTGGCGATGCTCATCAGCATGCACCGCGATGCGCCGCGGCCCATCGAGCCGTTGATCGGGGAATCCGTTCACCTGCTCGTCCACATCTCGCGCACCCCCAGCGGCCGTCGCGTCCAGGAAATCGTAGCCGTCGAGGGTTATGAGGATGGGCGTTATGTGTTGCGGGATCTTTGAACCAGACCCAGGAAGCTATCCATGTCCGTTGTGCCAAAGCGTCACGTTGCCATTTCCGTTGTTCGACTCCTGGTATTGCTGTGCGCTCTCCTTCCCGTGCTCGCCTTCGCTGCTGAAGGCGGCCCGAAAGACACCCTTCCGTACGAAGATGGTCTGCAGGTCTTATATACGTCACTTACCGGCCCGGTACCGTTTGCAATCTCCCTTGTAGGCATCGTCGC
The DNA here is from genome assembly GCF_000964085.1 of Luteibacter yeojuensis. GTDB lineage: Bacteria > Pseudomonadota > Gammaproteobacteria > Xanthomonadales > Rhodanobacteraceae > Luteibacter > Luteibacter yeojuensis_A. The sequence continues at coordinate 206,763 of NZ_JZRB01000014.1, forward strand.
TTGTGGCGCAATGCTCATCTTTGGTGGAGAGATATCCGGCTTCATGCGGACGCTTGTGTTCATCGTCCTCGTGGTGGCTGTCATCGTTCAGGCGGCAAGCGTCGTTACCTTGCTTGGCGGTACGAACAAGTTCTCAAGCGTACTTGAGGTTCAAAACGACTCCCCGCAGGTCGCGTGATGAGCCTGCGAACGATTCCAATCCGCCGTGCGGGCAACCGAACCAATCTCGTCCTCGGTGGGGATCGCGAACTGGTGATGATGTCTGGCCTCCTTGCGGGTGCTCTCATTTTTTCTGCGCAGGAGGTTAAAGCAGCAGTATTCGGGACCTGCATGTGGTTCGGCGGGTTGTATGTGCTTCGACTCATGGCTAAGTCCGACGCGAAGATGCGTTTCGTCTACCTACGCCAGCGTCGATACAAGAAGTACTACGCCCCACGCTCAACGCCCTTCCGCGAAAACGGCCAACTAGAAGAGAAGCAGTACCGATGATGGCCTGGATCATGGCGGGGATGGCGACGCTTGTCGCCATCCTCGTTACCCTGTTGTTCCTCAAGATCCGCCGTCTCGACGCGGAGCCCAAGCTCAACTTCCGCAGGCCCCATGGGCAGGCGGTGGCTGACTTGCTCAACTACGCCGCCGTCGTCGACGATGGCGTGGTGGTGTGCAAGAACGGCGCCTTCATGGCGGCGTGGGTGTTCGAGGGCGACGACGCGGCGAGCAGTACCGACGAGCAGCGTGAAAACGCCTCCGCCCGTGTGAACCAGGCGCTCGCGCGCCTGGGCAACGGCTGGATGGTGCACGTGGATGCCGTGCGGCGTCCGGCGAGCGAGTACGCGGATGCCGGCCGTTCGCACTTTGGCGATCCCGTCTCGCGGGCCATCGATGAAGAGCGGCGGCGGCTGTTCCAGAGCCTGGGCGCGACGTACGAGGGCTACCTCGTCATCACGCTCACCTGGTTCCCGCCGCAGATCGCGCAGCGCAAGTTCGTGGAACTGATGTTCGACGACGATACCGAGGTGGCTGGCAAGACCGAGCGCACCACGGCGCTCATCGGCGACTTCCAGCGGGAATGCCGTGCCTTCGAGGGGCGCCTTTCCTCCGTGTTCCGCATGACCCGCCTGCGTGGCCAGCGTGTGATCACGGAAGAAGGGCGCAGGCAGACCCATGACGACCTGCTGCGCTGGCTGCAGTTCTGCGTCACGGGCCTGGACCACCCCATCGTGCTGCCGGATAACCCGGTGTACATCGATGCGCTGGTGGGTGGCCAGGAGATATGGGCGGGTATCGCACCGCGCATTGGCCGGCGCTTCGTGCAGGTGGTGGCGATCGAGGGTTTCCCGCTGGAGTCGTACCCGGGGATCCTGGCCTCGCTGGCCGAGCTGCCGAGTGAGTATCGCTGGAGCAACCGCTTCATCTTCATGGATCCCCATGAAGCCCTGCGGGAGATGGAAAAGTTCCGCAAGAAGTGGCGGCAGAAGGTGCGTGGCTTCTTCGACCAGATCTTCCAGACCAACACCGGGTCGGTGAACTACGACGCCCTGTCGATGATGCAGGACGCGGAAGCGGCCATCGCGGAGATCAACAGTGGCCTCGTGGCGCAGGGCTACTACACCAGCGTGGTCGTCGTCTCGGATGACGACCGCGCCCGGCTGGATCGTTCGGTACGCCAGATCGAAAAGGCGATCAATGCGCGCGGGTTCGCCGCGCGCATCGAGACGGTCAACACGATGGACGCGCTGCTGGGCAGCTTCCCCGGGCACGGCGTGGAGAACGTGCGGCGGCCGCAGATGAACACGCTGAACCTGGCCGACCTGCTGCCCAGCTCCACGATCTGGACGGGGCAGCCGGAAGCACCGTGCCCGATGTACCCGCCGCATTCCCCGCCGCTGATGCAGTGCGTGACCCAGGGTGCAACCCCGTTCCGGTTGAACCTGCACGTGAACGACCTGGGGCACACCTTCATCTTTGGCCCCACGGGTGCGGGCAAGTCGACCCACCTGGGTTTGCTGGCGGCGCAGATGCGGCGTTACCCGGGCATGTCGCTGTACTGCTTCGACAAGGGCCGGTCGCTTTATCCCCTGGTGAAGGCGTGTGGCGGCCTGCATTTCGATGTCGGTGGTGACGACGACACGCTGGCCTTCTGCCCCCTGCAGTTCCTGGAGGGCAAGTCGGACCGGGCATGGGCACTGGAGTGGATCGATGCCATGCTCGCCCTTAACGGCGTGCAGACCACCCCGGCACAGCGCAATGAGATCGCCAACGCCATTCTCTCGATGCATGCATCGGGGGCGACGACGTTGTCGGAGTTCGTGCTGATGATCCAGGACGAGCCGATCCGCGAGGCGCTGAAGGTGTACACCGCGGACGGCGCCATGGGCCACCTGCTCGATGCCAACGTCGATGGCCTGCGGCTATCCGACTTCGCGGTGTTCGAGATCGAGGACCTGCTGAACCTTGGTGACCGCTTTGTGCTGCCGGTGCTGTTGTACCTGTTCCGGCGCATCGAGACCTCGCTGAAGGGCCAGCCGGCCGCGATCATCCTGGACGAGGCGTGGCTGATGCTGGGCCACCCTGTGTTCCGGGCCAAGATCCGCGAGTGGCTGAAGGTGCTGCGCAAGGCCAACTGCCTTGTGGTCATGGCCACGCAGAGCCTTTCGGACGCGGCGAACAGCGGCATCCTCGACGTGATCGTGGAATCCACGGCCACGAAGATCTTCCTGCCCAACCCGTTCGCCCGGGACGACGACGCGGCGGCCCTTTACCGGCGCATGGGGCTGAACACGCGGCAGATCGAGATACTGGCCACAGCGGTGCAGAAGCGCCACTACTACTACGTCTCGGACAAGGGCCGCCGCCTCTACGACCTGGCCCTCGGGCCGCTCGCGCTCGCCTTCATCGGCAGCACCGACAAGGAATCGATCGGAACCATCCGCACGCTCGAGCAGCGCCACGGCGAGGGCTGGGTGCATGAGTGGCTGCAGGTGAAAGGCCTGCGGCTGGCGGATTACGGAGTCACAGCATGATGAAAAAGAAAAAGCGCGCCGGCGCCCCGCTGGCGCCCGCATCCGGGCTGGGCCACCCCTACCTCAATGCCCGGCGCACCTGGAACTCGCACGTCGGCACGCTGGTCGCGTCGCGCACGCTCTGGCAGGCCATGGCACTGACCAGCCTGCTGGTGGCGCTCGCGGCCGTGGGCGGCGTGGTGTACATCGGCAGCCAGTCGAAGTTCGTTCCCTATGTGGTGGAAGTGAACAAGCTGGGTGAGGCCATGGCCGTGGCGCCGGCGTCGCAGGCGGCCAAGCTCGACCAGCGCGTCGTCCGTGCTTCCGTGGCGGAGTTCATTACCAATGCCCGCATCGTCTCGCCTGACATCGCGATGCAGCGTCGCGCCATCTTCAAGCTGTATGCGCTGATGCAGTCCAATAGCGCCGCCACGCGGAAGATGACGGCCTACCTCAATGGAAACCCCGAAACCAATCCGTTCAAGCGCGCCGAGAAGATGACCGCGAACGTGGAGATCGTCTCCGCGATCCCGCAGACAGCCGCCACCTGGCAGGTCGACTGGGTCGAGACCTTGCGCACCCGCAAGGGCGAGACGCTCGGCAAGCCCTATCGCATGCGCGCCCTGCTTAACGTCGACGCCCGCGGCCTGCCGCCCGACACCGACGAAGAGCAGCTGCGCCTCAACCCCCTCGGCATCTACATCACCGACTACTCCTGGTCGAAGCAGTTCTAAGCACCATGACCCCCATCAAAACTATCCCCGCACTCGCGTTCGCGCTGGCACTCCCCGGCCTCGCCTTCGCACAAACCGATACCGACCTTGCCAACCAGTACTTCTCGGGCACCCAGAACCCGACGCTCACCAAACAGGAGAAAGCTGGCCTCGACATCTCGCGCCAGTGGATCGCCAGCACCTCGGATTCCGTGAAGCCGGTTCCCGGCCCGGACGGCACCATCCGCTTCCTCTTCGGCCAGTCCCAGCCGAGCATCGTCTGCGCCGTGATGCAGGTGTGTGACGTGGAGTTGCAGCCCGGCGAGCAGGTCAGCTCCGTGAACCTCGGTGACGCCGTGCGCTGGCTGGTCGAGCCGGCGCTTTCCGGCGCCGGCGAACAGGCCATCCAGCATCTTGTGATCAAGCCGCTCGACGTTGGCCTCGAGACCTCGCTCATGGTCACGACCGACCGTCGCACGTACCACCTTCGCCTGCGTTCCCACCGGACGGAGTACATGCCCCGCGTGGCCTTCTCGTATCCCGACTCGGTGGATGCGAAGTGGGCCGCGGTAAAGAAGAAGACCGCCGTGGAGCACGCCCGCAAGCCCGAGGCCGCGCGCTCCAATGAATACCTCGGCAACCTCGATTTTGCTTACCGCGTTCGCGGGAACGCGCCGTTCAAACCCTCGCGTGTCTACAACGACGGCACCAAGACCATCATTGAGATGCCCGACACCTTCCACCAGGGCGAGGCGCCTACGCTGCTCGTGATCCGCGAAAGTGGCAGCGTGTTCAAGAAGGATGACGAGGTGATGGTGAACTACCGGCTGCAGGATGGGCGGTACGTTGTCGACACGCTGTTCGAGAAAGCCGTACTGGTCGCGGGCGTGGGTGTTGGCCAGCGCAAGGTGACCATCGAGAGGAAGCGATGAGCGTGAGGTGGCTTGCGCTTGCCACGACGCTGGGGGTGGCCGCCTGCTCGCCGGTGAAGCAGCCGGCACGCTCCGTGGCTGATGGCGACCCGCTGCGGACGGCCGTGGTCACCGACATCGTCGAGACCATGATCGCCATGTATGCGCCCGGCGTCACGCCGCTAGCGCCGGCACGCGCCATGGGTGGGCCATTTGAGACGGCCCTTCTCGGAGCATTGCGCGGTCGCGGCTACGACGTGCTGATCACGCCTGGTCGCGGTGCGGCCTTCGACTGTCATGTCGACGTGCTGGAAGGCCCCGTGTACCGCGTCGTCGTTAGCGTAGGCGATAGCCGTCTTTCCCGCCTATGGGTGGTGAAGGGTGGCGAGGCCTACGCGGGTGGCGCCTGGGCATACAGGGAGTAGCGGGCATGGCTAAAGTCAACGAGCGCGACGACGACCTCGCCGCGGTGAACGCGACAGACAGCGCCCCACCTGCCGCTGGCGATGCCCCCATTGGTGTGCGTCGTGTCAACAACATGCCTCTGCTTATCGTCGGGGCAGTCATAGTTGTTTTTGTCGTCCTGGTGGCGATGGTGGCCGCACAACGTGGCGCGGCCGGCGAAGAAAAGCTCGCACCACCGTCCCTCGGCGAGAGCAACCAGGCACTGGACCAGATGCTGGCCCAGGGCGCCCTGGCCGGCATCATCGAGGATCCGGACAGCAACAAGGCGCCCTCCTTTGCCGTTGCAAGGGCCGACGACCTCGATGCGCCGCCGGTACCCGAAGGCACGGTTCCTGCGAACGACGCGAGCCAAAGCGAGCGCATGAAGCTCTTTGAGACGGCGATGAAGGCCAAGACGGCGCTCGGGCAGACTACGGTCGTAGCGCCGCGCGCAGGGGAAGAAGCGGAAGAAGCGAAAGCCTCAGGCGCGCCCGACGCAACGGTGCCGGACATGCGCATACCCGTGCACGCCGACGGCGACTACGGCCAGTTCGCACGAAAGAAGACGAAGCGTGGCGCCGAAGATCGCTGGGCCCTCGACATGGAACTGGAGAACCCGCGTAGCCGGTATGAGCTAAGGGCGGGGTCGATCATTCCCGCGACGATGATCTCGGGCATCAACTCGGAACTGCCCGGCCAGATCATCGGCCAGGTCAGCCAGGATGTTTTCGACACGCCCACGGGAAAGTTTCGGCTCATCCCGCAGGGCGCGCGCCTGATAGGTCGCTATAGCAACCGGATCGTCGATGGCCAATCGCGCGTCCTTGTGGCCTGGCAACGCATCGTCTTCCCCGACGGTAAAGCCCTCGACATTGGATCGATGGAGGGTGTCGACAGTGCTGGCTATGCGGGCTTCAACGATCAGGTTGACCGCCACTATTGGCGGATCTTCGGCTCAGCCATCCTCATGTCGGGTATCGCGACAGGCCTGACATCGTCCGCTGTCAATCCGTCGAACGATCCTTTCGGCTCTTCGAGCCTCGCGCAGTTCAACTCGCAACTGGCCAACCAGATCGGCGAGGTGTCGACCAAGATGATCGAGAAGAACATGAACGTGGCACCGACGCTCATGATCCGCCCGGGATACCGGTTCAACGTGATGGCGGTAAAGGATTTGCCGTTCGATCACCCTTACCAGCCTTTCGATTACTGATCCCATGGCGACGCGGGCAGGCGTCGCCACCATTGCACCAACCAGAAAGGAGTCATCCACAGTGAAGCGAGTTTCCAGGACTGCCATGGCGTTTGCCCTTGCCGCGGCCGTCGCATCGCCCGCCTACGCGGGCATCCCTGTGTTCGATGCAATGAACTTTGCATCGAACGTCGTCCAGAACATCCAGCTGGCAAAGATCCATTACCAGCTGAAGGACCAAGGCCAGGGCACGGTCATCTACAACACAAACAACATCGATAATTCAACCAAGAAAATCGATCACTCGACGTCCATATCCGCCAAGTACGACCAGAGGAACTACGAGATCAACCAGAACTTCAAGTGGGTGATCAAGCTTGGAGAGGGTGGTGAAGAGATCATTCCGATTCCTCGCGATGTCGAAAACAAGCTGATCGCCATGTTCGGTGGCAGCGACGAGGCGGCTTACGATTCTTATGCGAAGAAGTTCCAGGACGCGGACCACTATATGAGCCCAGGCTTCTCGGGCAACCTTGGCGAGGCACCGAGCGAGTCGTCGCGTGCGCGCAAGGCCGCGAACGACCTGCTGGTGCGCTCGATCCATGCCGAGCAGGTAGCCCTGCAGGAAGAGGTCGAAGGCTTCGCGGCCCTCCAGGAGCTCGGAAAGACGGTAGAGGGGCAGGCCCAACAAATGCAGCTTGCTAACGCCCTGGCAGGATCCCAGATCAACCAGCTCGCAAAGATGCGCAATGCCATGCTTGTGTCCGATGCCCAGCGCGTCGCCGAGTCGCAGGCCGCCGCGGATCGCGAGGCCAGGGCTATCGCCGTTGGCCAGCGCATGCGGATGGGACTGGATAAAAAGGTCGCGGTGGGCCTCGTCCCGGCCGTCGCTGCCCCCTGACGAGATGGCGGCGGGGGCAGCCGTCGCCATGCTGAGCACGAACCCTACCTACGAACCGATATGCAACGACTCCCTAGACCATGCGTGGCCATCGCCATTGGCCTCGCGTGCTTTCTCACCGCGGGTGAAGCCCTCGCGCAACAGGCCGAGCCCGACTTCCGGACGATGGTCTCGTACATCCTGGAGCGCCTCGCCGGGTATCACTTCGTCGGCGATATGCTCGAGGCCGCCAAGAACCTTTTCTGGTCCCTTGCGGCGATCAGCCTGGTCTGGACGATGGCAGTGCATCTCGTGCGCCAGGACATCGGCGACATGATGATGGAGCTGATCAGGTTCATGGTGGTCACCGGATTCTTCTACTGGATGCTGATCAACGTCACCGAGTGGAATGAGGGTGGCCACGGGTTCGTGCAGCTCATCATCGAGTCGTTCATGGAAATGCCCCAGGGTGTTCCAAACGACTCGCTCAATGTCACGAACGCGAATTCGCTCCTGGCCAAGGGGTTCACGGTTTTCTTTGCCACGGTAGACGACGTGGCGGGAGGCGAGGTGCCCGACCAGTTGCTGGGTGTATCGCTGGCGACCATTGTTCTTATCCTGCTCGCTTGCCTCGCGGCACAGTTCCTCCTGCTCATCGTGATGGCGTGGGTTCTCGCCTTCGCGGGGGTCTTCCTGCTGGGGTTCGGCGGCTCACGCTGGACATCGCAGGTCGCCATCAATTACTACAAGCACGTTTTCGCGGTCGGTGCCGCACTCGTTTCACTGACCGCCATCGGGACCATTGGTGACCGCCTCCTGGGCGAACTCGGGCCGAGTAGCCAGGCGGGTATACGCAGCGTGGGGCAATACGGTTACCTCGGCCTCATGATCGGTGTTTCCGTGCTTATGCTGGTGCTTGGCGTTCGCGTGCCGCAGTTGGTCTATGCGCTTGTGACGCAGTCGCCGGTTGGCCTCTTCGTCGGTACGGCCGCCGCTGCGGGTACCGCCATTGCGTCTGGTGGCAACGCCATCGCGGCTAGCCTTCATCGTCCGCCGCAGGGCGGCGGCCCCGCAGATGCAGCCGGTGCGGTGATGTCCGCGGTTTCCCGTGGCGCGCCTGGTGGCGATGCCTTTCATGTCGGCTCGGGCACGGATCCGTTCGGCGTACCACGTCGCGCGGATCCTCTTCGCCACGGCACCGCCTTCGGGCGTGCAACGACGACAGCCACCCCGGTGGGCACGGACGAAGGCGGCCGGGCGGAGGGCTGGCGGGATATGTCGCGTGGCAGCGAGTTGGATGCCGCGAAGGGTGCTGGCGCCCGCCCGCCCGACTATTCCGCTGAGTTGGACCAGGCCGTTGCGTCGCGCGCGCAGCGCTACGAAGGTAAGCAGGGAGCTACAAGGCCCTCGATGGGTGGCGGCGATGCGGTGGACGTGCACCACGAACGTGAACTACCGCATGCAGCCGCAGCCGCCGGGGCGGCGACTGGCAATTCGGACGGAACGTTGGGTGGTCGACCGATGGCACACGCGCCGTACGCCGGGCATGGTCCGTCGACGATGGGCGGACCCATCGACCCGCACATGGAGAGCGCGGACCTTACGTCGACCTTGCAACCCGAGCATGCCGCCCGTCGAGCATCGACAGTGGCGGACGTTGCTTCGGTGCCAACATCTATCGACCCAGTGGCCACTGACATCAGGCATGAGTCGGTCCGGGATGATGCCGTTAGTGGGGCAACGCACGTCGATGCACAGCCCCGTGTGGGCGCGGGGGTATCCAGCGCTACGCCCGGCGTGCCGCTACCTGCAATAGCGGAAGGTGCGCCGACGGCCGTGGAGATCAGCCACGCCATGCCCACGACAGGTGCTGAAGCGCATGCCCCGTCGCCGTTCCTGCGTAAACCTGGGCACGCGTCGCCCATCGAGCCCGCGCTCACTTCGCACGCACCCGCCATGGTCACCGACACCAGAGCGACGACGCACGAAATGATCGGGTCGGGAGCCCTCACAGGCAATACGGCGCCTCAAAGCATCGCTACGGCAACGCATCCGGAGGCCGCGAACATCTCAACTGTCGAGACGGGCACAAGCCCGCCGCGCTCCGTTGCGGGGAGCGCGTCCACGGGCCACGAGAGCCATGAGGAAGCCTCGCACGGCCCGGGCGTCCATGGCGCGGTTCCAGTGGATTCTGCGCATACCCGTTCGCACGCAGGGCACGCGCCAGAGGCTGAGGCAAGCATCGCAGCAACGAGCACGGTTACATCGGCAGCACATTCCCATGGAGCCATCCCGCCGGGTACGACTCCCACGATAACCACGACGGATACACCCATCCAGCCAGCCGACGCGTCTGTAACAGCTGCAGCGGCCGCACATGGACGGCCACATACCAAGGGCGATCCAGAAAAGAACGATCTCGCGACCAGCATGGCGGAGCCCGTGCTCGGCACGGCTTCGCCGTCCGCTGCAACGGGCGAAGCCGTGCACGATGCACCGCCCGTCAGTGACCCAGCGACGCAAGCCGACGAAGATGCCGTGAAACCGCGCCGGAAACGCCGTCACCGTCGAGGCGCAGCGAGTGCCACGGAATCCCTGGCGCCCGAGGCCGCGGCCATCCAGCCAGTACCCGTCGAGGCGCCGCCGGAAGACGACGGGCACACCAACGAGGGTGGCCCTGCCTGATGGACATGCTCCCCGACATCCCGCCAGCAAAGCAGGAGATGGTTTCCTGCGCACTCGGGGCCGCCCTGGCTTACGAGATCCCGGCCAATATCCTTCTTGGCGTCGCCGAGAAGGAAGCGGGCAAGCCAGGGCAGTGGGTGCGCAACGACAACGGGACGTATGACGTCGGCCCGTTGCAGTTCAACACGGCCTACCTGCGCGATCTCGCCAGGTTCGGTATTTCCGCACGCCACGTGGCGGCGCCCGGCTGCTTTGCCTACCGGCTCGCCGCGTGGCGCCTCCGGGGCCACATCCTGCGCGACCGCGGCGATATCTGGACGCGCGCAGCGAACTATCACTCGCGAACACCCCACTTGAACGCCCGCTACCGCGCGGACCTGATCCGTCGCGCGGCCCGCTGGACCACGTGGCTGGACAGCCACTTCCCCACCCACGACGCCGTTGTGGGTGCGACACCTTAGGAACGAGGAAACCATGGCACGAACGAACCAAACCCATCGACGCTTGCTTGGCTATGCGGCAGCCGTCGTCGCTGCCTCCACGGCACCCGCCGCGTGGGCGGGCTGTAGCAGGGTCAACCTGGCCACGTACCAGATTGGCCAGACGAGCTACGTCGACGTCAGCGCTGACGATGAACCGGGCAAGCTACTGCGCACGGGCCAGGCAAATGGCGAAGGCAAGCTGTTGCTCACCTGCGACGCAGGCCCCGTCATGTTCCGTGGCCGGTGGGAGAACGATAGCCAGGACAGGCAGATTCCCCTCACTGTGGGCGGCCTCGACGCCGGCGTGGGCATTCGCCTGAATATGCAGGAAGACGGCCGCGGCGAAGATCGCCCGTTTCCCCATGAGTTCACGCGCGGCATGGCGGCGGGCGAGGAGGTCCGAAGCGATGCCGACACTGTCCGCTACGAAATCTATCGCACGGCTGGCCCCGTGCGGTTCGGCAAGATCGACATCGGCCGCATCGCCCAGTCCACCGTCGATCAAAAGGGCGGCGGCCTCGTGGTGTTCCGGTCGATGGATATCTTCAATCTCATCCTGCGGCGCCCTACGTGCAGCATCGTGCCGGACGATCTTAACCAGACCGTCGTGCTGCCCGAGTACAACCTCAGCAATTTCGCAACACCAGAGCGAGCCACCCCGTGGGTGCCATTCGCCATGCGTGTAGGTGCCTGCAGCGATCCTCTTGGCCTCATTGCCACGTTCCGCTTCGGCCTCGAGGGTGATGCCGAGCCTGGCCACCCCGAATGGTTCACCTTGAAGGGGCCGGTCAACGTGGCCCTGGAACTCGGTACCAAGGACAAGCGGACGATGGCACCGGGCAGGGAGGTATCGATGAACGCACTCGGTACCGGCGAGCGCTACGATTTCAATGTCCGCCTTCGTGAGACGCGCCCGACCGTCCAGGGCGGCACGTTCCAGCGCCCCGTCCGTGTCGAAGTGGAGTACCTCTAACCCACGCCGCGCTATCATCGGGGGCCCGTAGCACCCAAGAACGTGGCACCCCATGCGCAATCCCCTCCAGGAACAGCTCCTCAAGGCCGGCCTCGTCAAGAAAGACAAGGTGGCCAAGGTCGTGCGCGAGCAGGCGAAGCAGCGCCAGGGCAAGGCGCCTGCCGCGCCGGCCGAGGAGAAAATCGATACCCGCCAGCTGCAGGCCGAGCGGGCCGAGCGCGACCGCGCGCTCGCCGCGGAGCGCAACGCCGGGGCGAAGGCGAAGGAAATCCGTGCGCAGGTGCGCCAGATCGTCGAGGCCATGAAGGTGAAGCGCGACGGCGACGTGGCGTACCGGTTCAACGATGGCGAGCGCATCACCAGTATCCTGGTGAGCGATGCGCAGCGCGCCCAGCTTGCCGCGGGCACGTTGGCCATCGCCCGCCATGGCGAGGGGTTTGAACTCATCCCGCGGCTGGCGGCGGACAAGATCCACGCGCGCGCGCCCGATCTCATCGCCCTCGACCATGGCCGCAAGGAAGGCGACCCGCCGCCGGCCGACGACGAGGACGACGATTTCTACAAGCAGTTCGTCGTCCCCGACGACCTCATGTGGTGATACCCGCGCCATGACGATCCTGGTCACCGGCAGCGCGGGGCACCTCGGCGAGGCCCTGGTGCGGCGCCTGCGCGCCGATGGCCGCGACGTGCGCGGCATCGACATCAAGCCCTCGCCGTTCACCGACCACGTCGGCTCCATCAGCGACGAAGCCTTCGTGCGCGAGGCGATGCAGGGCGCCACGGGTGTCATCCACAGCGCCACGCTGCACAAGCCGCACGTGGCGACGCACAGCAAGCGGCAGTTCGTGGATACCAACGTGGCGGGCACCGTGGCACTGCTCGAGGCCGCGGTGGCCCAGCGGGTCAGGGCGTTCGTGTTCACCAGCACCACCAGCGCGTTCGGTGCGGCGCTGTCGCCCGCACCGGGCCAGCCCGCGGCATGGATCGACGAACACGTGGTGCCGGTGCCGAAGAACATCTACGGCGCCACCAAGATCGCCGCCGAGGGCATGTGCGAGCTGGTGGCGCGCAAGGATGGCCTGCCCGTGCTGGTGCTGCGCACGTCGCGGTTCTTCCCCGAGGACGACGACAACGCCGGCGTCAGGGCCGAGTACGGCACCGCCAACATGCAGGCGAACGAGCTGCTCTATCGCCGCGCGGACATCGACGACATCGTCGAGGCCCACCTGTGCGCCTTGGCGAAGGCCCCGGCGCTAGGCTTCGGCCGTTACATCGTGTCGGCACCGCCACCATTCACGCGTGCCGACGTGGCGGCGCTGCGCACCGACGCCCCGGCCGTGGTCCGCAGGCTGTTCCCCGACGTGGATACCCTCTACGCGGCCCGCGGCTGGAAACTCCTGCCCTCGCTCGATCGGGTCTACGACAGCCACCGGGCGGTCCGCGACCTGGGCTGGCAACCGAAGCGCGATTTCGCCCACGTGCTCGATTGCCTCCGCCGCGGGGAAGAATTCCGCAGCCCCATGGCACTGGCGATCGGCAAGAAGGGGTACCACGACGAGGTGTTCGCCGACGGCCCGTACCCGGTCACGCCTTGAGGGCAGCAGCCATCTTCCGCTCGTGGCGCAGCAGCCAGTCCTTCCGCCACAGCCCGCCGCCGTAGCCCGTGAGTGAGCCGTCCGCCCCGATCACCCGGTGGCAGGGGATGACGATGGCCAGCTGGTTGGCGCCGTTGGCCCGGGCCACGGCGCGGACCGCGGTGTGGCGGCCTGCCTGGGCGGCGATTTCGGCGTAGCTGCGCGTCGTTCCCGGCACGATGGTAACCAGTTCGTCCCACACGGCCTTGGTGAACACCGAGCCGTGGAAGGCCAGCGGGGTCTCGAACACGGCGCGGCGCCCGGCGAAATACTCGCCCAGCTCTGCCTCGATCCGGTCGATGACGGGCGTGCGGCCGAAGGTGATGGCCGAGCGGGTGGCTTCGCGCAACTTTTTCAGTTCGTTGGGCAGGGCCGCGCGGTCGAAGAACTCGAGGAGATGCAGGGCGTGGTCGTCGGCTACGGCCAGCATTTCGCCGATGGGCGAGGCGAGCCAGGCGGCCTTGAGCAGCTGGCGGTCGCGCAGGTGGGCGGGGCTGTCGCCCAGCAGGCGCACCACGGCCTCGCGCGCGAGCAGGGCGCGGTAAAGGGTGTCGTGGTCGGGCAGGTCAAAAAGCATGGGGGCTAGGTTACCCCGGCCCCCATGCCCATGCCGCCGGGTTTCGGGCGCTTATTGCGCCGGCTTGGCCCGGGGGGCCTCCAGCGAGCGGTTGATGCGCAGGGCCAGCAGCGTGCAGACGACGCCCGAGAGCAGGTAGGCGCTGACCGCCACCAGGCCGAACCGCTGGGACAGGCCCAGCGCCACCAGCGGGGCGAAGGCCGCGCCGACCAGCCAGGCGAAGTCGGTGGTGAGGGCGGCGCCGGTGTAGCGGAAGCGCTTCTCGAAGTTGGCGGTGACCGTGCCGGCCGCCTGGCCGTACGAAAGGCCGAGCAGGGCGAAGCCCAGCACCAGGAAGGCATCCTGGGCGAAGCGGCCGCCGTTGAGCAGGAACGGGGTGGCGATGGCGAACAGGCCGATGAGGACGGCCATGGTGCCCAGCGTGTTGCGGCGGCCGATGCGGTCGGCGATGACGCCGGAGGCCACTGTGGCCAGGATGGCCACCAGGGCGCCAATAATCTGCACGATCAAGACGTTGTTGATGTCCTGCGAGCGCGAGATGGCGATCCAGCTGAGCGGGAACACCGTAACCAGGTGGAACAGGGCGTAGCTGGCCAGGGCCGCGAAGGCGCCGATAAAGAGGTTGTAACCCTGGGCGTGCACCATCTCGAGCGTGCCGATGGGCTCGAGCAGGGATTCCTCCAGGGCCTGGGTGTATTCCTCGGTGACGACCAGGCGCAGGCGGGCGAACAGCGCCACCACGTTGATGGCAAATGCCACGAAGAACGGGTAGCGCCAGCCCCAGTCGAGGAAATCCTCGCGGGAGAGCTGGGTGTTGAGGAACAGGAACAGCGAGCCGGCGATGAGGAAGCCAATGGGCGCGCCCAGCTGGCCCAGCATGGCGAACCAGCCGCGGCGGTTCTTCGGGGCGTTGAGGGCGAGCAGGGAGGGCAGGCCATCCCACGAGCCGCCCAGCGCAATGCCCTGCAAGAACCGCAGCAGGCCCAGGATCACGATGACCCCGTACCCACCGGATTTATTCACCGGCAGGAAGGCGATGCACACCGTGGCCGTGCCCAGCAGGAACAGCGAGGCCGTCAGCTTGGTGCTGCGGCCGAAATTCCGCTGAATGGCCATGAAGATGGTGGTGCCGAACGGGCGGGCGATGAAGGCGAACGAGAAGATGGTGAAGGCCAGCAGGATGCCGTCGAGCTGGTTCAGGAACGGGAAGAACACCGACGGGAAAACGAGGACGGAGGCGATGCCGTACGTGAAAAAGTCGAAGTATTCCGAGGCCCTGCCGATGACCACGCCCACGGCGATCTCATTGGGGGCCACGGGGGCGTGGCTGGCCTGGTGCTGCCGGCGGGCATCGTGTTCGGCGACGTCGGCGGCAGTGTGAGGGGCGTGTGAAATGCTCGACATCAACCAACTCCCTTCCTGTGCTTTGGGTACAGCATACGCCCGGCGCGGGCGTCTGGCTTGGATCCCATGGGACAAAGTGTCCTATGGTCTCAGCGTGAATTTCAGCGTATTTTTTCGAGTCCCCACGGTTGCTCCCACCATGCGAATGTCCATGAAGATGTTGCGCGGATTGCTGATCCCCGCCCTGGCCCTGCTTTTGTCAGGCTGCGACGCCGTCCTGTTCTCGCCATCCGGCGATATCGCCCGCCAGCAGCGGGACCTCATCTTCATCTCCGTGGTGCTGATGCTGATCATCATCGTCCCGGTCATCTTCCTCATCCTGCTGTTCGCATGGAAGTACCGGGCGGGCAGCAAGGCCGCGGAGCAGGATTACGACCCGGACTGGAACCACTCCACGGTGCTGGAGCTCATCGTCTGGTCGGCGCCCCTGCTGATCATCATCGCCCTGGGCGCCATCACCTGGACCAGCACCCACAAGCTGGACCCGTACCGCCCGCTCGACCAGGTCGCCCAGAACCGGCCGGTGGCCGAGGGCGTGAAGCCCCTGGTGGTCGAGGTCGTGGCGCTGGACTGGAAATGGCTGTTCCTCTATCCGGAGCAGGGCATTGCCACGGTCAACGAGATGGCCGCCCCGGTCGACCGCCCCATCGAGTTCCGCATCACCGCCTCGAACGTCATGAACGCGTTCTTCGTCCCCAGCCTGGCCGGCATGATCTACGCCATGCCGGGCATGGAGACCAAGCTCAACGCCGTGATGAACAAAACCGGCGATTTCGAGGGCATTAGCGCCAACTACAGCGGCGCGGGCTTCTCCGATATGCGCTTCCGCTTCCACAGCCTCAGCGAGGGTGATTTCGACGCGTGGGTGGCCAAGGCCAAGGCCGAAGGCACGGCCCTCAGCCGCGAGGATTACCTCAAGCTCGAGCAGCCCAGCGAGCGCGAGCCGGTGCACTACTACGGCAACGTGGCCGCGGGCCTGTATAACGCCATCCTCAACCGTTGCGTCGAGTCCAACCGCATGTGCGCCAACGACATGATGGCGCTGGACAAGGCGGGCGGGCAGGGCATCGTGGGCACCTACAACGTGACCTCGCTCGATGCCCCCACCCGTTCGCGCCTCGGCATCGCCGACGACGGCCGCCGCTACGTGGGTGCCCTGTGCGCCGCCCGCGGCGCCACCGGCGAAGCCATGACGCCCGCCGGCCGCCCGCTCTAAGCGGCCGCCCCCACCGATCCAAGCTTGCCGAGCCCGGTAATGAATACGCCCGATCTAGCCAAACTGATCTTCGGACGCCTCTCCCTCGAGGCCATCCCGTACCACGAGCCGATCCTCCTCGCGACCTTCGCGGGCGTGGCCATCGGTGGCATCGCCCTGCTGGCGATCATCACTAAGTACAAGCTGTGGGGCTACCTCTGGAAAGAGTGGTTCACCAGCATCGACCACAAGAAGATCGGCATCATGTACATGGTGCTCGGCATCGTCATGCTGCTGCGTGGCTTTGCCGACGCGCTCATGATGCGCGCCCAGCAGGCCATCGCCTTCAACGGCAACCCCGGCTTCCTGCCACCGCACCACTACGACCAGATCTTCACCGCCCACGGCGTGATCATGATCTTCTTCGTGGCCATGCCGCTGGTCACGGGCCTGATGAACTACGTGGTGCCGCTGCAGATCGGCGCGCGCGACGTGGCGTTCCCGTTCCTCAACAACTTCAGCTTCTGGATGACCGTGGCCGGTGGCCTGCTGGTCATGGCCTCGCTGTTCGTGGGTGAGTTCGCCCGTACCGGCTGGCTGGCGTACCCGCCGCTCTCGGGCCTGGCGCAGAGCCCCGACGTGGGTGTCGACTACTACATATGGTCGCTACAGGTGGCCGGCGTAGGCACCACCCTATCCGGCATCAACCTCATCGCCACCATCGTGAAGATGCGCGCGCCGGGCATGACCATGATGAAGATGCCCGTCTTCACCTGGACCTCGCTCTGCACCAACGTGCTCATCGTCGCCGCGTTCCCGGTGCTCACGGCCGTGCTGGTGCTGCTGGCGCTCGACCGTTACGCCGGCACCAACTTCTTCACGAACGACTTTGGCGGCAACGCCATGATGTACGTGAACCTGATCTGGATCTGGGGCCACCCCGAGGTGTACATCCTCGTGCTGCCGGTGTTCGGCGTCTTCTCCGAGGTCGTCTCCACCTTCAGCCAGAAGCGCCTGTTCGGCTACGCCTCCATGGTCTACGCCACGGTCGTCATCACCGTGCTGTCGTACCTGGTGTGGCTGCACCACTTCTTCACCATGGGCTCGGGTGCCAGCGTCAACTCGTTCTTCGGCATCACCACGATGATCATCTCGATCCCGACGGGTGCGAAGATCTTCAACTGGCTGTTCACCATGTACCGTGGCCGCATCCAGTTCGACGTGCCCATGCTGTGGACCGTGGGCTTCATGGTCACCTTCGTCATCGGTGGCATGACCGGCGTGATGCTCGCCGTGCCGCCGGCCGACTTCCTGCTGCACAACAGCCTGTTCCTCATCGCGCACTTCCATAACGTGATCATCGGCGGCGTGGTGTTTGGCCTGTTCGCCGGCATCAACTACTGGTTCCCGAAGGCCTTCGGCTTCCGCCTCGACCCGTTCTGGGGCAAGTGCAGCTTCTGGTTCTGGCTGGTGGGCTTCTATGTCGCCTTCATGCCGCTCTACGTGCTGGGCTTCATGGGCGTTACCCGCCGCATGAACCACTTCGAGGATCCGTCGCTGCAGATCTGGTTCCAGATCGCCGCGGTGGGCGCTGGCCTTATCGCCCTGGGCATCGGCTCGTTCCTGGTGCAGATCTACGTCAGCATCAAGAACAAGGACAAGCTGCGCGACGTCACGGGCGACCCGTGGCACGGCCGCACGCTCGAGTGGGCCACCTCGTCGCCCCCGCCGGAATACAACTTCGCGTTCACCCCGGTCATCCACGAAGCGGATGCCTGGTGGGACATGAAGGAGCGCAACGCCACCCGCCGCACCGAGGGCTACCTGCCGATCCACATGCCGAAGAACACGGCCGCCGGCGTCATCATCGCCGGGTTCGCCTTCGTGTTCGGCTTCGCGATGATCTGGCACATGTTCCTGGTCGCCGGCCTGGCCTTCCTGGGCCTGCTGGTCAGCGCCATCACGCACACCTTCAACTACAAGCGCGATTACTACATCCCCGCCGACGTGGTCGAACGTACCGAGACCGCCCGCACGGAAGAGCTTGCCGCCCATGTCTGATATGCATGCCAACCCGTCCGCGGCCATCGCGGAGAATGAAACGCCGCAGTTCTGGATGACGAAAGACCACCATCCGGAAAACGGAACCCTGCTGGGGTTCTGGATCTACCTGATGAGCGACTGCCTCATCTTCGCCTGCCTGTTCGCCTGCTATGGCGTGCTGGGGCGTAACTACGCGGGCGGCCCCTCGGGTGCCGACCTGTTCGAACTGCCGCTGGTGGCGCTCAACACCGCCATGCTGCTGCTGTCTTCCATCACCTATGGCTTCGCCGTGCTGGAGATGCAGAAGAACCGCCGCGGCACCATGATGGCGTGGCTCATCATCACCGGCATGTTCGGCGCCGCGTTCCTTGGCATCGAGCTGTACGAGTTCGCCCACCTCATCCACGAGGGCGCGGGCCCGCAGCGCAGCGCGTTCCTGTCGTCGTTCTTCACCCTGGTCGGCACCCACGGCCTGCACGTCACCTTCGGTATCGTGTGGCTCATCACGCTGCTGTTCCAGGTGGGCAAGCATGGCCTCACCGGTGCCAACAAGCGCCGCATCATGTGCCTGTCGATGTTCTGGCACTTCCTCGACGTGGTCTGGATCGGCGTCTTTACCTTCGTTTACCTGATGGGAGTGCTGCCGTGAGCGCGCACGCTGAATCGCACGATCACCACCACGACGACCACCACGACGACGAGGTGGTCAGCCACAGCACCATGGGTGGCTACCTGCTGGGCTTCTTCCTGGCCGTGGTGCTTACCGCCATTCCGTTCTGGCTGGTGATGGACAAGGTCATCCCCGATACGCGCACGCTGTCGGTGGTGCTGCTGGCCTTCGCCGCCATCCAGATCGTGGTCCACATGATCTACTTCCTGCACATGGATACGAAATCGCAGGGTGGCTGGAACATGCTGGCGCTGATCTTCACGCTGGTGCTTGTCGTCATTACGCTGTCGGGTTCCATCTGGGTCATGTTCCACATGAACGCCAACATGATGCCGGGCATGTCGCACGACATGAGCCAGCAGGTGAAGAACCTGCCTTGAGCACCGGGCAGGCCGATACCCACGAGACGCCGCGCCCTCCGCGCGGCGTCTTCGTTCTGGGGGTGCTCGCCGTGCTTGGCGCGGCCGTGTTCGCGGCCTTCGTGGCGCTGGGCACCTGGCAGGTGCACCGCCGCGCGTGGAAGCACGACCTCATCGCCCGCGTCGATGCACGGGTGCACGCGCCGCCGGTGGACGCGCCGGGCCGCGGCCAGTGGCCGCAGGTCACCCTCGAAAGCGACGAATACCGCAGCGTGAAGTTGGCGGGCGCCTTCCTGCCCGACAAGAGCGTGCGCGTGCGGGCCAGCACCGAGCTGGGCCTGGGTGCCTGGCTGATGACCCCGTTCCGTCGTGACAATGGCGAGGTGGTGCTCGTGAACCGCGGCTTCGTCACCCCCTCGTGGTGTGGCGGCAAGGCCACGTGCCCCACCGGGCCCACGGGCCACACCACGGTCACGGGGCTGCTGCGTATCAGCGAGCCGAAGGGTGCCTTCCTGCAGGACAACGAGCCGGCCACGGGCCGCTGGTTCTCCCGCGACGTGGCCGCCATCACGCAGGCCGGCGGCATCGACGGGGCCGCGCCGTATTTCGTCGACGCCGATGCGGCCTCGGCCCCTGGCCGCGGCGACGGCAGCGATGCGCCGGTGGGTGGCCTCACGGTGGTCTCGTTCCCGGATAACCACCTGCAGTACGCGCTGACCTGGTATGCCCTGGCCCTGCTTACCCTCGTCGGCGGGTGGGTGGTGTGGCGTGACGAGCGGCGCCGCCGCTAGCCCGGTTTCAAAATCCCGGGGCTGGCACGTCTAGGTTGCATGCCGTCCCGCATCACACCCAGCACGCCGCTCCATGACCTGCCCCTGGCCTGGCCCCGGGGCACCGCCGAACCCGGCGGCCTTGGCCTCATGGTGGCGCACTTCCGGCGCCGCGCCGCCCAGCGCGATCGCTTCCCGCTGACCGAAGGCCGGCTGCGCTACCTGTGGCGCACGCTACGCTCGCTGCCCCGGCATGCCGAGTGGCTGCGCCTGGTAGGGCGCTCGCGCGACATGCGCGCCGCCGCCGATGCCAACCCCGCGCTCTATGAGCGCTGGCAGGCCCATTACATCTCGCGCCGCCTCGACCTGGCGGCCCGCGCGCGGATCATCGAGGCGCACTACCGCTTCGTCACGCGCGAGTTTCCCGAGCGCCTCCGCCTGCGCCTGCTCAAGGGCCATGACGTACGCCTTGCCACGCTGCCCCTCGGCGATGGCCAGGTGGCGTACGTCCATGCCCGCGCGCCTGAGAGCACGCAGTGCGGAGAGCTCGGTCTTTTCCTCCTCAATGGCGACAAGGAAGTGGTGTCGTCCTGCGCGCTGACCTTCGCGGGCCCGGATGGGCTCATGCTCGGGGCCATGCGCGGCTCATGGGCGTACCTGGGTCGCGGCGAGATCGCCGCGTTCACCCGCGCCACGGGTGGGCTGCACCCGCGCGAGCTGCTGCTCGGCATCGTCCGCTCTTTGGCGACGTACTACGGCATCGCGCGGCTACGCGGCGTCTCCGCCAGCGAGCACCCGCTGGAGCGGAGGGAGGGCGTCACGCCCGCGGCGTACGACCGCTTCTGGCGCCGCCACGGTGGGGAGCCCGGGGCGGATGGCTGCTTCGAGGTACCCGTGCAGGGCAAGCCCACGGGCAAGCCGCACCGTGATGCGTTCCGCCGCGAGGCCTGCGAGGTGGTGCTGCGGGCGTTTCAGAAATCGTAGGAACCAGTGAGCAGCACCGTGTGGCCCTGGCGGATGGGCACGAACGTGTCGTCGAAGTTCACCGCGTAAAGCGTGCGCCGGAAGAGATTCTTCACGCCGAGCGTGACGCGCCAGTGGTCGCCATACCGCGTGACATTGGTTTCGACGCTGGCCTGGCCCGGGATGCCGAAGTACTCACCCTGCTCGCTGGTGCGGCCGTAGCTTTTGCTGCGCGCGATGACGCCGGCCGCGATACCCCACGGCAACGTGCCGCCGCCCAGGCGGTAGCTGCCCCACACCGCGGCCTGGTGTTTCGGCGTACCGGTGGGGCGCGTGTCGTCGTGGTTATGGATACGGGTTTCGGTGAGGCTGGCAAGCACGTCGAAGCCGGGCGCCACATTGCCCGTGAACTCGACTTCCAGGCCGCGATTGGTCTGGCCGGGGCCGGGTGTCGCGAAGAAGGGTGGCTCGGGCGAGACCAGGTCCACGCTGTGGTCGACGCGGATGCGGTACAGCGCGGCGGTAAGGCGCGCACGCTGGTCGAACAGGTCGAACTTGCCACCCAGTTCCACCTGGCGCGAGGTGACCGCGGGCAGGGGTTGGCCGTCCTTGCCGAGCAGGGGATCGGGCTGGAAACCCACCGCGGTATCGGCATACAGCGCGATATCGGGCGCCACCTTGTACACCACGCCCAGCTTCGGCACCCAGCGCGACTTGCGCTGGCGGCGCGGCATGCCATCGTCCCAGTGCGTATCGAGCTGGTAGGTGGTGCGGCGGATGGCGGCCAGCACGTTCCACTTCTCGCCGATGGCGACCTGGTCCTGCAGGTAAAGCCCGGCGTTGGTCTGCCACGAGCCACCAAGGTTCTGCACGGTGGTGACGGGCGCCACCAGCGCATTGAATTTCTCGGACATGCGCGCGCCCGTCGCCAGGTCGAACGATAGCGGGCGCGTGATGATCTGCGCACTGCGGTCGTTATCCATGGTGGTATCCATGCTTTGCTCGACGCTGCCGATGCCGCTGTCGCCGGCATGCGTGCGCGCCACGTCGAAGCCGAGCAGCACGGTGTGCGTCGTATCGCCGTGGCTGAACGAGGTGCGCAGGTCGTTCTGCCATGTCCAGTAGCTGCCCTTGTAGCGGAAGCTGCGCGCCACGGGCACGAGGAAGCCGCCGTAGTCGTCGCCCGGCGTGTACGACCAGTTGCGGCCATCGCTGTGCTGGCGCACGTACTGGCCCTGGCTGTGGAAGCTCCAGTCGTCGCCGATATCGTGGTCGAACTCGAACACGGCGCGCGTGGTGCGGTAGGTGGAGTAGTCGTCGGGCACGTCCGGCAGGTCGCGGTACGGCGATGCCGTGGAAAGCGACGCGCCCAGCAGCACGGTGTGTTCCGGACCGGGCACGCGGTTGTCGACGTACTCCAGGCCGCCCATGAAGCGGGTATCGTCGCCCTGCCACGCGAACGAGGGCGCGAGGTACGTGCCGCGGCCGTGGCCGTTGCCCTGCGGCGTGCGCTGGCCACCCTGGCCCGCGGCGACGAGCCGGTAGGTCCACGCGCCGTCGTTCGACGCGGTACCCGCCAAATCGACGCCGAGGCGCGCGCCATCGTACTCACCGGCCGACCATGTCAGCGTGCGGATGGTGTCGGCCTGCGGCCGTTTCATCACCACGTTGATCGCGCCGCCGAAATTATTGTTCTGCGAGGCATCGCCCAGGATGGCCTCGGGGCCGCGCAAAACCTCCACGCGCTCGATGCCGATGAGCGGTGGCAGGTCCTCCGTGCGCGCGATGCCGTTCGGCATGCCGTCGGTCATGCCGTTGCCGGCATCGAAGCCGCGGATGAGGAACAGCGGTGAGCCGCCGTAGCCATCCACGTACTGCACGCCTGCCACGTAGCGGGCGACATCGCCAATGCTCACCGCCTGCTGCGAGGCGATGACCTCGCGCGTGACCACGCTGATCGATTGCGGCACGTCGGTGAGATTGCTCTCCGTCCGCGTGGCCGTGCGCGTGGTATCGGCCTTGTAGCCGTCGTCGGAAAGGATGCCGCGCACATCCACGGTGGCCAGCGGCGTGACGCTGTGCGGATCGAACGCCGATAGCGGGTCGGCGGGCGCGGGCGTGGCGTTGCCGGCCTTTTGGCGCTGGCGCACCACCACCGTGTGCGCGTCGTAGGCTTCACGCTCGAGGTCGGTGCCTTCGAGTAGTTCGACCAGGGCATCGTCCGGCGTGAGCAAGCCGCTGGCGCCCGCGCTGCGCCAGCTGGCGACGGCGCCGGAGGCGGTTAGCACCTGCACGTTGGCCTGCTTGCCCCATGCCAGCAGGGCCGTGGCCATGGGCTGCGGCGCGATGGCGAATGGCAACGCGGAGCGATCGCCGACGGGCGACCCCTCGGCGGCGCTGGCCGGGCGCAGCGCCAGCATCAACGCGAGCGCGAGCGCGCCGGTGGTTACGCGCCGGCGCCCGCGAAGGGTGTGCTGCAAGACCTGCGGCCCCAAGGACTTCTAAGGGTCAGCGCGGTTTGGTACCCCGCGCCATGGATGTCTGCCGCGCCAGTTCAAGGTGGTCGGCATACGTATCCACCCGCACGGGGAAGACGCGCGGCAGGGCCGCCACCCAGCTGTCGATGGTATCGACCTGCACGGTGCCGGTAAATGTCAGGCGGGCCAGCGAGGGGTCGGTGAGCCGCACCGGGCGCGTGCCATAGCGGTTCACGTTCTCAAGCACGGACGAGAGCGGCTCGTTCACGAACTCCAGCCGCCGCTCGCGCCACGCCGTGGCCGTGGCGGCATCGACATCGAGGATCCGCATGGCCTTGGTCTCAGGGTCGAACGAGACTTCGCGCCCCGCGCCCAGTTCCACCGTCCCACCGTCGTTCGCATCGGCCGACGGCGAGACCCGCACGCGCCCCTCGGTCACGGCAACGGTGACGCGATCGCCCGTGCGGCGGACATTGAACGCCGTGCCCAGGTCGCGGATGCGCAGGGGGCCCGCGTTCACCACGAACGGCCGCTCGGCGTGGGCCACGCGGAAGAAGGCCTCGCCCGCATCCAGGTCGATCGCGCGGATATCGCTGCCGTAGCGTGTGGTGATCGAGGTGGCGCCGCCCAGTTCGATGCTGGAGCCATCGGGCAGGTCGATGTCGCGGTGCCCGGCGCGCTCGCTCGCGTACGCCTGGGGCGCGTCAGGACCATGCTTGAGCGCAACGTAGAGGCCACCACCCAGCACGGCCACGGCGGCGATGCCGGCGGCCAGGGCCATGGCAAGGCGCGGTGGGGCGCGGCGCGCCGGCGCCTGCGGCGGGGCGAAACGCGCCAGGAGGTCGGCGCGCTGGTCACCGCCCAGCGCGGCGGCTTCCTCGGCCAGCGCACAGGCACGGTCGAAGGCGGCGGCGTGGTTCGGGTCGGCCTCCAGCCATGCCGTCCACTGGGCCAGCGCCTGGTCGGGCAGGGCGGGGTCGCGCAGGCGTGCCCACCACTCGGCGGCGGCATGCTCGATACGGGTACCGGGGGAGAAGGTCGAAGCGTTCATCGGAGGGCCTCCGCACGGTCCCTGCGGTCACGGCAATGCGCCAGGGCGTTGCCGACGTGGTAACGCACCATGCGCTCGCTCAGGTTCATGTCTTTGGCGATGGCGGCGAAATCGCGGCCGTCGATGACGTGCATCACGAAGGCACGGCTGGTCTTGGGCGGCAGCTCGTCCAGCGCCTCGCGCATATCGCGCCACTGCTGCAGGGCGGCGGCGTGCTGCTCGGGGATGGGCGTGACGTGCCAGTCATCGTGGTCGGGGTCCACCGGGGCGTTGGTGCGGACATTGCGCATGCGCAGGCGGTCCACGGCCAGGTTCGCGGCGGCGCGGAACAGGAAGGCGCGCGGTGAGTCGATCTTCGTGGCCTCGTCCAGCGTCAGCAGCTTCAGGTACACCTCCTGGGCCACTTCCTGCGCATCGGCCAGGGTGCCAAGGCGCACGCGCAGGAACGCGACCAGGGCCGCGTTATGCTCGCGGAAGAGGGCGACGACCTGGTCGGCCCGCCGTCCGCGTGGCGCGCCAGTCGCCTCGGTTGGGTCCATCGTTCGGGGTACCGCGTTCATGGGGGTGTTCCGGGATATAGGGTCGCACGGTGCGGAACCAGCATGCGTACGGGCAGGGACGCATACCGGAATCCGCACCGGCGAAACCCCTAGACGTGCCAGCTGCGGAAAATTGAAACGCCGGGCCGGCCTGTTCAGAATTTTCTGGTCAAGGTCGGGGCCAAAGGTGCCGATAAGGGGCATCCCACCCCCGATGCAAGCGGACTGCGTCATCACCTGGTCCCGTAGCATCCATGACGCTGTTGTCCCGCTTCCGCATCGCCACCCGCCTGGCCGCCCTCGGCCTGCTCCTGCTAGCCGCCACCGTCATCGTGGGCGCGGAGGGCTGGCGCGGCCTGGCCCGCATGAACGATTTCCAGCGACAGGCGGCCCAGACCGCCCAGGCCTACGCCGCCGCCGCGGATACCGCCCGCGTGGCCCAGGTGGACTTCAAGCGGCAAGTGCAGGAATGGAAGGATCTGCTCTTGCGCGGCGCCGACCCGGCGGCCTTCGATAAGTACCGCGCCGGCTTCACGACGATGGCCGGCACCGTCGATGGCGACCTGGCCAGCCTGCGCAAACAGATGGCCGCGCTG
Organism: Luteibacter yeojuensis; assembly: GCF_000964085.1. GTDB lineage: Bacteria > Pseudomonadota > Gammaproteobacteria > Xanthomonadales > Rhodanobacteraceae > Luteibacter > Luteibacter yeojuensis_A. The sequence continues at coordinate 232,323 of NZ_JZRB01000014.1, forward strand.
GGCATGCCGGTGGCCGAGGTGGACGCCGCGACGACGACGCACGCCGACCTGCTCGTGAAGTACACGGGTGCCCTCGCGCAATACAAATCGACCGACGCGGCCAGCGCCCACGTGGTGGATGGCCTCGTGAAGGGCATCGACCGCCCCCCGACCGCGGCCATCGACAGCATCGTCGACCATGTCCGCCAGGCTGCCGCCACGTCGGCCCGCCAGCTGCAAGACGCCAGCACCGCCGTCTACCGCCAGGTGCTGGTGCTGCTGGCGAGCGTGGTGCTTGGCGCCGTGCTGCTGGGCATCGCCATCACCGTACTGCTCGCCCGCAGCATCACGCGGCCGATCGCGCATGCCGTGGGCGTGGCCGAAGCCGTCGCCGATGGCGATCTTTCGAGCGAAATCACAAGCACGAGCCGGGACGAGACCGGGCTGCTGCTGCAGGCGCTCGGCCGCATGAATACGCGCCTGCGCGACGTGGTCGCCACCATCCGCCAGGGCGCCGACGAGATCTCGCTGGCCACGGGTGAAATCGCCGAGGGCAACCTCGACCTGTCGTCGCGCACCAGCGAGCAGGCCGCCGCGCTGGAAGAAACCGCGTCATCGATGCAGGAATTCACCAGCAGCGTGCATGCGAACGCGGCCAGCGCCCGCGAAGCGCGCGTGGCCGCCGAGCAGTCGCTCGCCGGCGCGCGCGAGGGCGAAGGCGCGATGCGTGACGCCGTGGTGGCCATGGACCGCATCGCGGGTGTCGCCACGCGCATCACCGAAATCACTGAGACGATCGAGCGCATCGCCTCGCAGACGCATATCCTTGCGTTGAACGCGGCCGTGGAAGCGGCCCGGGCGGGCGAGGCCGGCCGCGGGTTCCACATCGTGGCGGGCGAGGTCCGGGTGCTGGCCTCGCACTCGAAGACGGCCGCCGGGCAGATCCGCGCGCTGGTGCAGGAATCGAGCGAGACCATCGCCGATGGCGCGCAGCGCATCGGTGCCGCGGGTGAGCGCATGGAAGGCCTGGCACGCGATGTCGACCGCGTGACCCACGCCGTCCGCGCCATCGCCACGCTGAGCGATACCCAGGCGACCGGCATCCTCCAGGTGAACGAGGCAGTGCGCCAGATCGACGAGGTGACGCAGAGCAACTCGGCGCTGGTCGAAGAGGCCGCCGCCGCGGCCGACGCCGTGAAATCCCGCGCCCGTGGCCTTGTCGATAGCGTGGCGTTCTTCCGCATGGAAGCGGCGTGAACGCTGTAAGCGCACTGTAAGAACCTGTAAAACGGCATCGGCTAGGATGCGGGGAACTCCCCGGCCGGCCGATGCATGCTTCCCACCGACGACCGAACCGCCTGGCGGCATTTCGCCTGGTTCATGCTCATTGCCCTGCTGGTGCTCGCCGCGGGCATCGGCCTGCGCGACCCGTGGCCACCCGATGAACCCCGCTTCGCCCTGGTGGCGAAGCAGATGCTGGCATCCGGCCAGTGGCTGTTCCCACACCGCGGCATGGAACTGTATTCCGACAAACCGCCGATGCTGATGTGGACGGAAGCCGCGTGGATGTGGCTCACCGGTGGCTGGCGTGGCGCGTTCCTGCTGACATCGCTGTTTTCGGGCCTCGGCACGCTGGCGCTCACCTGGTACCTCGGCCGCCGGCTGTGGGATGCGCGCGTGGGCCTCTATGCCGCGACCATCGTGCTGATGTCGATGCCGTTCATCGATGTCATCCGCCATGCGCAGATCGACCCGCTGAACCTGTTCTGGATCACGCTGGGCAACACCGGCATCCTGCTCCATTGCCTGCGCGGCCCGAACTGGCGGCTCTACTGGCTGGGCTGCTTCGCCGCGGGGCTGGGCGTCATCACCAAGGGCGTCGGCGTCATCGCTCTGCTCATGCTCATCCCCTACGCCGTCTACCGCGCCCGTGCATGGCCTGGCGTGCTGCAGACGCGCGGCGATGGCTGGCGCTGGGCGGGTGGCGCCCTGGCGTTCCTCGTGGGCATCGCGTTGTGGGTGGGCCCCATGCTCACCGCGGCCTACGGGCTACGCACCCCGGAATACCTTGCGTACGTCAACGACATCCTGTTCCGCCAGACAGCCCAGCGCTACGCCGATTCGTGGCAGCACCAAGAGGCGCCGTGGTTCTTCCTCGTGGTGATCCTGCGCGGCTGGCTGCCGACCTGGCTGCTCATCCCCGTCCTCGTGCCGCGCTGGCGCGAGGCCCTGCGCCTGCGCGAGCCGCGTGTGTGGATGCCGTTGGCGTGGTGCGTGCTGGTGCTGGTGTTCTTTTCCATCCCCAAGGGCAAGCGCGAGATCTACATCCTGCCGATGCTGCCCATGCTGGCGCTTGCCATGGCGCCCTACGTCGTCGACATGATGAAGACGCGCTGGCTGCCGAAGGTGGCGTTCTGGCTCACCGTGGCGTGTGGCATCGTGTTCACCGGCGCAGGCACTTGGGCCTACAAGGCCGCACCCAAGGCCGCGCGGCGCATCGCGGAAGGCTACGACCTCGCCGGCCACGGCGAGGCGTTATGGGTGTGGGTAATCGCCGTGGGCATCGGCTTCTTCGTGGCGGCGGCCGTATTCCGGCCACGCCGCGGCGTGGGCGCCCTGCTGTGCGGCATGGCCATCGGCTGGGTGGTGTGGCCGCTCGGCACCTACCCACTGCTCAACGCGAACCAGTCGACGCGCCAGGTGATGGCCGATGCCGACGCGGCCATCGGCCCCGACGGCCAGATGGCCCTCGTGGCATGGCGCGAAGAGAACCTGCTACAGGCGAAGCGGCCGGTGGTGGAGTTTGGCTTCGCCCGCGACGGCGCGGCCCAGCTGGCCGACGCGCGCGCGTGGCAGGCCGCCGACCCGGCCCACCGCTACATCTTCCTTAACGACGATGCGATGGATAGCTGCGTGGTGCCGGCGAAAGTGAAGGAGCTTGGCACGGCGAACCGCGTGCGCTTCGTGCTGCTGGCTGCGGATGCGTCGGTGCCGGGCTGTACTCCGGTGGGCACCGCACGCTGACGGGCTCGCCGGGCGCAAAGGCGGCGGTGGGGGATGGGAAATGGGGGCGGCACACCGGTAAACGCGCCCCCACTTCCCACCTCCCACCTCCCGCCCAATCATCGCCCCGGCGCCTCCGCCATCGTCCGCTTCAACATCCGCTCGTACTTCCGCTTCACCCGCGCGGCATTGTGCGAGCGGCTCATCGACTGGTGCGGGATGATGTTCTTCTCGCCGAAGCCATCGATCATCACCAGGCGCGGGCCGCCGCGCGAATCCTCGCCGTAGACGACATTCCACGCGTGCAGGTCGGCGGCGATGGTGTCGTGGTCGAGCAGGCGCTGGTAGAAGGCGGCCATTTCGGCACGGGTGTGCTCGGTGAAGCCTTCGGCCTTCACCCAGTCGTGCAGGGTGGGGGCCAGCTTGCCGTCGGGCGTGCGCACCTTCTCCACCACCTGGCCCAGGCCGATGTCGGTCATCTCCAGGCCCACGACGCGGGCGATGGGTGAGGTGGCGTAGTCGCCCACGTAGATGCTGGTGACGTACTCGCGGAACTCGCGCACGAAATCCTTGTACGGGCCGCAGCGCGCCAGCCGGCGGTACCAGGGTGCCTGGTTCCAGCGGGCCTCGATCGATGCGCTGGCGATCACCTTCACCAGCAGGGTTTCGTCGTCGGGGTGCTGGTACACCTCGCGGACGTGGCCAGTGGCGATGGGCGTGGCGTCGGCCAGTCTAAACATCGTGGATCCTCGTGGGGCGGCCGGAAAGGCTGCCGTAAGTTGCTTACAGTGCGCACAGTGTAAAGTGAGCGGCCTGTAACTTGCCCGTCACCGCGCGGCGGCCGTGCCGCGCCCAGCCCGGACCACCCTCGTGCGCAAGCTCATCTGGCGTTTCAGCGCCGCCGTACTCATCTTCCTGACCCTGTCCCGCCTCGGGTTGTCGGCCTGGCAATGGACGCGCGTCCACGATTCCGGTGGCCTGTGGCCCATCCTCCTCGGCGGCTGGCGCATCGACCTGTCGCTGTTGGCCATGGTCATCGCCGCGCCCGCGCTGCTGGCCCCCTGGCTGGGGCACCGTGCATGGCCCACGCGCCTCACCGCGTGGTGGCTGCGCCTGTGGTGGCTGCTCTACGTGCTGCTCGAGGTCTCGACGCCGCAGTTCCTCATCGAGTACGACACGCGGCCGAATCGCCTGTATTTCGAATACCTCACCAGCCCGCACGAAGTGCTGGCCATGCTGTGGAACGGCTACAAGCTCTCGGTGGGCGCGGGCCTGGTCGTGTTCGCCCTGCTGGGCTGGCTCGGTTTCAGGCTGCTGCCCACCCGCCGCCCCGATGCGCGCCCCGTGCGCGGCTGGCTGCGGCCCGTGGCCACCGTGCTCGTGTTCTGCGTCCTGTTCGTCGCCGGCCGCGGCACGCTGCAGCACCGCCCCATCAATGCGTCGCAGGTGGCCTTCACCAACGATGCGATGGTGAACACGCTGCCGCTGAACTCGCTCTACAACGTGCTCAACGCCGCCATGGCGCTGGGTAACGAGCGTTCGGCATCGGCCGTGTACGGCAAGATGCCCGACGGCGAGATGAACGACATCGTGCGCCAGGCCGCCGGCCTCGACGGCGCACCGCTCGATCCGGACTACCCCTCGCTGCACAAGCAGGTGGCCACCGGCCACGACGGCAAGCCGCTGAACCTCGTCATCATCCTCGAGGAAAGCCTCGGCGCGCAGTTCGTCGGCAGCCTGGGCGGCGCGGGCTACACGCCTGAACTCGACAAGCTCGCGAACGAGGGCTGGTGGCTGGAACGCACCTATGCCACGGGTACCCGCAGCGCACGCGGCCTCGAGGCCGTCACCACGGGGTTCATGCCGACGCCGGCTGAGGCCGTGCTGAAGCTGCCGCGCAGCCAGCGCGATTTCTTCACGCTGGGCGCCCTGCTCGATACGTTCGGTTACCACACCCGCTTCCTCTACGGCGGCGAAGCGCACTTCGACAACATGCGCTCGTTCTTCTTCGGCAATGGCTTCAACGAGGTGGTGGACCGCGCCAGCTTCAAGACGAAGCCCGGCTTCGTGGGCTCGTGGGGTGCATCCGACGAGGACATGTTCAACGAGCTGCACCAGCGCCTGCTCGACGATGGCGACAAGCCCACGCTCACGGTGGCGTTCTCGGTATCGAACCACACGCCGTGGGAATACCCGGCGGGCCGCATCAAGGCCGAGGGCGATCCGGCCAGCAACGCCAACGCGGTGCGTTACGCGGATTACGCCATCGGCCAGTTCTTTGCGCGGGCGAAGACCTCGCCTTACTGGGGCCACACCGTGTTCCTCATCGTGGCCGACCACGATGCGCGCGTGTTCGGCGCGAGCCTGGTGCCGGTGCGCCACTTCCACATCCCGGCCCTCATCCTTGGCGCGGGCGTGCCGGTGAAGAAGGACGACCACATCGTGAGCCAGGTCGACCTCGCGCCGACCCTGCTCTCGCTCATCGGCATCAGCAGCGAGCACCCGATGCTCGGCGCGGACCTCACCCAGCGCTACCCCGACCGCGCCATCATGCAGTACGGCGACAACTACGGTTACCTGAAGGGCGACACGCTGCTGGTGCTGCGCCCCAACCAGCCGCCCACGCAGTACCACTACACGGTCGATGGCGAGAAGCTCGACCCGCAGCCAGTCGACCCGCAGCTGGAAAAGGTGGGCCTTGCGCATGCGCTGTGGCCGAGCTGGGCTTACAGCCACCAGCGCTACCGTTTGCCGCAGAAGGCGGGCGACACCAAGCCTTGACGCCCATCCGGCCGCCGGGCCATACAATAGCCCGATGACCGACGCCCTCGCCCAAGCCCTGCGCCTGCTAGCCGACCACGGCGACGCCAGGCCATGGCTGGCGAAGGCGCGCGACGAGGGCTCGCTGATGGCGGCGGCATTGCTCGATGCCGTGGCGGGTGAGGACGAGCGGAACGCTTACGATGCCCCGCGCGCATTCGAGGTGTTCATTCGCGCAGGCGGCAATCCGCCGCTGTACACAGCGGTAAGCGCGGCGCTGGCACGGCTTTACGAGCAGCTGGGCGTGCGCTGCCTGCTCGATATCGGCGTCGGCGATGGCATGGCCCTGCTTCCCGCACTGGGGCAGACGCGACGCGCGCCGAACACCGTGGACGTGATCGAGCCCTCCGGCCTGCTCGACGCGTTGCGGCCTCGCCTGCCCGCAGGCAAGGCATGGCAGCTGACCTTGCAGGCGTTCCTCGCGCAGCTGGCGCCCGAGCGGCGTTGGGATCTCGCGCAAGCGACGTTTGCGCTGCAGTCCATCGCGCCGGGCGAGCGGCTTGCCGCGCTGAAGCGCCTGCGCCGGCATGTGACGCGGCTCGCCATCGTGGAATTCGACGTGCCCGCGTTCAAAAGCGCCGATGAGCGTTTCGCCTCGCTGGCACGACGCTACGAGCTGGCAGCACGCGGGTATGACGATGAAGCGGCCCTCGTGGCCGGCGGCTTCCTCGCACCGATGTTGCTGGGCCAGCTACGCGCCACCACGCCATCGAACTACGAGCAGCCCATCGCGGCGTGGCAGGACGAGCTGGTGCGCGCGGGCTATCGCGTCGCGGCCACCACGCATGTGCACGATTACAGCTGGGCACCGGCCTGGCTGATCGTCGCCAAAGCCTGAGCGTTCAGCCGATCGCCGGCAGGGCGCGCGCGACGGCGTCCGCCAGGGTCGCCTGCGAATAAGGTTTGGCGAGGCGCGGCAGGTCGAGTTGCACGCCGGCGGGCAGGTCCGCATAGCCCGTGGCCATGATCACTGGCAGGGCGGGCCATTGCTCGCGCAACTGCATCGCCAGCTGTGCACCTGTCATCTGCGGCATCGCATGGTCGGTCACCACGAGGTCGACGTGGGACGCGGCCAACAGGCGCAGGGCCTCCGCGCCCGAGCGGGCCGACAGCACCACGTAGCCGAGGTCCTCGAGCATCTCCTGCGTCGTGGCGCGCACAAGGTCGTCGTCGTCCACCGTCATGATGGTGAAGCGGCCTTCGGTGCCGCCACGCAGGGGCGGGGTAGGCGCTTCGACGCGCACCGCCGCGGGTGCTTCGGCCGTGGGCGCCATCGCGGGCAGCCAGATCTCGGCGGTGGTGCCTCGGTTGGGCTCACTGTGCAGCACGAGCGCACCGCCCAACTGCTCCGCCAGGCCATGCGCCATGGATAGGCCCAGCCCTGTGCCCTTGCCGACGCCCTTGGTGGTGAAGAACGGCTCTGTCGCACGCTTCAGCGTGTGCTCGTCCATGCCCGCACCGGTATCCGCAAGCGAGAGGCGCACGTAATGGCCGGGCGCAAGGCGCTCATCGCCTGCACCTACCCATGCTTCGCTCGTGCCGATGACGATGGTGCCGACGCCATCCATCGCATCGCGCGCGTTGACGGCGAGGTTCAGCAGCGCGGCTTCGAGCTGGTTGCCGTCGGCCTCGACGGCCGGGAGCCCGCTGGCGAAGTGGGTTTCCACCGTGACGGTGGGGCCGAGCGAGCGTTGCATCAGCTCGGTCATGCCATCGACGAGCGCGCGCAGGTCCACGCGCTCGTACTTCAGGTCCTGGCGGCGGGCGAAGGCCAGCATGCGGCGCGTCAGCGAGCTGCCGCGTTCGGCGCCGGCGCGGGCGTTGTCGACCAGGCGAAGCAGCAGGGGATCCTGCGGCATGCGCTCGCGCAGCAGCTCGAGGCTGCCCTGCACGGCCATGAGCAGGTTGTTGAAGTCGTGCGCGATGCCGCCCGTGAGGCTGCCCAATGCCTCCATCTTCTGCGCCTGGCGGATATGGGCCTGCGTGCGTTCCAGCGCGGCAGAGCGCTCGGCGACCTGCTGTTCCAGCTCCTCGCGGAAACGCCGTTCGCCTTCGCGCACATCCGCCTCCGCGCGCACGCGCGCGATATGCGCCCACGAGCGCTCGGTCACTTCGTCGAGCAGGGCCAGTTCGCGCAGGTGCCACTGGCGCGGCTGGCCGTCATGGATGGCCATGAGCGCGGTGAGCTTGCCGCGCTTGATCAGCGGGATGCATATCGTCGCGGTCACGCCGATGGCCTGGAAGGTGGCCGATTCGTCCGGCGGCAGTTCCCGCCGGTTGTCTTCGATGATGAGCGGCTTGCCGTCCCTGAGCCGGGAGACGGCGAGGTGGCCGAACGCCTTGAGGCTGTAGCGGCCCACGATGCTGCTATAGCCCGGTAGCCGCCAGTCGCCGCGGATGGTGAAGCCATCTTCGTCGTCATCCATGTCGGCGTAGGCACAGATGCCCACGCCAAGGTGCTCGCCCACCATGCGCGTGCTTGTCGACAGGATCTCGTCGGCGTCGGTGCTCTTCGCCGTTTGCTCGTTCAGTGCGTCGAGGAAGCGCAGGCGCGCCTCGTTCTCGCGCAGCGCCTGCTCGGCCGCCTTGCGGACGCTGATATCGCCTGCCGCGCCGAACCACTCGGTGATATCGCCATCCTCGTTCAGCACGGGCACCGCGCGCGAGATGACCCAACCGATGGAGCCGTCGATGCGCTTCACGCGGTGCTCGAGCTCGAACATGCCCTTGCTCGTCACCGCGTCGTCGATGGCTTCGCGCACGCGCGGTTGTTCGTCGGGTGGCACGTAGCCCGCCAGCCAGTCGGGCGAAGGCTCCGTCGTATCGGCGATGAAGCCGCGCCCGTCGAGCTGGATCATGCGCGACCACTGCGGGTTCATGCGGTACACGATGTCGGACGTGGAATTCACCAGCGCGCGGAAGCGGCTCTCGCTTTCACGCAGGCGTTCTTCGGCGCGCACCCGCTCGGTGGTCTCGACCACGATGGCGATGACGCCACCCGGCTTGCCGGTTTCGTCGAGCACCGGCGAATAATCAAGGTTCATCCACACCGGCTCGGGCTTGCCGCTGCGCTGCAAGGTGAGTCGCTGGTCGCGGTAGGCGAGCGTGCCACCGGCCAGGCCCACGCGCATCACGTTGTCGTTGAAGTCGGCGATCTCATCCCAGCCCTTGCGGACCTCGGAGCCGAGCAGCTGCGGATGGCGCCCGCCCGCGAACACGGAGTACGCATCGTTGTAGATCATGATGCCCTTCTCGCCCCACAGCAGGACGATGGGCACGGGGGAAAGCAGCAGCATGCCGGTGGCGGTGCGCAGGCTCTGCGGCCACGCCTCGAGCGGGCCCAGCCCGGTGGGGCCCCAGTCGAACGCGCGGATGAGCGCGCCCACCTCGCCACCGCCATCGAGCCATGACAGGTCCGCGTTCAGGTTGGGCTGGGTGCTGTCCGTCATCGGCTGGAGTGTAAACAGGATGGGTGTGATGACATCCGCAAGAGGCGGCGACTAGGGCGTGCGGGCGCGTGCTTCGTCCAGTTTCACGCAAAGCGTGCGGACGCTGGGCAGGATGGATGGCGAAGGCAGGGCGAGCGTGGGGGCATCGATGGCCACCACGTTGCCGTTTTTCGCCGCGGCCAGCCCGGCGCCCTGCTTCCATGCCGCCAGTGAGTCGCCTTCGCCGCCCGCCGTCATGATCACATCGGGCTGGCGGGCGATCACGGCCTCGCGGCCGACGGTGGGGGCGGCCTGCGTGAGGTCGTTGAACACGTTGTCGCCGCCGCAGAGGTCCAGGGCATCGGAAATCATCTGCGCACGGCCAACGGTCATCAGCGGGCGGTCCCATACCTGGAAGAACACCTTCAGGCGCCTCTTGCCGGCGAACGTGCCACGCAACCCATCCAGTGCCTTGCTGAATGCCGCGGCGTTGGCGTCGGCCATCGCTTCCGTCCCCGCCAGCTTGCCGAACGTGCGCGTGGCCGCCGGGATATCGGCAAGGCGGGTGGTCTCCGAGTAATAAATGGGGATGCCGAGGCGGGCCAGCTTCTCGACTTGCGCCGCTGGCGTGCCGCTTTTCCATACGAGGATGAGGTCGGGCTTCAACGCCACGATGCGCTCGAGGTCGAGCATGGTGGCGTCACCCACCACCGGCACCTGCTTCGCTGCGTCCGGGTGGTCGCTGAATCGCGAGGTGCCCACGACGTAGGCACCGGCACCCGCGGCGAAGAGCGTATCGGTGATGTTGGGCGCCAGGCTCACGATGCGGTGGGCTGGCGCGGGCAGCGTCACGTTGCGCCCCGCGTCATCTTTCACGGTGATGGCTGCGTGGGCCGCGCCGGTGGCGAGGAGGGCGAGCAGGGCGAGGCGGCGGATCATGGGCGTTTATCCGTGAGGCGCGCGGCGCGGAACACCACCTCGCCATCGATCGTGGTGCCGTGGATGGGGTGGTGGAATGCCGTGGTGAGGTGTTCGCTGGTCACCACATCGTGCTTCCTGCCCGCGAGCGCGCTGCCGTGGCCGTCCAGCAACACCGCGTGCGTCGCGTGCTGCATGGCGAGGTTGATATCGTGCACCGTGAACACAACCGAGCGGCCGGCGCCCGCTTCCGCCACCAGTTCGTGCAGCGTCTTCATCTGGTGGTGCAGGTCGAGCGATGACAAGGGCTCGTCAAGCAGCATCACGCCGACATCCTGGGCGAACAGCGCCGCGATGTTGACCCGCTGGCGCTCGCCGCCCGAGAGCGTGGTGATGTCGCGTTCCGCCAGTTCGTCGAGTTCGAACCGCGACAACGCGGCGCGCACGGTGCCGAGGTCTTCATCGCCCCATGCCCAGAAGGGCAGGTGCGGGTGGCGTGCCGCGGTGACCGCTTCCAGCACGGTGAGGCTGAAGGCATCCACGACCGCCTGCGGCAGAAAACCGCGATGGCGTGCAAGCTCCAGCGGCTTCCACGCGGCCAGGTCGCGGCCCTCCAGCAGCACGCGCCCACCATCAGTATCGCGCAGGCCGGCCAGGGTCCGCAGCAGCGTGGATTTGCCGGCGCCATTCGGGCCAAGCACGCACCATACCTGGCCGGGTTCGATGCGCAGGTCGAGCGCATCGACAAGCACGCGGTCGCGCACGGCGAGGCGCAGGCGCTCCGTGGCCAGCGTCGCGGTCATCGCCGTTTCACCAGCAGGAAGAGGAATGTCGGCACGCCGATGATCGCCATGACGGCGCCCACCGGCAGCTGGATGGGGTCGGCGACGATGCGCGAGATGGTATCGGCCACCACCACCAGCATGCCGCCGCACAGGGCGCTGGCGGGCATCAGCACGCGCTGGTCATTGCCAACGACGCGGCGCAACGCGTGGGGGACGACGAGGCCGACGAAGCCGACGGTGCCCGCGGTGGTCACCGCCACTGCCGTGGCGAGCGATGCGATGGCGAAGATCGCCGACTTCACGGCGTTGGGCCGGACGCCGAGCGCGCTGGCGGACTCTTCGCCGCGCGCAAGCAGGTTCAGCTGGCGGCCGAGGGGCGCGGCCACCACAAGTGCCGCCAGCATGGAAAGCAGCGGTGGCCACGGGCTGGCGACGCCGCTCAGGTCGCCCATCATCCAGAACAACATGCCACGCAGGTTACGGTCGGGTGCAAGCACCAGCATCATGCTGACGATGGCGCCAAAGCCGGAGGCGAGCATGACGCCGATGAGGATCAGGTCGGTGGCATCGTCGCGGTGAGCGGCTCGGCGCCGGGCGATGAGGTCGCGGTGGGCCAGCACGAACACGGCGACGCAGGCGAAAAGGGCACCCACGGCGGCGCCGGCGGCAGTGGCCACCGCGCCGGCCCCGGCGAGCATGGCACCCAGCGCACCCACGGCCGCGCCACCCGATAGCCCGAGCGTGTAAGGGTCGGCGAGGGGGTTGCGGACCAGGATCTGCATCAGGCAGCCGGAGAGGGCGAGCAGGCCGCCCACGCCATACGCCGCCAGCGCCCGGGGAATCCGCAATGCATGCACGATGGCGCGCATCGGGGTGTCGGCGGTCGAAACCAGCCCTTGCCATGAGGCGACGAACGTGGAACCGTCACCCCCCAGGAGCACGGAGGCGAGCACCACGCCGGTGGAAAGGGCCAGCAGCCCGGCACATAGCCGGAGGGCAGCCCCGAAGGTGGCCATGCGCGGAACCCGCGTTGTACCTGCGTTTCGCACCCGGCGACGCTCCCGGCAAACAGCTCGGCAGAATAAAGGAATTCGACCTGCGCTGGCGTTTGCTTGACGATATATATAATTAACATGCTATCGTTATTGGCATGACGCCCCTTGACCGGCTGCAGATGCAGCTCACCACCACCGCCATGGCTTCCAGCCGCCGCTTCCTGCGCATGCTCGACGTGCGCCTTGGCGACTTCGAAGTCACCTCCGCCACTCTCATCCCGATGCTGCTGGTGGGCCGGTCGGGCGGTGGCATCAACCAGGTGACGCTTGCCGGGCAGATCGGCGTGACCGGCCCCTCGCTCGTTCGCACGCTCGACAAGCTTGTCGAACTCGGCCTCGTCCGCCGCGAATGCGACCCGGCGGACCGGCGCGCGAAAACGCTATGGCTTACGCCCGCCGGTGAAGAACTCGCGCTACAACTCGAAGCCCGCATGGTGCAGATGCGCCGCGAGATCCTCGCCGAGGTCTCGGAAGACGATGTTCGCGCCGCGCTGCGCGTGCATCAGGCACTCAACGCCGCCATGGGCTTCGAGCTGCACGACGATACCTAGAACACCGCAAGATATTGTCGTATCGCTGCTTCGCATGAAGTGATAAAAACTGCCGCGGCAGCTATCACGAAGGGAGTCAGCGATGCGCGGTGTCATGCAGGTGGCGAAGGTGTTGGCCTTCGTGTTTCTTCTCGTGGCGGGTGGCGCGGCCAGCGCCGATGATGCACCCGCGCACGTGACCGACCAGCAGCTGTCGGATGCGAAATGCGCGATTGGCATGGAGAAATTCCTGCCAGGCGACTACTTCTACTGCCTGGGCGCGCAGAATTACGGCACCGAGCACACCGCAGCCGCGCAGCGCTTCTTCAAGGAAGCCGCGGGCTGGGCAAGCAAGCCCGCCCAGTACGTGCTGGGCATCATGGCGCTCAACGGCGACCACCAGCCCATGGACCGGCCGCTGGCCTACGCCTGGTTTACGCTGGCCGCGGAACGCGGCACCCCTCGTTTCACGGAACCGCGTGACGCACTGAAAGCGACGCTCACGGCCGATGAATCGAAGCGAGCCGATGCCTACCTCGCCGCCATGCGGGGCACGTATGCCGATGCGGTGGCCGCGCCGCGTGCCGAAACGCGCTATCGCGATGGCATGGCGAAGCTGAAGGATGCGGCGGGCACCAGCTACTGCATGGCGGGCTCGCAGGATGTCCGCGACCTGGCGGAAGGCCACGCGCCGTCGTCCTGCCCACCCACCAACCAGGTGGTGCAATTCGTCGACAAGCAGGCTAACAACGTATTCGAGGACTGGACGGGCCACGTCACCGTGGGGCCGCTGCAGGTCGCACCCGCGAAATAACCACCTGGCAGGCTGTCGAAATGACCCCCGCCCGTTCGACGTAGTGGGTAGAGGGCTATCCTCTGCTGACTCAACAAGGTGGAACACCATGGGTACCGTCAACCTGCACCGCGTCCTGCGCACCACGCCCGAGCGCCTGTTCAAGGCCTTCGTCGACCCCGATGCCCTGCCGAAGTGGCTGCCGCCGCACGGTTTTACCTGCAAGGTGCACCATCTCGACCCGCAGGTGGGCGGCACGTTCAAGATGTCGTTCACCAACTTCACCAGCGGTGACAGCCACGCGTTCGGTGGCAAGTACCTCGAGGTGGAACCTGGCGCGCGCCTTCGCTACATCGATGTGTTCGATGATCCGAACCTGCCGGGCGAGATGGTCACCACCATCGTCATCACCAAGCTCGCGCTCGGCGTCGACCTGAAGGTGACGCAGGAAGGCATCCCCGACGCGATCCCGGTGGAGATGTGTTACCTGGGTTGGCAGGAGTCGCTGCAGTTGCTGGCGTTGTTGGTAGAGCCGGAAATCACGGGCTAACTACGCGGCAAGCGGTGACATGGCGTGAGGATATTCGCAACCTCACGCCATGCTTGCATCGGCGTCTCGCGATGCGCATACTCCGCCCATCCCGCCCTTGGCAGTACGCCGTCCAAATCATCCAGGACTGGCCGAACCCTAGGGCTTTTTTTTGGTTCTTCGCGG
>NZ_JZRB01000140.1 GCF_000964085.1 Luteibacter yeojuensis
CGCGCAAGCGCGCTCCTACATGGCCCATTCGGGCACAATGGCCCGATGCGCCTTGCCCTCATCGCCATGCTCGCGTTACTCACCGGTTGCCGCTCGCTGGGGTATTACGCCCACGTCACGCATGGGCAGGTGGCGCTGCTCACGGCACGCAAGCCCATCGACAAGGTCATCGCGGACCCGAAGACGCCAGATAAGGTTCGCAAGCGCCTGGAAACCGCGCGCGATGCACGCCGCTTCGCCAGCGCCGCGCTCGGGCTGCCGGATAACCGCAGCTACACCTACTACGTGCAACTCGACCGCCCATGGGTGGCTTGGAACGTGTTCGCGACGCCCGAGCTCTCCGTCGACCCCGTCATCCAGTGCTTTCCCTTTGCAGGCTGCGTGTCGTACCGCGGTTACTTCCGTCGCGACCTGGCCGAAAGCCAAGCGGCACGACAAAAAGCGCTGGGCCATGACGTGAGCATCGGCGACGTACCGGCGTACTCCACGCTGGGCTGGTTCGCCGACCCGGTGCTCAGCAGCATGTTGGGTTGGGACGAGGACGACCTGGCCGGCACGATCTTCCATGAGCTTGCGCACCAGAAGCTTTACGTGAAGAACGATTCCTCGTTCAACGAATCGTATGCGAGCTTCGTGGAGCAGGAAGGCGTACGCGAGTGGCGCGCGGCACGGGGCCTGCCCGCGCCGGATGCGAACGGCGATGCCCTGGCACACTCGTTCACCCAAAAGGTGCTTGCGCTGCGCGACGACCTGAAGGCGATGTACGTCATGCCGATGGGCGACGACGCCAAGCGCGTGGCGAAGGCGGAAGCGTTCGAGGTGTTCCGCGGCACGTACCTCGCCTGGCGCGAGACCGAGGCCGGCGGCGACCGCCGCTACGACCGCTGGATGGCCCAGCCCATCAACAACGCCAGCCTGCTTCCCTTCGGCCTG
>NZ_JZRB01000141.1 GCF_000964085.1 Luteibacter yeojuensis
GCGACAGCGAGCTCGCCGAGCTCGAGGCGCTCGTCGGGCAGTTGCAGTCGAAACGAAAGGGCCGCTGACCATGCATACCTTCCTCGATACCCTCGTCACCCGCCTTGGCGCCGCATCCCTGCAAACCTTGCTGTTCGCCGGGCTCATCTGGGCGTTGTGCCGGTTCGTGCCATCGCTCAGCGCCGCCGCGCGCTCGTGGATGTGGTGGCTGGTGGCGGCGCAAATGGTGGTGGGCCTGTGCCTGCCCGGCAGCATCGAGCTGAAACTGCTCCCCGCGGCGCCGGCCACGGTCATCACGTCCAATAACCCGTCGATGCCGGCGATGATGTCCATCACCGACCTGCCGCAAGCGCCCGTGGTGGCGTGGGCGTGGTCGTGGACCACCGTGCTGCTCGTCGCATGGGCCGCCCTCGTTGGCGCGCAGCTCGTGGTCGGTGCCGTGCGCTGGTGGCGCATCGCCGGCGTCGTGTCGCGTGCCGGGCCCCACGACGATGTGCGCCTGGAAACCCTTTGCGCGCAACGTGCGCGTGCGCTGGGCCTGCGCCGCTCCCCCCGTCTTGCCGTGTCCGCCGAAGTGGATTCGCCTCAGGTGGTGGGCCTCTGGCGGCCGACCATCCTGCTGCCCCTCG
>NZ_JZRB01000142.1 GCF_000964085.1 Luteibacter yeojuensis
CTCTCCAGGCGCCCTTCTTGAACGCCCAGCAATCCGACACCCGCCCCCCCCCCGGACGCCGCCCCTTCGCCCAACCTGCATTGCCGGGCCGCTTGATGTGAGGATGCGTGTGCGGGTCAGCGCATTCTCGTCCAACGCGTCCTTCCCCGGAACGTATGGACGCCGCGCGTCAGCGTTTGAGCGCGTTGCATTTGATGCGGCGATGGATGCGTGTGGCAAATGGGGCGGTGACCCGGCAACCCTCCGGTCCGTGTTTGCGACCCAATCTGCCGACGCCGAGGCGGTCGACCGGATGATGAGGGGAGTCGCGCTGGACCCACCCCTCGTCTCACCCCTGACCTTCCTGCAGTCGGTGGCCTGCACGCTTGCCGGCAACTGGGCGGCGCGAACCTGCAGCCATGCGTCGTCGACGACGTTGACCGCTGGCCCACATAGCCTCGGCGCCGCCCTTCTTGAAGGGGCGGTGACGGTGGCCGCTGATGAGTCCACCTGCCTTGTCGTTCTCTGCGAGGTGCCGCCACCAGCCCCGTTGGCCATGCCCGGACACACGACAACGCCCATCGCGCTCGCCCTGGTGCTGACCCACGGGCCCGGACCGGGACGACTGCTCGACGTGCGTCCCGGCTCCGGGAACTGCCCTGGCCTCCCGCCGGAAGCGGTGGTCGCGCAATTGCGGACGCTCATCGACGGGCCCGCCGGTACGCAGCTGACGGTGCCGACTGGCAAGCGGACAAGCATTGCCCTGCAGGTGTGACCAGCAGTCCTGTGCGCATCGGCCCCGTGACGCATCAAGGGGGACTGCTTCGATGGAGAGCCCGGCGGGACCAGGGGCAGTCGGCGCAAATTGCCGTCAAACGGGGACGACGCGCCTTACTCCGTGGCGCGGCCGGCGAGGAGGCTGTCGACTGCCGAACGGAAGTCATCGATGGAAAACGGCTTCATCAGCACACTCCAGCCCGGTCCGGACAACTCTGCGCCATCGAACGCATCGGCAAAGCCGGTGATAAACAACACCGACAACCGGGGACGATGGTGTCTGGCCATTGCCACCATGGCCTTGCCATCCATTCCGCCCGGCAGACCCACATCGGTGACAAGGAGGTCGATGCGCGCGTCCGACTGCAGGACGCGAAGCCCCCCTGCGCTGTCGCCGGCCTCGATGACCGTGTGGCCAGCGTCTTCAAGAAGCGAGGTCACGAGAAGGCGCACGGTCGGCTCGTCGTCGACGACAAACACGGTCGAGGCCACGGGTTTGTCCGACAGTCCAGAATCCTCTTCGGGCACCAGCTCGTCGTCGGCGGGGCCGTCGTTGATGGGCAGGACCACGGATACGGTCGTGCCCTGCCCCGGCTCGGACTCGATGTCCACGCTGCCACCGCTTTGGCGGACAAACCCGAAGATCATCGACAATCCAAGGCCCGTTCCCTGTCCGGCAGGCTTGGTGGTGAAAAACGGGTCGAAGGC
>NZ_JZRB01000143.1 GCF_000964085.1 Luteibacter yeojuensis
GGAGGTGTCGCACACCATCCGCCACCATGGTGACGACCACGGCGACGGCCACGGTGGCCACGACGGCCCGAAGGGCGGCGGCAGCGGCCCCCAGGGTGGCGGCACGCCTGTGAACACGGCGCCGCACGCACCGAACATCGGTGACGTGAGGGCGTTCGATTCAGACCCCCGGCGCGGCACGGACCGCCCGTAACACGCGACACACGGAGCCCGGCGCAAGCCGGGCTCT
>NZ_JZRB01000144.1 GCF_000964085.1 Luteibacter yeojuensis
CTGGACCTTCCCGCCGTGAGGTGTTGGAGGCTGGTGGCTTCGCCGGATCGCGTCCGACGCCGAGGTGATCCTTTGCCTTCGCGGCGGTCCGGCAGCCGGTTGAGTGTCCTCGGCCGGTGCCGGGCAACAGATGCAGCTGTTGCCCGGCAGTTCGTGGCCGGTCACCCATGGGGCAGCGTGGGGTGTTGTTCTGGCGCATACTCGCCCGGTCCATGTGGGTCGATCCCTCGCTCGGCGTGGAAAGTCGGCGCAGGGGCAG
>NZ_JZRB01000015.1 GCF_000964085.1 Luteibacter yeojuensis
GTAATCCGCGAAGAACCTTTTTTTATGGCCCGCCCACGCTCACGGCGTGGGCGGCTTGTCCACCGGGTGCTGCTCGACGATCTTCTCCACGCGCCAGTGCACGCGCGAGGCATCGGCCGGCGGGTTTTTCACTTCGAGTTCGGTGACCTTCACCAGGTACTCGTTGCCCGGCTTCCAGTCGAAGTTTTCGATGGGTGCGTAGTTGAGCTGCCAGGGCTGGCTGGGCTGCTCGCGGTATTGCAGGCATTCGGTCTGCATCGCGCCGGCGCTGCAGGGGACCTTCTCGGCGGCGATGTAAACGAGGCGCTCGCGCGAGCCGTGGTGCCCGCCGGTCGTGGCGCAGGCCGCAAGCGCAAGGAGTGGCAGGGCGATGAGTGCGTTGCGCATGGCGCGGTTTCCGTTGTGGAGCTTGCCCACAGGAATACCAGCTTGCGCCGCCGCGCACCATCGACAAGGCGTGACGGAAAAAGGGCAATTCGATGGCAGGGCCAGAAATGACTGTGGGAGCCCGCTTGCAGGCTCCCACACAGTTGTATCCGCTTTCCCCGCTTTAGACGGTCATCGGGTTCGGCTTGTCCACGTCCAGCTTGTATTCCTTGATGGCGCGGCTGACGTCCTTCGCGTTGACCTTGCCGTCCTTCGCGAGGGCGGCGAGCGCAGCGTGGGCGATCCAGTAGCGGTCCACTTCGAAGTGCGAACGCAGGTTGGCGCGGGTATCGCTACGGCCGTAACCGTCGGTGCCCAGCGTGGTGTAGCGCATGCCATCGGGCATGAACGCGCGCACCTGGTCGGAGAACTCGCGGACATAGTCGGTGGCGGCGATGGCCGGGCCCTGGCGATCGGCGAGCAGGCCGGTGATGTACGGCACGCGCTGCGGTGCCTCCGGGTGCAGGCGGTTCCAGCGCTCGGCGTCGAAACCTTCGCGGCGCACCTCGGTGAAGCTCGGCACGGACCAGATATCGGCGGTGACGCCGAAATCCTTCTCGAGCAGCTCGGCGGCGGCAATGACTTCGCGCAGGATGGTGCCCGAACCCAGCAGCTGCACGCGCGGCTCGTTCTTCTTCGGCTTGCCGGCGTCCTTGAACAGGTACATGCCCTTGATGATGCCTTCCTCGCTGCCCTTGGGCATGTCGGGGTGGGCGTAGTTCTCGTTCATCACGGTGATGTAGTAGTACACATCCTCCTGCTCCTGCATCATGCGGCGCGTGCCGTCCTGCAGCACCACCGCCAGCTCGTACGAGAAGGTGGGGTCGTACGACACGACGTTGGGGATGGCGCCCGACAGCAGGTGCGAGTGGCCATCCTCGTGCTGCAGGCCTTCGCCGTTCAGCGTGGTGCGGCCCGAAGTGCCGCCGATGAGGAAGCCACGCGCGCGCATGTCGCCGGCGGCCCAGCAAAGGTCGCCGATGCGCTGGAAGCCGAACATCGAGTAGTAGATGAAGAACGGCAGCATCGGGGTATTGCTGATGCTGTAGCTGGTGGCGGCGGCGAGCCAGGCGCTCATGCCGCCGGCTTCGCTGATGCCTTCCTGCAGCACCTGGCCCTTCTGGTCTTCACGGTAGTAAAGCAGCTGGTCGGCGTCCTGCGGGCGGTACTTCTGGCCGAACGGCGCGTAGATGCCGATCTGGCGGAACATGCCCTCCATGCCGAAGGTGCGGGCCTCGTCGGCCACGATGGGCACGATGCGCGGGCCAAGCTCCTTGTCGCGCAGCATGAGGTTCATGCCACGGACGAGCGCCATGGTGGTGGAGATCTCGCGATCGCCGGTGCCCTTGGTGATCTGCTCGAACGCCTCGAGGCCCGGGGCCTTGAACGACTGGTCGGCCTTGCGGCGGCGCTGCGGCAGCGAACCGCCGAGCGCGCGGCGGCGCTCGAGCATGTACTGCACTTCGTCCGAGTCCTTGCCCGGGTGGAAGTACGGCACCTCGTCGAGCTTGTCGTCGGGCACCGGGATATTGAAGCGGTCGCGGAAGGCGCGGATGGCGTCCGTGTCCATCTTCTTCTGGTTGTGCGCCGGGTTCTGCGATTCGCCCGCGGCGCCCATGCCGTAGCCCTTCACCGTCTTGGCGAGGATCACGGTGGGCATGCCCTTGGTGTTCATCGCCGCGTGGTACGCCGCGTACACCTTGTGCGGGTCGTGGCCACCACGGTTGAGGCGCCAGATGTCGTCGTCGGACATGTTGGCGACCAGCGCGGCGGTTTCCGGGTACTTGCCGAAGAACTTCTCGCGCGTGTACGCGCCGCCGAAGGCCTTGCATGCCTGGTACTCGCCGTCGACCGTTTCCATCATGAGCTGGCGCAGCTTGCCCGAGGTATCGCGGGCGAGGAGCGGATCCCAGTAGCTGCCCCACACCACCTTGATGGCGTTCCAGCCGGCGCCGCGGAAGACGCCTTCCAGTTCCTGGATGATCTTGCCGTTGCCGCGCACCGGGCCATCGAGGCGCTGCAGGTTGCAGTTGATGACGAAGATGAGGTTATCGAGGCCTTCGCGGCCGGCGAGGGCGATGGCGCCCAGCGATTCCGGCTCGTCCGATTCACCGTCGCCCATGAAGCACCAGATCTTGCGATCGGACTTGGGCATGAGGCCGCGGTGCTCGAGGTACTTCCAGAACTGCGCCTGGTAGATGGCCTGGATGGGGCCGAGGCCCATGGACACCGTGGGCACCTGCCAGTAATCCGGCATGAGCCAGGGGTGCGGGTACGAGGACAGGCCGCGGCCCTTGCCGGCCACTTCCATGCGGAAGAGATCGAGCTGGTCTTCGGTGAGGCGGCCCTCGAGGAACGAGCGCGCGTACACGCCAGGGGCCGAGTGGCCCTGGTGGAACACCAGGTCGCCCGGGTGCTCGGCGCTGGGGGCGCGCCAGAAATGGTTGAAGCCCACGTCGTACAGCGTGGCCGACGAGGCGAAGCTGGAGATGTGGCCGCCCAGGTCGCCCGGCTTGCGGTTGGCGCGCACGACGGTGGCCAGCGCGTTCCAGCGGATAAGCGAGCGGATGCGCCACTCGAGGGCGGCGTCGCCCGGGCTGCGCGCTTCCATGTGCGGCGGGATGGTGTTGACGTATTCCGTGGTCGGGTCGAACGGCAGGTAACCACCGGCGCGACGCGTGGAATCGACCATGCGCTCCAGGAGGTAGTGGGCGCGTTCCGTGCCATCGTGGTTGATGACCGCGTTAAGCGATTCGACCCATTCCCGGGTTTCGGTAGGGTCGAGGTCCTGGTTGAGCGTGTCGTCGATCTGGTCCATGGAAGCTCCGGCTGCGCCTGGGCGCGCACGTGGGGACTGAAGAGATCCGCTGGGGGGCGGGAAAACCTGTTGATAATACCGCATCGTCCCGGCATACGCGGCGGTACGGGGCGGTTGAATCGATCCAAACCTTGTAGGAGCCCACCCCGTGGGCGACAGCTATTCGCGGTGCGCCCCACGCTAGCCGGCGTTGTCGCGAAAGGCGTCGCCCACGGAGTGGGCTCCTACAATCAATGGCTTACGATCCGCGCGGCTTCACACCAGCACGGATCTGCGCTTCCACGCAGGCCACCGAGGTCATGTTCACCACCCGGCGGACCGTCGCCTGCGGGGTGAGGATGTGCGCCGGCTTGGCCACGCCCATGAGGATGGGGCCGATCACCACGCCGTCGCACAGCACGCGGACCATGTTGTAGGCGGTGTTGGCCGCATCCAGGGTCGGGAACACGAAGACGTTGGCCTTACCTTCCAGGCGCGAGTTCGGGAAGATGCGCTCGCGCAGCTCGGGCTCGAGCGCCACGTCGGCCTGCATCTCGCCTTCCACCTCCAGCTTGGGCACGCGTTCGCGGATCAGCTTCAGCGCATCGCGCATCTTCCGCGAGTTGCGCGTCTCGCGGCTGCCGAAATTGGAGTTCGACAGCAGCGCGATCTTCGGCTGGATGCCGAACAGCTTCAGGCGGATGGAGGCCTGCAGCGTGGCTTCGGCGATCTGCTCGGGGGTCGGGTCTTCCTGCACGTAGGTGTCGAGGAAGAAGAACGTACCCTTCTCGGTGGCCACGGCCGCCATGGCCGAAGCCTCGCAGACGCTCTCATCCAGGCCGATGATGTCGCGGATGTAGTCGAGCTTGCTCTGGTAGGTGCCCACCAGGCCGCAGATCATCGCGTCGGCTTCGCCGCGCTCGACCATCAGCGCCGCGATGACCGTGGGCCGCGAACGCACCACCGCCTTGGCCGACGCCGGCGTGACGCCACGGCGCTCCATGATCGAGTGGTAAAGCTTCCAATAGTCTTCAAAGCGCGGATCCGAGTGGATGTTGCACATCTCGAAATCGACGCCCGGCTTCAGGCGCAGGCCCGCGCGGGCGATGCGCTTCTCGATGACATCGGGGCGGCCGACCAGGATGGGCCGGGCCAGGCCTTCGTCCACCACCGTCTGCACGGCGCGCAGCACGGTTTCTTCCTCGCCCTCGGCGTACACCACGCGCTTGGGGTCGGCCTTGGCGCGGTCGAACACCGGCTTCATGAGCAGGCCGGTGCGGAACACGAAGCTGGTGAGCTTCTCGATGTAGGCCGGGAAGTCTTCCATCGGCCGCTGGGCCACGCCGGAATCCATGGCCGCACGGGCGATGGCCGGCGGCAGCTGGATCAGCAGGCGCGGATCGAACGGCTGCGGGATGAGGTATTCCGGACCGAAGCTGGGCGGCTTGCCGCCGTAGGCGCGCGCGCTGACATCGGACGATTCACGCCGGGCCAGCTCCGCGATGGCCTTGACGCAGGCCACCTTCATGGCCTCGTTGATCACCGTGGCGCCGACGTCCAGCGCGCCGCGGAACAGGTAGGGGAAGCACAGCGCGTTGTTTACCTGGTTCGGGTAATCCGAACGGCCCGTGGCCATGATGCAATCGGGGCGGACGGCCTTGGCGTCTTCCGGCAGGATCTCGGGGTTCGGGTTGGCCAGCGCGAAGATGATGGGGCGTTCCGCCATCGTCGCGACCATCTCCGGCTTCAGGATGCCGCCGGCCGAAAGGCCAAGGAAGATATCCGCGCCCTCGACGATCTCGGCCAGCGTGCGCTTGTCGGTATCGCGCGCGTAGCGCGCCTTGTCCGGGTCGAGGTCGGTGCGGCCGGTGTGCAGCACGCCGTCGCGATCGAACGCGAGGATGTTTTCCTTCTTCATGCCCAGGGTAACGAGCATATCGACACAGGAGATGCCCGCCGCGCCCATGCCGGTGGTGGCGAGCTTCACGTCCTCGATCTTCTTGCCGGTTACCAGCAGCGCGTTGAGCACCGCGGCGCCGACGATGATGGCGGTGCCGTGCTGGTCATCATGGAATACCGGGATCTTCATGCGCTCGCGGAGCTTGCGCTCGACGACGAAACACTCCGGTGCCTTGATGTCCTCGAGGTTGATGCCACCGAAGGTGGGCTCGAGGCTGGCGATGATGTCGACCAGCTTGTCGGGGTCGGTCTCGTTGATCTCGATGTCGAAGACGTCGACACCGGCGAACTTCTGGAACAGGACGCCCTTGCCTTCCATCACCGGCTTGCTCGCCAGCGCGCCGATGTTGCCGAGGCCGAGCACCGCGGTGCCGTTGGAGATGACCGCGACGAGGTTGGCGCGCGCGGTGAGTTCGGCGGCTTCCTGCGGGTCGGCCACGATGGCGTCGCATGCCGCGGCGACGCCGGGCGAATACGCGAGCGAGAGATCGCGCTGGGTCAGCAGTGACGTGGTCGGCGTGACCTTGATCTTGCCCGGGCGGGGAAGGCGGTGGTACTCGAGGGCGGCTTGCCTCAGTTCCTCGGAGATGGCCATGGGATCCTGTGGGAGAAGCTGGTCGGAAACCCCGATGTTAACACCGCGCCGACACGCGCCCGCCCTTGCGGTGAGTGGCTTTCCGACAAGCAGTGATAGCCAGCGCCTACGCATTCTGTAGGCGCATACCTGCATTGCGAATCCATGCGGATGCGTACGCTTTGACCTCCCGCCACCACCCGAGGTCACCATGCGCCCATTGCTGTGTCGTTTCCTGGCTTGCGGGGCGTGGGCGCTGGCCACCCGGGCGGTGGCGGGTCCCGACCACCTCGCCGACGCACGCGCGCCGCTGTTTGCCCTGGCGCCCGGTGGCGTCGCGTCGGCCGAGGTCGTGCTGCCCGTCGACGGGGCCACCACCGCGCGCTTC
The DNA here is from genome assembly GCF_000964085.1 of Luteibacter yeojuensis. GTDB lineage: Bacteria > Pseudomonadota > Gammaproteobacteria > Xanthomonadales > Rhodanobacteraceae > Luteibacter > Luteibacter yeojuensis_A. Next base: position 6,145 of record NZ_JZRB01000015.1, read on the forward strand.
CGCATGGTCGATTCGGGCACCCTGCCCGCCGACCTGCGCCGCCGGTTCCCCGCGCTGCGCAGCTTCCGCGGCAACGACGCCACCGGCCGCGCCGCCCGGCTGGATTTCGCCCGTGGCACGGCCCGGCTCGCGGTACGGGAGGCCGATGGGCGCTGGCTGTCGGCGGTTTCGCCGCTGCCCGCCCCGGGCGCGGCATCCCCGGGCCACGCCCATCTGCAACCCGCCATGGCGCGCGCGGTTGCGCGGCCCACCACCCGGGCGGCGGCCATGGCCGCCCACGGCAACCTGCATTACACCTTCCGCCTGGCGGTGGCGGCCGACAGCCACTTCGTCGCCGCCAACGGCGGCAGCCGGGATGCCGCGCTCGGTGCCATCGCCCACCTGGTCAACCGGGCCAACGAGGTACTGGAAACCGATCTCGGCGTGAGCATGGTGCTGGCCGCCCATGCCGAGCGGCTCGTGCTCACCGATACCGAAGGCGATGCGCTGCGCCACGGCGAGCCCATGGCGGCGGCGGTCACGCTCATCGAACGGCGGCTTGGCGCACGGGCCTACGATATCGGCCATGCGTTCGTGGCCGGGCGCGGCCGGGGCGGGCAGCCCCGTACGTCGTGCAGCGATTCGCTCGCTGGGCTTTACCATGCCGCGCACAAGGCCGCGGCATGGAGCAGCGGCGCCACCACCGAACACGCGTTCGCGGCGTTTGTCGCCGGCCTCGGCGCCCAACTCGGCGCGCAGCCCGTGGCGAACCTTTGCACGGGTTGCCTCGCCTTCCACGGCTTGCAGATCGCGCAGGTGCGTGCATGGCTTGGGTCGCGCGGCGGCCGCTGCGCCCGCAAGCACGTGGTCGATGCCGCGGCACCATGGATCGAGCCCCCACCCCCCGACGAGCCCATCGTCATCCCGGCACGCACGCCGTTCTGGCTCGACGCCCTCGTGGTGCCGTCGATGCCCGGCCGGTGGCTTTCCTACGCGTGGGACGCGATCGACGCGCAGCCCTGGTTCGATGCCACGGCGCCACAAGCCCAGCCGCGGCGCGCGTTCACCGCACCCTTGCCCAGCACATCGCGCGACATGGCCTTCCGCCTCACGGTGCGCGACCACGGCGGCGCCGCGGCCACGGTGGCCAGTAGTGATGTACACGTGCGCGTCGTCGATACCGGGCGCCCGTTCGCCCTGGCAAGCACCGGCGATGCGCACGCCGGTGGGCCCATCGACATCCACTGGGACCCTGCCGGCACACCCGAACCACCCATCGCGTGCCATTTCCTCGATGCCACGCTATCCACGGACGGAGGCGTGTCGTGGCGCATGCTGGCGCGTGACGTAGCCAACACGGGGGCCGCCCGGATCACCCTGCCCGCGGGCATCACCAGTGACGACGCGCGCCTGCGCCTCGCCTGCGACTGGCGCCCGTTCTTCGCGGAGTCACCCACGCCATTCCGTATCCGCTAGCGGCTCACAGGCCGAGCGAGATTTCCTCGGCTTCCACGCCTGCCATGTGGATGTGGTTGACGAACAGCGAGAACGCCAGCTTGCCGGCCAGGCCATGCACGTGCTGCATCCACGGCGGCAGGTAGCGCGGGGCGGCGATGTCGCCGTTTTCAAAGTGCGCCTCCAGCGACATCACGTCGTGGAGCGCGAGCTTGCCGGCGAACAGGTTGCGCAGCAGGTCGAGGCGGCGCTGGCGCAGCGCCCAACGGAAGAACGTGTGCACGGCTAGCAGGCCGGTGAGGTAGACGTTGTCCTTGGCGAACGCCGACCCACCCGTGAGCGGCACGCCGCGGAACACGCGCTGCGCCGAATGGAAGCTATCGGGCACGCTCTGGCCGCAGACGCGGAAGTAGCGGAACACCTCGACGAAGTCCGCGCCGTTCATCGCCATGTCGATGGCGAGGATGCGCAGGCTGATGCGCTTCAGCCGCGAGATGTCGATGGCGCCGGACATCAGCTCGGCGAACACCGCCAGGCCTTCCTGCGTAGCCGTGACGCGCGGCGAGGTACGCGCCAGCGAGGCCAGCACTGGCTGCTCGCGCCCGTTAAGCGCCGTGAGCGAATGCACGAAGGCTTCGTGCGCCAGCAACTGGTGGCGGTCGTACTCGGTGAAGCGCGCACCGCCGCGCAGGCGGATGCGCGTGGCACCGGCCGCGGCCTTGGCGGTGAGCTCGGGGTCCACTTCCACGGCGATGGTGCCGGGGGCGAAAAAGGCATCCAGCCTGGCCGTCATGTCGCGGCGCAGCTCGTCGGCGCTGATGTGGCCGGCGGCGTCCTCGGTCTCGAGGTCGGCGCCCAGCTCATCGGCCAGGTTCACGAAGTACGCCGCGGCATCGAGGTTGCTGCGGCTGCTGCCCGGTATCGCGTCGCCCGGGCGGCCGTAGAGCAGCACCGAGGCCTCGGTGACCCCGTCGGTGCCCGCGGCCTCGAGCATGCGGGTGGCCACCCGCCATGACTCGGCCGTGCGGCGCAGGTAATCGGCGATCGGGTGGTCTTCGCTCGCCTCGGCCTCGATGACCTCGAGCTCGGCGCGGGTTTCCGAAAGGTCGGGCGGGTTGTAGCGAATCTCCGGCACCGACAGGCGCCCGGCGCTGAATTCCTCGATCAGCCGCTCTTCCACCGAGGCCGGCCACGACACCGTGGGCAGGATGCGGATGTTGCGGACGGCGCCCAGGAGGCGCTGGTCGAGGTCCGCGTAGCGGCGCATTTCCGGGGAAAGCGGCGGGGTTTCAGCCTTGGCGTGCATGCGCGGAGTATATGAGGCCCTGTGGGAGCGCGCTTGCCCCCGACGCGGGGGTAAACGCGCGATTTGAGTCGCGTCTCAACGCGACGAAATATATTTCTCTCGACGAATGTGCTGGACCGCCAACCCGTGCTCCTTCAGTGCCGAAAACGCCGCATCCACCATGTTCGGGTTGCCGCACAGGTAGGCGATATCCTCGTCGGCCGTGGGCTCCAGCTCGGCCAGCACGTCCTGGACATAACCCAAGCGGTCGTGCGGGCGGGGGTTGGGGCGGGCGCCACGGCTGAAGCAGGGGTGGAAGCTGAAGCCCTCGTGCTTGCGTGCGAAGGCATCGAATTCCTCGCCATAGAGCAGTTCGCCCTCGTTCCGGGCCCCGTAAAGCAGGACGAAACGGCAGCCGCGCGAGGCCATGAGGGCCTCGATCTGGGGCAGCATGGCCCTGTATGGGGTGACGCCCGTGCCCGTGGCGATGAGGATGTAGCGTGTGTTCTGGTCACCATCCATGAGGCAAAACCGGCCGTAGGGGCCGCTGGCGTCGATGGTGCCGCCGGCATCCAGGCCGCCCAGGAGCTTCGTGGCGGCCCCGCCCTCGACATAGCTCACGGCGATCTCGATGCGCTGGACCGGGCCGGTGCCATCGCCCACGGTACCCACCGAGTAGCTGCGCTTGGTGGCCTTGCCGTCGTCGTAATGGAAGTGCACCTGGAGGAACTGGCCCGGCACGAAGGCCAGCGGCTGGCCGTCCACCCGCTCGAAGGCCAGGTGCCGCACCGAGGGGGCGAGCATGAAGCTGTCGGCGAGGCGGAGCTGGAATTGTTCGGCCATGGAAAGTCTCTGTTGACGCTGGGGAACAGGGTCGCCCGGCAAAGCCCGGTATAATAGGCGGCTTGTCATCCCGGCGCAGCCCATGACCACTCCTGCCTTACACGTCAAAGATTTACGCAAAACCTACGGCAACGGCGTCGAGGCCCTGAAAGGGGTCTCGCTCACCGTCGAGCCGGGCGATTTCTTCGCCCTGCTTGGCCCCAACGGCGCCGGCAAGTCCACCCTCATCGGCATCCTGTCGTCCCTGGTGAACGCCACCTCGGGCGATGCCGAGGTGTTCGGGGTATCGATCCACAAGCAGCGCAGCGAAGCGATGCGCCTGATCGGCCTGGTGCCCCAGGAGATCAACTTCAACCAGTTCGAGAAGCCGTTCGACATCTGCGTGAACCAGGCCGGCTTCTACGGCATTGGCCGCGCCGAGGCCTCGGCCCGGGCGGAGAAGTACCTGCGCGAGCTGCGGCTTTGGGACAAGGCGCACGAGCAGGCACGCACGCTCTCCGGCGGCATGAAGCGCCGCCTCATGATCGCCCGCGCCATGATGAACGAGCCGAAGCTGCTCATCCTCGACGAGCCCACCGCGGGCGTCGACATCGAGATCCGCCGCTCCATGTGGCAGTTCGTCAGTGGCATCAACGCCGCGGGCACCACCGTCATCCTCACCACGCATTACCTTGAGGAAGCGGAGCAGCTCTGCCGCAACATCGCCATCATCGACCAGGGCCGCATCGTGAAGAACACCACGATGAAGAGCCTGCTCTCCACGCTCGACGTGGAAACCTTCGTGCTGGACGTGAACCGCAGCGGCGGCGAGCTGCCCGCGCTGCCCGGTGTCACGCTGCGCGTCATCGACGACCACACGCTGGAAGCCGAGATGTCGCGCGCCCACGATCTCAACTCGCTGTTCGCCGCCCTGTCGGCGCACGGCATCACCGTCACGTCGATGCGCAACAAAGCCAACCGCCTCGAGGAACTCTTCGTGCGCCTGGTCGAACACGGCCGGGAGAACGCCGCATGAGCAACCACCTGATCGCCCTGGGTACCATCGTACGCCGCGAGATCGTCCGCATCCTGCGCATCTGGACGCAGACGCTGATACCGCCGGCCATCACGATGACGCTCTACTTCGTCATCTTCGGCAAGCTCATCGGCAGCCGCATCGGCACCATGCATGGTTTCACCTACATGCAGTACATCGTGCCGGGCCTGGTCATGATGAGTATCATCACCAACAGCTACGGCAACATCTCGTCCTCGTTCTTCGGCGCCAAGTTCGGCCGCTTCGTGGAAGAGATGCTGGTGTCGCCCATGCCGAACTGGGTCATCCTGCTGGGCTATGTCACCGGTGCCGTCACGCGTGGCGTCATCGTCGGCGCACTGGTGCTCACCATCGCCCTGTTCTTCACCGACCTGCACGTGGCGCACCCGTTCACCACGTTCTTCTCGGTGCTGCTCGGCGCCACGGTGTTTTCGCTGGCGGGTTTCGTCAACGCGGTGTTTGCCAAGAAGTTCGATGACATCGCACTGGTGCCCACCTTCGTGCTCACCCCACTTACCTACCTGGGCGGCGTGTTCTACTCGGTCGACCTGCTGAGCGAGCCCTGGCACAGCATTTCGCTGGTGAACCCCATCCTTTACATGGTGAATGCCTTCCGCTTCGGCGTGCTGGGCGTCAGCGACGTGCCCATCGTCACCGCGTTCGTCGTCATGGGCGTGTTCGTGGTGGGCCTCAGCGCCGTGGCGCTTCGCCTGCTCAGCCGCGGCGTGGGCCTGCGCTCGTAGTGCGCGTAAACAAGTACATCGCCGAGTCCGGCCTGTGCTCGCGCCGCGAGGCCGACGAGCTGCTGCAGGCCGGGCGCGTCATGATCAACGACGAGGTCGTCGGCATGGGCGCCAAGGCGCTCGATGGCGACGTGGTGAAGGTCGATGGCGAGGTGGTGGTGGCCCGCACCGTCGCACCTGAGTCGGCAAAGAACCGTGGCGTGTACATCGCCCTGAACAAGCCGGTGGGCATCACCTGCACCACGGATACCACGGTGGACGGCAATATCGTCGACTTCGTCGACCATCCGCAGCGCATCTTCCCCATCGGCCGCCTCGACAAGGATTCCGAAGGGCTGATCCTGCTCACCAGCAATGGCGACATCGTCAACGAGATCCTCCGCGCCGAGAACCACCACGAGAAGGAATACCTCGTCGGCGTGAACAAGGCGGTGACGGATGAGTTCCTCGCCGGCATGGCGCGCGGCGTGCGCATCCACAACCAGATGACCAAGCCGTGCAAGGTCCGCAAGATCGCCAAATTCGGCTTCGGCATCACGCTTACGCAAGGCCTCAACCGGCAGATCCGCCTCATGGCGGCGGCGTTCGGCTACCGGGTCACCCAGCTGCGCCGCGTGCGCATCATCAACGTGAAACTCGGCCACCTGAAGCCTGGCCAGTGGCGCAACCTCACCGAGGCCGAGCTGAAGGGCCTGCTGCCAAACCGCACGCGCTGGTAGGCCAGCCTCTCGTGTAGGCGCAGACCTACACTCAGCCGAGCGAGATCGGAAGCATCAGCGCGTGCTTCGCCGACATATCTTCCCGTACTCCTGCCGCATGCTAGGCGAGGCTTGACCAAGCCCAGCATGCACAGGAGTTACCCACGACATGACGTCACTACGCCGCCTCGCGCTCGCCGCGTGCGCGCTCCCCCTCACGGCGCAGGCCGCCCGCCCACTCACGCTCCACGACGATATCCATCGCGCGCTGGTGCGCGCCATGGCCCACGCGGATAGTTTCGACGCGACCACCGATGGCGCGCCGGGTGGCCGCACGCGCCACCTGCTGGCGCAACTCCTGGTGCGCCCGGGCGAGTTCTACAGCCCCCTGGCGGCCAGCCCCACCTTCACCAACGAGCTTTGGTGGCCGGACTTCATCGCCACCTTCGAGCGCGGCATTGGCGAGGATGCCGTGCTCCACGGCCTGCAGCGCCAACTCGGCCTGACCCGGGCGCGGCCCGGCATCGACATCGTCCTCGCGCCGGGCGCGGCCGAGGCCTTCCGTGGCCTCGAGGTGGCGGCGAGCGCCCGCAAGGCGGGCATCGACGCCGATATCTTCACCAAGGTGCTCGACATGCATGCGCCACGGGTCATCGAGGCGGCCCACGACGCGGTCGCCCTGCAAATGCTTCGCGACGACATGGCCCGCGTGCCGCGGGCGCTCTGGGTGGCCTATGGTATCGACGATGCGAGCTACCGGCGCTACATGGCGGCGAGCCACGCCGCCGAGCTACGCGAAGACGATACCCGCTACCTGGCGTCGCTTGTCGCCACCGGCATCAGCACGCGCGGCATCGCGCTGGATGCCAACGGCGCGCCGCAACTACCCACGGCGTTTCGCGTCGCGCGTGCCGCGGCCGCGCTCAAGGACAGGGTCGGCTACTACAGCACCCGCCCCTGCTGCGCGGGGGGCGACGTGCACCCCAGCCGCCCACGTGGCCCCACTGCGCTCGACGACAACCAGCCGCTCTGCTTCGTCGCCGCTACCGATCGCGACGTGCTGCGCTGGTTCCACCACGAGGCACGCCTGGAGCATCGCGGCCTGCGCATCCACGAGAACAGCCACGGCACCGCCGCCCGCACGCTGCTCATCGCCAGCCTGCTCATGCCCCTGATGGACCTGGCCGCGTTCGTCGAGGCGGCCGAGGCATCCGCCGCGCGCGAGCTGGCCGAGGCGTCCGTCATGTCCGATACCGAAAGCGATGCCGCCGCATCGCGTGCCGCGAGCCTGGCCTGCAGGATCCACGCACGATGAATACCCGCATGGCTCGCACCCTTTCCCTGGCCATGGCCATGGCGGCGCCGCCGGCATGGGCGTCGCCCCCCGTGCTGCTACCCGGTGGCGGCCACGCCATGGCGCGCCTGGCCCACGATGCCAACGTCCACGCGGAGGCGTTTCGCAAAGCGGTGCTTCTGTCGGACAAGGTCGTACCCTTCAACGGCAGCCCGGTCGCCCTCCGCAAGAGCAGGAAATTCATGACGGCCCTGCAACGCAAGGTCTACAGCGCCACGGTCTCCACGTTCGATTACATCCCGAACAGCGGCCGGGCCACACCGCTACGCATCCACGCGCGCAGCGGGAAATCGCTGGACGCCACGCTGGCCGACATCGTGCGGCACCAGACACCCGGCGATACCAGCGGCTCGGCGTCCGAGGCCGGCGGGCGGGTCAGCGACAACGAGGTGCTGGCGGATGCCGGCGATGCCCGCTTCTATCCGCCATCCGCCGACATCCGTGCCACCAACTTGCAGAAGAAGGACGCCTGGGTGGTCGAACCCTCACCCGAGGCGGGCCCGGCCGATGTCTCGCGGGTCATCCACGGCACCGACGCCGAGCTGAAGACGCTTCGCCAGCTCGAGCACGAGTTTGAACGGAATCCTTCGCTGAGCGAGGCGGGCGGCACGCTCACCGGCTACGTCAGCCAGGAGGTCTGCCATTCGTGCATGGCTGCCTTTGAAAAGTTCGCCAGCGCATACAAGAACATCGACATCACGATCTACTACCTCGACACCACGGCCAAGCCAAGCCAGGCGGCGCTCATCGACACCGTGAGCGACGACATCGACATCGCCAGCAAGGCAAGCTCGGTGCTGCTGCGGAGCGTACGCAGGCAAACGGCGGAGGCGCTACTGGATCCGTCGGTGCTCGCCGCCAGCGACGCGCGCGCTGCCGCCTGGAGCGAGGTGGCATGGTCGGACGACGCCACCCTCGAGCGCATCGCGGCCGCCGAGGCGGGCAGCCTGGGCCTTTCCGAAGCCTGCCCATGATGAGGCGCCTCACATGGCTACTGGCGGTGGTCACCGCGGCCCCGCCCACGGCGGCAGGCTCCGTGCTGGGTCGCCTGCAGGCCGCCCACGCCGCGCAGCTGCCGGGGGCCGCCACGCCCACCAGCGCGCACTATGTCGCACAGCTGCTGCCCGATCCCGCGTCGCCTTACAGCGACCCGATCGCCATGCCTGCTTTTACGAACGAGGTGTACTGGGCGCAGGTCGTCAGCGACATGGGCAGCCCTGAGCCTGTCGTGCTATCGCGACTTCGAACGGAACTCGGGCTGGGCCGCGCACGCCCGGGCGTCGATGTCACGCCCGCACCCGGTTTCCGTGATCCGTTCGTGTCCGCGCACGCCACCCGGGCGGGCCTCGATGCCGACATTTTCTGGCGCATGCTGGACATCCACGGCCACGCCCACGCCATCCGCTTCGCAACGCAGGCGCTGGGCATGCAGTTGCTGCGCGAGCAGGCGCTCGCCGTCGAGCCTGCGCGCCACGCCGCCCTCGGCATCGACACCGGCGTGTTCCACAGGGTGATGGGGGCGCGCCATGCCGACGAGATGAGTGACCACGACCTGCGCTACCTCGACACCCTGGTGCAGCACCGCCTGTTGCACCCACTGCGTGGGACGGGCCTGCCCACGGTGTGGCGCATCGCGCGCATCGCCGCGGCGTTCCGCGATGCGCGGGGTTACCTCGGAGGCTCGCCGTGCCGGCCGGATGCGACGCCCGACCCACGCTTCGCGGGCACGCTCGGCCCGGGTGACACACGCACGCCCTGCCTGGTCGCCGCCCATGACCGTGCCGTGCACAGCTGGTATGTCGACGCGTTGCGGGAGCCCGCCCCGGCGGCCACGCCTGCCCACGGCGCCATGGCGCGCCTCGGCGCGCTGGTGGCCGCCCTGCTGCCCCTGCTCGACATGTTCGCCATCGCGGAGGTCATCGATGCCGCGGTGGCCGACGACCTGGTTTCGGTCGAGGCTGCGTCCCGCGCCGACGCCGAAGCCGCGTCCGAACGGGCGGCGCGCCTCACATGCCGGATCCCGGAATGAACCGCGCCCGCCGCACAGCCCTTGTCGCCGCGTTGCTGGCCGGTTACGTCGCCACCGCATCGGCGGGCCGCTTCACCACCACGCGCATCGACCTCGACGATGGCGCGGTGGTGGCCCTGCTGGAGGCAAGCAGCCAGCGCCATGTCGACGCCATGCGCTCCATCATCAAGGCCAGCTATCCCGGGGGTTATAGCGCACGCCGCTGGGAGATCATCGAGAACCACGCGCGGCGCACGCCCATCGCGCGCGTGCGGTACGAATACCCGCTGGGCCGGAGCACCGCCTTCCGCACCTACCACGCGATGGGTGGGGAACCGCTCTCGCGCATCGCCGCGCTCGCGCTTGGCGGGCCCACGCCACCAGGCACCCCCTCGTCCGCCGGCTCGCCACCCCTTTCGCCGACGTGGTCGGAAGACGACGACACGCCACCCGCGGAACGCGTGAGTGACGACGAACTGGTCGCGGCGGAGGCGGCCGACGCACCGCATTACGCGGCGCCCGACGATACCGACGTTCGCGCGGCGTTCCGGCCCAGCGACCGCACCGTGATGAAGCCGTACTGGCACCAGGGCAGCTACCACGCGCTTGACCCGGAGCAGAAGGCCCTGCGCGCGCTTGAAGACGACATCCTCGATGGCAAGGTGCCACGTGGCGGCAAGGTGCAGGCCTGGCTCAGTTCGGTGGTGTGCGCCACTTGCAGGCGCCCCATCGAGCGCATGGCGGCGGCGTACGACCTGGAGGTGTCGTTCACTGAAATGGTGCCCTTCGTCCCCGCGGACGTCACCCGGGCCGAGATACAGGCGGGCCGGGGCCGGATGAAAGCCTTTCGCCTCGTGCATGCCGACAGCGGCATGCCGCTCGGTGCGTTCGATGCCCTGGACGTGGCACGCGATGCCCAGGTGCGCCAGGCCTTGAGCCCCGCGGCCATCCAGCGCGCGTCGCGTGGCGCGCACTCGCCCATGCGCACGTTCCGCCTGGCCCCACCGCGGCCGCGGCGCGTGACCGAGGGCTCATCACCGTCGAGCTCGCCGCCCCGTGACACCGACGACGAGGCGACAGGCGGCTGCTGAGCGGCCCGCTCAGGTGCCGCGTGGCTTGGCGCGGTGGGTGGCGGTGGCGGTCCATGGGTCGTCCGGCCACGGGTGCTTCGGGTAGCGCCCCTTCAGCTCCTTCTTCACTTCGGGGTAGGTGCGGTCCCAGAAGCCGGAAAGATCCTGCGTGACCTGGATGGGGCGCCCCGCGGGCGACAACAGGTGCAGCATCACCGCGATGCGGCCATCGCCCACGCGGGGCGTATCGGCCAGGCCGAACAACTCCTGCAGTTTGACGGCGAGCACGGGCGGTGCGCCGGGGTCATCGTCCCGGGCGCCGTACTCGAGGCGGCGCGCCATGCCGCTGGGCACCACCATCTCGTCGGGCGCGTGCGCATCCAGTGCCCGGCGCTGGTCGTAATCGAGCATCGCCGCGAGGGCGTCGGAGAGCTCGGCGGGCTGGATCGCTTCGAGCCGCCGTTTGCCGGAGAGAAACGGCCCCAGCCACGCCTCGAGTGTCCGCGCCAGCGCCATGTCGCCGACATCGGGCAGCTCGAGCTCAGGGCGCCATGCGCGCAGGGCGCCGATGCGTGCGCGCAAGCGACGGGCGTTCTCCGTCCACGGCAGGCTGCCGACGCCGCGTGAACGGATGGCGGCGAGCATGGCGGGCATCGCGTCGTCGCCGCTGACCGGCACCGGCTTGCGCGACACCACGAGCGCGTCGAAGCGCCGCTCCTCGAATGCATCGGCGATGTGGCGCTCGTCATCCCAACGCAGCACGCGCGCGGTGGTGAAACGGTCGGCATGCGCCTGCTCGAGGATGCCAGGGTCGAGCGGCGCCGCGGCGTGGATGAGGCTGTCGCGCGCGTCGAGGCGCAGGTCGATGACGACGAGCCAGGGCTCACCCACCAGCGCGCTGTTCTCGTGCAGGCGCGCGCCGCGGCCGTTCGCTAATTGATAGCGCGATGGCTGCGCATCGTCGCGCTTCGCCACGCGGTCGGGGAACGCGTGTGCCAGCAGGTCACCCACCGCGTGGGCATCGGGTACGCCGCTGGGTGCCGTCCGTGCACCCAGCCGACGCCGCCACCCCGCCGCGGCCTTGTCGATGGCCGCCAGCGCCCCGGCATCGGCGGACCCGATGCGCGCACCACGCGCACCGCCGTCGCGCCACAAGTGCAGTGCATGCACGCGCTGGCGGAAATCGTCGTTGCGCGACGCCTCCCCGCGCAGGGGCGAGCGCGCCTCGGCGAGCGCGAGCAAATCCGCGACCAGGGCGCGTTGGTCGGCATGCGCGCGCATGGCCGCGGCGCCGAGGCGTGGCGTGGCACCGAGCGTGAGCATCTCGCGGCCAAGCGCGGTGATGGCGGAAGCCTCGTCCAACGCGCCGAGGCGACGGAGCAGGTCGCGTGCCTGGCCCATCGCACCGGCGGGCGGCGCATCGAGCCAGGGGAGTGCTTCGCTGCCCCACCCCGCCAGCTCGAGCGCCAGCCCGGAGAGTTCCGCCTGCTCGATCTCGGCCGTGCGCGACGGCTCAAGGCGGCGGCCCTGCGGCCACAGCCGGTAAGCACGCCCCTCGGCCACGCGGCCGGCGCGACCGGCGCGCTGGTCGGCGGATGCCTGCGAGATAAACACGGTCTCCAGCCGCGAGAACCCGGAGGCCGGATCGAAGCGCGGCTCGCGTGCCTGGCCACTGTCGACGACGGCACGGATGCCCGGCAAGGTGACGCTGGATTCCGCGACGTTCGTGGCCAGCACGACGCGGCGCGCGCCCGGGTCGGCCGGCGCCAGCGCCAGCTGTTGATCGGCCAGGGATAACTCGCCGTGCAGGGCGACCACCTCGGTCGTGTCATCCATGCGCTCGAGCATGCCGCGCACGCGCTCGATCTCGCGGCGGCCAGGCAGGAACGCGAGCACGTCGCCCGCGTTTTCGCGCAAGGCCAACAGCACGGTGCGCGCCAGGTGCTGCTCCATGGTTTCCTGCGCGCGTGCGGGCGGGTACACCACCTCGACCGGGAAGCTTCGCCCCGGACTGGCCAGCCGTGGTGCGTCGAGCCACTGCGCGATGCGTTCGCCATCCAGCGTGGCCGACATCACCAGCAGGCGCAGCTCGGGCCGCAAGCTGGCCTGCACGTCGAGCGCAAGGGCCGCGCCAAGGTCGCCCGCGAGGTGGCGCTCGTGGAATTCGTCGAACACGATGGCGCCCACGCCCTCCAGCGAAGGGTCGTCCTGGATCATGCGGCCGAGGATGCCCTCCGTGACCACCTCGATGCGCGTGCGTGGCCCCACGCGTGATTCAAAGCGGATGCGGTAACCCACCGTGGCGCCGACCTCTTCCCCCAGCTGGCGCGCCATGAAGCCGGCGGCGGCACGCGCCGCGATGCGACGCGGCTCCAGCATCAGTATCCGCTGGCCGCCCAGCCAGGGGGCGTCGAGCAACGCCAGTGGCACCTGGGTGGTCTTGCCCGCGCCGGGTGGCGCCTCGAGGACAAGCCGCGGCCGCTCGGCGAGCGACGCGACGATATCCGGTAACAGCGGTGTAATGGGGAAGACGGGAGTCATGCCCTACGTATGGTACGCAAGCTCCCGTCATCATGTCCCCTCCTCCCCAGGTACGGCGCCAGGCGCGGCGCGCTCCTTATCCGAGAACGGCGCGAGCGAACGAAAGCGCTGCCGGTAATCGTCGGCCACCCGCCGTGCATCCTCCGCGTTCGTGATCACTTTCGGGGTGATCAACACGATCGTCTCGGTGCGCTGGTTGTTGTCCCACTGGTTGCCGAACAGGCGCCCCAGCACGGGCACGCGCGATAACCAGGGCACGCCGCTGCGGCCGTGCGCCCCCATTTCCCGGATAAGGCCACCCAGCAGCACGGTCTGGCCACTCTGCACGGCCACCTCGGTATCAAGCGTGCGCTTCTCGATCGATGCATTGCCCGAGGCACCCGGCACATCGCCTACCTTGCTGACCTCCTGCTTCACATCGAGGTAGACCAGGCCGCCGGGGTTCACGCGCGGACGCACGCGCAGCACCACGCCGGTCTTCTTGTAGGTCACCTGGCCCACCTCGTTGCCGTTGCCCGCCTGCGCGTTTACATAGGTCTGCACCACGGGGATTTCGTCGCCGACGCGGATCTCCGCCTTGCGGTTGTTCACCACGACAAGCGAGGGCGCCGACAGCGTGCGCGCATGGGTATCCTCTTCCATCGCACGCACCAGCGACTGGATATCCTTGTTGACGAAGGAATAGAAGAACGTATCGCTTCCGCCTGTTTTCGGCGGGTTTCGGCCCATGCCCCACGCCTGCTTGTTGCCCGGCTGCGTCGGCGTGCCACTGCCGCCGCTGCCTGCCAGCCCTTCGAGGTACCACTGCACGCCAAAGCGGAAGTTATCCTGCAAGGCCACCTCGAGGATGCGTGTCTCGATCTGCACCTGTAGCGGTATCGCATCAAGGCGGTCGATGGCGGCGCGGATGGCGGACCATTCCGACGGCCGCGCATGCACCATCACCTGGTTGTTCGCCTCGACCGCGGCGATGCGGATGCCGTAGGCCGGGGCGGGTGGCTCGTAGAAGCCGGCGTCGCCCATGCCTGCATCGCCGGCCACCTGCGCCTCGTCGCGCGCATCGTCATCGCCATCACCGGTGAGCGTGCTGGCGCCAAGCCCAGGCCCCACCGCGCCACCACCCACCTGGCCGCCGCCCACGTAGCCGCCGTAGATCTGGCCGAGATGGCGGGCGACATCCCCGGCAGGCAGGTTGCGTATATCGTGGACGTAAAGCCGCGGTTCGTTGCCGCTACCGCGGTCCATGCGCTCGATCCACTCGCCCACGCGGGCCAGCAAGGCGGGCTGCGTCGCGATGACGACGATGGCATTGCTGCGCTCCACCGGCAACAAGCGCACGGGGCCCGGTGCCGATGCCTTGCCGTCCGTACCAAAGACCGACTCCAGCCCCGGCAACAACTCTTTCGTGGTCGCGTTCGTGAGCGGGAACACGCCCACGGACATGCCCGCCACCCAGTCGACGTCGAAGGTCTCGATGCTGGCGGCGTAATTGTCCAGCTCGCCCGGGGTGCCCGCCATCACCAGCAGGTTGCGCGTGGGATCGACGAGCAAGAGCGCATCGGCGGCCATGAACGGCCCCAACAGCTTTTCCATCTCCTTCGCCGCCACGAAGCGTAGCGGGAACAGGCGCGCGGCATGCCCGGCGCGCGGCGCGGCCGCGGCCAGCCGGGGCACGAGCTGGCCCGCCACCGCGTCGCGCCGCGGCACCACGTCGTAGCGGCCCTGCCGCTTGATCAGCGCATTACCGGTCCACGCCAGCAGCGTTTCCAGGATGGGCAACGCATCCTCGCGCGCCACCGGCTTCGCCGTCGAGAACGACACCGTGCCACCCACGCCAGGCATCACGCTGTAATTCGCGTCGAGGACGTCGGCCAGGATCGCGCGGACCACCGATTCGATGGGCTGGTCTTCGAAATTGAACGTGAGCGCGCCGGGGCCCTGCGCAGGGCTTCGCGGCGCGGCCGACGAGCCGGGGCGGATGAACTGGCCCGTTCCGGCGAGGATGGGGGATGGCGCGGCGGCGGGCACGGCGGCGGCCGCGTCGGGTGCCATGGGGAGGGGAGCCGGCACGGGACGGGCGAGATCGTCCAGCGCCTCGCGCTCCAGGTTGCCAGCCAAACGCGAAGGGGCCTGCGCGCAAGCGGTGGCCAGGATGGCCGCGAGCGCGGCCATGCCGAGGGGTGTGGTTTTCATCTACGATGCCTCTATCCGTGAGGGTGCGCCCTTGGCGCGGGGTTAGCGGGTGTCCTGTTGCCTCTGTTGCTGCTGTTGCTCCATGCGGCGCCGCTGCACGGCCTGCTTCAGTGCCTCGATGCGGGCGCGCTGCAAGTCGGCGTCATCCTGCCGTGGCGGCGCGTTGCGCGCACTGCCCGACGCGGGCGGGTGCGGTAGCGCGGGGCCCGTCATGCCACTGCCCTGCTGCTGGATGACGCGGACACCATCGTCCGCCGATGCCTGCGCGGGGCGAGGTGGCTGGCCGGGCGGCGGCTGCGTACCGGGCGCCCCCGGCTTCTGGTTCGCGAGGGGGTCGGGCGCGGCCACTTTCAGCGTGAGTTCGCGGCGCTGGCCGCCGTTGTCGAACACGGCGCTGCGCGGCGAGAGCTCCGCGAGGGTCCAGTGGCCATCCTGTAGCGCGGCACCCTGCTTCACGCGCACGGTGGTGTCCTTGCTGCGATCGCGCAGCAGCGCCATGCGCAGGCCATCCGTGACGATGATGCCGGTGAGCTCGAGGTCGCCGATGTTGCTTGAATCATCATCGCCGCCCGCGTTCGCCACGGGCTTGCGGTCGGCCATGAACAACGGGCGTTGCCATGTCTCGGCGAACGAGGCCAGCGGCGTCGGCGTCGGCATGGCCGCCGCGCGCATGGGCGGCAGCGGCTCCGGTGCGGCGGGCTCGTCCCAATGCACGCCGCGGCCGACGCCCATGGCGAACGCCGCGGTGGTGCAGGCGAGCGCGATGGCGATACCGGCGAGGATGGGAGTCAGGCGGCGCTGGCCGGCGGCGTTCACGAAGCCGCCTTTGCCGAGCGCGCGGCATGGATGTAGCCCGACACGGTGAACTGCACTTCGAGCGGCGCATTACCGCCGTTACGTGCGGCCACCGGGTTGCGGTAGATGCTGAAATCCTCGACGAAGAGGTAGGGCGCCTCGTCCTCGATATCGTGGAGCACGGCGGCCATGGGTTGCATCTGGCACCGCAGGCTGATGTTCACCGTCACCTTGCGGTACGGATCGCCGGCTTTCTCCTGTGCTGGGACGGGCATCTTCTGCACCACGTCGCAGGCGCCATCCTCCTTGTGCGCGGCGGCCACGTCGACGATGCGCTGCATGAGGCCCGCGGCGGCGGCATTGGTGTCATCGCCGGCGAGGAACGCGTCGCTGCGTGTCTGGCCCTGCTCCACCGAGGTCAGGCGCTTCTCAAGCTGCGGCCGCTCGGCGATGGCCGCGGCGTAGCGGCGTTGCGTATCGCGCAGGTCGTCCATCTCGTCGCCCATGGCCAGCTGCGGCGCGACGAACCACCAGTGGATGAAAAGGAAATAGCCCACGACAAGCACGACGAGGAGCAGGAGCAGCGCGGCGATGCGTGATTCGCCAGGCTTCATCTTCGTGACGGTGATCATGGCGCGGCCCCCTTCGCGGATGCCGCGCGTGCCGGTGCCGTCGCGGGCCGGGCCGCGGCGACGGGCTTTGGCGTGATGGCCTTGGCCTGCATGTAGAAGCGCTCCTTGCCTGAGGTGGGGTCGGCCTGGATGGTGCCCTGGAAGCTCGGCTCGGCGATGGTCTTAGCGCCCTTCAATGCATCGATAAGGCGCGCCGCCTGCGGGCTCTGGCCCTGGAAACCGATCTGGCCGGAGGCATTGAGCGTGAAACGCTCGAGCCAGGTGTCGTCGGGCAGGCGCGCCGTGAGCTCTTGCATGACGGGCAGGATGGCCGGTGATTCCGCCTTGCGCTTTGCGAGGAAGCCCGACGCACCAGCGCTTTCGGTGAGGCGCTGCCGAAGCGCCGAGACACGCTTCGCATCGCCCTGCATGGCGTCGACCTCGCTGCGCATGGCGTCGAGCGCGGCGGCACGGTTATGCAGCCAGGTGGCCATGGCGGCGATGAGCAGCACCAGGATGCAGATGGCCAGGCCGAGGTTGAGCCGGCGCTGGCGATCGATGCGGCGCGGCGCGCGCTGCGGCGGCAGCAG
This sequence comes from Luteibacter yeojuensis, assembly GCF_000964085.1. Taxonomy (GTDB): domain Bacteria; phylum Pseudomonadota; class Gammaproteobacteria; order Xanthomonadales; family Rhodanobacteraceae; genus Luteibacter; species Luteibacter yeojuensis_A. The sequence continues at coordinate 23,346 of NZ_JZRB01000015.1, forward strand.
GTCGACGCCCGCCAGTGCGTTGCCCTGCGCCACGTCGACGCGATCGGGCGTGATACCCAGGCCGGCGAGTTCATCGAGCAGCGGATCAAGCATGGCGCGCGGCGTGGCGGCCAGCTCGGCGGCGAAGCGGCCTTCGCCCACCGGCTCGCCGAGATCGCGGACACCGAAGTGCACATCGTCGGCGCGGAACGGCGTCTGCCTGTCGAGATCGAAACCCACCACCTGGCGGAGGTTGTCGCGCGCCGCGACGGGGAGCACGAGGCGGCGCCGAAGTACATTCGCCGTGGGCAGCACAAGCGCGACGCGGCGGTCGGCGGGGTCGGCTTCGGCCAGCACCCGCGCGAACTGCCCGCTGCGATGGTCGATGGCATCGGCGTCGGAGGCCGTGGCCAGCGCGAGGGTTTCGCCGGCACGGCGCAGCACCCACGCGCCATCGCGGCGCTCGATGATGTACCAGCGCTGGCCGCCGGCGAACGCATGCCGCCAGCGCGGCGGCACGAAACCGGCGAGCTCGCCACCCCACCAGCGCAGGAAACCCGGTAGCGCGCTGCCGCGCCACGCGCGGCGCAGCTTGTCGAGCTGGAGCTGGGAGGCGTCCTGCAGGGCCGTCATTCGGTATCTCCTTCGCGCCAACGCAGGATCGCGTAGGGCTGATTGCCGGATCTTATCCCACGGAGCCGGATCGTTGATGTAAGGGAACTTCTCGTTCCGTCGTCAAGGATCGCCTCGGCGTGGATCGTGTGGGTGACACCGTTGCTGCCCGCCGCCAGGCCGCCGCCTTGTGCGCGCGCCGCCAGGATGGCATCCGCGCCGCCCGCGCCCAGGCCCGGGATGGCGGCGAGCGCGAGCGGCTGCGCATGTTCGGTATTGGGGCGTTCGCGGCCTGACCAGATGGTGAGCGCCGGCGCCACGGCGGCCCACAGTGTTTCGTTCATGCCGAGCACCATGCGGGCCTCTTCCACCGTCGCGAAAGGCCCGTTGCGCGGGCCGTAGTCGAGGCCGGCCGCTTCGTACTGCGGCCGCTTGGCGCCGTTGGGCAGCGCCTCGTCGCCGGGCCGGCGCCAGTCCTGCACGGCCGCGGACAACTTGCCGGCCTGGTCATCATTGGCGCCCGCGGCCTTGAACAGGCCGGCCAGCACATCGGCGGATGCCGCGTTGAGATCGACTTTGCCATCCTCATCGACGATGGTGATGTTGATCTTCGCGTCGTCGAAGGTGAACTGGTACGTGCGGCCATCCGCGATCCAGCGTTGCTGTGGGTCGGGCGTTTGCAAGCCATCGATGGCGCGCATGATGCCCGCCTCCGCCGCGTAGTGCGCGCGTGTCTGCGCGAACTGGTAACGCGCCTGCAGGCCTTCGGTGCGTGCCAGCGCGGCGAAGCCACCCAGCATGATGGCCAGCAGCGTGCAGCCCCACAGGACGATGAGCAGGGCGACGCCGCGTTGCACGGCCGGGCGTTTCATCGCAGCCCCTGGGCGCGGTTGCCGCGCAACATGTTGAAGCCGTTGCGGGATGCGGAGGGGTCGATGCGCAAGGGCGCCACCAGCGTGGGGAATACCGTGCCGCCGTCGACATCCAGCGCGATGCGCACCAGCGATGGCGTGCGCCGCGCATCGGGCCACGTGCCCTGCCAGTCGGTGGGCTTGTTCTGGTCGTCGGTGCCGCGATAGCTGAAAGCGCCCTTGCGGATGCCGCGCAGCAGCACCTGTGGTTCGCCGATCAGCTTGGGCTCCGTGCCGTCGGGTGGCAGCAGGAACAGGCTGACCTCGAGTCGGTAGGCGTCGCGGCCATCCTCCACCAGCGCCACGGTCTGCAGCTGCGGGCCAAGCCGCGACAGATAGCCCGGCATGGGCGCGACGAAACTCAGCTTGTTCGCGGCACCGGTGAACACGATCGGATCGCCATCATCGGTTTCGCCGAACGGCATGACCAGCGCCTGCGCAAGCTCGCTGCGCAAATAGGCCTGCGCCGAACGGATCTCATCCATGCGCTCGATGGCGCGGTCACCACTGCGCACGATGCGGCCCGCGGTGCTGATGCCCGAATACACGCCGAGCAACACGATGGAGAGCAGCGCCAGCGCCGCGAGCACTTCCATCAGGCTGAACCCGTGCGCGCGCCTCACTGGGGGCCATCCTGCGAGCCCATGAGGCGCAGCGTGGAAAAGTGCGCGCGGCGCTCGTGGCCGTCATCGCCCCACAGCACGTCGAGGTCCAGGCGGTACATGCGGCTGGCGGGCGCACCATCCTGCGGCACGTTGCCGGTGGCGAAGGGCGCCACGGTCATGCGCCAGCGGTAGGTGTCGTCGAAGCGACCTTCGCTGCTGCCTTCCTGGATCGGGTCCATGATGAACGCGCCATCGAGCAAGCTGCGCGCACGCAACGCGGCCTGCGTGCGTTCGTTGGCGCGCGCGGTGAGGCTCATGGCGCTGCCCGCCACCTGCATCAACGCGGCGAACGCGATGGCCAGCACGGCGATGGCGGCGATGACCTCGAGCAGGCTGAAACCACCCGCGCGCCGCCGGTGCAGGGGGCCGGTGCGCCTCATCGCGGCGCCACCACGCTGACGCCGCCGGTGAGCCAGCCCACGTTGACGTGCCACTCGCGCTGGCCACGCTTCAGCGTGATGCGGCCGCCGGTGGAACTGCCATCGGGGAAGAAGCGGATGCGGCCCGTGGTGGCGTTGGCCTGGTCTTCGCGCGCGCTGGTGATCGCCACGCGCATGTCGCGCGGCAGGTGCACGCTGCCCTTGCCGGGCGGGCGATAGGTGGCGCTGGCGGTATCCACCTCGAGCGCCTGGCTTTCGCCTTTGACGATGGCTTGCGTGCGCGTATAGCGCAGGGCGGCGGCCAGCTCACCGCTGGCCGCGTTGACGCGCGCACTGGCCAGGCCCTGCGTGACGGGGATGGATACCGCCGCCGCCGCGAGGCCGATCAGCAGGATCACGGCCAGCATCTCGAACAGCGTGAAGCCGCGATCGCGCATGGCCATGGCCCTGCCGGACGGCGCGCCTTACTGCCAGTTACCGACGTCGGCGGAGTAGCCGTCGCCACCCGCCTTGCCGTCCTGGCCGAAGAACACCAGGTCGTACTGGCCATGCTCGCCCGGGAACCGGTAGCCGAACTCATGGCCCCAGGGATCCTTCAGGTCGGACGGCTTGGCATACGGGCCCTGCCAGTTCTGGGCGTCGGCGGGCTTGTTGACCAGGGCATCGAGCGAGGCCGGCGGGGAGCCGTTGTCGAGCGAGTAATTATCGATCTTCTGCGTGAGCGTGGTGAGCTGGGCCTTGCCGGCGCCATACTTGCCCTTGTCGACGTTCTTGCCGACCTGGGTGACGACGATGGCACCGATGATGCCGATCAGCACGATCACCGCGAGCATTTCCAGCAGCGTGAAGCCGCGGGCGTGGCTGTGCCGGAGGGTACGGGTCGAACGCATGGGCAGAACTCCTGTGGAACGGATCGGTCAGTTGATGTTGCTGGTGAGGCTGAGCAGCGGCAGCAGGATCGCCGCCATGATGAAGGCCACCATCACCGTCATGACGATGGTCAGCGTGGGCACCAGCGCCGCCAGCAGGCGATCGATGGCGCGCTTGGCTTCCACGTCGAACGTATCGGCCACCTTCAGCAGCATGGTGTCGAGGGCACCGGCCTCCTCGCCCACCTGGATCATCTGCAGGGCTAGCCGCGGGAACCTCTCGGTCTGTGACAACGCGCTACCCAGCCCCGTTCCGCCTTTCACCCGGTCGGCAGCCTGTTCGAGCGCAAGATCCAACGCGCGGTTGCCGGTGACCTGGCGGGCGATGGCGAGCGCGCCCAGCAGGGGCACGCCGTTTTTCAGCAGGGTGCCCAGCGTGCGGGCGATGCGCGCCGTCTCCACCTTGAGCAACAGCGGGCCGGCCACGCGCATCGTCAGCAGGCGCGCGTGGAAGCGCAGCTTCGCGTCGGGGTCGCGCAGGCGCAGGTTGAGGAAGACGACGAGGACGACGAGCACCAGGCCGATCGCCCACCACCAGTCGCCAATGACGGTGCCCAGGGCCAGCACTACCTGGGTGATGAGCGGGATGGGCACCTGCATGTCGGCGAAGATGGGCACGAATTGCGGCACGACGTAGGCCAGCAGCAGCACGAGCGAACCCAGCACGCCCACCATGAGGAAGGCCGGGTAGATCAGCGCGTTGATGATGCTGCCACGCAACGCCTGCGCCCGCTCGAGGTAGTCGGCGAGGCGGCGCAGGGTTTCATCCAGCGAACCGCCGGCCTCGCCCGCGCGCACCAGGCTGATGTAAAGCCGGGGGAACACGCCGTTTTCTTCGTCGAGCGCGGTGGAGAGCGTGGTGCCGCCGCGCACGCGGTCGCGGATGCGCTCCACCATGTTCTTCGCCCGCTCGCCCTCGGGCAGGTCGAGGAGGATGCCCAGCGCACGGTCGAGCGGCTGCCCCGCGCCGAGCAGCGTGGCGAGCTGGTGGGTGAACTGCGCCAGCTGATCGCCGGTGAACGGCCCCTTGCGGAACAGCGCGCCGAGGCCACCACCCGAGGCCTGCCCATCGGCCGGCGCCGCCTCGAGCGGCACATGGCCCTGGTCCTGCAGGCGCGCCACCACGTCTTCGACGGACGAGGCTTCCATGCGGCCGGCCAGGGTTTCGCCGGCGGCGCTGATGGCGCGGTAGCGGAACTGGCCCATGCTCAGGATTCCTGCGTCACGCGCAGCACTTCCTCGATGGTGGTGACGCCCGCCACGGCCTTGGCCAGGCCGTCCTCGTACATGGTGCGCATGCCTTCGGCGCGGGCCTGGCGCTCGATCTCGCCGGCGTCGGCCTTCTGCATGACGAGGCGGCGGATGGGGTCGCTCATCACCAGGAACTCCATGATGGCGCGCCGGCCGCGGTAGCCCGTGGGGTTGGCCGCGCTGGAGCCCGGCTTCCACAGGCGGATGGGCCGTTCATCGGTATACCTGTCGAGCTGGAACTGCTCGATGACCTCGGGCATCGCCTCGTAGGCGACGGCGGTTTCAGGGTCGAGGCGGCGCACCAGGCGCTGCGCCAGGATGCCGTTGACGGTGGAGCCGAGGAGGTAATCCTCCACGCCCATGTCGAGCAGGCGGGTGACACCGCCGGATGCGCTGTTGGTATGCAGCGTCGACAACACGAGATGGCCCGTGAGCGCCGACTGGATGGCGATGCGGCAGGTTTCCAGGTCGCGCATTTCGCCGATCATGATGACGTCCGGGTCCTGGCGCACGATGGAACGCAAGGCACCCGCGAAATCGAGGCCGATCTGCGGCTTCACCTGGATCTGGTTGATGCCCTCGATCTGGTATTCGACCGGGTCTTCCACGGTGATGATCTTCACGTCGGGCGTGTTGATCTGCGACAACGCCGTATAAAGCGTGGTGGTCTTGCCCGAACCCGTGGGGCCGGTGACCAGCAGGATACCGTGGGGGCGGTCGAGCACCTCGACGAAACGATCGCGGAAGCTGTCGGTGAAGCCCAGCGATTCGAAATCGAACACCACCGATTCACGGTCAAGGATACGCATCACCACCGACTCGCCGAAGCTGGTGGGCACCGTGGAGACGCGCAGGTCGAGCTCCTTGCCCTGCACGCGCAGTTGGATGCGGCCATCCTGCGGCAGGCGGCGCTCGGCGATGTTCAGGCGGGCCATGATCTTCACGCGCGAGATGACCGCGGCGGTGGAGCTGGAGGGCGGCGCTTCCACTTCGTGCAGCACGCCGTCGATGCGGTAGCGCACCTTCAGGCGGTTCTCGAACGGTTCGATGTGCACGTCGGATGCCCGCTGCTCCACGGCGCGCTGCAGGATCAGGTTGACGAGGCGGATGACCGGTGCCTCGGACGCCAGGTCGCGCAGGTGCTCGACGTCGTCTTCCACCGCTGCGCTGCCATCCAGGCTCTCGACGATGCTGCCCATGGCCGACCGGCCCTGGCCGTAGTAGCGCTCGACCAGGTCATCGATTTCGGAACGCAGGCCCACGCGCAGCTGCACGTCGCGGCCCGTCGCCAGGCGCACCGCCTGCAGGGGGTAGGGGTCGGCCGGGTCGGCCACCAGGAGGGCGACGCCATCCTCGCCCTCGCGTACCGGTACGACGTGATACTGCTTGAGGAACCGGTGGGAAAGCTCGACATCCGCGGGCGGCATGTCGGGGGCATCCTTGGCGGCCAGCAGGGGCAGGCCCAGCAGGGCGGCCCAGGCATCGGCAAGGTCGCGCTCGGAGACCAGGCCCAGCCGCGCCATGAGCGCGGTGAGCGTGCCCTCGGGCGTTTCGTCGTGGAGGCGGCGGGCCCGGGCCAGGTCGGTGTCCTTCAGGCGGCCGTGGGCAACGAGGTGCGCACAGACCTGGGCTTCGCCCGGTTCGCCGGTCAGCATGTCCCTATGCTCGGTCATTGCAGACATGCTCACTCACGCTCCGTTCGTCGAGGTATACGTGGCCCCTATCCTGGGGCCTTGGGCCGTTATTGGTAGCACAGACCATGCGTCCGCGGCGACCTCGCGACGCGCGTCCTGCGACGCGCTGCAACAAAGAAAGGCCGGCGTAACCGCCGGCCTCGTAAGGTTTTGGCGGCCCCGTGTAGGCGGCCGCCTAGGCAATTACCAGCCGATGCCTACACCGACACCGCCCGATGCCTCACCGCCGCTGACCGCGGCACCGAAGGTCAGGGCCGCGTTCGACGAGAGCGCGCGCGAGTAACCCACCGACAGGGCACCCTGGCCCTTGTAGCCGCCGGCACCCACGCCAAGGCGGTTTTCGCCGTTGACGCCCTGGGTGCTGAAGGCCATCTGCGACATCGCCGCGCCCATGGCGCCCACCTTGTTCAGGCGGTCGTTGAGGTTGTTGAAGCGATGGTCGACCTGGCGCTTGTAGTCATCGAACGCACCGCCGCTGACCACGTCACCGAATTTCTGGTCGGTGTAGGCCTTGGACTGGCTGAGCGTCGCGGCGTCGCCCGTGTCAGCGTAGGCCTTGGCGGTCGTGAGGGCCTGGTCCACCTGGGCCGTGTTGGCCGCGTCCGTGGGCGCCGTGCCCGCCGCCACGTTGGTCACGCGACGCTCCGCGCCAGCCGAGCCCACCGACACCGTGTTCGGCTGGTCGGCCACGGAATTGGCACCCAGCGCCACGCTGTTGGTGGCGGCGGCGGTCACCGTCGCCCCCGTGCCCACCGCGGTGCTGTCCGCCGCGCCGATCGTGGCGTTGTTGCCGATGGCCAGGTCGGTCGGATCCTTCGCGTAGCTGCCCGTACCGATGGCCGTGCCGTTGCCCGTGCCCTCGACGATGGCCTGGGCGGTGGCGGCCGGCGCGGCCGCGGCCGGTTCGACGGCCGCCTGCGTCGTCGCGACGCTGGCGGGTGCGACGGCCGCATTGACGCGCGGCCGCCCCGGGCCCGTGCCGGTGCCGGTACCCGTGCCGCGCGCCTCAAGCGAGCCCACGCGGCTGTTGAGCGCCGTGAGTGCGCCATCGAGGGCGCCGACCGCGTCGCCGACGGTGCCGTAGGACGAACCCTGCACGCTATAGACCGGGCCGATGAAGCCGCTCGCCCCCATGGACGCGCCACCCCCCAGGGCCATGGCCAGCGTATTGCCCATCGCGGAGCTGCCGGCAGCCAGCGAGTTCGACATCACGTTATTGAGCTGGCGCAGGTTCACCGCGTCGGTGGCCTGCGTGCCGTCGGCCACGTTCGTGACCTGGCGCGTGTTGCCGGCCGACCCGACCGACACCGTGTTGGCACGGGTGGCGGTCGAGTTCGCACCCAGGGCCACGGCGTTCTTCGCCGTGGCACGCGCGCTATCGCCGATGGCGGTGGCGCTCGCACCCGTGGCGCTGGCCGAGGCACCGAGGGCCGTGCCGGATTCCTTGCTCGCCGTGGCGAAGGCGCCCACCGCGGTCGAAAGATCACCACTGGCCGTGGCGCCCGGGCCCACGGCGACACTGTTGGCCTTGCTGGCTTCCGACTGTGCGCCCACGGCGATGGCGTTCTCGCCGCGCGCGGTGGAGTAATCACCGACCGCCACGCTGCTCGCGCCCGAGGCCCAGGTGTTGATGCCCAGCGCCGTGGCATTGGCCCCCGGCGCGTAGGCGAAGTAGCCGACCGCCGTGCTGCCCACGCCCTCGGCCCCCGTCACGCCGCCCAGTGCCGTGGCGTAGTCCTTCGTCGCCTGCGCACCGGCGCCGAGCGCCACGGCGCTATCGCCCGTGGCGCCGGTGTAGACGGTGAGGTCGCCATCCAGCGTCGCCGGGCCACCCACCGCCACGGCGCCGCTGCGCGTGGCCGCGGCGCCCATGCCGATCGCGGTGGCGTTATCACCCGAGGCACTCGCCACCGCACCCAATGCCGTCGCCTGCGCACCGGATGCGCTTGCGCCGACACCGTAAGCCGACGAGGCGAAGCCGCCTGCGCTCGCGCTTGCGCCCACGGCCGTTGCCGCGACACCCGCGCTGGTGGCACCCACCGTGACAGGGTTGCCATCGGCGTCGCCGATCAGCGGGTTACCGTCCGCGTCCACCGCCGTGCCACCGACGGCGACGCTACCCGGGCCATCGGCGTTGGCCGATGCACCGAACGCGGCGCTGTTTTGCCCCGTGGCCGACGCGCCATTGCCGACGGCGACCGCGTTCGCGCCACTGGCGAACGAGACCGTGCCCAGGGCCGTGGAACCATCGCCAAGCGCGGCGGCACCGGAGCCCGCCGCCGTCGCGTTCGCGCCGACAGCCGATGCATCGTCATCGGTACCGCCGGTGGCCTTGAAGTAACGCGTGGCGCTGCTCGCATCGGAGGCCACCGCATCGAGCTGGCCCTTGTTCACCGCGTCGGTCGCCTGCGTACCCGCCGCGACGTTGGTCACCTGGCGCTCCGCGCCCGTAGCACCCACCGACACCGTGTTGGCCCGCGTGGCGCTGGAATCGGCACCCAGCGCGACGCTGTTGGCAGCGGTGGCGAACGCATTGGTACCGATGGCCGTCGCATTCGCGGCGGAGGCGTAGCTGTTCCAGCCCATGGCGGTGGCGAAATCGGCCGTCGCCCAGGCACCCGCGCCGAACGCGGATGCGCCCGTGCCCGTGGCGCGTGCCGCGATGAGGCCGAGCACGCTACCACCCACGGCGGTGCTCTCCTCCCCGCTGGCCGTGGCGCTTTCGCCGACGGCAACGCTGCTCGTGCCATTGGCTGCGCTCTGCGTGCCCACCGCAGTGGCGTAATCGCCCACCGCGTTGGCGACCGCGCCCAGGGCCGTCGACTGCGCGCCGCTGGCATAGGCACCCACGCCCATGGCAGACGCCGCGAAGCCACTGGCGTTCGCGCTCGCACCCAGGGCCGTACCGCCCACATCGGCGCTGGTGGCACCGGTATCGACCGGCACGCCGCCGTTGGTGATGAGCGGGTTGCCATCGGCATCGACCGCGACGCCACCGACGGCGACGCTGCCCGGGCCGTTGGCCTGCGCACCGGCGCCATAGGCCGCGCTGTTCTGGCCCGAGGCAAACGCACCGTAACCGGTGGCCGTGCTGTTCACGCCCGTCGCGGAGGCGACGCTACCCGTCGCGGTTGCGCCGTTGGCGCCCGCGAAGGCACCCGAACCCGATGCGGTAGCGAAATCCCCCACCGCGCTCGCGTCGTCGGAGCCGTCGTTCAAGCCATTGGCCTTGAAGTAGCGCGTGGCGTTTTCCACCTTCGCATCCACCTGGCCCACGTTCGCGGCATCGGTAGCCTGCGTACCGGCGGCCACGTTCGTGACCTGGCGCTCGGCACCAACATCGCCCACCGATACCGTGTTGTCACGCTCCGCGACCGAACCCGCGCCCAGCGCCACGCTGTTCACGCCCAGCGCCGCGCTCTGCGTGCCGATGGCGGTGGAGAAATCGCCGATCGCGTTGGCGACCGCGCCCACCGCCGTGGACTGCGCACCCCCCGCGAAGGCACCGACGCCGAACGACGAGGCGGCGAAGCCTGCCGCCTGCGCGCTTGCGCCGACGGCCGTGCCACCGACATCCGCGCTGGTGGCGCCCGTATCGACCGGCACGCCGCCGTTGGTGATGAGCGCATCGCCGTTTTCATCGACAGCGACGCCACCCACGGCGATGCTGCCCGGGCCATTCGCCTGCGAGCCGGCACCGTACGCCGCGCTGTATTGACCAGTGGCCGTGGCGCCACTGCCGGTGGCCGTGCTCTGCGCACCGGTCGCGAAGGCGCCGCTGCCATAAGCCGATGCACCGTCGGCGGCGGCAAGCGCACCCGAGCCCGCGGCGGTGGCGAAGTTACCGACGGCCGTGGCGTCGTCCGTACCATCACCCGCACCGGTCGCCTTGAAGTAATGGCTGGCGTCGCTGACGCTGCCAGCCAGGGCATCGAGCTGCGATTTATTCACCGCATCCGTGGCCTGCGTGCCTGCGGCCACGTTGGTCACCTGCCGTTCCGCGCCCACGTCGCCGACCGACACGGTGTTGGCGCGGCCGGCATAGGAGTTCGCACCCAGCGCAACGCTGTTGTCGGCGATCGCCCATGCGCCGCCACCCAGCGCGGTACCGTCGTTGCCAAGCACCCAGCTGTTCGCGCCGAGCGCCACCGCGTTGGAAGCTTCGATGCCGAACAGCGCGAAGCCCGTCTCCGCATAGTTGCCGATCGCGACACTGCCTGCGCCCGCCGCGCTGGCTCCGCCGCCGATGGCGGTCGCGCCATCGCTATAGGCCGTCGCACCGTAGCCGGTCGCCGTCGCCAGCTCACCCGCCGCATAGGCCTGGCCACCCAGCGCGGTCGCGCCGCTGCCAGAGGCCTCGGCGAGGAAGCCGCCTGCCAGGGACTGCTCGCCCTGCGCGAACGCCGCGGTACCCAGCGCCGTGGCGAACTGGCCCTCGGCCTGTGCGCTGGCACCCACCGCCGTCGCGGCGAGCCCCGATGCCGAGGCGGGCCCCACCGCTTCACCCGTGGCGTTGTAGGTGATCAGCGGGTCACCGTTTTCATCGACGGCCTGGCCGCCGATGGCCGTGGCGCTGTTCGCCGTCGCCTGCGCGCCGCCACCATAGGCGGATGCATTCTTGCCCGCCGCCGTCGCGCCATAGCCCGAGGCGATGGCCGAGTCGCCGCTGGCGTTCGAGGCCGAACTCAACGCCGATGCGCCCACGCCGTGGGCGCTCGCGCCACTGCCCACCGCGGTGGCGTTGTCGCTGTCGGCGACGCTGCTGGCACCCACGCTGGTCGCGCCGCTGCCGTCCGCGATGCTGCCGTAGCCGTTGGCCGTGCTGTCGTCGCCGAACGCGGCGCTCGATGCGCCCGTCGCGGTGGAACGCAAGCCCGATGCCTCGCTGTTCTGGCCGACGGCGGTGCTATCGGCCGCCTCGGCATTTGCCAGTGCGCCCACGGCGGTGGCATTCGTGTCGCCCGCGTACGAACCGCTGCCGATCGCCGACGCGAAGTCGCCGTTGGTGGTGGAAATGGCGCCGACCGCGGTGGATTGCGTGCCAACCGCGATGGCTTCCGCGCCGAGGGCGCTGGCGCCCAGGTCCTGCGCCGAGGCGCTCTCACCGAGGGCCGTGCTGCTATCGGCGGCGGCATACGAATTCCAGCCGATGGCCGTGGCGTAATCCGCCGTGGCCCATGCACCGGCACCGAGCGCGGTGGCGGCATAGCCCGTGGCCTGCGCCACGAACAGGCCGACGGCACTGCCGCCGACCGCCACGCTTTCGTCGCCACTGGCCGTCGCGCTTTCACCGACGGCGACGCTGCTCACGCCGCTCGCTGCGCTCTGCGTGCCCACGGCGGTGGCGTAATCGCCCGTCGCATTGGCGACGGCGCCGAAGGCGGACGACTGCGCGCCGCTCGCGTAGGCACCGACACCCACCGCCGATGCGGCGAAGCCGCTGGCACTGGCGCTGGCACCGACCGCCGTGCCGCCCACATCCGCGCTGGTGGCACCGGTGTCGACCGGCACGCCGCCGTTGGTGATGAGTGGGTTGCCGTCTTCATCCACCGCGACGCCGCCTACCGCGACGCTGCCCGGGCCGTTGGCCTGCGAGCCGGCGCCGTAGGCCGCGCTGTTCTGGCCCGTGGCCGTGGCACCATAGCCGGTGGCCGTGCTGTTCACGCCCGACGCGAACGCGACGCTACCGGTCGCCGTCGCCCCTGTCGCGCCCGCGAACGCGCCCGAGCCCGATGCCGTGGCGAAATCGCCAATGGCGGCCGCGTCGTCGGAACCATCGTTCGCGCCGTTGGCCTTGAAGTAGCGCGTGGCGTTGTTTACCGCGCTGTTCACCTGGCCGACATTCGCGGCGTCAGTGTCTTCGGTGCCCGCCGCCACGTTGGTCACCTGGCGCTCGAAGCCGACATCGCCGACGGAGACGCTGTTATCGCGGTCGGCGATGGAACCCGCACCAAGGGCCACGCTGTTCACGCCCAGCGCGGCACTCTGGGTGCCGATGGCGGTGGAGTAGTCACCGATGGCGTTGGCGACAGCGCCGACGGCAACGGACTGCGCGCCGCCCGCGAAGGCACCGACGCCGAACGACGACGCGGCGAAGCCCGATGCCTGCGCGCTCGCACCGACCGCGGTGCCACCCACGTCGGCACTCGTGGCACCGAAGTCGACGGGCACGCCACCGTTGGTGATGAGTGGATTACCGTTTTCATCGACGGCGACGCCGCCCACGGCGATGCTGCCCGGGCCGTTGGCCTGCGAACCTGCACCGTAAGCGGCGCTGTTCTGTCCCGAGGCCACCGCGCCGTAGCCAGTCGCCGTCGCATGGCCACCGGAAGCGAACGCTCCACTGCCGACGGCCGTATCGCCCGTGCCACCCGCGAAAGCACCCGAGCCCGCCGCGGTGGAGAACTGCCCGGCGGCCGTGGCGTTGTCGCTGCCATCGCCCGCGCCATTCGCCTTGAAATAGTGCTGCGCGTCAGCCGTGGCGGTATCCAGGGCATCGACGCGGTTGGCCACCGTCGTCACGCGGTTGTTCACCGTGGTGACGCGGCTATCGACCTTGTCGAGCTGGCGCTTGTTCACCGCGTCGGTGGCTTGCGTGCCATCGGCGACGTTGACCACCTGGCGTTCGCTGCCGCTGCGCCCGACCGAGACCGTGTTCGCTCGGGTGGCCGTCGAATCCGAGCCGATGGCCACGGCGTTGTTGGCGATGGCGCGGGCACCGCGGCCGATCGCCGTGCTGCCGGTGTTGGCGGCGTTGGCACCCTGGCCCACGGCGACGCTGTCGGTGGCGGTCGCGCGAGTGCCTTGCCCGAACGCGGAAGCAAATGCGCCGCTGGCCTGCGCATCCTGGCCCACCGCGGTGCTGTAAGCGCCCTTGGAAATGGCGGCGGCGCCGAGCGCCACGCTGTTATCGCCATTGGCCTTGGCGTTGGCGCCGCAAGCGAAGGCGTCGGCGCCCTTGGCGACGGGCGCGAGGCCCGACGAGAAGCCGCTGCATACGTTGCCGGCTTGTGCCGACGGGCTCGCCAGCGCGAGCGCGGCGCCTGCCACCAGCGGCAAGGCCGCCATGGCCGCGCGCAGGCGTCGGGAGGCGCCGCCCTTGCCGTTCGCCCGTGCGTGCTCCGAGGCGACGACGAGCATGCCGAGCGACTTGTTCCATACCTTGCTGTAGATCGTGTTCACGTAACTTCCTCCCGTGGGTGCCGCCGATGGCGGCGGGCGACGGGGCGCGCGGCGCGCTGCCTCCAGTGCCTGCCGTCTGATAGGACCCGGGCCGCGCGAGGCGGCCCGGGTGGTTGCGCACTTACTGGTAAACCGCCTGCACGGTGACTCCGCTGTAGGCCTTCACGCCGGTGACCTGGAAGTACCAGGTGCCCTGCGCCGGGCTCGCCTTGGTGTAGACCTCGGCATTGCCCGCGCGGTTGGCCACGGCGGTGAACGTCGTGGCACCCGGTGCCTGCACGGCGATGGAGACATCGCCCGAGCCACCTGCGGTGCGGAACGTCAGTGCCTTCGCGCCCGCCGGGATCGCAAGCGAGTACACCTTCTTGCTGCCCACGGCGCCGGCCTGGTTGCTGAGCCCCACGTTGTTGCCCAGGCTGATCGCGTCCGGGAACGCGGCATGCCACGCGGTGTACTGCTTCTGCGTCTCGGCATCGCTCAGGCACGCGTTCAGCGCGGTGGCCTGCGCCGACGTGATGAGGCCCGAGCCACCCAGCGTCGAGGCGTAAGCACGCACGCTGGTGCGGTAGGCCGCCAGCGTGGCCGCGTCACCGGCGATGATCTTCGCGTTCGACACGACGTTCGCACCGACGATGACGCCACCCGGCACGAGGGTCGGGATGGTGGTGTCGCAGGTGAGCAGCTTCTGGCCCGTGGTGTTGAGGCCCCAGCCTTCGTCCTTGAACAGCGCCGGCGTCAGGTCAACATCCACCTGGCCCATGAGGTCCTGGTTGATGGCGTACTCCATGATCGCGTTCGGCGTCAGGCGGGTGTCGTAGTGCGAGAACGACGAACCCTGCGCCAGCGTCGTGGGTGCGTAGAGCTGCACGTTGCCCTGCGCATCGGCGCCGGCCAGGCCGTTGCCCTTGCCCACCGAGCCGGTGAGGCCGGCGAGGTTGGCCTTCAGCTTGTTGCCGTCGACCTGGGTCACCGCGATGACGGGGACCGTGATCGGCGTGGTGGGCGTGCCGCCCGGGGTGATGGCGCCGGCCTGGTTGTTGGCGATGAGCACGGCCTTGGCCCCGACCGCCTGCGCGAACGCCACCTTGTCGGTGAAGTTGCAGGTGCCGCGGTCGATGAGCGCGATCTTGCCGCTGAGCGCCGAGCCATTCGTGATCGCCGTGCACGCATCGGCGGGGGCCGCCTGCACCACGGCGCCAGCGAAGTTGGCGGGCGTGGCGATGGGGCCGATCGCACCCTGCGAATAGGTGTAATCACCCGCGGCGGCGGCCGGGGCCGTGACGCGGAACACATCGGGCTTGCCCAGCGCGATCGGGGCCTCGGCCTTCACCGTGGCGCCCGTGAAGACGAGGTTGCCGTCGTCGAGCGCCGCGGTGATGCGCTCGGCGTTGGTCAGGTCGTACCACTTCTTCATCTTCGTGTCGTTGAAGACGAATGTGGAGTAAATGTCCGGCCGCGCCACGCCGTCGTCACCGACGTACGGCGAACCCGAGGTCAGGCTGTTGAAACCCGAGAAGCCCAGGCCGTGCGCCATCTCGTGGAGCACCACGTTGAGGAAGTTGATGGAGCCCGCCGGGGTGTTGCCGTCGAGGCCGAAGTACCACTTCGAGCCCTCGAGGCAGCCCGTCGAACCCAGCGCGCCGTTGAACTGGCTCTGGATATCGGCCTCGCCCGGCACGCCGTCTTCGCCGCTCAGGGCATCGAACAGCGCCGAGTGGTACCAGGTGTTGCGCACCGCGCGCGGCGGCAGCGTGCTGGTGTCATCGAAATAGAAGATGTAGGTGGTGCCAGACGAACCGAGCACGCCGGACGTGGCGTCGCACGAGAGCTTTTCGAACGTGGCGTTGTTGGTGATGGTGACGTTGCTCTGCAGCACCGCGCCCCAGATATCAGCCGCGAACTGGTAAACGTTGAGTGCCTGCTTGCCCACGGTGGTGCCGGGGTTGCCACCCACCGGCGTAGCCGGCGTCGGATCGTCCAGGCCCTTGCCGGTGCCCACGTCCTGGTTGACGATCTTGATCTCGGCGGCGCTGGCGCCCATGGCGCAGAAGAGGCCGGCGGCGGCAAGCGCGGTGAAGAGAAGGCTGCGGCGGATCATTTCGCCACCTCCGGTGCGGCCGGCGATGCCTGCACGCCGTGGTCGTCGTGGTGGATGCTGAGGCTGCCGTCCGGCAGGCGCTCGGCCACCACGCTGCTCATCAGCTCCTGCGGCACGCGCACGGCCTTGGCGCGGACGCCATTGCCGAGCGAGACGCTACGGAACGTGGACTTCGCTTCGGCCGCCGTGCGCGGCTGGCCCACGGCCAGCTTGGACGCGGTGACGTTCGGCGCGGCGAACGCCCGGGCGAGTGCGGCGCGCTCGTCCGCCGTCGGCTCGCGCAAGCGGCCCGTCGACGGGTCGATGGCGACCTGTACGCCTTGCACCACAACGGTTTGCGGCGCATCGGCCTTGGCGGCGTCGGCGGCGTGTACCGCCGTCGCGAGGGTGAAAGCTCCCGTCAGCACCAGGCCAACGGCCTGTGCCAGTGTGCGTGAATACATTGCCCATACCTCCCTAATACGGCGGCGGGGACCCCTCCCCGACCGCCACGCCCGCGAAGACCCCCTCGCAGGCGGAATCACATGGCCCGGGGTTCCCCCGAATCCCGGGCCGTGGTGCTCATGGCGAGACGAAGCGCGCTTGCACGCTCACGTCGCTGTAGCCCGCCGGGCTGGTCACGGTCATGTACCAGGTGCCCGACGCCGGACGTGCCACCGTCACGGTCTCGTTGTTGGTGCCCTTCTTCGCGGAGACGCTTTCGCTGCCGGCGGTGCCGTTCTTCACCGCGATGGATACGTCGCCCTTGCCGCCCGCGGTGGTGAACACCAGCGTGCGTGCACCCGACGGCACGTCGATGGCGTAGACGACCGCCGAGCCATCGCCCGACGCCTTCACCGGCACGCCGTTGGCAAGCGTGGTGACGGTCGGCTCGCCCGGATCGGTGTCGTTGCCGAGCGCCTTGTTCACCGCGGCGTAGGCATCGACGATGCCGGCGCCGATCGGTTCATCCGGCGTCGAGGGGAACCGATGGGCGGTGGACGTGAGGATGCTGCGCACCTGCGCGGGCGTCGGCGTGGGCAGGCTGGCTGCGCGGGTGGCCGCCAGCATGAGCGCGACGGTGCCCGTGACATGCGGCGTGGCCTGCGAGGTGCCGGCCATGCCGCCGTAATCAGGCGTCGTCGGCTCATGCGTGCCGGCGTTGATGGCCGACCACGAGAAGCCCGCCAGCACTTGCGTGCCCGTGGCGGCGTCGTTGGCGTAGACACCGCCGCCCGGCGCGGACAACGCCACCTTGCTGCCGTAGTTCGAGTAGAAGGCGCGCTTGCCGGTGATGCCGTTGGACGCCACGGCGATGACGCCAGGGCAGCTCGACGGCGAGTAGTTCGCGGTGTCGTCGTCTTCGTTGCCGGCCGCGACGACCACCGAGGTGCCGCGGCCGATGGCCGCCGTGATGGCATCCGCCGTCGTGGTGTCGTCGGCGCAGGCGCCGGGGCCACCCAGGCTCATGTTGATGACCTGCGCGGGGTGCGTGTTATCGGGCACGCCTTCGACGTGGCCGCCCGAGGCCCATACGATGCCGTCGGCGATATCGGACGAGTAACCGCCGCAGTGGCCGAGCACGCGCACGGGCAACACCTTCGCCTTGTAAGCGATACCAGCCATGCCGGTGGTGTTGTTGGTCAGCTCGGCGATGTTCCCCGACACATGCGTGCCGTGCCAGCTGGAATCCTCCTGCACATCGCCCTTCGACGGGTCGATGCAGCCGCCGTTGGCGACGAGGTACTTGGGCTCGGTGGTCCAGTCACCCAGGTCCCAGCCGCCCGGCGCACGATCATCCGTACCGCGGCCGGAGACGAACTTGTCGGAGATGAAATCGTAACCCGCGTCGGCGAGCGACAGGTCGATATCCGGGTGCTGGGTGATGCCCGTGTCGAGCACCGCCACGGTGATGCCCGTGCCGTCGGAAAGGTTCCACGCGGTGGCCGCGTTGCTGCCGCCCCTGTTGGCGTAGCTGCTGGCATCGCTGCCGATCTTCTCGGCCTGGCCCGCGGCGGGCCGCAGGTGCCACTGGTAGCTGTAGTACGGGTCGTCGACGGCAACCGGCGCGGGCGCGGCCGCGAGGGCCGATGGCGCCACGATGTCGCGCACCTTCTGCATCATCACGTCGGCCTCGACGTGGACGACCGCGGGGTTGGTGGCGATCTGGCGGATGAGTGCATCCGCCTCGGCCTTGCTGAGCTTGCGCGACGTGCGGAGCAGGTCGGCGCCCGTACCCAGCTTGCGGCCATAGACCGCCGCGGGCGCGGCCACCTTGCCGGCGCGAAGCGACGCGGTGGTGGCGGCGGCGCGCGACAGCGCCACGCCCACGGCCTGCGTGGCCGCCACGCGGCTGGCGCGCTCGGGGCTGCCATCACGGTATTTCACGATGAAGCGGTCATAGCCGCCGGGCGCGCGCAAGGCGCTGACATCGAAGCGGGCCGTGGGCGCGGTGGCGCCGGCGGCGAATGCCATTGGCACGGCGGCCAGGGCGAGCGAGGCGACAAGCGCGCCCGCGGCGATACGATTTCCCATCTGCACTACCCCTTTGCCCGTGGTACTGCTTGCAGGCAGCCCATGGTGGGCCACCATTCCCTTCTGACACCGTTTCCAGGCGTCCCCTGTACGGCACTGGGTGTCATGTTTTTGACGCCTGAACACCAAGTGTCTCGGGAACGTAGCAGTAGGAAAATGCGAACGTCAATAAGTTGACGCGACACAGGCCCTCGACCGAACGGCCTAGCCGGCCACGCCCCCGGGAAGTAGGGTTCAGACGTCCATACGTGTTCTAATTCATGGCTTTGCGCGGGAATACCACACGAATACCGCGCGCCTCAGACTTTCCGCTAAAGCGAAAAAAATCATGGACTTGATCGACATCGGCGCCAACCTCACGCACGAATCCTTCCGCGCCGACCTCGATGAGGTGCTTGCCCGGGCAAGTGCCCATGGCGTGGGCCGGATGGTGGTTACGGGCGCCTCCCGCGAGGGCAGCGAGCAGGCGCTGGCGCTCGCAAAAAACAGTGGTGGGCGGCTATTTGCGACCGCGGGCGTGCATCCGCACCATGCCGTGGACTACGACGACGAGACCGATGCGCTGCTCCGTCGCCTGGCCCAGGCGCCCGAAGTGCGCGCCGTCGGCGAAACCGGCCTGGACTACAACAGAAATTACTCACCGCGCGAGATCCAGCGCGAGGTGTTTGAGCGTCAGCTCAAAATCGCGGCCGACCTGGGTATGCCGCTGTTCCTGCACCAGCGCGACGCACACCACGACTTCCTCGCCCTGCTTCGCCGCTATCGCGACCGCGTGCCGGCGGCGGTCGTCCACTGCTTCACCGATACCGGCGAGGCGCTGCAGGATTACCTCGACCTCGATTGCCACATCGGCATCACCGGGTGGATCTGCGACGAGCGCCGCGGCGCGCACCTGCGCGAGCTGGTGAAGCGCATCCCCGCCGACCGGCTGATGCTCGAGACCGACGCGCCTTACCTCTTGCCGCGCACGCTGCGGCCGATGCCGAAGGACCGCCGCAACGAGCCCATGTACCTCGGCCACATCCGCGACGAAGTGGCGCGCGACCGGGGCGAGCTGCCCATGGCCGTCACCGAGGCCTCGACGCTCACCGCCGAGGCGTTTTTCCGCCTTCCTGCCGCCTGAGCGTCACTCCGCGCCGAGGCCAGTGATCGCGGTTTCGGCGAGGTCCACCTCGCGCATCACCGTGCGCATGGTCTCGTCATTGATGGCGTGCTTGCGGCGCAGCTCGAACAGCTCGCGCCGCTCGGCGCGCAACGCGGCAAGGCGCATGTCACGCTCCAGCTTCGCCTCGGTGCGCGCGGCACCCGCCCCGTCGCCCTCTTCACCCGCCGCGAGCAAGCGTTGCTGGTACGCGGCCATGACCCGCGCCGCGACGCGCGACGCCAGCGCGATCGACTCCGCGTCGCCGCCGTCTTCCATGCGCTTCTGTTCGTCGGCGATGCCACGCAAGGCCGCTTCCGCGGCAAGTGAACGCGCCATGCGTTCCTCGCGTACCGCCGGGTCTTCGCTGGGCAACTTCAGGCCTTTCACCGCCATCGGCAGGCCCACCACGCCAATGAGGAGCGTGCACAGGATGACGCCTGTGGCGAGGAAGATCAGCAAATCGCGCACCGGGAACGGCACGCCGGCCGATTTCGCCAGCGGGATCGACAGCACGCCCGCCATGGTCACCGCGCCGCGCACGCCAGCGAGCGCCGTGGTCCAGATCAGCCGAGTCCCCATTGGCGGGCGAGGCGCACCGCGGCGTGCGGCACGCAGCAGGATGAAACGCCACGAGAGCCATACCCACGCGAAACGCAGCAGCACCAGCGCCAGCGTGATCGCGACGACGTAGGCGGCGAGGTACCACAGCTCGCCGCCGCCGGCCTGCTGCAGGTCGGTGCGCGCGCCGTCGAGGATGCCCGGCAGCTGCATGCCGAGCAGGAGGAAGATCAGGCCGTTGAACGTGAACTCCACCATGGACCACACCGCGAAGTTCTGCATACGCGTGGCGGCGTAGCCGTTGCGGAGCACGCCACCGGTATTCATCATCATGCCGGCCGCCACGGCGGCGAGGATGCCCGAAACGTGGAAGTGCTCGGCGAGCAGGTAGGCCGCGAAGGGGATAAGCAACAGCAGGCCCACCTGCGTCGCAGGCTCCATTTCACCGCCCCAGCGCACCAGCCGGCGCAACAGCATGCCAAACGCATACGCGACCAGCGCGCCCGCGGCCAGGCCGCCTAGCGCCGTGGCCATGAAATCGCGCGCGGCACCCAGCACCGAGAACTTGCCCGTCAGTTCCGCCGCGACGGCGAACTGCAGCGCGACGAGGCCCGACGCATCGTTGAGCAAGGCTTCGCCGGAAAGGATATGCATGAGGCGCGACGGCATCCGCGTACCGCCGGTAACCGCCGACGTGGCCACCGCATCGGTGGGCGAGAGCACCGCCGCGAGTGCGAACGCCACTGCGAGCGGCACGGTGGGGATCATCCAGTGCACGAAGTAACCCACGCCCACGATCGTGAAGAACACCAGGCCAACGGCCAGCGCCAGGATCGGGCCGCGCAGCGAAAGCATTTCGCGACGGGGAAAGCGCCAGCCATCGGCGAAGAGCAAGGGGGGAATAAACAGCAGGAAGAAAATCTCGGGGTCGAATTCCACGTGCAGCCCCATCGTCCCTGCCAGCAAGGCGCCCAGCGCGATCTGCACCACGGGCAGCGGCGGCCGGAATGGCAGGATGCGGACAAGCGCGCCCGACAGCGCCACGACGAGAAGGAGGACAAGCACGGTGATGACCAGTTCCATCCCACGACGCTACGAGACGGTTGCGAGCCGGACAAGAGGCCTATCGTTTTGTCCGTATGATCACTACCTTACAAGAACACAAAAGCATGCCTAGCCAGGCTCTCTGGTTCCCACGCAGCTTTCCACGGCACGGGTGCAGGAATTCGTCTCACGTGAAACATGTTTCATTTAACGACTAACAAGAATCGCAAGTTCTCCCCGTCGCGCGACGATGAAGCGCGGTGCGACTGGACCCCACGTCGCACCGCGTATGCATGACCCTTGCGAATCAGCCGCACGCAACCCGTCTACGTCCTTGCGTTCATGAACCGCGCATTGAGTACGGTTATCGGCGCAGCGTAGTTTCACCCCGCTTGTTGCAGTTTCGTTAATGCGACATGCCATTCGGTTTTGCATCGTTTGGCCTTTGGCCGGGGAGAATTGATGAACACGCGTCACACGAACAGGCAGCCACGCCGGCGCACCCTTGCGCTTGCCGTGGCGATCGGTCTTGGCTTCGCCAGCACCGCCGCTCTTGCCCAGAGCACCGCCGGTAGCATCTTTGGTACCGCGCAACCGGGGACCACCGTCACCGCCACCAACGCGGGCAGCGGCGTGAGCCGCTCGGCCACGGTGGGCGCCGATGGCAAGTTCAACATCGTGTCGCTGCTGCCGGGCAGCTACAAAGTGACCACGAGCGGCGGCACCAGCACCTCGCGCGATGTGCAGGTCGTGGCCGGCCAGGGGTTCAACGTGAACCTCGTGGCGCAGCCCGCCAGTGAAGCCAAGAGCGCGGAGGATCTGTCCGCTGTCTCCGTCACCGCCAACGCGCTGCCGCCCATCGACGTGGCATCCGCGCAGACCAGCACGGTGATGACCGCCGAGCAGATCAAGCAGCTGCCGCTGGCCCGCAACCAGACGGCCGTGGCGCTGCTGGCGCCGGGCGCCACCAAGGGCGACAGCGCCTTCGGCAACCTGGCATCGTTCAGCGGTGCGTCGGTGGCCGAGAACAGCTACTACGTGAACGGCTTCAACGTTACCAACTTCTTCCAGAGCCTCACGTACTCCCAGGTGCCCTTCGAAGCGATCGACTCGGAAGATATCCAGGACGGTGGCTACGGCGCCGAGTACGGCAACTCCACCGGCGGCGTGATCTCGGTCAACACCAAGCGCGGCACCAACACGTGGCAGGGTGGCGTCGACTTCACCTGGAACCCCTACCAGCTGCAGGCCAAGCAGCCGAACGTCTACCTGCAAAATGGCGCGCTGCTGCAGAACAACCGCCACAACAGCAACTACGTGATCGGCAACAACGGCACCGGCAACGCCAACGATTTCGGCCAGCGCTGGAACGCCTGGCTGGGCGGCCCGCTGATCAAGGACAAGCTGTTCATGTTCGCCCTCGTCGGCGGCACGCGCACGGCGGATGAGCACTACGGTGATACCACCGGTGGCGGCGACTACAACAAGACCACCATCAAGGATCCGCGCTACCTGGTGAAGCTCGACTGGAACATCAACGAGAACAATATCCTCGAGTACACCGGGTTCAGCGATACCACCACGCAGCAGCAGAGCATCTACGGCTACGAGTACGACGACAACGGCCAGCCGCACCGCGACGATTACCTCGGCCAGGTGTACAACAAGGGTGGCGGCATGACCAACATCCTGAAGTACACCAACTACATCACCGATGACCTCACCCTCACCGCGCAGTTCGGCAAGAGCACCAACAAGCGCGTGAGCACGGCCACGGCCGCCAACGGCATCGTCGAGACCTACGATGGCAACATCTTCGACGCCGCCAATTCGCCGGGCTGCCCCTCCATCACCGATTCGCGCACGCCGGTGACGAACGGCGCCGCCGGTTACCCGCACTGCTCGTTCGCCGGCTCGCTGAACACGCCGGATGGTGAAGACAAACGCGAAGCCGGCCGCATCGACCTCGAGTACCACATCGGTGACCACGAGATTAAGGGCGGCTGGGCACGCGACCACTTCAAGACCGATACCGGCACCGCCTACGAGGGTGGCGCGCTGTACACGTACAGCTCCATCCCGGCATCGATCCTCGGCCACGACCCAGGCCTGGACCCCGCCGACAGCGTGGTCCGCCAGACCATCTTCGCGACGGGTGCCCGCGTCGGCATCACGCAGCGCTCGTACTACCTGCAGGATAACTGGCACGTCACCGACAACTTCATGGCCCGCATCGGCGTGCGCAACGACGGCTTCGAGAACACGAACAGCCTGGGCCAGACGTACGTGAAGCAGGTGCACAGCTGGCAGCCGCGCCTGGGCTTCTCGTGGGACGTGCACGGCGATTCCACGCTGAAGATCTATGGCAGCGCGGGCGATTACTCGCTGCCGCTCGACGGCAACGTGGCACTTCGCGGCGCCGCCGCGTCGCTGTACCAGATCAAGTACTTCAGCTACACCGGCGTCGACCCGCTCACCGGCGCACCGCTGGGCCTTGGCGCCCTGCCCGACGCCTACGCGGCGGCGTTCCCGGCGCGCACCGGCACCACGTATGCCAACGGCGAGGCCGGCCAGGTGCCGAACCCGTCGGCGGTCGCGACCAAGGACCTCAAGCCATTCAAGCAGCGTGAGTTCATCCTCGGCGCGCAGCAGCAGGTGGCCGACTGGACCCTGGGCGTGAAGGCCATCTACCGGAAAATCCTCACCGGCATCGACGACTCGTGCGATTTCCGCCCGATCGCCAAGGCGGCCAACGCGCAGTACGGCCTGAACCTCGACACCACCAGCCTGACGCCGGAAGCGTCGAACGTGCCGGGCTGCTACATCTTCAACCCGGGCAGCGCCGTGACCCTCACCACCCCGGTGGACGCCACGGGCCAGCTGTACAACATCCACCTGACGGGCGCCGACGTGGGCGAGCCGAAGTACAAGCGCGCCTACGAGGCCCTGCAGCTTACGGCCGAGCGCAACTTCGACAACACCTGGTACCTCAAGGCGTCGTACGTGTGGTCGCACCTGCGCGGCAACTCGGAAGGCGGCGTGGACTCGAGCAACGGCCAGGCCGATACCGGCACGACGGAACTGTTCGATTACCCGGAGATCATGGCCGGCTCGAACGGCAACCTGCCGAACGATCGCAAGCACACGTTCAAGATCTATGGCGCATGGCAGATCAACGACGAATGGCTGGTGGGCGCCAATGGCGTGTTCCAGACCGGCCGCCCGGAGAACTGCTACGGCCTGAACCCGATCGACAGCCAGGTGAACGGCGGCTATGGCTCGGGTGCCTACCTGTACTGCAGCGGCATGATCGTGAAGCGTGGCTCCGTGGGCCGCACGCCGTCGTACTGGAACATGGACCTGAACGCGTCGTACAAGCCGCAGTGGGCGAAGGGCGTCACGCTTTCGGCCAGCGTCTTCAACGTGTTCAACAAGCAGCACACGACGACGATCAACGAAGTGGGCGAAGACCCGAACGGCGCGCCGCTGACGGACAGCACGTACAAGATCCCGACGAGCTTCCAGACGCCGCGTTACGTGCAGGTCTCGGCCGAGTACGACTTCTCGCTGTAACGGTTCACCACAAGAAGACAGGGCGCGCGGGACCCCTCCCAACCCGCGCCGCCTTGCAGATCTCCCCGGATCGCCGCCCGCTCCCACGGGCGGCTTTTTTTGGTTCATTCGCGTATGCGAATGCGTGAATCCAGCGGCTTGCGCCGCCTTAGGCTGGTGCGATGTCGCGAGTCGGCGACGGGTAGGCCCTTGGTGCCGCCAGTCGCGGACCTTCGGACCGGGCCGTAGCTCCGCTATCGCTTTGACATCACGTTGCGCGGCCCTCCGCTCATGTCGGCCCCAAGGGCCCACCCGACGCCGAGTCCATGCGCCTGGTTTCGTGCGGCAAAACGAGAGGGTCTTTGAACGCACACGGTCGCGTATGACTCAGCGCGCTGCATATACAACGGCGCAATCTCCCGCTGTTGCAGCGCACGTTCCAGGATTGCGTCCTGGCAAGGGATGACAACGCATGGCCGCAGCGCGGTGTGCCGTGACGCACGCCGGCCACGGGGGCTCGTTACTTACGCTTACCTCACCCCCGCTGGATCGCCACTGCAGCGCTACATGGCTATACGAGCGTGATGCCAAGCAGCACCGGAGCACCGGCTTGTGCCCCAAGACACGGGTCACGTGGCCTCGGGGGCGGGCAGGCCCTTGGGGCCGACATGAGCGGAGGGCCGCCATGCGCAACGGCTATTGCGAGAAAGGCGCTACGGCCCGGTCCGAAGGTCCGCGACTGGCGGCACCAAGGGCCTGCCCGCCCCCGACTGCCAAAACGCCACCAGCCTTGGGCGGCGCAAGCCGCTGGTTACATGCATTCGCCTTAGCGAATGAACCGATGCACCCACGCCGCATTCCACGGTAATGCTTGGTTAGGACGCCACGGCCGCGGCGCCAATGGAACGAATCTGCAAAGTCTTACTCGTTCTCGCCCTCGAACCTGAGGTGCTTCACGCTACGGCCATGGCGGCGGACCAGCTTCAGGGCTTCGACACCGACCTTGATATGTTTCTCAACGAAGTTGGCCGTGACCGTGGCATCGCTGGCTTCGGTCTTCACGCCCTCGGGAATCATCGGCTGGTCGGAGACCAACAGCAGCGCGCCGCAGGGGATGTGGTTGGCAAAGCCGGCGGCGAAGATCGTGGCCGTCTCCATGTCGATGGCCATGCTGCGCGTGCGGCGCAGGTAGTCCTTGAACTGCTCGTCGTGTTCCCAAACCCGGCGGTTGGTCGTGTAGACCGTGCCGGTCCAGTAGTCGTGGCCAAGGTCGCGGATCATGGTGGACACGGCGCGCTGGAGCTGGAACGCCGGCAGGGCCGGTACCTCGGGCAGCAGGTAGTCGTTCGAGGTGCCCTCGCCGCGGATGGCCGCGATGGGCAGGATCAGGTCGCCGATGGCGTTCTTGCGCTTCAGGCCGCCGCACTTGCCCAGGAACAGGGCGGCCTTGGGCTCGATGCCGCTGAGCAGGTCCATGACCGTCGCGGCGTTGGGGCTGCCCATGCCGAAGTTGATGAGGGTGATGCCGTCGGCCGTGGCGTTGGGCATGGGGCGGTCGCGGCCGCGCACTTCCACGCCGTTCTCCTCGGCGAAGCGCTCGACGTAATGCCCGAAATTGGTGAGCAGGATGTGCTCGCCAAAGCCGTCCAGTGGGGTGCCGGTGTAGCGCGGCAGCCAGTTGGACACGATCTCGTTCTTGGTTTTCATGCGGGAATCCGGTGCGAAAGCGCCGCCGGGGAGGGGGCTCGACGGCCTGGCCGGCGGCGGTTACCGGCGACGCCACGCCGGCAAGATGCCAAATTCATTCGTGCAAGTGTAGCATCCGGCGCTGCGGGGTGGGCAGGGCGCAATGGGTGCCCTGGGCCCCGGCAGGACCGGGGGTGTGCGATGCGGATTGGCGTGGCGATTGATGCGGCGGTGGATGTACCGCAAGACTTCGTGGAGCGGAACGGCGTCGCCGTGATGCCTATCACCGTGAAGGTGGACAACCACCGGTTCAAGGACGACCGCGACCCGGCGGAGATCCTGCGCTTCCGCGACCAGAAGCTGGGCAGCCGCAGCCAGTCGGCCGAGACGGAGCCCTCCAGCGTGGAAGACGTGCAGAACCTCTTCCTGGGCCGCATGGTCAAGGACTACGACTGTGTCGTGTGCCTCACCATCATGGCCACGCGCAGCCCCATCCACGACAACGTGATCAAGGCCAGCTTCGCCATCCTGAAGAACTACCGGCCCATCCGCGAGGCCGCGGGCATCAGCGGGCCGTTCCTCATGCGCGTGGTGGATACCCGCAACATCTTCGCCGGCTCGGCGCCCGCCGTGGCCGAGGCCGTCCGCATGATCCAGGCCGGCAAGTCGCCCGCGGAAGTGCGTGAGCGCGCCGCCCACATCGCCGATTGCTCGTACGGCTACATGCTGCCCCGCGACCTGAACTACCTGCGCTCGCGTGCCCGTAGCAAGGGCGACCGCAGCGTCAGCTTCCTCAGCTCCATGCTCGGCACCGCCCTCGACATCAAGCCGATCCTCCGCGCCCACCGCGGCGAAACGGGCCCGGTGGGCAAGGTACGCGGCTTCGAGCATGGCGCGCAGGTGCTGTTCGAATACGCGGCCAAGCGCGTGCAGGCCGGGCTGCTGGTGCCCTGCCTGTCGCTGAG
The DNA here is from genome assembly GCF_000964085.1 of Luteibacter yeojuensis. Lineage (GTDB taxonomy): Bacteria > Pseudomonadota > Gammaproteobacteria > Xanthomonadales > Rhodanobacteraceae > Luteibacter > Luteibacter yeojuensis_A. Next base: position 50,510 of record NZ_JZRB01000015.1, read on the forward strand.
CTACGGCGGCGAGCTGGACGAGATGCGCAACCTGCCCGGCTACACCGCCCTCACCCGCATCTGCGGCGACGCGGGCGTCGAAATGCTGGAGACCCCCATGAGCATCACCGGCATGGTCAACGTGGGCGAAGGCGCGATGACGCTGGGCTTCGCCTCCGAAGAGCACGTGGCCGAGTTCTGAGGATGCGTCGCGCCCTCGCGGCCTTGGTGGTCGCCACGCTGCCCCTGGGCGGCGCGGTGGCCGGCGAGGCTTACAAGTGCACGGCCAACGGCCAGACCATCTATCAGCAGACACCCTGCGCGAAGCAGCAGCACCAGGAGGTGCTGCAGTTGGATGATTCCGCACCGGCGCCCAGCCGCCCCGTGGTGCCACCCCCGCCCGATGGTGTGTTCACCGACGTGGAGCCACCCGCGCCCACGCCACCGCGGCCGGTGCCGCAGATGTACCTGTGCACGCGGGCAACCGACGGCAAGACGTACACGAGTAGCAACGGCCACCCCGACGCGTATGCCGCGCCCCTCGGCGTGCTGGGCGCGGTCGACAACGGCCTCGCCAACGTCTACGGCAGCCGCAACGCCGCCGTATCGTCGTTCCCTGAACTCAACCGCGGCAAAGGCAACGCCGCGGCGGTGGCCAACGCCAACTACGTCTGGGTACGCGACACGTGCCGCCCCATGTCAGCCGCCGAAACCTGCCAGACGCTTCGCGACGAGCAGGGCGCCAACGAAAAAGCCATCCGCAACGCGTTCAAGAGCGAACGCGCGCCACTCGACGCTAAGGATGCGGCGTTGCGGGGGCAGTTGCAGGGGTGTGGGTAGCCTGGCGTGACGGCGGGGATGCCGTGAACGAGGCGATGGAATACACGTAGTCATAGCCAAGCAAGAAGTCACGCCCCAGGCTGGCGGCCGGAACCAGCGTACCTGGCTTTGCCGAGAAAACACCGCCCTTCTGGGTATGGACGCCGCACGTGCCTATGCAATTCCACGCGGAGCCTGGCCCTGACGGCGCCAGCAGCACGTGCACCATGGCCGCGCCGGCGTACTCACCGGCTGGCTTGACGTCATACCCCTGCATCATGCGCTGGCTTTTCTGCGCGTGGACATTGCCCGCGTAAGCGATGACCGGCCCCTCGGCCAGCAGCGGCACAAGGCTCTCGCCCATGTCGTGGTCGCGCGTATCACCGGATTTCGTGTAGTCGTCCAGCCAATGCAGCTTCACGGCCCCTGCCTTCTCCCGGGCCAGGAGCCAGACGACAAGCGCCGCCATGGCCTTCGAATGCCGGCCGTCGGTGCCGAGCCAATCATCGGACGCGAGGTCACGCGACGTCGAACTTTGCTCAAGCGCGACCGTGGGGTGCATGCCGCTGGCGATGTCGTGTTCGACAACGCAGCGTACGAAGGCCGGGCTTTCGTTGGTGCCGTGTTCTTCGCCGATGAAGACACTTCCCATCTTTGTGAGGGTATCAAGCGTCGGCTTATCGGGGCAGGCCGCGTGTGCCGCGTTGGCACTGAAGCCGGCCAGCAGGGTCAGGGCCCATCGTGTTGCTCGCATGACAATCCTTATCGTTGATTGGAAGGAAACTAGAACCCGTAGCGCAGGAACCCGCCGTCGACACCGATCGTTTCACCGGTGACGTAACTGGACGCCGGCAGGCACAGGAACGCCACCGCGCCCGCCACTTCCTCGGGCTCGCCGATGCGTCCCATGGGCGTGTGGTCGAGCACCTCGTCGAGGTATTCGGCATCGGCCAGCGCCGGGTCGGTACGCTGCGTGCGGATGTACCAAGGCGCCACGGCGTTGACGCGGATGCCGTCCTCGCCCCATTCGCAGGCGAGGTTGCGGGTGAGCTGGTGGATGGCGGCCTTGGTCATGCCGTAGGGCGAGCCGGTGCGTACGTGCATGATGCCGGAGACGGAACCGACGTTCACGATGGCGGCATGCGTGTGTTCCACCAGGTGCGGATACGCGAGGCGGCACATCTCGAAGGCCGAGAACACGTTGAGCTCGAAGATGCCGCGCAGCTCGTGCGGCTCGTAGGCCAGCGTCGTTTTCACGATGTTGCCGCCCACGTTGTTCACGAGGATGGAAAGATCGATGTCGAGGTCGTTGACCCAGTCGAAGACGGCCTGGCGATCCTCGTGGTCGGTGAGGTCGGCCGCCATGGCCAGCACCTCCACCTCGGGGCACTCCTCGGCCAGCTCCTGCGCGGCGGCTTCGAGGGCGGCCTCGTCGCGCGCCACCATGAGCACGTCGGCACCGAGCGCGGCGAGCTCGCGGGCGCAGGCATAGCCGATGCCCTTGCTGGCGCCGGTGACGAGGGCGGTACGGCCGTCGAGGCGCCAGGCGGCGAGTCGTGGATGCATCGTGTAATCCTCCATGCCGCCGATCGTACCGTATGCTCGGGGGCATGGATGCCACGACCCCGCTCCTCGCCATCGACCGCGCCACCGTCCTCCGCGACGGCCGCGCGTTACTCGACCAGCTCTCGCTGCAAATTGCCCAGGGCCAGCACACGGCCATCCTGGGCCCGAACGGCTCGGGCAAGTCCACGCTGGTGAAGCTGGTGGAGCGGCGGCTCTATCCGCTGGTGCACGACGATGGCACACCGGTGGTGCGCATCTTCGGCCGCGAGCGCTGGAACGTGGCGGAGCTGCGCTCGCTGCTCGGCGTCGTGTCATCCGACCTGCGGCGCGAATTCGAAGCCACGCACGAGCGCGCCATCGACACCGTGCTCTCCGGGTTCTTCGCGTCGATGACGCTGGGGCTCGACCACGTGGTGGATGGCGGCATGCGCACCCGTGCCGTGGCGGCGCTGGCGCGTGTCGGCGCGGCGCACCTCGCGGAGCGCGATGTCTCCACGCTATCGACGGGCGAGGCGCGCCGCGTGCTCATCGCCCGTGCGCTGGTGCACCAGCCGCGCGCCCTGCTGCTCGACGAGCCCTGCGCCGGCCTGGACCCCGGCACGCGGCGCCGCTTCCTCGACCTGCTGCGCCAGCTCGCCCGCGAAGGCACCACCCTGCTGCTGGTCACCCACCATGTCGAGGAGATCGTGCCCGAGATCGGCCATGTCGTGATGCTGCGCGACGGCGCGCTGCATGCCGAAGGCCCGAAAGCCGGCCTGCTGGCCGGCGACCGGCTTTCATCGCTGTTCGACTGGGAGATGGAGGTGGCCCATGTCGACGGCTTCTACGATGCACGATTGCGTTGAGCACGCCATGGCGGGAGACTCGGGGCCCATGCACCGGGGAACCCACGCCATGATCCGCTACGCCCTGCCCTTGGCCCTCATCGCCACCTGCGCGGCCTGCTCGAAGCCGCCGCAGCCCGACCAGCAGCCGCCCGCGCCCCAGGCCCGCGCCGCCACGCCGTGGGACGACATGGAAGCGCAGAAGAAGAAGGCACAGGACGTTCAGAAGACCGTGGACAAGCAGGCCGACGACCAGCGCAAGGCCGTCGACGCGCAGGACCACTAGCCCCTTAGCGGGGCGAGCAGAAGCAGTAGGCGTACACGTGCGGCTTGCCGGCTTCCGCGCTGCGGAACAGCGCGAACTCCGGCGCCAGCTTCGGCAGCTCGGCCACCCACGACGGCAGGTGCATGCCCCACGACAGCGCGACGCGGGCTTCGCTGCTATCGCCCACGCTGGTGAGGAAGCGCTCGAACGCCCCCATCGGCTTCTCGGCGTAACGGACGTTGAAATCCTTGCCGAGGCTGGCCTGTTGGGCGGCATCGGCGATGGCATCCTGCAAGTTGCCGAGGCGATCGACGAGGCCACGCTGCATGGCCTGCTCGCCTGTCCACACGCGGCCCTGGGCGATGCTGTCGATGGCGGCGAAATCCTTGCCGCGGGCACGCGCCACGCCGCCGACGAAATCGCGGTAGCCCTTGTCGATGATGCTCTGGATCAGCACGCCCACCTTCGGGTCGAGCGGGCGGGTCATGTCGAACGCGCCGGCAAGCGGGCTGGTGCCCACGCCATCGCTCGTCACGCCGATCTTCGAGAGCGTGTCGGGCACGGTGAAGAACATGCCGAAGATGCCGATGGAGCCGGTGATGGTGTTCGGCTCGGCGTAGATGCGGTTGGCGTTCATCGAGATCCAGTAGCCGCCGCTGGCGGCCACGTCACCCATCGACACCACGACGGGGATGCCCGCTTCGCGCGTCAGCTCCACTTCGCGACGGATCTGCTCGGCGGCGTACACCTCGCCGCCGGGCGAGTTCACGCGCAGCACCAGCGCGCGCGTGCGGCGGTCGTGGCGCACGGCGCGGATGAGCGCCGCGGTGGAATCACCGCCGATGGTGCCCTGCGCCTGCTTGCCGCCGGTGATCTCGCCTTCGGCCACCACCACGGCGACGCCCGGCCCGGTCTGCAGCATGTCGGTGGTGCCAAGGCCACGATCGGAAAGATAGGTGGCCAGCTCCACGTGGCGGAAGCCGTTGTTCTTTTCACCCGCCGGCACGCCCTCCTTGCGCAGCATGCGGACGATGTCCTGGTCGGTGGCGATGCCATCCACCAGTTTCTCGTCGACGGCCAGCTGGGCCAGGCTGCCCTTGGCGTCGCGCACGCGGTCGGCGAGGTCGTCGACATCGGCGCGCAGCGCGGCCGGGTCGATATGGCGCAGCGTGGCCACCTCGTTGACCCACGTGCCCCACAGGCCGCCGAGCCAGTAGGCGTCGGCTTCCTTCGACTCGGGCGAGGCGTGGTCGAGGATGAACGGCTCCGCGGCGCTCTTGAACTGGCCCACGCGGAACAGGTGCACCTGCACGCCGAGCTTGTCGAGCAGATCCTTGTAGAAGAGGCGGTAATTGGCGAGGCCCGTGGCAATGACGCCGCCCTGCGGATCGATGTAGACCTTGTCGGCGTGCGCGGCCAGGTAGTACTGGCCCTGCTCGAGGTTCGCACCCCATGCCATCACCGGCTTGCCCGCGGCGCGGAAGCGATCGAGCGCCGAACCCACTTCGCGCAGCGCGGCAAAGCCACCGGCCTGCAGCTTGTCGGTGCGCAGCAGGATGCGGCTGATGCGGTCGTCCTTCGCGGCGGTATCGATGGCGCGGACCAGGTCACGCACCTGCACCTGCTTCACGCCATCGCCCGACATGCGCGACACGGCACGCGACAGCGGGTCGGCGCTGTATTGCTCGACCAGCGCGCCATCGGGCGCGATCACCAGCACGGTCTTGTCGTCGATCTTGCTGCCGCGGCTGCCAACGAACACCGCCAGGAAAAAGAGGGCCAGCACGCCGAAGAACAGCACGTTGATAATCACCAGGCGGGTGATGTTCAGGCCACGGCCCAGCCCGCGCATGAACCGGCCGAAGCCGTTGCGGCGGGGGGGCGGCACCGCCGGCACGGGCGAGGGGCGTCCGGGCAGGGGCGGCGGCGTGCTGTTGAACGAATCCGTCATCGTTGGGTTTCCATCCGGTTTGGGCGCAGGGTAACGCGTCGGCCCGTTGGCATCACGTGTGGAATGGCACGGGGGCGCTGCCGACGTCCGCGGGCCAGTCGGCGCGGCCGCTGGTGCGCCAGAAACGGGCGAACAGCAGCACCGCCGCGACGCTGAGGCCAGCCACCAGGCCCATCCACATGCCGCGGGCGCCCAGCCCATGCGGGAAGGCCAGGTACCAGCCCACCGGCATGCCGACCACCCAGTAGGCAAAAAGGGTGAGCGCCATGGGCACGCGGGTATCCTTCAGGCCGCGCAAGGCGCCATTGGACGCCACCTGGATGCCATCGGCGAACTGGAACACGCCCGCCAGCAACATCAGCTGCGCCGCCGTGGCCACCACGGCGGCATCGTTCGTATAAAGCTGCGCGATGGGCGTGGGCAGCAGGATCATGATGCCGGACGAGAACAGCTGGGTGACAAGCACCAGCAGCAGGCCCGAGAGCCCCGCGTAACGCACGCCGAGGGCATCGCGGCGGCCCGCGGCGTTGCCCACGCGCACCGTGATGGCCATGGAGACCCCGAGAGGCACCATGAAGGCCACCTGCGCCACGTTGAGCGCCACATGGTGGGCGGCGGATACCGTCTCGCCCAGGCGGCCGATGAGCAGCGCCACGGCCACGAACAGGCCCGCTTCCATCAGCAGGGTCACCGCCATGGGCAGGCCCACGTGCAGCAGCTGGCGGATCTGCCCCCAGTTGGGCGGCGCCATGCGCGTGCGCAGGTTGAGGTCGCGGTAGTTACGGTGCGTGAGCACGTAGGTGGCGAAGCCCAGCATCTCGACCCAGAGCACGATGGCGGTGGCGATGCCGCTGCCGCGCGCGCCCATGGCCGGGAAGCCCAGCTTGCCGTACATGAGCACGTAGCCCAGCGGCGCCAGCAGCGCCGTGCCCAGCAGGCTGAAATACAGCGCGGGCTTGGGCAGCGAGAGGCCATCGGAGAGGCCGCGCAGCGTGAAATACACGGTGAGCGCGGGTGCGGCGAAGGCAATGGCGTGCAGGAACGCCTCGACATCCGCGCGCATGGTGGGCACCACCTTGAACACCGCCATGAGCGGCGACGCGTGCCAGACAGCCACGCCGAGGACGAGGCCGAGTACCAGCGCGATGTACATGGCCTGGTGGAACACCGGCCCCACCTCGCCACGCCGGTTGGCGCCATCGAGCTGGGCGACCGTGGGCGGCACCGACATCATGGTGCCGATGCCGGTGACGATGGCCAGCACCCAGATGTTCACACCGGTGACCACCGACGCCTGCGTGTGGGCGCCCTGGTGGCCAGCCAGCACGGCGTCGACCACATTGGGGCCAACGGAAGAAAGCTGCGCGGCGATGATCGGCAGGGCCAGCCGGGTGGTGGCCCCGATCTCGCGGCGCGCACGGGCGCGGTCGAGGGGCATCGGGTAATCAAGACGTATGGGCCGCCCATTGTACCCGGGCCCGTGCCATCATCCGCACCGGGAAGGGGACCAAGACCGGGGAAACGAACGGATGAACGAACTCAAGCCGTCGCCCGCGCTGCAGTGCGCGAATTGCGAGGCCGTGCTGCAGGGCGAGTTCTGCCACGCATGCGGCCAGTCGATCCACAGCGTGCTGCGGCCTGTCTCGCACATGCTGGAGGATGCCGGCGACATCTTCTTCCACATGGACGAACGCATCGTCCATACCGTGCCGCCCCTCTATACGAAGCCCGGCTTCCTCACCCTCGAGTACTTCTCGGGCCGGCGCGTGCGCTACATCGCGCCGTTCCGCCTCATGTTCGTGTTCTGCCTGCTGTGCTTCTTCTTCATGCACGTGGCCATCAACGGCGTGAGCTTCGGCGCCCACGAGAAGAGCGAGGCCGATACCCTGAGCCAGCTCGCGCAGGCCGACGACGCGGACGAGGTGCACGAGATCTACACGCGTGAGACCCGTGCGCTATTGTCGACGCAAAGCGACCCGGCCACGCCGGCGGTGGTGAAGAGCGGTCTCGACCATGTGCAGGGGATGATGCGCGACGCCGCCAACAAGCGGCTCGCCGAGCTCAAGGCGCCGCCCATCCAGCCGCAGGGCAGCGGCGGCGATGACGACGTCAAGCTGAAGCCGGTGCGGATCTTCAACGACGGCACCGGCGACCTCACCTTCCACGTCACCTGGTTGCCCGACGCGGTGAATGCGCGCCTCAACGCCGGCCTGGACCGTCTGAAGGCCAACCTCACCCTGGCGACCAACCCCGGCCCCCAGCAGAAGGAGGCCATCCATCGCATCGTCGAGGGCATCTTCGGCGTGCTGCCGCAGACCATGTTCGTCATGATCCCGGTGTTCGCGCTGCTGCTGAAGCTGTTCTATGTGTTCAGGCGGCGGCTGTACGTCGAGCACCTTATCGTGGCCCTGCACAGCCACGCCTTCCTGTTCTTCGCCCTGATGCTGCTCACCCTGCTGGGCTTCGCGGCATCCGCCATCAAGGGCCACGTGCCGGTCGCCGGTACGCTGATCACCCTGGTGAGCGTCGCCATGTGGATCTGGATGCCCGTGTACCTCCTGCTGATGCAGAAGCGCGTCTACCGCCAGGGATGGGGCATGACTATCCTTAAGTATTGGTTGATAGGCAGCGTCTATTTCTGGCTACTGTTCTTCGCGGTGCTCATCGCCGTCATCATCGGTATTTCCCACTAGGATTTTTTCCTACCCGGCAAGTGGTTGTGCACAGGCAGCGAGGTCCCTTCGCCTTTGTCAAGGTTTTGCGGACGCCGAGTGAACCCCGCTGGCAAGTCATTTTCAAATATCTGATTTATAAGTACATTTCAGCTTGGTTAAAATGTGTTCAACGTGACCCCGGTGGCTTAACCATGCGCCTGAAGGGCCTCCATCCGAAGCTCATCCACAGACTTATCCACAGCAGTTGTGGATAAGATGGAAAGGTCCCGGCCTACGGGCACTTAGGGTGGATTCCTCCTTAGAAACACCTCAAGGCGGTCCAAGTGGTCGCCACCGTGGTCAATCATTGACCAGCGAAATCGCCAGACCCCGTTAAACTAGGCCTCGCATGACCGCCGTCCTCCGCGTCGCCCTTCCGGTTCCCCTCCTCACCCTGTTCGACTACCTGCCACCCCTGGCCGGGGTCGCCGGGGCAGGGTCGCGCGTGCGCGTGCCGTTCGGCCGGGGCGAGATGGTGGGCATCGTCATCGACCCGGCGGCCGAGGCGGCCGTCGGGGCAAAGCGGTTGAAGCGGGCGGCCGAGGTGCTCGACGACGCCCCGTTGCTCGACGCCGAGTTGCTGGCCACGTTGTCGTGGGCGGCCGAGTACTGGGCCGGCGCCCCCGGCGAGGCCTTTGCCAACGCCCTGCCCCTGGCCCTGCGCGAACCGAAGCCATTGCCGGCCACCGGCCGCGAGGTGTGGGCGCTGACGATGCAGGGCCGCAGCGCCCGCGACGCCCGCAGCCGCAAGGGCGGGTCCGCCGCCCTGCTCGAGGCGCTCCACGCCGGCCCACGCGCCGCTGATGAACTGGGCTTCGCCCTGCCTGACTGGCGCGCCGCCGCGCGTCGCCTCATCGAGGCGGGGCTGGTCGAGAAACTGGAACTGAAGGAGGCTACCTTGCCCGCCGCGCCGGCACCGGGCCCGGCACTGAGCGCCGAGCAGGCGGCCGCGGTGGCCGGGGTCGCCGAGGGCTTTGGCGGCTTCCAGCCCTACCTGCTCGATGGCGTCACCGGCAGCGGCAAGACCGAGGTGTACCTCGCCCTGATCGAGAAGGCCCTGGCGGAGGGCCGGCAGACCCTCCTGCTGGTGCCGGAGATCGGCCTCGCCCCGCAGACCGTACGCCGCCTCCGCGAACGCCTGGGCATCGCCATCGAGGTGCTGCATTCCAACCTCGCCGAGGGCGACCGCGCCCGGGCGTGGCTGCGGGCGCGCGAGGGCACGGCGAAGGTGGTGATCGGCACGCGCTCGGCGGTCTTCACGCCGCTGCCGCATGCCGGCCTGGTCATCGTCGACGAGGAGCACGACCCCTCTTACAAGCAGCAAGAAGGTTTCCGCTACCACGCCCGCGACCTGGCCCTGGTGCGCGCCCGCGCGCACGGCGTGCCGGTGGTGCTGGGCTCCGCCACGCCTTCCCTGGAAAGCCTCGCCAACGTCGAAGCCGGGCGCTACAAGCGGCTCGTGCTGCGCGCCCGCCCGGGTGCCGCGCAACCCACGCGCGTGCAGATCGTGGACATGCGCGCGCAGCGCCTCGACCACGGCCTGTCGCCCACGCTGGTGCACGCCGTGGCGGCGTGCGTGGGCCGCGGCGAACAGGCGCTGGTGTTCCGCAACCGCCGCGGCTATGCGCCCGTGCTGCTCTGCCACGACTGCGGCTGGCATGCCGATTGCCCGCGCTGCGACCGCCCCATGACCCTGCACGCCGGCCGCCGCCGGCTCATCTGCCACCACTGCGACAACACCGTGGCGCAGCCCGCCGCGTGCCCCGCGTGCGGTTCGGCGAACCTCAGCCCGCAGGGCCAGGGCACCGAGCGGCTGGAAGAGGCGCTGGCCGAGCGTTTCCCCGGCGTGCCCGTGCTGCGCATCGACCGCGAGACGACGCGGCGGCGCGAGGCCTTCGGCGAGATCCTCGACGGCCTGCGCGACGACAAGCCGGCCATCCTCGTGGGCACGCAGATGCTGGCCAAGGGGCACGACCTGCCGAACCTCACCCTGGTGGCCATCGTGGGCGTGGACGAAGGCCTGCACAGCGTCGACTTCCGCGCCAGCGAGCGGCTGGCCCAGCTCGTGGTGCAGGTGGCGGGCCGTGCGGGCCGCGCCACGCGCCCCGGCAGCGTGCTGCTGCAGACCCACCACCCCGACCACCCGATGCTGCATGCCCTGCTCCGCGGCGGCTATGCGGCCGTGGCGGGCGAGCTGCTCACCGAGCGCCGCCTGCTCGAGCTGCCGCCGTTCTCGCACCAGGTGCTGCTGCGCGCGGACGCGCATGGCCGCGCGGAAGTGGATGCATTTCTCCACGACGCCCACCTCGCGGTGGGCGAGCCCGGCGACCTGCGCCTTTCCGGCCCCATGCCCGCCCCCATGCCCCTGCGCGCGGGCCGGCACCGCGGGCAGCTGCTGGTCGAGGCCTCGACGCGCGCGCGCCTCCACGGGTTCCTGAGGCCCTGGCAGCACGCGCTGGCTGGCCTGCCCGCGGCCCGCAAGGTGCGCTGGAGCCTTGATGTCGACCCCATCGACCTATATTGAACATGGCAACCGATACCATCGGATGCCTACCCCCGCTGCCGCCATGGCGCGACAATCTTTTTCCCCACAGGTAACGGAAGCTCCCAACGTGACCAGCCAACTCGAACAACTGCGCAAGATGACCAAGGTCGTCGCCGATACCGGCGACATGTCGGCCATGAAAACCTTCAAGCCGGAGGACGCGACCACCAACCCGTCCCTGCTGCTCAAGGCGGCCAGCATCCCCGAGTACGCCCAGTACGTCGACGAGGCCGTGAAGTGGGCGAAGGAACAGGGCAACGACCGCGCGCAGCAGCTGGTCGATGCCGGCGACCGCCTGGCCGTGCTCATCGGCCGCGAAATCCTGAAGATCGTCCCCGGCTATGTTTCCACCGAGGTGGATGCCCGCCTCTCGTTCGATGAAGAGGCCAGCATGGCCAAGGCCAAGCGCCTGCTCGGCATGTACAAGGATGTCGGCGTCGATCCGAAGCGCGTGCTGATCAAGCTCGCCTCCACGTGGGAGGGCATCAAGGCCGCCGAGAAGCTGCAGAAGGAAGGCATCAACTGCAACATGACGCTGCTCTTCAGCTTCGAACAGGCCGTGGCCTGTGCCGAGGCTGGCGCGTTCCTCATCTCGCCGTTCGTGGGCCGCATCTTCGACTGGTACGTGGCCAACACCGACAAGAAGACCTACGCGCCGGAAGAAGACCCGGGCGTGAAGTCGGTGCGCCGCATCTACGATTACTACAAGACCCACGGCTATAAGACCGTGGTGATGGGCGCCAGCTTCCGCAACATCGGCCAGATCCAGGCGCTTGCCGGCTGCGACCGCCTCACCATCTCGCCCGACCTGCTGAAGGAACTGGACGAGACCGACGCGAACCTGCCCGAGGCGCTGAAGGACACCGGCAAGAAGGCCGAGCCGCCGGCGAAGAAGCTCACCGAGGCCCAGTTCCGCTGGGGCCACAACGAAGACGCGATGGCCACCGACAAGCTGGCCGAAGGCATCCGCAAGTTCGCGGTCGACCAGCGCAAGCTGGAAGAACTGCTGGGCGCGAAGCTGTAAGCAACGCCTCTCGGAAATGCTGAAAAAAAGGGCCCCGCGGGGCCCTTTTTTTCGCGCCAAATGTAGGAGCTTGCTTGCAAGCGATGGGAGCTTGCGGCACCCCCCATCGCGCGCAAGCGCGCTCCCACAGGTGACTATGACCTAACGCCGGATCTTGAAGTCGAGAACGCGTTGAATGGCCTTGCCGTACGGCGGCCGCAGCATGGCCGTGATATCGAAGCGCGATTGCCGATACACGGAGCGCGCATGGCTGAAGGTACGGAAGCCATCGACGCCGTGGTACGCGCCCATGCCCGATGGACCCACACCGCCGAACGGCAGGTTGTCCTGCGTCAGGTGCACGATGGTGTCGTTGAGCGTGACGCCGCCAGCGACGATGTTCGCCAGCACGTGCTCCTGGTCGGCGCGGCCGTTGCCGAAGTAGTAGAGGCTCAGCGGCCTCGGCCGCGCGTTGACGTATGCGATGGCATCTTCCAGGCGGCCATACGGCACGAGCGGCAGGATGGGTCCGAAGATCTCGTCGCGAAGCACGGCCATGTCGTCGGTGGCACCAAGCACCAGCGTCGGCGGCATGCGGCGATCGTTCAACGCTTCACCCGCGGCATGGAGTTCGCGAACCATCGCGCCCTTCTCGCGCGCGTCGCGCAGGTAACTTTCCAGCCGCGCCTTGTTGCGGTCATTGATGATCGACGTGTAGTCGGGGTTGTCGCGGAACGTGGGGAACATCACCGCCACGTTCCGCGCCAGCGCATCGGCGAAAGCGTCGATCGACTCCTTCGGCACCAGCGCGTAATCCGGTGCCACGCAGATCTGCCCCGCGTTAAGCGTCTTGCCGAACAACAGGCGGCGCGCGGCGAGATCGAGGTCGGCGTCGCGGCCGATGATGGCGGGTGACTTGCCACCGAGCTCCAGGGTGACAGGCACGAGGTTTTCGGCGGCGGCGCGCATGACGTGCTTCGCCACCGCCGTGGCGCCTGTGAACAGCAGGTGGTCGAACGGCAGCGCGGCAAACGCCTCGCCCACGGCCTGGTCGCCCGTCACCACGGCCACTTCGCTGTCGTCGAACGCCTGGGCAACCATCGCCTGCATCAGCGCCGACGACTTCGGCGTGAACTCCGACGGCTTGATCATCGCCCGGTTGCCGGCGGCCAGGATGCCCGCCAGTGGCGCGAACGTGAGGTTGAACGGGAAGTTCCACGGCGCGATGACGCCGACGACGCCCTTGGGCTGGTAATCGACCCATGCGCGGGCACCCAGCAGCGCGAGCGGCGCGGGCGAGACGCTGCGATGGTCACGGCGCATCCACCGCCGCACATGGCGCTTCGCGTGCTTCAGCGGCTCGATCGAGGCGGCCACATCGCTGACCAGGCTGCCCTGGCGCGATCGGTGGCCGAAGTCGGCGCTCAGCGCGTCCGCGATATCGCTGGCGTGGTCGACCAGCGCGCCGATGGCGCGGTCGATGCGGTCGATGCGCACGGCCACAGGCGGCGTGCCGTCGCGGCGGTGGGCGTCCTGTTGCCGGGCGAGGAGGGTTTCCATCGCCGGATCATATCTGTTCTTACTGTGGGAGCCAGCTTGCTGGCGATGGGGCCTGGGGCAAGGGCCATCGCCAGCAAGCTGGCTCCTATATGGGTTACTTAGCTGGCCTGCCAGCCGCCGCCCAGGGCACGGATTAGAGCGACGCTGGCGCGGAGCTGGCGAGTTTCGAGGTCGATGACGCTGCGGCGGGCGTCGAGCTCGGCGGTCTGCGCCTGCACCACGTCGAGGTAGCCCACGGCGCCCTGGCGGTAGCGGTCGAGCGAGAGGTCCACCGAACGCTGGGCGGCGTCGGCCGCGGCGCGCTGGTCGTTCAATGCGCCACCGAGGTCGCGCAGCAGGGTCAGGTTGTCTTCGACCTGGGCGAAGGCATTGAGTACCACGTCGCGGTACTTGGCACCGGCTTCATCCGTCGCGGCCTTTGCCGATTCCACGGCGGCCTTGCGGCGGCCGCCGTCGAACACGTTGAGCAGCAGCGAGGGGCCGATGGCCCAGAAGCGGTTCGGCGCGGTGGCGATGTTGCCCCACGCATCGCTCTGCCAGCCGCCCTGCCCGTCCAGGGTCACCTGTGGGAAGTAGGCGGAGCGGGCCACGCCGACGCGCGCGTTCGCGGCGGCGGTGCGGCGCTCGGCGGCCGCGACATCGGGGCGGCGCTGCAGCAGCGCCGACGGCACGTCGAGCGGGATGGTCGGCACCTTCACGGCGTCGTCCTTCGTCTCGAGCGTGAAGCTGGAGGCGCTATCGCCCACCAGCACCGCGATGGCATGCAGCACGAGGGCGCGTTGGGCTTGCGCCTGGGTCAGCTGCGACTTCGCATTGGAAAGCTGGGTCTGCGCACGCGCCACGTCGAGGCCGGACGCGATGCCGCCCTCGTGCCGCGACTGCGTCAGCTGCAGCGCCTTCGTGAATGCATCGATGCTGTCATTGAGCACCTTGATCTGGCGGTCCTGCCCATTGAGCTGGAGGTAGCTGTCGGCAAGCTGCGCCTGCAGGCTCAACTGCGCACCGGCGAGATCCGCGGCGGACGCGGCCTGCTCGGCCGTACCGGCGGCCACGGTGTCACGCACGCGACCCCACAGGTCCACTTCGTAATCGAGCTGGCCGCTGATGGTGTACGAGTTGTAGTACGCCGGCGACGTGGCGCCGCGCAACGGGCGCGTGTCGGACTCGCGGTTGCGCGTTGCATTGCCGTTGAGGCCAAAGGTCGGGAACAAACCCGCGCGTGCCTGCTTGGTGAAGGCTTCGGCCTGCTGGTAATGCGCGTAGGCGGCGGCCAGCGTGGCGTTGTTTTTCAGCAGCTGGCCCTGCAGGTCGTCGAGCCGGTGGTCACCGTAAAGCGTCCACCACGACGAACGGTCGAGGTGGTCGGCCGGCTTCGCTTCCACCCACGGCGAGTTGGTGTTGGTGAACTGCTCGGTGACCGGCACCTCGGGCGTCTTGTAGGCCGGCGCCAGCGAGCAGGCGCCGAGCCCGGCCGAAAGCAGCAGGCCCGCCAGCAGCCGCAAGGGTTCACGCCTTGGCATTGCCGCCTTCCTTCTTTGCCTGGGGCTGCGTCACGCGGACGGTGTCGCCATTGGCGAGGCCATCGGGCGGGCTTTCGATCACGCGATCGCTCGCCGTGATGCCGCTGGCGAGCTGCACCGTCTTGCCGAAATCCTGCGCGATGGTGACATCCTTGAAGGCGACCTTGTTCTGCGCATCCACGGTGGCGATGCGCAGGCCCTTGCCGTCGTACACCAGCGCGCTGGCCGGCACGCGGTACAACGCGGCATCGGCGGGCAGGTCGAACGTGACGCTGGCATAGGCGCCCGGCAGCAGCTTGCCGTCGGCGTTGTCCACCGAGACCTGTACCAGGGTGGTGCCGCTGGCGGCGTTGATCGCGGACGAGGTGGATTCCACGGTGCCCGTGAAGTCCTTGCCCGGGTATTCCGGCACGCTCAGCTTCACGGTGGCGCCTTGCTTCACGGCCGGGGCGTAGTTCTGCGGCACGTTCACGTACATGCGCAGCTTGTGCGTATCCGACACCACGAACAATTCCTGCCCGCCGCCACCGGCGTTGATCAGGGCGCCCACGTCGGTCTCACGGGCGGTGACGATGCCGTCGAACGGCGCCACCAGCTTCGCGAAGCCCTTGGTGGCCTGGATGCGCTCGAGGTTCGCGGCGGCGGCGGCGGCCAGCGCGTGCTTGGCGGCGTAGTCGCCGGTCTTCTCGTCCACTTCCTGCTTCGACACCGAATCGGAATCGCGCATGGCCTGCCAGCGGTCGGCGGTGGTCTTCGCCAGCGCTTCGTTGGCACGGGCGCTGGCCAGGTCGGCCTTGGCCTGCAGCAATTGCTGGTCGAGGTCGGGGGTTTCGATTTCGGCCAGCGTGTCGCCGGCTTTCACCTTCTGCCCGATATCGTACTTCCACGATTTGAGGTAGCCGCTGGTGCGCGCGTAGATCGGTGCGCGGATATAGGCCTGCAGGCGGCCCGGCAGGTTGAGGTCGCCGCCGCCCTGCCCGCCTTCGGGGTTCACCAGGACGACACTGGGCACCGCCTGCTCGTTGGTCCAGTCGCGGAGGTTGCGCGATTCGTTGGCACGCGTGGCGACACCGGCCACGACGATGGCAAGGACGACGATCGCGGCGATGATGCCGGCGACGCGGAGGCGGCGCGGCTGCGGGGTGGGGATCGTATCAGGCGACATGGACGGGCTCTCCGGAAGCGTTCGCCGGGGTAGGTGATGTGTGGCCGCGACGG
The DNA here is from genome assembly GCF_000964085.1 of Luteibacter yeojuensis. Classification (GTDB taxonomy): domain Bacteria; phylum Pseudomonadota; class Gammaproteobacteria; order Xanthomonadales; family Rhodanobacteraceae; genus Luteibacter; species Luteibacter yeojuensis_A. The sequence goes on from NZ_JZRB01000015.1 coordinate 66,474, forward strand.
CCGTGGATCATGCTGAACACCACGGGCACGAACAGCAGCGTGGCGGTGGTGGCGAAGATAAGGCCGCCAATGACGGCGCGGCCAAGCGGTGCGTTCTGCTCGCCACCCTCGCCCAGGCCAAGCGCCATGGGCGCCATGCCGATGATCATGGCCAGCGCGGTCATGAGCACCGGGCGGAAGCGGACGAAGCCACCCTCCAGCGCCGCCGCCAGGGCGTCGCCGGTATCCGCGAGGCGCTCACGGCAGAAGCTCACCACAAGGATCGAGTTCGCCGTGGCCACGCCCATGCACATGATGGCGCCGGTGAGGGCTGGCACCGAAAGCGTGGTGTGCGTGGCAAACAGGATCCAGATGATGCCGGCGATGGCCGCCGGCAGCGCGGTGACGATCACGAACGGGTCGCTCCACGACTGGAAGTTCACCACGATGAGCAGGTAGATGAGCACGATAGCGCCGACGAGGCCGAGGATCAGGCCGGTGAAGGCGCTGTTCATCGTCTGTACCTGGCCAAGCAGCGCGGTGCTGGAGGCCTTCGGCAGATCCTTCTTGTGCGCATCCAGGATCTTCTGGATATCGGTGGCGACGGCGCCCAGGTCGCGATCCTGCGTGGTGGCGAATATCTCCACCATCGACTGGATGTTGTACTGGCTGACGACCGCGCTGGTGGTGGTGCGCTTGAACGACGCAAGGCCACCGAGCACCTGCGAGCCAGCCGCACCGCTGCTCGGGCTGATCGGCACGTTGGCGAGGTCGGGCAGGCTGTCGATGGCGTACTGCGGTGTCTGCATCACGATCGGGTACGAGACGCCGTTCTGCGGGTTGAGCCAGAAGGTGGGGGCGATCTGGCTGGAACCCGCGAGGTTAACGCCCAGGCTGCTCGTGACATCGCGCTCGGTGATACCCACCTGCTGCGCACGGCTGCGGTCCACGTCCACGTTGAAGCCCGGGCTCGACTGCGACTGCTGGATGCGCGCATCGACCACGCCCGGCACGCGGCGGATCTCGCGCAGCAGGGTGGAAGCGTAGGCATAGTTCGCCGACACGTTCGGGCCGCGGATCTGCAGGTCGATCGGCGCCGGCGAACCGAAGTTCAGGATCTGGCTAATGATATCGGCCGGCGGGAACGAGAACGTGGCCGTGGGGAACAGGCGCGGCAGCTTCTCGCGCAGCTGGCGCACGTACTCGGCGGTCGGCTTGTGGTCTTCTTTCAGCGATATCTGGATATCGCCATCGTGCGAGCCGATGGTGCCGGTGTTGTTATAGGTGTTGTTGATGCCCGACGACGACAGGCCCATGTTGTCGACCACCGTGCCAAGTTCTTCCGGCGGGATGATCTTGCGCACTTCCCTGGTGACGTCGGCGAACAGGTTGGCGGTCTCTTCCACGCGGGTACCCACCGGGGCACGCACGTGCATGAGGATCTGGCCCGAATCCACCGAGGGAAAGAAGTTGCGGCCCAGCATGGGCACCAGCAGGAACGACAGCAGCACGAACGCCATGAAGCCGGTGACGAACACCTTGCTGTGCTTCAGCGCCAGCGCCAGGATGCCGTGGTAACCCTCGCGCAGCTTCTCGAAGCGCGCCTCGAACCCACGTTGGAAACGCACCAGCGGGTTCTTTGACACCTTGCCGTGGTCGCCATGCGGATCGTCCTGCGTATGCGCCTTCAGCAGGTACTTCGCCATGGTCGGCACCAGCGTGCGCGAGAGGATGAACGAGCAGATCATCGCGAACATCACCGCCTCGGCCATCGGCACGAAGAGGAAGCGCGCCACGCCTTCGAGGAAGAACATCGGCACGAACACGATGCAGATGCAGAGCAGCGACACGAAGGCCGGCGTCACGATCTGCGCCGCGCCATCGAGGATCGCGGTTTCCACGTCCTTGCCGTGCTCGAGATGCCAGTTGATGTTCTCGATGGTCACCGTCGCGTCATCGACGAGGATGCCCACGGCCAGCGCCAGGCCACCCAGCGTCATGATGTTCATCGTCTCGCCGAATGCCGAGAGCATGGCGATGGAGCCGAGGATCGCCAGCGGGATCGACGTGGCGATGATCACCGTCGAGCGCCAGCTACCCAGGAACAGCAGGATCATGAGGCTGGTGAGCGCCGCGGCGATCACACCCTCGCGGGCCACGCCGGCGATCGCGCCGGACACGAACAGCGACTGGTCGCCGATGGGCGCGATCTTCAGCGACTCAGGCAGCGCGTCCTTCATCGACTTCACGCGATCCTTGATGCCCTGGATGATGGCCAGGGTGGATGCGGAGCCGTTCTTCAGCACGGTCATCAGCACGGAGCGGTTACCGTCCACGTGCACGATATTGGTCTGCGGCGGCGCACCGTCGCGCACGTGGGCCACGTCGCGGATGAATACCGTGGCGCCGTTCACCGATTTCACCGGCAGGTTGCCCAGCTCGTCGATGTCGGAGGGCGAATTGTTGAGCTGCAGCGTGTACTCGAAATCGCCGATCTTCTGCGTACCCACCGGCGTGATCAGGTTCTGCGCCGCGAGCGCGTTGGCCACGTCCTGCGCGGAAAGCCCGCGCGCCTGCAGCGCCGCCGGGTCGATGTCGATCTGCACCTGGCGGGTCTTGCCGCCGAACGGGTACGGGATGGCCGCGCCCGGCACCGAGGTGAGCTGCGGGCGGATGATGTTGAGGCCAAGGTCGGCAAGGTTCTGTTCGGTGAGGCCGTCACCCGATAGCGCCAGCTGGATGATGGGCACCGTCGACGCGTTGTAGTTCAGGATCAGCGGCGGCGTCGTGCCCTGCGGCAGCTGCCGCAGCAGCGTCTGCGCCACCGCGGTCACCTGCGCATTGGCGGTGCGGATATCCACCGTGGGCTGGAAGAAGATCTTGATGATGCCGAAGCCCTGGATCGAGTTGGCCTCGATGTGCTCGACGTCGTTCACCGTGGTGGTGAGCACGCGCTCGAACGGCGACGATACGCGGCCCACCATCTGGTCGGGCGGCAGGCCGTTGTACTGCCACACCACGGCGATCACGGGGATCTTGATGTCGGGGAAGATATCCGTCGGCGTCCGCATCGCGGCCAGCGGCCCCACGATGAGGATCAGCAGGGCGAGGACGACGAAGGTATACGGCCGCGTGAGGGCGATCCGGACGATGCCAATCATGGGGAGGACGGTTTCCGAGCGCGAATGTTGCGTCGCGGCGAATTTTGCCCCCGCCAGAACCTGCGGCGTAGTTAAGATTTATTTAGGCGTTACCGGCTACACCGCCGGGCAGGTCACCGAGAACACCGCGCCGCGCTCGTTGCCGCCCACGGCGAGTGAGTAGCCATGCAGGCGCACGATGGCGCTGACGATGGCCAAACCCAGGCCACAGCCGGGCTTTGCACGCGTCTCGTCGCCCCGGTAGAACCGGCGGAACACGGCTTCGCGCTCGCCCACCGGGATACCCGGGCCGGTGTCGGCGATGTCGATGCGGGCATCACCCGTCGGGTCGGTAAGGGCCACGAGGCGGATGGCGCCACCGTTGGGCGTGAACTTGATGGCGTTGCCCACCAGGTTGGCGAAGGCTTCGAACATCAGCTGCGGGTCGCCGCGCAGGGGCGGCAGCTTGCCCACGTCCAGTTCGAACAGCTGGTGCCGGTCCTCGGCCAGCGGCGCATAGAACTCGTGGACGTTCTTGAGCACCACGCCGAGGTCCATGTCCTCGAAGCAGGCGCTGCGCTGGCGGTCTTCCAGTTCCGATACACGCAGCAGCGCGCGGAAACGCGCCAGCACGGTGTCGATCTCCTCGACGGCGGCCTCGAGCTGGTCGCCCTCGGGCTGGCCGGCGAACTGCTGCTGCACGCGGTAGAGCCGCGTGCGCATGCGCGTGAGTGGCGTGCGCAGGTCGTGCGCGATGTTGTCGGTGACGCCTTTGACCTCGCCGAGCAGGCGCTCGATCTCGCCCATGGCCTGGTTGACGGTGCCCGCCAGCAGGTCGACCTCGTCACCCGCGCCACTCACCGGCAGGCGCACGCTGAGATCACCCTCGCGGATGGGCTCCATGGCTTGCTGGATCTGGCGGACGCGGCGCGCGGGGCGGCGCGCGATGAGGATGCCACCCAGCAGGCCAGGCAGCAGCGTGAGCGAAAGCCCCCACAGGGCGCCACGGCGGATGATGGCGCCAAGGCCATCAATGGTGGCGCTTTCCTTCACCACGACAAGCCGCTGGCCGTTGGGCAGCGTGCTGGCCAGGCCACGGGCACGGCGGCCGTTCTCGCTCGGGTGGTCTTCCACCATCGCCGATACCGGTTGCACCACGCCATCGGTGTCGAGGCCTTGGGGCACCTTGGCCACGTTGCCGGCGATGCGACGGCCCTGCGCATCGAACAGGCCCACGGCCATGAAGCCCGTGGCGTCGATGGCGCTGGCGGCATCCACCGTATCCATGAGGCGGCGTGGGTCGGTCTTTTCGAGGTAGTGGATGCGCGCGCTAAGCATGCCGTCCACCACGTTGGTGAGGTAGCGCGACGACTCCCACTGGACGACGCCCAGCAGCACCACGCACCAGATGGCGAACAGCGCCCCGTAGATGAGGATGAGGCGCGAGGTGGCCGAACGCCAGGCGTCAGTCAGCGGGCGCAAGGACATACCCCGAGCCACGCACCGTGCGGATGAGCGGCACCTGGCCGGCCCCGTCGATCTTGCGACGCAGGCGGCCGATATGGACATCGATCACGTTGGTGCCGGGATCGAAATGGAAGCCCCACACATGCTCGAAGATCATCTGCCGCGTCACCACCTGGCCGGCGTTGCGCATGAGGAACTCGAGCAGGCGGAACTCGGTGGGTAGCAACGTGAGCGGCTGGCCGTTGCGCAAGGCGTTGTGGCGGACAAGGTCGAGCTCGAGATCCTCCACGCGCAGGCGGGTTTCCCCGGCAGCGGGGCGGCGGCGGCGCAGCAGCACCTCGGCGCGGGCGGCTAGCTCATCGGGCGAGAAGGGCTTGGTGAGGTAATCGTCGCCACCGGCGCGCAGGCCGCGGACACGCTCATCCACGTCGGAGAGCGCGCTGATCATCAGCACCGGGGTTTCCACCGCGCGCTTGCGCAGCTCGGACACCACGTCGATGCCGTCCATGCCGGGCAGCATGCGATCAAGGGTGATGATGTCGTAGCCATCCTCGAGCGCGCGGGCCAGGCCGTCGCGGCCGTTGGCCACCCAGTCGGCATGCAGGCCGTGGGCGCCCAGCTCCGCGACGATATCGCGGGCGGTGACTTCGTCATCTTCGATGACCAGGGCCCTGGGCATCCTTCTCTCCACGTCGGGGGCAACGGAAAACGGCCCCACGAGGGGGCCGTCCCGGATCTTACGCCGTTCGCCGCGCTCAGGCGGCGATGGCGACGCGCATCTTCTTCATGGCGTTGGCTTCGATCTGGCGGATGCGCTCGGCGGAAACACCGTACTCATCGGCAAGATCCTGCAACGTGGCCTTGTTGTCCTCGGCCAGCCAGCGGCGCTGGATGATGTCGCGCGAGCGGGCGTCGAGGTTGGCGAGGGCCGAACCCAGTGCGCTCATCTGGTTATCCGAGGCATCGGCCTCGGCCAGGTTGTCGTACGGGTCGGCTCCTTCGTCGACCAGGAACGCCGCCGGTGCCGGCTTCTCGTCCTCGTCGGCATCGGCCGGGGCTTCGAAGCCCACGTCGCGGCCCGAGAGGCGGCTTTCCATCTCACGCACGGTGGCTTCGGGCACGCCCAGGTCGTGGGCGACCACGCGAACCTCCTCGGCGTTCATCCAGCCCAGGCGCTTCTTGCTCTTGCGCAGGTTGAAGAACAGCTTGCGCTGCGCCTTGGTGGTGGCCACCTTGACGATGCGCCAGTTGCGCAGGATGAACTCGTGCATCTCGGCACGGATCCAGTGCACGGCGAAGCTGACGAGGCGCACGCCCTGGTCGGGGTCGAAGCGCTTCACCGCCTTCATCAGGCCGATGTTGCCTTCCTGGATAAGGTCGGAGAGCTGCAGGCCATAGCCGTTGTAGCCGCGGGCCACGTGCACCACGAAGCGCAAGTGGGACATCACCAGCTGGCGGGCGGCGTCGAGGTCGGCGTCGTCGTGGAAGCGCCGCGCTAGCGTCTGCTCCTCGTCAAGGCTGAGCACCGGGATGCGGTGTACGGCCGCGATGTAGGAATCCAGACTGCCAACGACGCTCGGTAGCCCGTAGTTACGGGTGGCGAGGGCTTGGGACATGTGTGGAACCTCCTGAAATGATCGGTGCAGGTTAGCAGTCTCCCTATGGGAGTGCTAACCCCAGCCGGAGTTCAAACTGGTTAGCTGTACTCAATGGTACAGAAATAGCCTTGGGATGTCCAGCGGACCCCCGGTGGCATTCAGGAGGCAGACGGCCGACCGGGGCGGCCCGGCAGCCTGGGCGACCCCTAAGTATCCGCCCTGCATCACATTTGGAGGCTGGGCGAGTCATTCTCAAGGGATCGCGATCCCATCGGGCTCTCCCTACTGCAGGAAGCGGCGCGCCCTGACCTTACCCGGCACCCAAGGCGGACAGATGACCATGAACACTCTCCTTACCCTGTCAGGATGGGGCTTCGATCACGCATCCGGCCAGGCATGGTCCTCGTCTGCGAATTCCCGCCGCAGGACCAGATCCGCACAGGCGAGATGACGAAGGTGCGTCCGGTTGTCGTGGTGAACCGCCGAATGTCATCCCGGCCCGGGCTAGTCAATGTCATACCGATCAGCATGACCCCGCCACGCGTGCTCGCTCCCTGGCACGTCGCGGTACCTGCGACGGCCATGCCCGCGGGGTGGCGCGAAAAGCCTGGCACGCGCTGGGCCAAGTGCGACATGGTTGCCACGGTCAGCATCGAGCGGCTCCGCGCATCGACGCGGCATTCGCGGGTTCCCGTTTCCTTCGTCACGCCTGAGACGCTTTGCGCGATCCGGACTGCGCTCGGCTATCTCTTTGAGATCGTCTAACAACGTTCGCGCTTGAGCCGCGTCTGATTGCACAGTCGATGGTCTATCGATATCGTTCACGGGTCGATCGGCAACGCCGATCAAGACCTCACCATCGTCGTCCGGATGGCCGGTGAGGCGGACCATGTCACGATGACAAGTACGTGGTTGCTAAAGCCCGCGCGCTCACGCCGCGGGCTTCTGTCGTTCTAGGCTTCAAGAGTTGCCCGTGGCGGCAGCGACCAGTCGACAGGCGCCTCGCCGCGCGATGCGAGATACGCATTGGCTTTCGCAAAATGTGCGCAGCCCATGAAACCACGATGCGCCGATAGCGGCGACGGGTGCACGCTGCGCAGCACGCAGTGGCGCTTGCTGTCGATCAACTGGCCCTTCTTCTGCGCGTGGCTGCCCCACAGCATGAAGACGAGGCCTTCGCGCTCGCGGTTGAGCGCGTCGATGGCGGCATCGGTGAAGCCTTCCCACCCTTTGCCCTGGTGCGATCCTGCCTGCCCCGCTTCCACGGTGAGCACCGCGTTGAGCAGCAGCACGCCACGATCGGCCCACGGCGTGAGGCAACCATGGTCGGGGCGCGCGATATCGAGGCAGGCCTCGATTTCCTTGAACATGTTCTGTAGCGACGGCGGTACGCGCACGCCGGGCCGCACGGAGAAGCTAAGGCCATGCGCCTGGCCGGGGCCGTGGTAGGGATCCTGGCCGAGGATGACGACGCGCACCTTTTCAAAGGGCGTGTGTTCGAAGGCGTTGAAGATCTCGGGGCCCGGTGGGTAGATGACCTTGCCGTGCGCTTTTTCGTCACGCAGAAAGGTGGAAAGCGCCAGCATCTCCGGCCGGTCGAGGTAATCACCGATGCGCGCCTTCCAGGAGGCATCCAGACGCACGCGATCGTTCAAGCGTCCGCCTTCGTGCGCAGGTGCAGGGCAACGCGCAGCTGGAACAGGAGCTTGGTGATGAGCAGCTTTTCCTCGACGGGCTTCTCGACGAGGTCGTTCGCGCCAGCGCGCAGCAGCGCGGCCTGGTTCGCGGGGTTCTCATCGCCCGTCATGATGAGCGTGGGCAGCTTGCCCTTGCCGTAGCCGAACTCATTGCGGATGCGTTCGACCAGGTCGCCGCCGGTGAGCTCGCCCTTGAGGCTGACATCGGTAAGCACCACGTCGGCGCCGACGTGGCCCTTCGCCTTGGCGATGCGAAGGAAGTCGATGGCCTCTTCCGCGCTGATGACATGGTGCACGGTGAGGCCGTATTTCTCCATCATGCGGCGCGTGGCCAGCGCCACGACGCGGCTGTCCTCCACGTACAGCACTTCGCCTTCGGCGCCGCCCTCGGGGCGCACGTAGCCGCGGATGAATTCGGCGAGCGCCTCGAAGCCGAGTGATTTGTCGAAGTAGTCGGTAACGAACTCGCCAAGTTCGCGGCGGTGAAGGCGCTGTTCGACATCACCCGACACGACGACAATGGGCATGTAGATCTGCGGCGTGGCCTCGCGGACAAAGCGCGCGACGTCCAGGCCATCCATGTCCGGCAGGCGCAAGGCCACCGTGACGAAATCGAAGACGCCGCGCTGGAGCTCGGATTGCGCCTCGGCCCCCGTGCCCACGCCGATGATCTCGACACCCGGCACCTCGGCGGTGACCACGCGCGAGATGAGCGAGCGGACCACCTTCGAGCCATCCACGAGCAGGATGCGTGGCGTGGCGCCGGCGACGCCTGAACCGATGTTGGTAGCCACCGGGCGCCCCTCAGGCCGTCGCCGCGCGGCGGATCTGGCGCGCGCTGACCAGCCGCGCCCCAAGCCAGCCGAGCACCGCCGACGCCACCGGCACCGAAACGAGCAACCACGCGGGCAAGCCGCCGAACTGCACGCTACCGTCGTAGGCGGCGGCGAGGCGCCCCACCGGGCCGGCCATGGCCAGCTCGATGACGACCGCGAGCACCACGGCGAGGATGCCGGCGAGCAAGCCGAGCCAGATGCCCGCGTAAAGGTAGGGACGCCGCACGAAGGGGCGGCTGGCGCCGATGAGCAGCAGCACGCCGATCTCCTCGGCGCGGCTCTGGATGTCGACGCGGATGGTGTTGCCCACCACCAGCAGCGCGGCGATGCCGAGCAGCAGCGCCAGCAGGGTGGTGGCGCGCGCGCCGACGCCGAGGATGGCGTCGAGCCGCTGCCGCCACGCACCGGTGTCCTGCACCATGTCGACGCCCGGCGTGGCCTTCATCGAATCGACAAGGCGGGCCGCGTCATCGGCGGAGAGGTGCGCCTTCGGCTGCACCGACAGCACATAGGGCAGCGGGTTTTCATCGAGTGACTGCAATGCGCCGGAGAACCCCTGCACTTCGGCCAGCTCGGCCAGGCCATCCTTCGGCGTGCGCACGGTGATGGCCTCGACCTCGGGGCGCCCGCGCAACGCAGACGCGGCCGTTTCGGCCATGCCGGCGCCCTGCCCCGGCTTCATGAACGCGCTGATGGTCTGGTTGCGGCCCAGCGCATCGCCCATGCGCTCGACATTGCCCAGCAGCAGGTAGAACGCCAGCGGCAGCGCCAGGGCCACGCCCATGACCGCCACGGTGAGCAGCGTGCCCAGGGGGCGCGCGGCGAGGCGACGCCAGCTGATCGACATGCTCCAGAAGTGGTGCTCGCGCCACGCGCCCACGTGGCGCGGCGTGGTACGCCGGGTCTTGTCGGGCTCGGGCGTGCGGCGCGGTTCGCGGACGGTGTTCATACCACCTCCGTGGCCGGCACGTCGGCCACCAGCTTGCCGTGGTCGAGGACGACAACGCGTTTCTTCATGCGCTTGATAAGCATCAGGTCGTGGCTGGCCACGAGGACGGCGGTGCCCACCGCCTGGAATTCAGCGAACAGGCCCATGATCTCCATGGCCAGCTGCGGGTCGAGGTTGCCCGTGGGCTCGTCGGCGATGAGCACGGCCGGCTTGGCCACGATGGCGCGGGCGATGCCCACGCGTTGCTGCTCGCCGGTGGACAGGGTGCCGGGCAGTTGCTTCTCGTAGCTGAGCAGGCCGACTTTCTCCAGCGCGGCACGCACGCGGCGGGCACGCTCGGTGGGCGTGACGCCGGCGATGATGAGCGGCAGCTCGACATTGGCGAACACGCTGCGATCGAGCAGCAGGCGGTGGTCCTGGAAGACCATGCCCAGCTTGCGGCGGACCCTGGGGATATCGGACGGGCGGACGGTGTTGAGCTTCTGGCCGTCGAGCGTGACCACGCCATTGGTGGGGCGCTCGATCATGGCGAGCAGCTTGAGCAGGGTGCTCTTGCCGGCCCCGGAGTGCCCGGTGACGAAAGCCATCTCGCCGGCGTCGACCTGGAAGGAGACATCCGTAAGGGCCTGGTGGTCGCCCTCGTATCGTTTGCTCACCAGATCGAAACCGATCACCGCGTTACCCGTTGGCCCGTGAAGCCTAGAGGATACGGGATGCGACGGGCGTTTTGGCTGGCGGCGATCGCGGATTCAGCGCAAGCACGCCCCCGTGGGAGCGCGCTTGCGCGCGATGGCCGCGCCAGGCGCCTCAGCGCCCGCCGAAAATCCGGCCAAGGCGGCGGAAGAAGCCTTCCTTCTTCACCGGCGCGGCTGGCGCGGGGGCGGCGGCCGGGCGGGCGGCGGCCACGTGGCGCGACGGGCGGCGGTTGCTGTTCGAGGCACCGGCCTCACCCGAGCCCGGACGCGGCGCGGCCGAGCTGTCGGTGTCCTGGATGCGCACCTGCGGCGTACCCTCGCCACCACCTTCGCGACGGCCGCGCCCACGGCCGCCACGGCGGCGGCGCTTCTTCGGTGCCGAATCCGCGGCCATGGCCTCGGCGGCGGCGGGCAGGTCGGCGACGGTTTCCGCGACGACCACCGTCTTCACCGGCACCTCGGTGGAGGTGGCGGCGGCCGGCTTGTCTTCGCGGGGACGACGCTCGCGCGTACCGGAACGCTCGCCGGAACGGCTGCCCGAACGCGAACCGGGGCCACCACGGCCACCGCGACCACCGGCGCCACGGCCGCCCTTCTCGGGCGGGGCGCCGCGCGTCGGCACGTGGCCGCCCGTGTCGTTCGGGTCGTCGATTTCATCCTGCACGCCATCGGCACGCGGGCGGGGCGCCGGCATCACCAGCATCCGCGCGTCGATCGACGCGGCGGGGATCTTCTGGTTGATGTAGGTCTCGATATCCGGCAGGCCCATGGCGTACAGGTCGCACGCGAAGCTGATGGCGTCGCCTTCGGCACCCAGGCGCGCGGTGCGGCCGATGCGGTGCACGTAGTCTTCGGCGTCCTGCGGCAGGTCGTAGTTGAAGACGTGGCTGACAGCCGGGATGTGCAGGCCGCGGGCGGCGACATCGGTGGCCACGAGCATGTCGATCTGGCCATCCTGGAAACGCTGGAGCAGTTTCTGGCGCTTCACCTGCGGCACGTCGCCCGAGATGGCGCCGACGCGGAAGTTGTGGCGCTTGAGGCGGTCGGTGATGCGCTCGGCGGCCGCCTTGGTGTTGACGAAGATGATGCTGCGCTCGGCCTTGCTCTCCTCGAGCAGGTTCAGCAACAGCGGCATCTTTTCTTCCTTCGAGGGGAAGTAGACCACCTGGCGGACGCGATCGGCCGTGACGTTTTCGGTCTCGACCACCAGCTTCTCGGCCTCGTGCATGTGCTCGTAGGCAAGCTCGAGCACGCGATGGCTGAGCGTGGCGGAGAACAGCAGCACCTGGCGCTGCTCGCGGGCCGGCAGGCGGCGGAAGATGAAGCGCACGTCCTTGATGAAGCCGAGGTCGAACATGCGGTCGGCTTCGTCGATGACCATGACCTCGACGCTGCCAAAGCCGAACACGTCCTGCTTGTAGTAATCGAGCAGGCGGCCCGGGGTGGCGATGATGATGTCGCAGCCATCACGCAGCTGCTGGCGTTGCTTGTCGTAATCGACGCCGCCGTAGATGAGCGCGCTGCGCAGGCCCGTGCCCTTGCCGATCGTCTGGAAATCCTTCTCGATCTGGATGGCGAGCTCGCGGGTGGGCGCGATGACCAGGGCGCGCGGGTCGGCATCCTTGCGCCCGGGGGCGGCCGGGTTCTTCAGGAGCCGGTCGACCAGGGCGACGAGGAAGGCGAAGGTCTTGCCGGTGCCCGTCTGGGCCTGGCCGGCGACGTCGCGGCCCGTGAGGGCGACCGGGAGGGTCAGCGCCTGGATGGGCGTGCAACGGGTGATGCCGGCGGCGGCGAGGCCCTGGTGCAGCAGGGGATGGAGGTCTAGGTTTTCGTAGAAAACGTCGGTAAGTACGGTCTGGGACATGATGGGCCTGGAAGCTTGCGCCGCGCTGGCGCGGCGCCGTCCCGGCGGCAGGGAATGCACCACGGGACGGGTGTTGGGGGGCGCGGATGCCCAGCCCGGCGGCCACCGCTGGCATAGGTGAACCGGCTGCGTGAACCGGTTTACCTATGTCAACGGAAACCACCCGCCGGCATCTTGAATCGCTTGAATCGCGCCCCTAGTTGGGTTGGAATGAGGGCCCACGGCTGCAATGGCCAAGACCTTCGGTTCCGGTTAACCCCGCGACATGGGGCTCCTAAGTGTAGCCGATGCCAGCGTCACGGTCGTCAACCCCCTTTAACACCCGCCTGGAGACCACGGTGAGCGACAAGATCACCCATACCAGCGACGCCGCCTTTTCCAGGGACGTCCTCGAATCCGACACCCCCGTCCTGCTCGACTTCTGGGCGGAATGGTGCGGCCCGTGCAAAGCCATTGCCCCGGCGCTCGACGAGCTCGCCGGTACTTACGAGGGCAAGGTGAAGATCGTCAAGATCAACATCGACGAAAACCAGCAGACCCCGCGCCAGTTCGGCGTCCGCGGCATTCCCACCCTCATGCTCTTCAAGAACGGCAAGGTGGAAGCCACCCAGATCGGCGCCGTCAGCAAGGGCCAGCTCGACCAGTTCATCCAGAAGTCCATCTGAAGCCGTTAGGCTTCCGTTAGCCGCTGCGTGGGGCGCTTTACGTTGCGCCTCACGCGATGCTAGGCTCTAAGCGTTCGCCCCGGGACACCTCGCTGTCCCCCATGCCGCGAACCTTCCCACCTCCTTCTTCCAACGGCGCCCCGTGAGGTTTGCCCGTGTCCGATATCGAAACGAAAGATTCCATCGACGCCAAGGGCGCCGGCGACCAGCCTGCGACCGAGCCGCGTCCCCGCACCCGCCGCAAGGCAGCGGCACCGGCCGCGGAGGCTCCCAAGGTAGAGACGAGCGCGCCGGCTCCCGCCCCTGCGCCAGCACCCGCCCCCGCTCCGGCCCCGGCACCCGCGCCGCAGGCCGAGCTCCAGCTAGGCAACGGCAACCCGCCGGCCGAAGCCCGCCAGCCGCAGGAGCCGCGTGAAGGCGGCCAGCAGCAGGGTGGTGGCCAGCATGGCGGTGGCGGCCAGCAGGGTGGCAACAACGGCGACCGCCGCGAGCGCGAAGGCCGTGGCCGTCGCCGCCGCAACGAGCGCAATCAGCAGCGCCAGGGCGGCGGTGGTGGCGGTGGCAATGGCGGCGGCAACAACGGCAACGGTGGTGGCAACTACCAGCACCAGCGCAACAACAACAATGGCTACCCCGTCGACGACGACGAGAACGCCGACGCCGGCAGCAACGATCGCCTGATCAACCTCACCGAGCTCAAGCGCAAGAACTCCATCCAGCTGCTGGAGTTCGCCGAGTCGCTGGGTATCCGTGAGGGCGTGGCCCGCCAGCGCAAGCAGGACGTGGTGTTCAACATCCTCAAGGCGCATGCCCGCTCCGGCGGCGGCATCTGGGCCGAAGGCGTGCTCGAGATCCTGCAGGACGGCTTCGGCTTCCTGCGCTCCGCCGACGAGTCGTACCTGGCCGGCCCCGACGACATCTACGTCTCGCCGAGCCAGATCCGCCGCTTCAACCTGCGCACCGGCGACTACATCACCGGCCGCGTCCGCCACCCGAAGGAAGGCGAGCGCTACTTCGCCATGCTCAAGGTGGACGACATCAACGGCGACCCGCCGGAGGCGTCCAAGAACAAGCTGCTGTTCGAGAACCTCACCCCGCTGTTCCCGCGCAAGGCGTTCAAGCTCGAGCGTGGCAACGGCTCCACCGAGGACATCACGGGCCGCATCCTCGACCTGGTGGCGCCGATCGGCCGCGGCCAGCGTGGCCTCATCGTCTCGCAGCCGAAATCCGGCAAGACGATGATGCTGCAGAACATCGCCCAGGCCATCCAGTACAACCACCCCGACGTCCACCTGATCATGCTCCTGATCGATGAACGCCCGGAAGAAGTCACGGAAATCGCCCGCACCGTCCGCGCCGAAGTCATCAGCTCCACCTTCGACGAGCCCGCCGTGCGCCACGTGCAGGTGGCCGAGATGGTCATCGAGCGCGCCAAGCGCCTGGTCGAGCACAAGAAGGACGTGGTGATCCTGCTCGACTCCATCACCCGCCTGGCCCGCGCCTACAACACCGTGGTGCCCAGCTCGGGCAAGGTGCTCACCGGTGGCGTGGACGCCAACGCCCTGCAGCGCCCCAAGCGCTTCTTCGGCGCGGCGCGCAACGTGGAAGAAGGCGGCAGCCTCACCATCATCGCCACGGCGTTGACCGATACCGGTTCGAAGATGGACGAGGTGATCTACGAGGAGTTCAAGGGCACGGGCAACATGGAAGTGCACCTGTCCCGCCGCATCTCCGAGAAGCGCGTCTACCCGGCCATCGACATCAACCGCTCGGGCACCCGCCGCGAAGACCTGCTCATCGATCCCGACCTGCTGGCCAAGATCTGGATCCTGCGCAAGCTGCTGCACCCGATGGATGAACTGGCCGCCATGGAGTTCATGCTCGACAAGATGAAGAACACCAAGTCGAACGACGAGTTTTTTAATTCGATGAAGCGCTGAGGCAGGCCCGCCGCCTCGCTGTACGCCGAAAAAGGCCGTCCGTCGGGGCGGCCTTTTTCGTTGGGAGCGGGGGCGGGAGGTGGGAAGTGGGGGCGCACGGATTAGGGGCGATGCACTCCAAGCTCGCCTCAAACGACGCGCGGCCATGCCAGCCGACTCGCGCCTTCGCCGCGATCCGCGCCCCCACTTCCCACCCCCCACCTCCTCTTTTGTTACCCTGCGCGCGTTCTGGCGACCTTTTGCGCGCCATCGATTGCCCCCATGTGGACGCAACGCACCCACAACGCACCATCTCCAAGGAAGTTCCGTGTCCATTCCCAGCGCCGCGAAAAGCACGCCCATCGGCGACCGCAACGACCTGGTCGCCTATGTCGCCGAGGGTGAGAAGCCGCGCGAGCAATGGCGCATCGGTACCGAGCACGAGAAGTTCGGCTTTTATGCTGACGACCTCACTCCGCCCCCGTTCGAAGGCCCCCGCCCCGGCATCCGGGCCATCCTCGAGGGCCTGGCCGCGCGGTACGACTGGGACATCGCCCGCGAGGGCGACACGCCGGTCGCGCTGACGAAGGGCAAGGCCAACATCACCCTGGAGCCGGCCGGCCAGTTGGAGCTTTCCGGCGCGCCGCTGGAAACGATCCACCAGACCTGTGAAGAGGTGAGCACCCACCTGCAGGAAGTCCGCTCGGTGGCCGACGAATTCGGCATCGGCTTCCTGGGCATGGGGTTCCAGCCGAAGTGGCGCCGCGACCAGATGCCATGGATGCCCAAGGGCCGCTACAAGATCATGCGCGAGTACATGCCCAAGGTCGGCTCGCTCGGCCTGGACATGATGACCCGCACCTGCACCGTGCAGGTGAACCTGGATTACGCCAGCGAAGCCGACATGGTGAAAAAGTTCCGGGTGGCGCTGGCGCTGCAGCCCATCGCCACGGCGCTCTTCGCCAATTCGCCCTTCACCGAGGGCAAGCCGAACGGCTACAAGTCGTTCCGCTCCCATGTATGGACCGATACCGACGCCGACCGCACGGGCATGCTCGATTTCGTGTTCGAAGACGGCTTCGGCTACGAGCGCTACGTCGATTACATCCTCGGCGTGCCCATGTACTTCAGCTACCGCGACGGCACTTATCTCGACCTCTCGGGCAAGGATTTCCGCACGTTCATGCGTGGCGAGCTTGCCGAGTTGCCAGGCGTGAAGCCCACCATGAAGGACTGGGCCGACCACCTCACCACGGCTTTCCCGGAGGTGCGCCTGAAGCAGTACCTGGAAATGCGCGGCGCCGACGCCAGCCCGTGGAACCAGCTTTGCGCCCTGCCCGCGTTCTGGGTGGGCCTGCTGTACGACGACGTGGCCCTCGATGCCGCGTGGGACCTGGTCAAGGATTTCAGCAACGCCGAGCGCCACGCCCTGCGCGATGGCGTGCCGAAGCACGCGCTCGACCTCGCGTTCCGCAACCACACGGTGCGGGAACTCTCGCTCGAGGCGCTGAAGATCGCCGACCACGGCCTGAAGCGCCGCAACGTGGTGGGCAACCGCGGGGCCGACGAATCGATCTACCTCGAGCCGTTGCTGGAGATCGCCCTCTCGGGCAAGACGCAGGCCGATACGAAGCTGGAGCAGTTCCACGGGAAGTGGAATGGCTCGGTGGATCCCGTGTTCAAGGAATACGCCTACTGAGGCGGATAACCTGTGGGAGCGCGCTTGCGCGCGATCGCGCGCAGGCGCGCTCCCACAGCCACAGCAAGGGCGCAAAAAAAAACCTCCCCAGCGACGGGGAGGTTTTTTTTCAGCTACCAACCGCCGGCGGCGATCAGAACTGGTACTTGGCCGACAGGCTGAGCAGGTTGCCCTTGTCGTCGTTCTCGCCGACGAGGCGATCCTGCGTGGCGCTGACCGAGCCGCCGATGTGCGCCTTGTTCACGAAGATGTGGGCGTAGCCGGCGTTGATCTCGAACTTGTCGGTGGCCTTGTAGCCGACACCGAAGGCGACCCACTTGCGGGTCGAATCCGGCACGCGCGGCGAGCGGGTGTCGTCGTACGTCGGGGTGGTGTCGACCGCGATACCGCCGCGGACGGTGAACTTGTCGTTGACGTAGTACTCGCCGCCGACCGAAGCGAACCAGCTGTTGCGCCACTCGTAGACTTCAGAGGTGGCCGGCTGGTTCGGGTTCGAGTAGTTGACCGTGAGGTTCTTGAACGAATCCCACTTGGTCCACGACAGGTCGAAGCCGAGGCCGAACTTCTCGTCCTGGTGCCAGAAGCTGGCGGTGGCCACGGCCGGGGTTTCGAAGCCGGCGGTGCCATCGGTGTGCGTGAAGGGCGGCTGGCCCGAGCCCAGCAGCGCGCCAACCGTGGGGTTGGAGAGCACGGCCGTGACGTTGGCCGGCATGGTGAAGTTACCCGTGCCTTCCAGGTGGTGCTTGATCGAGCTGCGCCAGTTCAGCGCGAAGCGATCCTGCGCGGTGAGCTTCCAGATGGCGCCCAGCTGCCAGCCGTAGGCCCAGTCGTCGCCCTTGATCTTGGCCATGCCGTCGCTGCCCGGGGGCACGATGGCGGCGTACTGCTGTGCCAGGGCACGCGCGACCAGCGGCGAGATCTGGCCCGAGGCGGCGGCGCGCTGGATCAGGCCCAGGCCGACGGTGTTGTAATTGATGGCGCTGGTGAGCTCGGCGCTGGTCTTCTGCGCGATGAAGCTGGCGCCCAGGGCGAAGTTATCGGTGACGTCGAACGAGGCCGACAGCGTGGCGTCGAACGACTTGAAGTCGGACTTCACGCCGTTGTAGCGGCCCTTCCAGTCGGAGTCGTACTCGGTCTTGAAGCCGAACGGGGCGGTGAGGCCCAGGCCGACGTGGACGCGGTCGCTGACCTTCGAGGCGAAGTACAGGGCCGGGACCGGGATGGTGGTGCCGGCGTCGCCGCCGTTGCCGCCGGAGATGGGACGGCCCTGGGCATCCGTGGCGGTGCCGTGGAACTTGGTGCTGAAGTTGATGCCGGTGACGTCGGCCTGGAAGGTGTTGCCCTCCAGCAGCGACATGGCGGCCGGGTTGTTCACGATGACGGAGGCATCGTCACCCGCGGCGGCGGAGCCGGCGAACGCGCGGCCGAGCGCCTTGGCGCTGTTTTCCTTGAGCTGGAAGGCACTGGCGTGCGCGGCCTGCGGAGCCACGAGCGCGCCGGCGATGGCCAGCGAAAGGGCCGCGACGGCCAGCGGGCGGGTGTGGAATGTGATCTGCATGCGGAGCGGCTCCTGCTTATTGTTCTGACGGGACTGAACGGGGCGGAAAACGTGAAAAGTTAGCCGTTTTCATACGCGCGTTTAACAATCTGGGGTGGAACTCTGGCCGACTTGACCAAGATTTTGCAAGTGCTGGTGCAACAATCCTGAAACAGGACACAGTTTCGGGCCGCCGCCCGCGGGCCGATCCGGTAGACTGGCCCACCGAGCCGCCGCGAGACCTGCCGTCATGCACTGCTTCGTCTACGCCAGCCTGCGCAAGCCCGATACCTACGTGTGGCTTAACCGCCGCGAGGCCTTCGACCTGCTCCCGGAACCCCTCGTCCTGCTGCTTGGCGAGCTCCGCTTCGTGCTCGAGGTGGAGCTCACGCCGCAGCGCAAGCTGCCGCAGGAAGACACTGAGAAAGTCCTCGCCAACCTGGGCTCACAGGGCTGGCACCTGCAGGCGCCGCCCAACGAAACGCTCAGTGTCTGCAACCAGCCCAACCTCAACCGCGAGATCGACCCCAACGCGTCCATCGTCCGGGCCTGACCTGGCCGGAACGGCGCATGCGCGGGCCCCTGCGCACGGGTTAACACGGCGTTACCGCGCAGGCGTGGCGCGGTCCGTATACTCGCGCGCATGGCCAATCCCAAACGTCGTCGACCGCCGCTGATCAAGGCGCTGCCCTGGTTCCTGCCCGCCCTTGCCGCTGTCGCGTGTGCCGGCCTCACCGCCTCGCCGCTTGCGCTCATCCCGCTCCTGCTTGCCAATGCCCTGGCCATGGCGGCGGTGTGCCACGCCATCGGGTTCGACCCCGAGCCGAGCTACCTGCGCACCGCGCTCCGCCGCGGCTCGGCCTACGTGGTGATGTTCACCGTCTACACCTTCGCGGTGTTCGTGCTGGTGGCCTACCCGCTGCTCAAGCTCACCCAGGCGCCCAGCCTCGCGTGGGCGCTCATGCTCGCTGTCGCGCTCGTGGTGGCGCTGGGTACCCTTTGGCGCGTGTGGCCTGCGTTCGGCCTTGTTTACCTGTGGGATGACGCCTACCCCGAGGACAGTGGCAACGGCTCGTGGATCTTCACCGCCGTGGCGCGCTCGGCCAGCTTCGGTCGCCACCTTTCCGCCGAGGAGCGCTTCTTCACCCATTTCGTGCCCGCCGCGCTGGGCCTGCTGGTGCTTGCGTTCTGCGCCGTGGCGCTGTCAGGTCTCTACGGCGTGCTGCCAGCCGAGATGCGCCTTGCCGCGCTGGGCGCCTATGCCGTGGTGTTGCTGCCGCTGTGCTCGTTGCTCATCGCGAACCGCACGCTGCGCGCGCTGCTGTGCGATCGCCGCGGCCATATCCGCACGGCGCGCGCCGATACCCGCCGCGAGCCGGTGGTGAGCGATGCCCACGTGGTGCCGACCCCCACGCCCATCCCCGAGCTCTCGACCGAAGAACGCCAGCCGGCGATCCGCGACGGTGCCCTGCTCGAGGCGATCCGCGCCGGCGATGTCGCCCGTGCCGTGGCACTGGTCGAAGCCGGCGCGAACCCGGATACCGAAGCGGAAGCCGGCGACCGCGACCAGCGCCCCGTCCTCACGCTCGCCGCGCTCTCCGCCGATACGCGGCTGCTGCGCGCGCTGATCGCGCGCGGTGCGCAGGTGGACCGCCCCCACCACGGCGTCACGGCGCTCCTGGCCGCATGCCGCGACAGCTGGCATGGCCGCCCCGATGCCGTGCTTACGCTGCTCACCAATGGCGCGAACGCGAAGGCCACCGATGCGGAAGGCAACACGGCGTTGCACGGTGCGGTGCTCAGCGCCGAACCCACCGTGGCCGCCATGCTGCTCGATGCCGGCGCGCCGGTCGACGCGGTGAACGCCGCGGGCGAGACGCCGCTGGCCATCGCCTGCCGTGCCGCCAACTGGGCACTCGCCCGCTTCCTCCTCGAACACGGTGCCAAGCCCGCGCCCGTGGGGGCCGAGCCGGCCCTCGTCGCCGCCGCCAGCATCGCCGACGACGATGCCGAAGGCATCAAGGTGCTGCTGCGCCACAAGGCCCCGGTGAACGGTGCCAGCGCGCACGGCCGCACGGCGCTCATCGCCGCGGCCGCCGAGGGCCACGAACAGGTGGTGCGCGCGTTGCTCCAGGCCCACGCCAACCCGAACCTCGCCGACCGCCACGGCACCACCGCGCTGATGGAAGCCGCCCGCTCGGGCGCCACCGGCATCGTGCAGCTCCTTGCCGATGCGCAGGCCGACGCCGCGCCGCGCGATGGCCACGGCCGCGACGCGCTCACCCTCGCCACGCAATCGCCCCGCGCACAGCCCGCCACCGTGCGCGCGCTGCTTGCCATGGGCGCGCAGGCGAAGGAGCCAGGTGCCGATGGCCGTAGCCCGCTCGACCACGCCGCCGCGGGCGGCCGCTGGGATTTCGTCGCGCTGCTCGACCCGGATACGCCGCTGCCCACGTCGCTGAGCGAATCGGTGCTCCCCGAAGCCGGCGCGGATTCGCCGCTGCACCTGCACGATGCACTGCGCTTCGGCCACTGGGCCGTGGCCTCCACCTTCGCGGCCAAGGTGCGCGAATGGCCCGCCGACGAACTCGCCGGGCTGTACATCGACCTCGCCGGGCCCGGCTTCGACCATGCGCGGGCGTGGCTGTTCGACCACGGCCTGTCGGCCGAAGCGCGCCTTGCGGTGCCGGCGGACGAGGCCGAGGGCACGCTGGGGCGCCGCCTGTTCGATGCGCTGCTGCCGCAGCTCCCGCAATCCGCCGACGCGTTGCTGCAGCTGATGCGTGCCGGCGCCTCGCCCGCGGGCACGGGCCTGCTGGGCCAGGCCATCTGCCGCCTCGATGGCACCGATGAACGGCTGGCGCTCGCCATGCTGGACGCGGGTGCCGACCCGTTCGGCGCCGATGCCCGTGGCCGTACGCCGGTGCACATGGCCGCCGCCACCGGTTGTCAGCGCCTGCTGGGTGCATTGCTTGCACGCGGCCTCGACCCGAACGTGCGCGACGCCGGTGGGCGCACGCCGCTGCATGCAGCGCTGGAACACGGCGGCGATGCCTTGCCACTGGTGCGCCAGCTCGTCGCCCACGGCGCCGACCCTGAAGCCGCCGACGTGAACGGCGAAACGCCGTACGGCCTCGGCATCGGCCATGGCGACGTGGAACGCTGGCTGAGCTGGCCCCAGTGGCCGCTGCCGGGCCGCGCGCTGCGTGCGGCCGACCTGCCCGCGGCCGCCGCCGCGGGTGATACGCATGCCGTCGACCGGCTGCTCGAGCTTGGCTTCGACGTCGATACACGCGATGCCCAGGGCGCTACGGCCCTGCTGCGCGCGGCGGGGGCCGGCCAGGTCGATGTCGTGGCGCACCTCATCGCGGCCGGTGCCGATGCCACGGCCAGCGCCGCCTCCGGCGTCACGCCACTCGCCGCCGCCGTCAACGCACGCCGCGACGCGGTGGTCGAACACCTGCTCGCGCACGGCGTCGCCGTCGACCAGCGCCTGCCCGGCGAGACCACCGCCCTGATGATCGCCGCCGCGCTGGGCTACCCCGAGATCGTTGAACGCCTGCTCGCCGCCGGTGCCGATGCGAACGCGGAAGACGCCCACGGCCACACCGCCCTGCACGCGGCCACGCAGTTCTGCTTTGGCGGTACCGACAGCCTCCGCGCGCGACGCCTGCTCGACATCGTGATTGGCAAGGGCGCCGACGTGAACAAGGCCGACAAGGATGGCGCCACGCCGTTGCTCCTGCTGCTGGGCGCGCACATGCGCCCCGGCACGAACGCGGATGCCACGCACCTTGGCGCGCTGGTGCCGGTGCTGCTCGATGCCGGCGCGAAGATGGAACACGCCGACCACCGGGGCGTCAGCGCCCTGCACGCATGCGCCATGCACGCCCTGCTGCCACCGGCGCGCGTGCTGCTCACCCGTGGCGCCAACCGCCAGGCGGCCGACGCCTTCGGGCGCACGGCCGGCGACGTGGCACGGCACCTGGGCTATGTGGATATCGCTCACGAGCTGGGCGTGCGGGCCAGCGCGATCCCGAGTGTGAGGCAGACGTTGCGGCAGCCTGCGCAGCCAGACTAGCGGGTGATGGGTAATGGGTGTCGGGAGTGGCTTCGCTGGAACCCTCGGGCCATCCGGATGCCACTCCCATCACCCGTCTCCCGATCTACTTTTCTTCAGCCCGCTCGCGCTCATCCACGGCATCGGCCTCGAACAGGTGCTGCAGGTCGTTCAGCGCATCCTTCGTGCTCTGCACCAGCGCCGCATCGTCGTCGTAGACCAGGTACTGCGAGCGCAATACCTGCTCATCGTGCTTGCGGAAGCGCGCGATGCGCGCCTCGACGACCTCGGGCGGCATGTCCAGCGCCTCCAGCACGTGGCGCGTCATGACGAGGCTTGAGTAGAACGTTTCGCGCACCGGGTCGTCGACGCCGATATCCATCAGGCGGAACACGTGCTGGCGGTTGCGGGCGCGGGCGATGATCTTCAGGTGCGGGTACTGGCGGCGCACCAGCCGCGCGGTGCGCAGGTTGGCTTCCGGGTCGTCGGTGGCGATGACGAAGACGCTGGCCTTTTCAGCCTGTGCCGCGCGCAGCATCTCCGGGCGCCCCGGGTCGCCGAAGAAAAGCGACGTGCCACCGAAGCGGCGCGACGTTTCCACTTGCTCCACCGAGCTCTCGAGGGCCACGAACTGGATGCCCTGTGCGCGCAGCACGCGGGCGACGATCTGGCCCATGCGGCCAAAGCCCGCGATGATGACGCGCGGCGTATCGGCCTCGATGGTGTCGAACTCGCGATCGGGCTTGCGGGCACGCTCGTGCACCAGCCGTGCGGCAAGCATCACCAGCAGCGGCGTCAGCGCCATCGACAGCGAGATGGCCATGACCATGAGCCCGCGCTGCGGCTCGGTGATGATGCGTTGTTGCTGCGCCAGGTTCAGCACCACGAACGCGAATTCGCCGCCGGCGGCCAGCACGGCGGCCAGCCGCACCGCGTCGGCATTGGTCAAGGCACCCACCACCCGCCCCAGCGGCATGATGAGCAGCGCCTTCACCGCGAGCAGCGCGGCGACGAGCCCGAGGATGACGAGCGGCCTGGCCATGAGCAGCTGCAGGTCGACCGACATGCCCACGCTGATGAAGAACAGGCCGAGCAGCAGGCCTTTGAAGGGCTCGATGTTGGACTCGAGTTCGTGGCGGTATTCCGAGTCCGCCAGCATGATGCCGGCGAGGAAGGCGCCCAGCGTGGTGGAGATGCCGGCGAGCTCCATGAGCCACGCGGTACCCATGACGACCAGCAGCGCCGTGGCGGTCGACACCTCGGTGCTCTTCGCCCTGGCCACGAAGCGGAACACCGGGCGCAACAGCAGGCGGCCGCCGATGATGACGCCAAGGATGGCGCCCACCACGCGCAGGACGCTGAACAGGTCGGGCGCGTGCGCATCGCGCGCCAGCGCGCCGCCCAGCAGGGGCACCGCGGCGATGAGGGGGATGGCGGCGAGGTCCTGGAACAGCAGGATGGCAAAGGCCTGGCGGCCATAGGCCGTGCCTGCCTCCTTGCGCTCGGCGAGGATCTGCAGGCCGAACGCCGTGGATGACAGCGCCAGGCTGCCGCCCACGATGACGGCGGCTTTCCAGGTCAGGCCGAACAGGTAGTAGGCGATGGCACCCAGCGCGATGGCGCAGACGATGACCTGCAGGCTACCGGTGCCGAACACCGCGCGGCGCATGACCCAGAGGCGCGACGGTGAAAGCTCGAGGCCGATGACGAACAGCATCAGCACGACACCGAAATCCGAGATGGTGGCGACGCCTTCGGTATCGCTGACCAGGCCCAGCGCGGAAGGGCCGATGACGACGCCCGCGAGCAGGAAGCCCAGCACCGCGCCGAGACGGAAGCGCTTCGTCAGCGGGACGGCGATGACCGTCGCCAGCAGGAAGACGACCGCCGTCTGTAGGAAGTGATGCCCGTCCATCCGCCGCTCCCGGAAAACTGCCGGGGATTATGTCATGCGACGAGGCATCGGGTTTGCAGGAAAGCATTCTGTGGGAGCGCGCTTGCGCGCGATGGGACGTGTCGCGAGCAACCATCGCGCGCAAGCGCGCTCCCACAGGGGTAGGTCTAGCCCTTCAGCCAGCGCGCCACGTCGATGGCGAAGTAGGTGAGGATCGCATCCGCGCCGGCGCGCTTCATCGCCACCAGCGATTCGAGCACCACGGCTTTCTCGTCGAGCCAGCCGTTCTGCGCGGCGGCCTTGATCATCGCGTACTCGCCGCTCACCTGGTAGACGAAGGTGGGCGCGCCGAAGGTTTCCTTTACCCGGCGGACGATATCCAGGTACGGCAGGCCGGGCTTCACCATCACGGCGTCGGCGCCCTCTTCGAGGTCGAGCGCCACTTCGCGCAGGGCTTCGTCGCTGTTGCCGACGTCCATCTGGTACGTATGCTTGTTGCCCTTGCCCAGGTTCGCGGCGGAGCCCACCGCATCACGGAACGGGCCGTAGAAACTGGAGGCGTACTTCGCCGAGTAGGCAAGGATGCGGGTGTGGATATGGCCCGCGCCTTCGAGCGCATCGCGGATGGCACCGATGCGGCCGTCCATCATGTCGGAGGGGGCCACGAAATCCATGCCCGCTTCCGCCTGGGCCAGCGACATCTTGATGAGCGCCTCGACGGTCGGCTCGTTCATGACGTAGCCCTCGGCGTCGATGAGCCCGTCCTGGCCGTGCGTGGTGTACGGGTCGAGGGCGACATCGCCGATGAGGCCAAGCCCGGGGAACCGCTGCTTGAGCTCACGCGTGGCGCGCTGGAACAGCGCGTCGGGGTTCCATGCTTCGCGGGCGTCTTCGCTCTTGGCCGAGGCATCGACCGACGGGAACAGCGCCAGCGCCGGGATGCCCAGGGCCACGCATTCGGCCCCGAGCTTCACCAGTTCGTCGATGGAGAGGCGCTCCACGCCCGGCATGGACGGCACGGGCTGGCGCACGCCTTCGCCTTCCACGACGAAGGCCACCATGATGAGGTCGGCGCTGGTGAGGACGGTTTCGCGCATCAGCGCGCGGGAGAAGGCATCGCGGCGCATGCGGCGCATACGGACGGCGGGAAAGGTCATCGGCTTGCCTGTGCGGGTGGCTATCCCGCCATTTTACGCCCCGGCGCGCGGCTGGCGGGGCGTCAGGTCGTCGCAGGCCCGCTCAGGCCGCGCCGATGCCGAACGCGCGGCCCAGCGGGATGCCGTAGATCTCCGAGAGCAGGCCGGTCTCCAGCGCCTCCTGCGGTGGCCCGTGGCGCAGCAGGGCGCCGTGGGCCATCACGGCCACCTCGTCGGCATAACGCGCGGCCAGGTTCAGGTCGTGCAGGACAGCCACCACGCCCATGCCGAGTGCGGCGCAGGCGCGCGCGCGGCGGAGGATGAAGTGCTGGTGGGCGATATCGAGGCCTGCCTCGGGCTCGTCCAGGAGCAGCCAGGCCCCGTCGCTGCCGCCGCCCCACACCTGGGCCAGCACGCGGGCGAGCTGCACCCGCTGCTGCTCGCCGCCGCTCAGGGCCGTGTAGCGCCGGTGGCGTAGCTCCCATGCGTGGGCCGCCCGCAGCGCCGCCGTGGCGATGGCCTCGTCGCGCACGCGGTCGGGCGCGTGCGGGCTGCGGCCGAGCAGCGCCACTTCGAAGGCGGTGAACGCGAAGCCCAGGTCCACGCGCTGCGACAGCATGGCGCGGCGCCGGGCCAGCGCGCGGGGTTCCCACGCCGCCAGCGGCATGCCGTCCAGGCTGACGCCGCCCGCATTAGGCCTCAGGCGGCCGGCGAGCGCGCCCAGCAGCGTGCTCTTGCCGGCGCCGTTCGGGCCCACGAGTACCAGCAGCGTGCCTGGCCGCGCGGCGAGCGATACGTCGCTGAGGATGGTGCGCCCGCCGCGCACCACGCCGACGCCCCGGGCGATAAGGTGGCCGTCCCTGGCCAGGCTCATGACACGGCCTCCCCGGCGCGGCGGCTGAGCAGCAGCCAGAGGAAGAAGGGGCCGCCGACCAGCGCCGTGAGCACGCCGATGGGCAGTTCACCCGGTGCGACGACCGTGCGCGCCAGCGCGTCGGCGGCAACGAGGAGGGTGGCCCCGCCCAGCGCGGACGCCGGCAGGAGGAAACGATGGTCCGGGCCAAAGCCCATGCGCAGCAGGTGTGGCACGACGAGGCCCACGAACCCGATGACGCCGGTGTACGCCACGGCGGCGCCGACCGACAACGCGACAAGCCCGACGAGCCACGGCTGCAGGCGTTCGGGGCGGAAGCCCAGCAGGGCGGCCTCGCCCTCGCCGAGCAGCAGGGCATTCAATGCGCGGGCGGCACGTGGAAGGAGGATGAGTGGCAGCACGATCCACGGCGCCACGATGGCCAGGCGCGGCCAGCTCGCACCGCCCAGGCTGCCGAGCGACCAGAACGTGAGGTCGCGCAGCTGGTTCTCGTTGGCGAGGTACGTGAGCAGGCCCACGCCCGCCATGGCGATGGCATTGATGGCCACGCCGGCCAGCAGCAGGCTGGCCACGCCGGTGCGACGCCGCCCTATGGCGAACACGAGTGCCGTCGCCGCGAGGCCGCCGAGGAACGCGGCGACGGCGACGACCCAGGAGCCCGACTGGCCACCCAGCACAATCGCACCCACCGCGCCAAGCGCGGCGCCGGCGGAAACGCCGACCAGGCCCGGGTCTGCCAGGGGGTTGCGGAACAGCCCCTGCATGGTGGTGCCCCCGGTCGCGAGCGCGGCGCCGACCATCACGGCCAGCACCAGGCGCGGCAAGCGCAAGGCGAGCACCACGTTGTCGTCGCCACGCGCGCCTGCGCCAGCGAGCCAGCGCGACAGCGCACCGGCGATGTCGCCGGGCGTGATCGCCATGGCGCCGCGCGTGAGGCTCCACGTGGCCACCGCGACGAGCAGCAGCGCCAGCGCGCCGAGCATGGCCCGGTGCCCGTGGCGCCGCCGCGGCAGCGGTGCGGCCACGCTGTTCACCGAGACGCCCACCAGGCCTGCAACGCCGCGGCGCTATCCGCGGTGCGCGGGCCAAAACCCAGCAAGGCCTGGCCTTCGACGAAGTAGATGCGCTTCGCCTTGCCTGCCGGCGTATCGGCGACGCCCGGCATCCGCAAGACGCCGTCGATGCCGCCCACGGCGCCTTCGCGTTCCTTCATCAGCAGGATGGCTTCCGGCTTCATCGCCACCAGCGCCTCGGGCGATACGGCCTTGTAGCCCGGCACGCCGGCCGCGGCGTTGACACCCCCGGCCAGCACGATGGCGCGATCGGCGGCCGTGTCGTTACCTGCCGCCATGGGGCTGCCCTGCCCGGTCGACATGAGGAACACCGCGCGCGGATGGGCCGGCATCGCGGCCACCGCCTTCGCCAGCGCGTTGAACCGCGTGGCCACGGTATCGGCCAGCGCATTCGCCTCGGCCGCATGCCCGGTGAGCTCGCCGATGCGCCGGATCTTCGCTTCGATATCCGCCGGCGTGCGCGACGCGGGCAGCGACTCCACGCGCACGCCCGCGCCGCGGATCTGCTCCATCGCCGTCGGCGGCCCCGCGTCGTGCGTGGCCAGGATGAGGTCGGGGCGCAGCGCCAGCACGCCTTCGGCGCTCAGCTGGCGCACGTAGCCGACATCGGGCAGCGCCTGTGCCGCGGACGGGAAGGTGCTGGTGCTGTCGCGCGCGGCCAACTGGCCCTGCGCATGGATGGCATAGAGGGTTTCGGTGACATCGCCACCGAGCGAGACGATGCGCGAGGCGGCGTGGGCCGCCACCGGCGCGAACGCCAGCGCCGCGGCAAGCAGCACGCGATGCGCGTTCATGCCGCCACCCCCACGTTTGCCAGCAGCGCACGCCAGTCCTCGCGCTCGGGAATGCCCGGCTTGCGCTTGCCGAACACCTGGACGATCTGCGTGCCATCCGCCGCGTACAACTCGAGCGAGGTGACCACGCCCTCGGGCACGGGCTTGCGCACCACCCAGCTGCTGGCGATGGCATCGGTGCGCAGGTGGAGGTTGAAGTCGGGGTCCATGACATTGAGCCACGGGCCGGCCATGACGATGTTGCCGACGGGGCCCGTGTGGATCTGCACCACGCCGGGCGAGCCGACGAACACCATCAACGGCGCGCCGGCGGCCGATGCGCCTTCGAGCAGCGTGCGGATCGCACTGTCTTCCACGCGCGTTGCGAACTCCTCGCCGACCAGGCGCAAGGCCTGCGTGCGCGTCACCTTGTGCTTCTTCAGCATGGCGAAAAAATCGTGGGGATCGCGCAGGGCGCGCCAGTGGTCGCGCAACGAGTCCACGTCGACCGTTGTGTCGCCCTGTTGCTCGGGCAGGGGTTGCTCCACCGCGACGATATCGATGAGCGGCGACTGCACCGCCGCCGTGTAGCGATGCAGCAACGCACGCCACGCGGAACGGTGGGTCTCCTCCGTGACATACACCTTGTGCACGGCCTTGCCATCGCCGTCGAAGAACTGCAGGCTTTCCAGCTCCCTGCCGCGCGACACTTCCTTCACCGCGAACCCGTAGCGCCAGTGCTTCAGGAACAGGCGCAGGTCGATGTCCCCCGCCAGCACGATGCCCATGGCCCCGCCGATATCGATGTGGTCGTACTGGCCTTTCTTTTCGTGCACGCAATACTCGTTGCGCGTCAGCGCCATGACCCGGCCCAGTGCAGGCAAGTCGCGGATGATCTGGGGCAACTCGCCTTCGAGCCGCGTGACGCCGTCGCCGACGCGGCTGGCGACGAGCGCGCCTTCGCTCACGCCAAGGCGCTGGGCGGCATCGCGTGCGCGCAGGCCCGGCTCGGCCTCGCGCAAGCGGCGGTAACCGTTGAGTAGCGCCGGGATATCGATGCGCGGCGCCGGGGCGGTCTGGATGTCCTGCATGGCATGGCCTCCTTCAGAAGGTGTAACGGGCCGACACGACCAGCGCGCGGCCGGGCATGGTCAGGCGTTCGATCTGCGCGTTGCGGGCCTGGGTGTCGTCGATGCCACCACCCGTCGCGACATTGGTGAGGACGCCGCCGTGCAGCGAGCCCCAGTCCCAGTACTTGCGGTCGGCGATGTTGGTGACGCCGGCCATCAGCTCCAGCGGTGCCCACGGCTTCCAGTGCGCGTAAAGGTCGAGCGTGGCGTAGCCGGGCGCGCGGAAGGTCGTGTCGTCGTCGAGGCGCGACTTGCGCTTCACGCCCTTGCCGACGAGTTCCGCGCCCCAGGTCTCGTTGTCGTAGGCGATGCCCAGCGTGGCGGTAAGCGGGTCGACGCTGTTGAGCGGCGACCAGCCGCCTTCATAGGTTTTCTTGTCGCCCTTCGACGCGGCGAGGTTGCCCTCCACGCGCCAGCCGCGCAGGGCATCGCTGAGCGAGCCCAGCATCAGCCCACCGGATGCTTCGACACCCTTGATGGTGGCCTTGGGGAAGTTCACCGCCTGCATGACGATCAGCAGGTTCTGGTTGAGCGCCCACTGTGGCCATTCGCTACGCGGCAGGGTGAACCCGCCGAAGATGAAATCGCGGTAACGGTTGTAGTACGCGCTGGCGCTGAAATAGCCCAGGTCGCCGTTGCCGCGCACGCCGACCTCGATGCCCTTGCTGGTTTCGGGCTTGAGGCTGGCATTGGGCACGATGCCGTAGAGGCGCGCGGTGCCCCACGCCACGGCCAGTTCGTTGTAGAGCGGCGGGCGGAAGCCCTGGCTATAGTTGCCGAACAGCTCGACGTTATCGGTGACCGACCACGTGACGCCCAGCTTGGGCGAGAAGCGGTTCTTGCTCACCTCCCCGAGGCCATCCTGGACGAAGGCGCTCTGGTAGTACGCATCATCCGGGTCGGGCTTGAAGCGGTAGTGGTCCCAGCGCACCCCCGGGGTGATGCGCAGGCGGCCATCGAGGAGGGCGATCTCGTCCTGCGCGAACACCGCATAGCGGTCGGTATCATTGCGCGGGAAGAAGTGCAGCGGGTAGTTCTCGGGCATGTACGGCGAGCTGCTCGAGGTCACGCCCGTGGCGATGTTGGTGCCCTGCCCGCCCAGTTGCCCCGTGGGCGTGGTGCGCGAGGCCTCCACGCCGTAGGCGATGCGCTGCTGCACGCTACCGGAGTCGATCGTCTTGCCCAGCGTGAGGTGGCCGCCGAACAGCTTCTCGTTGAGGTCGCTGAGGTAAAGGCGATCGTACGTGGCATTGCGCGTGGGCACGTTGGCCAAGGTGCGCGTCGTGGATTCCGTTTCCGATTTTTGCCAGTACGCGTCCCACGCCAGCGTGTCGGCGATGCCGATGGCCAGCGTCGGGAAGCGCTGGCCCACCGACACCCGCTGGCGCGTGGCGCGGTCCTCGGCGGTGTCGGTAAGCAGGCGAGTGGTGCCCGCCTGGCCCACGGCGCTAAGCACGTTGGTGTCGGTGCTGTTGCGGTATACCTCGGCCGTGACGCGGTCCTCGCGCCCGCTCCCCGCCACGTGCACGTATTTCGCCAGCACGCTGGTCGTGTCGAAGGTGAGCGGATCGGGGCGCGTGCGCGTGAAGTTGCGCGTCGATGCCTCGCCCTTGTTGGCAAGGTCGTGGCCTTCGACGTGGTTGGCCACGATGACGATGCCATTGTCGGGGCGGCCGCCGGCCAGCGTCAGCGACGTGCCCAGCGAGCGGTTGGCGCTGTCGTAGCGCTCGCGGACAGAAACGTAGGTGTCCTTCCCGCTTTGCAGGTAATCCGCCGGGTCTTTCGTCGTGTAGCGCACCGTGCCACCCAGCGAATCGGACGGGTTCAGCGCCGATGCCGGCCCGCGCGTGATTTCCACGGCCTTGAGCGTGTCGGGGTCGACAAAGCTGCGGCCGGCGCGCATGCCGGTGGTGGAAAAGCCAAACGAACTGGAGGCCGGCACGCCATCGGTGAGGATGGAGACGCGGTTACCGTCAAGGCCACGGATGTTGTAGCTGTCGAGGCCCCAGCGGCCGGCGGTGCCGACGACGGAGACGCCCGGCTCGTATTTCACGAGGTCGCGGATGTTCGCGACCAGGTGGCGGTCCATTTTCTGGCGGTCGATGACAGTGACCGTGGCGGGCACGTCGAAGCGCAGCGACGAGCCGATGGCCGTCACGGTGATGCGCGGCAGGTCGTCGGCCGCGGCCGCCGCGGTGGGCGCATCGGCGGCGTGGGCCGCGGTGGCGCAAAGCAGCGCCGCGCCGACGGCGGCGGCGAGGTGGGTCTTCCTGGAGTGGCGCACGTGGATCGTCCTTCGCTAGGGATCGGGAGCTTGCGAAGGAGGCACGGGCCTCCGGCTGGCGGCCGGTTATCGGGGAGTGGTTCGCCGCCTCTTCATGGGCGGTGCCTGCCCATATTAATAAGAATGGTTCTTATTCACAATATGAGAAATTACCCAGCCGCCGGGCTCACGCAACGTCGATGCGCGAGGTCGTTTCCGGGTCGAAGAAATGCAGGCGCCCGGCATGGAAGCCCAGGCCGACATCGGTGCCCGGCTGGATCGACGAATGCGGGGGCACGCGCGACACCAGCTCTTCGTCCGCGTGACGCATGTTGAGGAACACTTCGTTGCCCACCGGCTCCACCACTTCCACGTGTGCGCGGAGGCGCTCGGTGATGCCCGGGTGGTCGGCGGTGGTGAGCAGGTCCTCAGGGCGCAGGCCAACGATGAGCGGCTTGTCGATGTACGCGGCCAGCGCGGGCGCATCCACCCCCAGCGTGATGCTGCCGTCGGCCATCACCAGGCGCAGGCCATCGTCGCGGCGCAGCGTGCCGTGGAACAGGTTCATCGCCGGGCTGCCCAGGAAGCCCGCCACGAAGAGGTTGGCCGGTTTGTTGTAGAGGTTCATCGGCGTATCGAGCTGCTGGATGACGCCACCATTGAGCACCACGATACGCTGGCCCAGCGTCATGGCCTCGATCTGGTCGTGCGTCACGTACACCATGGTGGCGCCGACGCGGCGATGGATGCGGGCGATTTCCACGCGGGTGGAAAGGCGCAGCTTGGCATCCAGGTTCGACAACGGCTCATCGAGCAGGAACACCGAGGGGTCGCGCACCAGGGCGCGGCCCAGGGCCACGCGCTGGCGCTGGCCACCCGACAGCGCAGCCGGACGATGGTCGAGCCGTTCATCGAGGCCGAGCATGTCGGACGCTGCGGCGACGCGCTTGTCCACTTCCGCCTTGTCCACGCCGCGCAGGCGCAGGCCGAAGCCCAGGTTCTCGCGCACGGTCATGTGCGGGTACAGGGCGTAGTTCTGGAACACCATGGCGATGTCGCGATCTTTCGGCGCCACGTCGTTCACCACCCGGTCACCAATGCGCATCGTGCCGCCGGATATGGACTCGAGGCCGGCGATCATGCGCAGCAAGGTGGTCTTGCCACAGCCCGAGGGGCCCACGAGCACCAGGAGCTCGCCATCGGCGATCTCGAAGCTTGCTTCTTTCAGGGCCACGTGGCCATTGGGGTAAACCTTGCGCACCTTGTCGAGGGTGACCGCTGCCATCAGGACTCTCCGAATGAGGCCGGGGCTGGCGCGCGAAGGCGTGCCAAGGACCCGGCTGATGGGGTATTCTGCCGACGTAATCGTTTACGTCAAAGTGTCGACCCCCACGGCCCCATTCAGGACTCCCCGGCTGTGTCAACGGAGTGAAGAGGAAACCGTCACTAGACGAGAGCCCCCGCAGGAGGCAACCTTGCGGGCTTCCCTGATACGACAGGTTCCCCAACATGGCTAACGTGAGCGCCGCGGCGCCGACCCTGCTTGCCGACCTCGGCGGCACGAATGTCCGCTTTGGCATTGCCCACCCGGAAGAAGACCAACCGCTTGTCCAGGAAAGCATCCGGCGCTACCACGTGAAGGACTACGCCTCGCTGGCCGACGCCGCGAAGCAGTATTTCAAGGAAACCGGCCACCAGGCGCAGCGTGCGATCATCGCCGCCGCCGGCCGCATCGATAACGGCGAGACGGTCAAGGTCACCAACAACCCCTGGGCCATCAACGCCAAATCGCTCGCGGGCGAGCTCGACCTCGAGTGGGTGCACCTGGTGAACGATTTCGCGGCGCAGTCCATGGCCGTGATGCTGATGAGCCCGGACAAGGTCATCGACGACAAGGGCACCACCGAACTGATGCAGGTCGGCGGGGCCGCCGTGCCGCGCATCGGCGGCAAGGACGAACAGACCTTCGTGGTCGTGGGCCCGGGCACCGGCCTCGGCGTGGGCGGCCTGCTCATCCGCGGCGACAAGGTGAGCGTGCTGCAGACCGAGGGTGGCCACGCCGGCTTCGCCGCGCACAGCGCCGAGGACATCGAAATCCTCAAGGTGCTGAACCTGCGCTACGGGCGTGTCTCCAACGAGCGCCTGATCAGCGGCGGCGGCCTGCAGAACCTGTACACCGCCATCTGCGAGATCTCGGGCCAGAAGCCCGACGAGAAGATCACCCCGGAAGACATCACCAAGCGCGCCACCGACGGCAGCTGCGCCATGTGCCAGCGCGCGGTTGAAACGTTCGCGGGCATCTTCGGCAGCGTCGCGGGCGACCTGGTACTGACGCTCGGCGCATGGGATGGCGTCTACCTCACCGGCGGCATGACCCCCATCCTCATCCCGTGGATCCAGAAGCATTTCCGCGAGCGCTTCGAAGCCAAGGGCCGCTTCCGCGACACGATGGAACAGGTGCCCACCCAGGCCATCATGAACCCGGAACCCGGCCTCATTGGCGGCGCCGCGCTCGCGATCGTCGAGGCTGGCGGTACGCCGCTGCGCCGCTGATCAAACGCATCGCGCGCAAGCGCGCTCCCACGAGAACAAGCGCGCTCCCACAAGATGCAGGCGCTTAACTGTGGGAGCGCGCTTGCGCGCGATTGCCTTTAGCTCGAAGGCGCCAGCAACGCATCCAGGTCGCTCTCGTCGAAGCTCAGCTTCTCGCGGCTGCCACCGCCCTCGAGCACCGCATCGGCCAGTTCCGCCTTGCGCGCCTTCAGTTCCTCGATGCGCTCTTCCACCGTGCCCGCGGTGATGAGGCGGTAGACGAACACCGGCTTGTCCTGGCCGATGCGGTGCGCGCGGTCGCTGGCCTGTGCCTCGGCGGCGGGGTTCCACCACGGGTCGTAGTGGATGACCGTATCGGCGCTGGTGAGGTTGAGGCCCACGCCGCCCGCCTTGAGCGAGAGCAGGAACAGCGGCACCTCGCCATCCTGGAAACGCTGCACGGGCTCGGCGCGGTCGCGCGTTTCGCCGGTGAGCGTGACATAGCTGAGGCGGCGGCGATCCAGCTCGTTGGCGATGAGCTTGAGCATCTCGGTGAACTGGCTGAAGAGCAGCACGCGGCGGCCCTCGGCCAGCAGCGCGGGCAGCATGTCCATCAGCAGTTCGAACTTGGCCGATTCGCGCACGCCACGCGCGGCTTCGAGTTTCACGAGGCGCGGGTCGCAGCACACCTGGCGCAGCTTCAGCAGCGCATCGAGCACCACGATGCCGCTGTGCGCGATGCCACGCTGCGCGATGACCTCGCGCAATTCTTCTGCGAGCGAAAGGCGCAGGCTTTCGTACAGATCGCGCTGGCGCGGCTCCATGACCACGCGCCGCGTGATCTCGGTTTTCGCCGGCAGCTCCGATGCCACCTGCGCCTTCGTGCGGCGCAGGATGAAGGGCGCGATGCGCCGGTTGAGGCGCTCCTGCACGTCGGTATCGGAATGTTTTTCGATCGGCGCGCGGTAGTGTCGGCGGAACGCACCCTCGTCGCCGAGCAGGCCGGGGACGGCCAGATCGATCTGCGACCACAACTCGCCAAGGTGGTTTTCGAGGGGCGTGCCGGTGAGGCACAGGCAACGCGGGATCTTCAGCGCCAGCAGTGCGCGGCGCGCCTGCGTGCGTGGGTTCTTCACCTGTTGCGCCTCGTCGAGCACGACGAGCGAGAACGGCTGCTTCTTCAGCGCCTCCACGTCGCGCGGCAACAGCGCGTACGTGGTGAGGATGACGTCGTGCTCCGCCATGCGGGTGAACGTCTCCGCACGCTGCGGGCCATGCAGCGCCAGCAGGCGCAGGCTGGGCGCGAAACGCGCCACTTCGGAGACCCAGTTCGGCACCAGGCTGGTCGGTACAACCACCAGCGCCGGGGACTCGAGCTGGCCGCTTTCTTTCAGCGCGAGCAGGTGCGTGATGAGCTGCAGGGTCTTGCCCAGGCCCATGTCGTCGGCGAGCACGCCACCGGTGCCGGCCTCGGCCAGCGCGTTCATCCAGCGCAGGCCATCGCGCTGGTAACCGCGCAGCTCGGCCTGCAGGCCCGCGGGCACGGCATCGCTGGCGCGCTCGGCCGCTTCACGCAGGCGCTTGGTGAAACCGCGCAGGCGCTCGGGTGCCTCGAACGAGCCGCCGCTGGGCAGTGCCTGGACGAGTTCTTCGAGGCGCCCCGCCTGCACCCGCGGCAGGTGCAGCTGCTGGCGCGGTTTTTCCAGGTACTCGGCGAGCGGCGCGAGCAAGTCACGGAGTTCTTTCAGCCGAACGGGTACTCGGCGGCGATCATCCACCGGCGCGTACCACACGGAATCCTCCGCCTCGCCCGGCAGCGGGCTGAGGCTGAGCTGGTGCTCGGCCAGCGCCTGCGCCACGGCGGGCAGCAGGTTCACGCGCTTGCCTTCCACCTCGATGCCGATCTCGAGGTCGAACGCGCGGTCGGCATCGTCCTCGCGGGCCTCGCCGTACCAATGCACAGGGCCCTCGAGCACCTCGAACGGGAAACTCGGTGCGTACTCGAGGACGAAGTTATCGCCCTCGAGCTTGGGGCGCAGCGCGAGCCAGCGCGCCGGCGTGTTCACTTCGAGCGCACCCGCGTAGCCCTTGCCCGGGAACAGCCAGGCATCGTCGGGCAGCGTATCGGCCATGTCCCAGGGGAGGCCTTCGGTATCCACCGCGGGGTTGAGGCCGGCGGCTTCGAGGCTTTCCATGCTGGAGAGTTCCTCGGCGCGGCGGCGCGTGATTTCCAGCAGCACGCCGTTGCGCACGCGGCGCACCAGTGGCTCGCCGCCGCGGCCGGGCAGGCGTTCGCCCGCGTAATCGAACGAGAGGCGGCCGTACGCCAGCGGCGGCGTGCCGGCGGCGAGGCGCGCATGGCGGGTGAGCGCGTGAAGCGTGAGGATGGGCCGCGGGGATACTTCGGCGCGGCGCATCTCGCCGAATACCTGCGGCGCAGGCACGCGCGAACCCATGGGCATGTCGCCGAGGCCGGCGACGAAGGTGCCGGTGCTCTCCGGTGGCAGGGGCGGCAGATCGAGCCATGCGCTTTCGGCCGGGTCGCTATCGAGCGGGCCCACCTCGGCATGCTCGGCGTCGAGGAACCACAGGGTGCCGACGCGGAACAAGCGCTGGCTGGCGGGCACGTCGGGCAACAGCTTCTGGCTGCCATCCTTTTCCACGTTCCAGCGCCACTTCAGCGCATGCGGCTCGCCGCGCGACAGGCGCAGGCCGGCCACGCCACCGAAGAAGCACGGGGCGGCGTCGAGTACCTGGGCAAGCAGCTGGTCGCCGAGCGGGCCGGCGAAGCGCGCGTAGCTGCGGCTTTTGCGAAGTGTCTGAGGAAGGCCCAGGACGGTGGCCGCGAGGCGCTTCTCATCGACACTGAGAACAGACTCAGGCAGGTGGCGGCTATCGAGCGGCAGCGGGCGTGAGAAGCGGCCGTCCTCGCCCTGCGTGAGCAGCACGGGGGCGACATCGAGCCGGGCGGCCGGCTCATGGTCGTCGTTGACGCCCTCGAGAAAGAACCCCAGCACCACGCGATCCGGTGCGGGCGCCTTCGGCGTGATGCCACCCATGGCACGTTGCCATGCCACGGGGAGTTCCCCCGCCGGGTCGGCTCGCCTGCGCTTGTCGTCCGGTTGCTGCATCCGTGTCGGCCTTGCCTGCGCGACCAAAACAGGAAGCTTAGCAAAGGCCGGGCGGCATGCCCGTAGGATTTTTTACCCGGGACCGGCCCGGTTCAGCGAAGCGCGAGGCGGATCCGGGCTAGGCCCGGCGGCCCGCGAACAGGTCGACGGGGTACTCGGCTTTCTGTTCGCGGCCCATGAGCTGGCGCACGCCCTCTTCCGGGGTGACCTCGCCATGGAGCACGGCGCGCACGGCGGCGGAGATGGGCAGGTCGAGCCCGTGGAAGCCCGCCAGGCGGGCCACCTCGTCGGCCGTGACCACGCTTTCCACCACCTGGCCGATCTGGCGCACGGCCTCGTCCAGGGGGATACCCCGGCCCAGGGCCAAGCCCAGGCGGCGGTTGCGGGAAAGATCGCCGGTACAGGTCAGCACCAGGTCGCCCAGGCCTGCCAGGCCCATGAGGGTTTCGGCGCGGGCACCGAGCGCCACGCCCAGGCGGAGCATCTCGTTCATGCCGCGGGTGATGAGGCCGGCGCGTGCGTTGAGGCCCAGCTCCATGCCATCGGCCACGCCCGTGGCTACCGCCAGCACGTTCTTCATGGCGCCACCCAGCTCGGCCCCGAGGATGTCGTGGCCGGTGTAAGCGCGGAAGTTCGGGGCATGGAGCAGGTTGGCCAGCTCCTTGCCGAAGGCCTCGTCGGTGGCGTGCACCGTGACCGCGCTGGGCAGGCCCGCCGTGACCTCGCGGGCGAACGACGGGCCCGTGACCACCGCGGCCGGGTGCCCGGGCAGCTTCTCGTTCACCAGCTCGTGCAGGAAGCGGCCGGTACCCGTCTCGAAGCCCTTGGTGGCCCACGAAATGCGGGCACCCGGGTCGAGCATGGGGATGATCTCGTCCAGCACCGACGCGAACGCGTGGCTGGGCACCACGATGAGCACGATGCCCGCCCCGCGCAGGGCGCTGGCGAGGTCGGCCTCGTAGGCCAGCTCGGGCGGCAGGTCGAGATCCGGCAGGTAGCGCAGGTTGCGCCGCGCCGTGGCCATCTCGGCCAGGGCGCTGGCGTCACGCCCCCACAAGCGCGTGGGGACGTCGTTGCGCGCCAGCAGCGCGGCCAGCGCGGTGCCCCAGGACCCGGCGCCGAGGACGGCGACGGTGGGTCGGGAAGGAGCCGTCACGTGGGCTCAGCTGTTGAGCGGGTGGGCACCGGCGCCCTCGAGCTGCTGGCGCTGCTGTTCGGCGTAGAGGGCGTCGAAGTTGATCGGCTGGAGCAGGAACGGCGGGAAACCACCCTCCTGGACCATGGCGGAGACCATCTGGCGGCCATACGGGAACAGCAGGTTCGGGCAGTACGAGCCGAGGATGCCGTCGCGGTCTTCATCGGTGAAGCCGCCGATGCCGAAGATGCCGGCCTGGTGCACTTCCGCCAGGTAGGCGGTGCGCTCGCCCAGCGAGCAGGTGAGCGTCAGCGACAGCACCACTTCGAAGAGGTCGTTGCCGAGGTCGACGGCCTTGTGGCCAAGGTTGAGCTGGACCTGCGGCTGGGCTTCGGTCTCGCCCATTTCCTGGAAGATCTGCGGGGCGTTGGGGGCTTCGAACGAAGCGTCCTTCACGTAGATCTTCTGCAGCACGAGCTGGGGCTGGCCGGCCTGGCCGTTGGCGGTGATGTCTGCCATGGTCTTCAATCCTCGGAAATCTTGCGTCTTGGGGTAGGTCTTCGCGCGCGTGGCGCGAAAGCCGGGATTGTTTCACACAACCCGGGCAAGCGCACACATGGCTTGCGTGAAGGGGGCATGATCTGGGAGAATGCCCGGCTTCCCTCTGCCAACCCGTAACCACGGGCAGGCCCGTCACGCGATGCGGGCCTCGAACTGGCGGGAATCGCTCCACCTCCAGCCATCGCGTGGCGCCCTGTGTTCACGGGTCGCGGCTGGGCCGTTGCCGTCCTGGCCAAAGGGCGGTTGAACCCAATCTTAGGAGGCCCGCATGGCCCGTAGATGCCAAGTCACCAACAAGGGTGTGCGCACTGGTAACAATGTGTCGCACGCGAACAACAAGACCCGTCGCCGCTGGTTGCCGAACCTGCACGAGCGTCGCTTCTGGGTCGCCAGCGAGAACCGTTGGGTCAAGCTGCGCGTTTCGAACCACGCCCTGCGTACGATCGACAAGAACGGCATCGAAGCCGTGCTGGCCGACCTCCGTTCCCGCGGCGAAAAGATCTAAAGGAGTCCGACAATGGCTGGCAAGCGCGACAAGATTCGCCTGATCTCCTCCGCGGGTACCGGGCACTTCTACACCACGGACAAGAACAAGAAGAACACGCCGGAAAAGATGCTGATCAAGAAGTACGATCCCGTCATCCGCAAGCACGTGGAATACAAGGAAGGCAAGATCAAATAAGATCTTGAAAAGAACCCGCCGCAAGGCGGGTTTTTTTTCGACCCCCGTAGGAGCGCACACCTGTGCGCGATGCTTTTGGCGACAGGGCAACAGGGCCTGAAGCGTTGTCGCGAAAGATGTCGCCCACAAGTGGGCTCCTACAACAGGGCACAAAAAAAGGTTCTTCGCGGATTA
>NZ_JZRB01000016.1 GCF_000964085.1 Luteibacter yeojuensis
TCCGCGATGAACCTTTTTTTTGCGTCAGGATGACGGAGGCGGCAAGGAATGCCGACAGCGATACTGATCGATGGCGCGTTTTTCATTAAGCGCTTTCGTCGAATTGAACCGCAGAATCGTTGGAACGCAGCTCGTGCTGCGGAATGCGCACATCGCTGGGCGCTCGCGCACCTTGCCTCCGGCAAGGGCGCGCCTCGTCGCGAGCTCTACCGCATCTTCTTCTACGACTGCCCACCACTTACGACAAAGCTCCACCATCCGCTGACGAAGCGGAGCGTCGACTTCTCGAAGTCCGAAGAAGCTCAATTTCGAAACGAGCTTCACGCACACCTCCGTGTGAAGAGAAAGATGGCGCTTAGGCTCGGTCACCTGTCCAAGCAGGTCCGGTGGACTCTTACGCCGGAGGCGATCGAGAAGCTTCTCAAGGAGAAGATGTCCTTTGACGAGCTGGCGCCAGAACACGTTGTACCCGGCGTTAGACAGAAAGGAGTCGACATGCGGATCGGCATAGACGTCTCTGCGCTGGCCTTTAAACGGTGCGTTGACCAGATCGTCCTCATCGCAGGGGATGCCGACTTCGTGCCCGCCGCGAAGCAGGCGCGACGGGAGGGGATCGACTTCGTGCTTGACCCACTCTGGGCGCATATCCCTGATGGCTTGCAGGAACATGTCGACGGGCTAAGGACGACATGCCCGCGGCCCGCGGAGCGCGTGCTGCTTCCTGGCCCATGGTAGTCAGCCATGGAGCGGCGCTGATATCGTCCCCAGCCAGGTACTTGACTCGTCGGTGCGCCATGAACATCCACTTCATCATCCATGAGGCCTTTGAGGCGCCTGGCGCCTTCGAGGCCTGGGCACGCGATCGTGGCCAAACCGTCTCGCGCAGCCGCGTGTACGCGGGCGAATCCCTGCCGGAAGGGGTCGGCGACATCGATCTACTCGTTGTGTTCGGGGGGCCGCAATCGCCCGCCACGACACTGGCCGAATGCCCGCACTTCGACGCACGCGCCGAGATGGCCCTCATCAACCTGGCTATCGCCGCTGGCAAGGCCGTGGTGGGCGTTTGCCTGGGGGCCCAGTTGATCGGCGAGGCCCTTGGCGCATCGCATGCGCGTAGCCCGGAGCCCGAGATCGGCAGTTTTCCCATCGCGCTGACTCGCGATGGTCGCACCAACCCGAAGTTCGCCGCGTTGGGCGATGGCCTTGCCGTCGGCCACTGGCACGGTGACATGCCGGGCCTCACGCCGGGGGCCACCGTCATCGCGGTCAGCGAGGGCTGCCCACGGCAGATCGTCGAATACACGCCCCTCGTCTACGGCTTCCAGTGCCACATGGAGTTCACGCGC
Organism: Luteibacter yeojuensis; assembly: GCF_000964085.1. Classification (GTDB taxonomy): domain Bacteria; phylum Pseudomonadota; class Gammaproteobacteria; order Xanthomonadales; family Rhodanobacteraceae; genus Luteibacter; species Luteibacter yeojuensis_A. Next base: position 1,347 of record NZ_JZRB01000016.1, read on the forward strand.
GACGTTGTGGAGGGGCTTATCGCCGCGTCGACGGACGAACTGCGGCGCCTTGCCGGCCGCCCGTTCGTCCAGCCGCCGGATGTGCTGCGTGCAAGCAGCTACGGTGCCATGAACGAGGCACTCTTCGCCTTCCTCGATGCCTTGGTGAGCGACTACATCGGCCACAAGACAGCCATTCCGGCCTAGCGGCGCGCTGCACCGGCCCTTGGGCCCTTGGGGGTGCATGCGATAGAGTGGCCCATCGCATGCACTGCCCGGAGGACACATGTCGCAACACCAGAAGCCGGGTAAGCGGTAGGCAGAAGGGTTAGCGCGCGCCATGGGTCAAGAGCGGTTCGTACCTGGCAAGGCGGCCGTCGTCGCCATCGTCCTCCTTTGCCTGCTCACGGCGGCCACGTTCTACGCACCGCGTTTGCGCACGGTAACCGCCTCCGTCGAAACGGTGCCCGCCGCCTCGCCGCTGCGTCCCGTCGTCGAGATGTGGCTGAGTACCGCCAACCGGCGCCTCAAGATGGCGCCCCAGGACGACCTCGCCATCACGCGTGGCGGCAACGCGCCCGCCGACATCACCATCGACGTCACCGAGCGCTACCAGAGCATGGTGGGCTTCGGCGCGGCGATGACCGATTCCTCCGCGTGGCTGGTGCACAACCGCATGGATGCGGCACAGCGCCGTGCGCTGATGCAGGAGTTGTACGGGCCGCCGCCCAACCTCAACCTCAACATGATGCGGGTGACGATCGGCTCGTCCGATTTCTCGCTCAACGTCTACACGCTCGACGACATCCCCTTCGGCCAGACCGATCCGCAACTGAAGTACTTCAACACGGCGCCGGTGATGGCCGACGTCGTGCCGTCGATCCAGCAGGCGCTGTCGATCAATCCCGGCCTGCTCATCATCGCGTCGCCTTGGACGGCACCCGCATGGATGAAGACCACGGGTAACCTCTACGGTGGCGAGCTGCTCGAGGAATTCGAAAGCGCGTACGCCGATTACCTCATCCACTTTGTCACGGCCTACCGCGCGCTGGGCATCCCGCTTTTCGCCATCACGCTGCAGAACGAGCCGCGCTTCCAGCCCATCAGCTACCCCGGCATGGGCATGCCCGCGGATACCCGCGCACGCATCATCGGCGACTACCTGGGCCCGCGCCTGGCGAAGCGTGCGCCCGGCACGCGTATCCTCGACTGGGACCATAACTGGAGCCACCCCGACGAGCCGCTCACGGTATTCGGCGACGCCAAGGCATCGCCCTATGTCGACGGCGTGGCGTGGCATTGCTACGAAGGCAGCCAGCACGAGCAGGGCCGCGTGCATCGCGCGTTCCCCGACAAGAACACCTACATCACCGAATGCTCCGGCGGCGACTGGTCGCTCAACATGAACGGTGAATTGTTGTGGTCAGCACGCAACCTGCTTGTCACCGGCATCCGCCAGTGGGCGCGCGGCGTCGTCTACTGGAACCTCGCGCTCGATGAAAACCATGGCCCGCACTTTGGCGGCTGCGCGCTGTGCAAGGGCCTCGTCACCATTGATTCGTCGTCGGGCGACGTCACCCGCAACGACGAGTACTACGCCATCGAGCACTTCAGCCGCTTCGTGCTACCCGGCGCGTACCGGGTGAAGTCGAACGATACCGATGCGGAGAAGGGGCTCGCCAACGTGGCTTTCCAGAACCCCGACGGCTCCATGGCGCTGGTCGTGGTCAATATCCGCAAGGAGTCGCGGCACGTCGCCGTGGCCGAAGGCGAGCGGCACTTCGACTACCTCATGCCGCCTGAAAGCGTTGCCACGTTCAGCTGGAGCCAGGCCCCGGTCGGTGTGTGGATGCGACGCGCCCTGCAATGGCTCAACCGGGGCGGTGCACCCGCCCCGGAGGCGTCGGCCCCCCCTCAAAGCCCCTGAGCAGACCCGCCCACCCCCGCCCGGGCACCTGTTGCGCCACGACTTGACACCGGTGTCAGTCCCGTTACACCCTGATGTCGAATCCGGTGCGGGGGGCACCACGGATGACGCGTTCCACCCTTTGGTGCAAAGCGGTTGGGGAAATCGGGGATGCAATTTCTTGCGGGCGATATCGGCGGCACGAACGGCCACGTCGCGCTCATGCGCGCCGCCGAAGGCGGCTCGGGCGCACTCGAGGTGCTGGCCTACCGCGTGTACCCGTGTGCGGCGTTCCCGTCGCTCGCCGACCTGCTGAAGGCTTTCATCGATAGCGAGGTGCGCTCCCCCGTGTCGCACTGCGTCCTCGCGTGTGCCGGGCAGGTGCTGGGCGACGAGGTGCTGAACGACAACCTCGCGTGGCCCGTGCGCCTCGATGGCCTGCGCACCGCGCTCGGCCTGGACGAGGTCGCCCTGCTCAACGATTTCGAGGCGCTGGCCTATGCCATCGAGGGGCCGCTGGCCGCGAGCGGTCGGCACCTGTGTGGCCCCGCCACGCGCGGCCATGGCCCTTCGCTCGTCATCGGGCCGGGCACGGGGCTGGGCGCCGCGGCGCACGTGCCCGGGGCGCCCCACGCGGCCGTCCTCACCACCGAAGCCGGCCAGATGGATTTCGCCCCCCACTCGCTGCGCGAGCGCGAGGTGCTGGCATGGCTGGCGCCCGCGGGTGGCTACGTGCCTGTCGAGCACATCGTCTCGGGCCCCGGCCTGCTCACCGTCTACGAGGCGCTGTGCGCCCTGGATGGCGACGTGCCGGCACTCGCCACGCCCAAGGCCGTGACGGCCGCCGCGGCCGCGCGCGCCGACCGCCACGCCGTCGAGGCGGTCGAGCTGTTCTGCGCGGCGCTCGGTAGTTTCACAGGCAGTGTCGCCATGACTTACATGCCCACAGGTGGCATCTTCCTCGCCGGTGGCTTCTTGTCGTCCATTTTCGACATGCTGAAGCACAGCGCGTTCGAAGAGCGCTTCCTGCATGGCCGCAGCGTGCGCGCACTGCTCGCGCAGGTGCCGGTATGGGTGGCGGAGCACGGCGCCCATGGCGTACACGGCGCCGCCCGTTGGTATTTGCATCATCGCGCGACGCCCGGCGTCGCCACGCCAGAGGGCGCGGCCGCGTGAGGGGCGTCTCGCCCATGGCCTGGCTCCGCCGCATGGCGCTGGCATGCGCGGCCATGGCGGCGGCGGCCGTAACCACGGGCGCGATCGCCTCGGCGCCCGCTGCGTGGTCGCTGATGCCCATGCCCGCGGTAGCAACGCCTTCCGGCAAGAGTTCGTTGGTGGTCGACACGGGTGCAAGCGTGGCCGTGCGCGGTACCGACCCGGCGCTATCGGCCGTGGTCGATCGCTTCATGCAGCGTGTGGCCACCACGCGTGGCCTTGCCTTGCGCAAGGCTGCTGTTGGGGGCGCACCGGCCACGATCACGTTCGAGGTGAATCCCGACGCAGCGGTGGCGGGCGACGAAGGCTATGCCATCGCCATCGGCGAACACGGCATCGTCGTGACGGCGCGCTCCGCCCGCGGCGCTTTCTACGGTGGCGTGACCGTCTGGCAGCTTCTCACCCAGCCGGGCTGGACGAAGGGTGCCCCCGCGCGCGTGGCGTACGGCAGCATCGAGGACCACCCACGCTTCGCATGGCGCGCGGTGTTGCTCGACTCGAGCCGCCACTACCAAAGCGCGGACGACATCAAGCGGCTCATCGACTGGATGTCGCTCGATAAGCTCAACGTCGTGGTGTGGCACATCACCGATGACCAGGGCTGGCGCCTGCCGGTGCCGAAGTACCCCGAACTGTCGACGAAGGGTGCGTGCCGCGAGCCCGTGGGTAACGACGCGCAGGTGTCGGGTGGCCGCGACAAGCCTTACTGCAAGGTCTACACGGCGGACGAAATCAAGGGCATCGTGCGCTACGCCGCCGAGCGCTACGTCGACGTCGTGCCCGAAATCGACCTGCCCGGGCATTCGCAGGCCACCATCGCGGCCTACCCCTGGCTCGGCGTGACCGGCAAGCGGCCAGCGGTATGGACCGCGTGGGGCGTGAGCCCGTGGCTGCTCAATCCGAACGCGAAGACGCTGACGTTCGTCAACGACGTAATGGACGAGGTGATGCGCCTGTTCCCGTCGCACTACGTTTCCATCGGCGGTGATGAAGCTGACAAACAGCAGTGGAACGCTTCCAAGGAAGTGAACGCGCAGATGAAGGCGCTGAAGCTCGCGAACATGGATGAGTTGCAAGGCTGGTTCATGCAGCAGGTGGCGGATTACCTCGTGAAGCATGGCCGCACCCCGGTGGGCTGGGACGACGAAGTCGATGCCGGTGTCGCGCTGCCGCGCGGGCAGCTGGTGATGTCGTGGCATGGTGACCACGACGAGCGCGTGGCGCTTGCCTCACTTCGCCAAGGCCACGACGTGGTCATGACGCCCCAGGAATCGCTGTATTTCGACCACCGGCAGACCGGCCATCCGGATGAATGGGCCGGCCCACCACCCGAAGTCACGCTGCGCGAGGCGTACGACACGCAACTCGTGCCCCCGGGCACGACCGCGGAAGAAGCGAAGCACATCGTCGGCGTGCAGGCCGGCCTGTGGGCCGAACAGCTGCTGACCTTCGCCCATACCCAGCATGCGACCTTCCCGCGCCTCGCCGCGCTGGCGGAACTGGGCTGGTCACCGGCGACGACGCACGATTGGGACGGCTTCATGGCGCGGCTGCCCGCGCAGGTCGCGCGCTATCGCGGGCTCGGTATCGGCATGGCTGATACGGCATTCGCACCGGCCTTCGAGCTGTCGCGTGCGGAAGGCCAAGGCTATCGCGTCACCATCGATAGCCAAGTGCCGGGCTTCGCCATCCGTTACACCACCGACGGCTCGGCACCCACGGCCACATCGCCGGCGTATACCCAGCCACTCACACTGCCGGCGGGAACGACCGTGCGCGCCGCGACGTTCGCGGCCGACGGCACCGTGCTTGCGGACGCCCGTACGGTAACCGTCGATGACGCAACGCTGTGGCGCCGTGACAGCGCCGCACTGCGCACCTGCTCCGGTGAGCCGCCATCGCGCCTTGAGGGCGCAAAGCCGAAGGCGGGTAGCAGCGCGGTTTACGCCGTGGAAATTGGCAACGCCTGCTGGCTCTGGCCGGACGCGGCGGTGCAGGGCGCCACCCATGTCAGCGTAACGGCCGAGAAGCTGCCGTGGCGCTACGGCGATGAATCCCGCGGTGCGGTGGTGCACGACAGCCACGGTGCCGCCGCCGGCTTCGAGATCCATGCGAACGGCTGCGATGGCCCGCGCGTTGCCGCGCTGCCGTTCGCGGCGGGCGCGTCGGCGTCCGGGTCGGTACACCTGGAGGCAACGCTTGCCGCGCCCATCGCGGCGGGCAAGCAAACGCTATGTGTTTTCGCAACGGGCGACCCACGCAAGGGGCAGTGGGCGCTGGGGAAGGTTTCGTTTTCAAAGTAGGGCGGTGCGCTGGGGCGCACCGGGGGTTGGGGCAAGCATGCATTGGCATCACCACGGCGCGCGCCACGGGCGCGGCCGCGCATGCCGCGTTCCCGCAAAGAGAGGTCCATTCGTTCCGACAGGCACCAGTCAGAGGTAACGGCCCATGTCCAGAGCACTTCGCAAGCATCCCTTGTCGTTCGCCATCACGGTAACCCTGCTGGCCGTCGCTTCGACGCAGGCGGGTGCCTCCACGTTCTTCGACGTGCAGCAGGACGGGCAACCGGCCCAGGCCACGACGACACAAGCCACCTCGCCCCCGCCCGCGGCGAAGAAGGGTGCTGGCAAGGAGGGGGAGGGCGACCAGGCGCAGAACGCCGTCGACCTCTCGGGCGTCACCGTCACCGGCGTGCGCGCATCGCAGATGAAGGCGATCGACGTGAAGCGCGATGCCGACAAGATCCAGGACAGCATCACCGCCGAGAACATCGGCGCGCTGCCGGACACGACGATCACCGATTCACTCCAGCGCATCACGGGCGTGCAGATCAACCGCGATGCCGGCGTGGGCACCTCGGTGGATGTGCGCGGCCTGCCCCAGGTCGGCACCATGCTGAACGGCGAAGTGTTCATCACGGCCGACCAGATCGATTCCCAGCAGCCCGATTTCAGCATGCTTCCCTCCACGCTGTTCCACGGCGCGGACGTGGTGAAGTCGGCCACCGCCGACGAGACCGACGCGGGCATCAGCGGCGCCATCGACCTGCACACCTACCGGCCGTGGGATCTTCCTTCCGGCTTCACGTACAGCTATTCGGCGAACGGCGAGCGGGGCTCGACGACGAAGCACACCGGCCCCGAGGCCAACGGCCTCTTCTCGTACAACGACAACGGGCGCTGGGGCTTCCTGCTCTCGGGTGATTACTCCGATACCCGGCGCATGAACTCCACCGAGGGCCTGGACTCGTACGGCGTGGTGCTCAACGGCGAAAACGCCGCCAGCGCCGGGGGCTACAACGGCTTCCTCACCCCGTGGAACGACGCGCCGATACCGTCGCAGATCGTGCAGAACGCCGACGGCAGCGTCGACGTGAACGGCGATGGCAAGTCCAACGGCGTGTTCATGGGTAGCCAGAACTTCGCCATCAACCAGATCTTCACCGAGCGCAAGCGCAAGTCGGCCAATGCGTCGTTCCAGTTCGATATCGGCAGCGGCCTCAGCCTCACGGCCGATTATTTCTACTCGCAGCAGCACGAGTTCGACCGGAACGCCGGTATCCAGTTCAACTCCACGAACTGGCAGGGCGCGACGTACGTACCGCTGCAGTCCCACGATACCGGCCAGCCGGCACTGGGTTCGTACGGCACGCCGGAGCCAGGCTGGGAAGGCTCGAACATCTTCACCACGCAGGTGTACCAGAAGTGGCCGGGCGACGTGGAGTCGTACTCGCAGATGATCCGCAAGTTCTCCGACGCGAAGAACCTGAACCTGCAGCTGGATTACGACGACGGTGGCCCCTTCACCGCAACGCTGCGTGGCATCCATGACACGGCGGCGCAGCACCTGCAGGAAACCGACGTCAACATTTCGGACTCCGATGGCGCGCTGTGGCCCAACGTGCTGGCGGATGGCGTGACCGAGGACCAGGTGCCGCCGGGCACGATGATCTACCCCGCCGAACTGGGTGGCAACCGCGTGTTCAACGCCAACGGCATACCGCAGAACACGATACCCATCACGGCCGATTTCCGCGGCCGGTACCTCAAGATCAGCACGCCTGCCGAGCTCGCGGCGGCGTTCGCCGACCCCAACGCATGGACCATGAAGACGCTCGAATCCTCGGGTAACTACGACCGCAAGGTAGCCCTCAACGCCTTGCGCTTCGATGGCAAGTTCGAGTTCAGCGACGGCTTCAAGCTCAAGTTCGGTGTACGCAACAGCATCCGCGATGCGAGCAACGAGGGCTGGACGTTCGAGGTGCCGGTGTACGCCGGCATGGGCGCCACCGACCCCAACGGGTGCCTGGTGCGCTATGTCGGTGCCGACGTGGTACTGAACAGTGGCTCGTGTACGGCCGGCAACGAGCTGGGCTATTACCGTGGTGGCCCGCTGTCGGCCCTCGCGATGCCAAACACGGCCGCACCGTTGGCGAACAACTTCAAGGCGTATAACAACCTGCTCGGCTCGGGCATCAACTTCTGGGCCATCGACCCGAATGCCATGAAGGACCCCGAGGCCTACTGGAAATCGCTATACCCCGATACGGTGCGCGTCGGCGAACCCGGCACGACCTGGGGCGTGCGGCTCAAGGAGCTCTCGGGCTACCTGCAGGGCGATTTCAACGGCATGATCGGCAACATGCCCTACAGCGGCAACGTTGGCGTGCGGCTTATCCGCAGCAAGCTGGACGTGACCCAGCACCTCAGTGGCGACCCGGGTGCCTACGGCGACGAGGCCGAGGACGTGGGCCGGGATATCACCAAGCGCTCGTACCAGGACGTGCTGCCGTCGGCCAACTTCGCACTGGACGTGACCGACAGCCTGAAGGTGCGCCTGGCCTATTCCAAGAACATGATGCCGCTGAACCTCAGCACATGGGCCGGTGGCCTGCAGCTGAACTACTCGCTCTCGGAAACGCCGGACGGCCCGCTCTACCGCGTGTCGAACGGTACCTCGTCGGGCAACCCGCACCTCGACCCGTGGCGCTCCACCAACTTCGGCGCATCCGCGGAGTACTACATCAACCCCAGCAGCATGGTCAGCCTGGCGCTGTTCCGCATCAACGTGGATAGCTTCATCAAGAACGGCAGCGTCACGGATTGCACGCTGCCCGACGAGGATGGCGTGGTGCGCAACCACTGCATCGTCATCACCCAGCCGGTGCAGGGCACGGGTAACAGCATCAAGGGCGCCGAGCTGGATTACCGCCAGGGCTTCACGTTCCTGCCGGGCATCCTCTCCAAGACCGGCATGGAGGTCAACGCTACCTATGCGCCCAGCAACTCGGGCGAAAAGGACCTTGCCGGCAAGAAGATCCCGTTCCAGGATAACTCCACCGAATCGGGTAACTTCATCCTGTGGTACCAGGACGACCGCTTCCAGGCGCGCGTGGCGTACAACTACCGCTCCAAGCGCGCCGTGGAGGATAGCGTCGGCGGCATCACGGGCCTTGAGATGTACGAGGCGCCACAGAAGTACATCGATGCCTCCATCTCGTACAAGTTCGCCAAGCAGCTGGAAGTGTTCCTCAACGGCACGAACCTCACCAACGAGTACCAGCATTACTATCTGACCTGGAAAGACCAGCCCGGGCACTCGTCGTTCTCCGAGCGCATGTTCATGCTCGGCATCCGTGGCCAGTGGTAGGGGAACCCATGAGCGAGCGTAGTTTCCATCGGTCGATCGGTGTCTTCTCGGGCACCGCCATCAACATGACGCAGATGTGCGGCATCGGGCCATTCATCACCATCCCGTTGATGGTTGCGGCCATGGGCGGCCCGCAGGCCATCGTCGGGTGGGTCGTCGGTGCCCTGCTGGCGATGGCCGATGGCCTGGTGTGGGCGGAGCTGGGCGCGGCCATGCCCGGCTCCGGCGGCACCTACGTGTACCTGCGCAAGGCGTTCCAGCAGCGGACGGGCAAGCTCATGCCCTTCCTCTTCATCTGGACGATGCTGCTGGCCATCCCGTTGCTCATGTCCACGGGCATCATCGGCATGGTGGAGTACCTGCAGTTCTTCTTCCCGAACATGGGCTGGGGTACCACGCACGTCGTGGGCGTGGCAGCGACGGGGCTGGTCACCTGGATGCTTTACCGCCGGATCGAATCGGTGCGCGTCATCACCATCGCGCTGTGGGTGATCATGCTCGTGTCGATCATCGGCGTGGCGGCGGCCGGGTTCTCGCACTTCGATGCGAAGCTGGCATTCAACTTCCCGCCCGGGGCCTTTGGCTCGCGCTTCTTCGTCGGGCTCGGGGCCGGCCTCATCATCGGCGTCTACGATTACCTGGGCTACAACACCACGGCCTATATCGGCGATGAGCTGCGTGACCCGGGGCATACGATGCCGCGCACCATCATCATCTCGATCATGGCCATGATGGTGGTGTATCTGCTGTTGAACATCAGCGTGCTGGGCGTGGCGCCGTGGCAGGAGATTGCCACGTCCAAGTCGGTCGCGTCGCTCGTGGTGGAGCGTAGCTGGGGCCATGCCGCGGCGGCGGTCATGACCACGCTGATCATCATCACGGCGCTGGCATCCGTATTCACGGGGTTGCTGGGTGGTTCACGCGTGCCCTTCGAGGCCGCACGGGACAAGGTATTCCTGTCGGCCTTCGGCCGCCTTCATGCGAAGGGTGGCTTCCCGCATGTCGCCTTGCTGACCATGGGCATCGTGACGGCCATCGGCACGTTCTTCGACCTCACCGAGGTCATCAACATGCTGCTGACCGCGACGATCCTGGTGCAGTCCATAGCCCAGGTCGTGGCGCTCGTCGTGCTCCGCCGCCGGGAGCCGGGGTTGCCGCGGCCTTACAGGCAATGGCTTTACCCGGTGCCATGCATCATCGCGCTAGTGGGCTGGGTGTATGTCTACGTCTCCGCATCCACTCTGTCGCTGATGCTGTCGGGCGCATGGATCGCCGCCGGCCTCGTCGTTTTCGCACTCTGGGCCCGCGTCAATGCCGCATGGCCGTTCGCCCCCCTGGAAACCCGGCACGCCGCCGTGCGGGAGTCGTAGCACCATGCACACCACCCTCCGTTCTGCCGTCACCGCCGCCTTCGTGGCGTGCCTGGCCGTCGCCCCCGTCGCGATGGCCGCGACCACCTATGCCGATACACGCGTCGCCGCCGACGCGGGCACCGTTACGCCCATCAGCCGCTGGCATATCCAGGATGTCGCCAAGGCGCCACAGGATGGCGCGGCCATTTCCGCCAGCGGCTTCGCCACGAAGGAGTGGTACCCGGTTACCGGCCGTGCGACGGTCATGGCGGGCCTGCTCGAGAACGACGTCTTCAAAGGCGACGTGTTCCACAGCGATAACCTCCGCGCCGTGCAGGTACCCGATGCGAGCGGCAACCTGTTCGTGACCCCATGGTGGTATCGCGCCGGCGTGGTGCTGCCGAAAGCGGGCGCGGGGCGACACACGTTGCTGCGCACGCACGGCATCATCGCCAGCGCCGACGTGTGGGTGAACGGCAAGCAGGTGGCCGACCATGCGGACGTTGCCGGGGCCTATCCCGTACGCGACATCGATATCACGCAGGCGGTACACGGCGGTGCGAACGCCGTGGCGTTGAAGGTCTATCCCGGTGACCCGCGCATGGTCCTGTCCATCGGCTGGGTGGACTGGAACCCCACGCCGCCCGACAACAACATGGGCCCGTGGCGCGGGGTGGATATCCTGCAGACCGGGCCCGTGGCGCTCAGCGCACCCCACGTGGCCACGACCCTTTCGGCGGATCTCAAGCAGGCCACGCTGGCCACGACGGTAACAGCCAGGAACCTGGATTCCGTGGCGCACGATGCGACGCTGTCCGGCACGGTCGCCGACAAACCCATCCAGCAGACCGTCCATCTCGGTTCCGGCGAAACGAAGGTGGTGTCGCTAGCGACCGGCGCATCGCCGTCGGTGGTACTGGATAACCCGAAGGTGTGGTGGCCCATCGGCATGGGTGGACACCCGCTCTACGACATGAAGGTGTCGGCGACCGTCGATGGCGCGACCTCGGACCGCGCGGCCACGACGTTCGGCGTGCGCCGCGTCGAGTCCGCGCTGACGCGCCAGGGCTACCGCCAGTTCACCATCAACGGCAAGCCGCTATTGATCCGTGGCGGTGGCTGGGCGCCCGACATGTTTCTCCGCGACGATCCCGCGCGTATGGAAGCCGAATTCAGTTACGTCGTGAACCTGGGCATCAACACGATCCGCAGCGAAGGCAAGCTGGAGAATGATCGCTTCTACGACCTCGCCGACCGCAACGGCATCATGGTGCTGGCCGGCTGGGAATGTTGCGACAAGTGGGAGGCCGCCGCCAAGACCGGTGGCCTGCCGTGGAATGACGCGGACATGCGCGTGGCACAGGCATCGATGGAAAGCGAGGCGCGCCTGCTTCGCAACCACCCCTCGGTGATCGGCTTCTTCATCGGCAGCGACCACGCGCCGCCGCCCGCGCTGTCGAAGATGTACACCGATACGCTGCATGCCGAGGGCTGGACGCTGCCGATCATCTCGGCCGCGGTACCCGAAGGCACGCCCGAGGCCGGCCTTTCGGGTACGAAGATGGCGGGCCCGTACGACTGGATTCCGCCGTCGTACTGGTATGCCGACAAATTCGGTGCGGCCTTCGGGTTTGACTCTGAAGTCAGCGCCGGTGCCGTGATCCCGCGCCTCGAAGACGTGCAGCGCATGCTTTCGGTCCAGGAGCAGGAAGCCCTGTGGAAATACCCGGAAACGCGCCAGTTCCATGCATCGGCCGACTGGTCCACCTTCGCCGTGCTCACGCCGTTCGATACGGCGCTGGCGAAGCGCTACGGCGCACCCAAGGGCCTCGAGGACTACGTGGCGAAAGCCCAGCTCGATAACTACGACGGCGTGCGTGCGCAATTCGAAGCGTTCAATGCGCGCATGGGTGCGGCCAACCCGGCCACCGGCGTCATCTACTGGATGCTCAACAACGCGTGGCCATCGCTGCACTGGCATCTCTACGACTACTACCTGAACCCGGCCGGCGCTTACTACGGTGCGAAGAAGGCGAACGAGCCGGTGCACATCCAGTACTCGTACGATTCGCGCGCCGTCATGGTGGTGAACCATACGCTGGAGGATCGCCACGGGTTGGTGGCTTCGCTAAAGGTCCGCAACCTCGACGGCAGCGTGCGCTTCGAGAAGCAGGTGGCAGGGATCGACCTGCAAGGCAACCACGCCCAGGCCGTGCTCGACCTGCCGGCGGTCACCGGGCTGTCGCCCGTCTACTTCATCGAGCTCACCCTCGCGGGTGCCGACGGCAAGCAGGCCAGCCGCAACGTGTACTGGCTCTCCACGCGCCCCGACAAGCTGGATTGGGCGAAGTCGAACTGGTACCTCACGCCGCTGACGCAGTACGGCGACTTCACCGCCCTGGCCTCGCTACCCAGGGCCACCCACACGCTGCGGGTGTCGACGGCGCGCGAGGGTGACGAGGAGGTCGCCACCGTCACGCTCTCCGTACCTGCCTCGTCCCCGGCCGTCGCCGTGCAGGAACATCTTTCGATCCGTCGTGGCGCCAAGGGCGACCTTGCGCTGCCCGTGAGGTGGACTGACAATGACGTGACGCTGTGGCCCGGCCAGTCGGTCGTACTCACGGCGCGCTACCCGGCGCAGGGCAACGCGGCCGCGGTGGTCGAGGTATCCGGTTGGAATACGGCAGCCACCCAGGGAACGAAGCATTGAAGAGGCCTTCATGTCGCGCGTGACCATCAACGATGTGGCTCGTGCGTCCGATACGTCGAAGAAGACCGTTTCCCGCGTGCTCAACCAGGAGCCGGGCGTGCGCAAGGAAGTGCGCGACCGCGTGCTGGCCGCTGTCGCCGAGCTGAAGTACCGGCCGCTGGCATCGGCGCGCAGCCTCGCATCCAATCGCTCCTTCATGATCGGCCTGCTGTACGACAACCTGTCGCCCAGTTACGTCATGGAAGTGCAGGCCGGCGTGCAGGAGGCCTGCGAGGCGCACCAGTACAGCATGATGGTGCAGCCGCTGGATTCCACGGCGGCGGATTTCATGGAGCGCGTGGAAGGCATCCTGTGGCGCCACCGCCCCGATGGCCTGGTCCTTACACCGCCCATTACCGACCACCCGGCCTTGCTCGCGCACCTGTGCGCCACGGGCACGCCATTCACGTCCATCGCGCCGCGCAAGCCCAAGGGCATCGCGGGGGTGATCCTCCAGGAACGGGAAGCTGCCGCGGCGATGGTGGACCATCTCGTCGCGCTGGGGCACCGGCGCATCGCGCACATCATCGGCGACCCGAAACACGGCGCCGGCGTGTGGCGCCTCGCGGGCTTCCGCGATGGCCTGGAGCGTGCGGGCATCGAGGAGCGCGCCGAGTACATGGTGCAGGGCCGCTTCTCGTTCGAATCCGGCGTGAAGGCCGCGCGGCAGTTGCTACAGCTGAAGCAGCGGCCCACCGCGATCTTCGCGGCCGACGACGACATGGCCGTCGGCGCCATCTGGGCGGCCGCCGAAGCGGGCGTGTCAGTGCCTGGCGAGGTCTCCATCTGCGGCTTCGACGACACCACCATCGCCACCCAGGTGTGGCCCCTGCTCACCACGGTGCACCAGCCCGTACGCGACATGGGCAAGCGGGCTACCGAAGAACTGCTGTTGGGGCTGCTCGGCAAGGGCGAGCCCCGCATGGTCGAAGTCGATTACCTGATGCGGTTGCGCGATTCCACCGCGCCCGCACCCCGATAGAGGACGCACCGCATGGCACCCCAGCGCCGGTTCCACTTCATTTCTGGCCTGCCGCGTGCGGGTACCACCTTGCTCGCCGCCATCCTCAACCAGAACCCGCGGTTCCGGGCGGGCATGACCAGCCCGGTGGCCGACATCATGGGTGTCGTCGTGGCCGAGGCCAGCACCAGGAACGATTTCGCCTTCGATGTCACCGACGAACAGCGCACGGCACTGCTGCGCGGCCTCGTCGAGAACTTTTACTCGGTGGATACCGAGACGGAAGTGATCTTCGACATGAGCCGCCTGTGGTGCAGCCGCATGGGCCTGCTCAACGCGCTGTTCCCGGGTGTGAAAGTGGTGGCCTGCGTCCGCCAGCTGGCCTGGGTGCTCGACAGCATGGAGCGGCTGGTGCAGAAGCAGCCCGTCAGCGTCAGCAAGGTGTTCCGCTACGACACCAACACCACGGTATATTCGCGCGTCGAGGCACTGACCGATCCACGCGGCATGGTGGGCTTCGCCTACCAGGCCACGAAGGAAGCCTTCTACGGCGAACATGCGCGTGACCACCTGTTGCTCCTCACATACGAGAGCCTCGTGCGCGCCCCGGAAGCCTCCGTCCGGGCGGTCTACGCGTTCCTTGGTGAACCCTGGTTCGAGCACGACTTCAACCACATCCAGTACAACGCCGATGAGTTCGACGCCCGCGTCGGCATGCCCGGCCTGCACACGGTTCGCGCGAAAGTCGAGGCCGTCGAGCGGCCGCCCGTGCTGCCGCGCGAGGTCTTCGGCCGCTTTGCCAATGAGGCGTTCTGGGCGGACCCGAAGAACAACGTCAATCAGGTCACCATCGTTTGACCATGCTGGTCGAGCCGCACGGTGGCGTGCTGAAGGATCTTTACCTGCCTGTCGACGAGGCCCATGACGCGCGCCGCGCATCGGGCACGCTACCTTCCGTGGTGCTCGACAATCGCCACCTGTGCGACCTCGAGTTGCTGCTCGATGGCGCGTTCTCGCCGCTTGAAGGCTTCATGGGCGAGGCGGACTACCGCGCGGTAGTAGACGGCATGCGGCTTGCCGATGGCGCGCTGTGGCCGATGCCCATCCCGCTGGATATCACCGAAGGAGCCGCCGCGCCGCTGACAGCAGGGCAGGACGTCGTGCTGCGCGATGTGCAAGGCACGGCCCTGGCCATCCTCACGGTGGCTGACATCTACCGCCCAGACAAGGAACGTGAAGCCCTGCAGGTATACGGCACGTCGGATCGCCAGCACCCTGGCGTAGCGGATCTGTTCCGCCGTGGCGACGTCTACATCGGTGGCTGCCTTCGCGGCCTGCAGCGCCCGGCGCACCATGATTTTACCGACCTGCGTGCGTCGCCGCGCGAGATGCGCGAGTTGCTGATCAGCAGCGCATGGGACCGCGTCGTCGCTTTCCAGACGCGAAACCCGCTGCATCGGGCCCATGTGGAGCTGACGCGTCGCGCCATGGCCGCCGTGGATGGCAAGCTGCTCCTGCACCCTGTCGTCGGCCGTACGAAAGAAGGCGATATCGACATGTATACGCGGGTGCGCTGCTATCGCGCGCTGCTTGCGCAGTACCCGGAAGGTTCGGTGAAGCTGTCGGTGCTGCCATTGGCGATGCGCATGGCCGGCCCGCGCGAAGCGCTGTTGCACGCCATCATCCGCAAGAACTTCGGTGCCGGCTTCTTCATCGTGGGGCGCGACCATGCCGGGCCCGGCAAAGATGCCGCGGGCCAGCCGTTCTATGACCCACTGGCGGCGCAGAAGCTCGTGCAGGCCCATGCGTTTGAGCTGGGCATCACGGTATTGCCGTTCGCGCCCATGGTGTACTCGCCGTCGCGGGACGCCTATGTAGGCACCGACGAGCTGCGCGACGGCGAAGCCGTCAACGATGTCTCCGGCACGGAACTACGCAAGCACCTGCGCGATGGCAGCCCAATCCCGCCATGGTTCACGTACCCCGAGGTGGAGGCCATCCTGCGGCAGCGCTTCCCGCGCACCGAAGGCAAGGGCTGCGCCATCTTCTTCACCGGGCATTCGGGTGCGGGCAAGTCCACCATCGCGCAGGCGCTCATGGCGGCCATCCTCGAGCAGGCGGGGCGGCAGGTCAGCATGCTCGACGGCGACGAGGTACGCAGGACCTTGTCGGCCGGGCTTGGCTTCTCGCGCGAGGACCGTTCCGCCAACATCCTGCGCATCGCCTATGTCGCCGCCGAGATCGTCCGCCACGGGGGCATCGCCATCTGCGCGCCGATCGCGCCGTACGCGCAGGATCGCGCCGCTGCGCGGGCGCTGGTGGAGGCCCATGGCCAGTTCATCGAAGTGCATGTCAGCACCCGCCTCGATGTGTGCGAGGCGCGCGACACCAAGGGCCTTTATGCACAGGCACGCGCGGGCGTGCTGAAGCAGTTCACGGGCATCAGTGATCCGTACGAGGTGCCCGACGCGCCAGAGCTCCGGCTCGATGGTGGTGAAGGCACGCCGGCGTCGCTGGCCGCGCGCATCATGGACATCCTGAAGCAACGGCAGTTACTGTCCGGGTAACCACAGCAGGGAGCGAAGTGCCATGAAGCGTGCAACATCAAGGCTTGCCCTCATCAGTTGGCTCGCGTGGTGCGCCGCCGCCAGCGCCGCGGACGTTAAGCCGGGCACCTACTCGGGCACCCTGCAGGGCGCGGCGTACCGTATCGACATCCCCGACCACTGGAACGGCAGCCTCGTCATGCTGATGCATGGCTACCAGCCAGTCGGTGCGCCCTTGAAGACACCGATGGAAGCGGCGGACTCCACGCCCGTCTTCCTGAAGAAAGGCTACGCGGTGGCGCAGAGCCAGTACGCGTCGCAAGGCTGGGCCATGGCCGATGCCATCGCCGATAACGAACGGCTGCGCCAGTACTTCACCCACACCTACAAGCAGCCTGCCCAAACGTTTGCCTACGGCTTCTCGATGGGCGGCCTGGCCACGGCGGCAACGATCGAGCGCTATCCCAAGGCGTACAGCGGCGCGATGATCACCTGCGGCCTGACGGTTTCGACACCGGATTTCCTCGCGCGTGGCGCCGTTGAACCGCTCGTTGCCTTCGACGCCCTCATCCCGGGCGTGATTCCCGACCTCGCCGCACCCGATTCCCCGCCAGCGGTCGACCCGGACACCATCGCCAAGGCGGTGCAGGCCCACCCCAGGGAAGCGGCGGTGCTCGCAAAGCGCCTCGAGGAGACGACGGAAACGCTGCCGACCCTTGCGCTCTACTACATGGCGCTGCGGGAGATAGAGAAGCGCGCGGGTGGCATGCCGGTGGACAACCGCAAGACGCTCTACAAGGGCTATGGCGACGATGCCGGCCTCAATCAGAAAGCCCATCGCTACGCGGGCACGCCGGGTGCCATGGCCTACGTGGGCAAGAACGTCACGTTGACCGGCCACATCGCCACGCCCGTGGTCATGCAGTGGAACGCGTTCGACCCGACGATTCCCGCACGGTTCCATGGGGCGTATCCCGACCAGGTACAGGCCGCAGGCAACGGCAAGTGGTTAACCGTGCTGCCACCCTCGGGCGACGGCCACTGCAACTTCACGGATGAGGAGACGGCAACGGCCTTCGATACGCTGGTCCGGAAGGTCGCGGCGCACTGAAGCTACTGGCGGCGCACGACGCTGCTCACGATCAGGCCATCATGGTCGAGCAGGAAGAAGACCTGCTCGGCGCCATTCTGGTGTTGCACGTCATAGGTATCCCAGCCGTAGTCCGTGACGCCGTTGAAGCGCCATGACTGCACGGGGCCGAGTTTTGCGAAGTAGCCCTCCTGCGACGCAAAGTTGTCCGGGTCATCCGGCGCGGTTCTCGGGCTGATGCCCTCCCGGCTGCCGGAATGGGCGAGCACGACACGAAGTGCGCGTTCACTGGCGGGGTAGGGCTTCTGCTCCCTGACCCGAGCGGCCAGGGCCTCCCGTATCCGCTGTGCCCTTGCCTCGCTGACGCGCGGCGCCGTCATGAAAGGCTGCTCGTGGACGCTGATGGCGGCACCGGCATTCGAGAACTTCAGCTTCGCATCGACATAAGGCACGAGGAACGTATCGTCGCTAAGGGTCGTCATGTCGATGATGCCCGCCGCTGAGAGCTGCCCGATGGGTTCGATGGAAAGCCCGTCGCCCTTGCGCCGCACCGTGATGGAAGAGGTATCACTGATCTCGTACGTGCCCACGTACGAGGCAAGCAGGCCGGGATCCACGTGGACCGCGGAACCGGTGGATGCTTTCGTCGCCTCGGGCGGCGTCACCTGCGCCGCGAACACCGCCATGCCCAGCGCGCCACTGACCAGCACGAATGCCGACGCGCGCGCCCACTTTCGTGGCCTCGCCAACATGATATGTATCCTTCGTTCGAGGAAGGTGGGCGACTCGGACATGGCCGTGATCGCACCCACGTATTCCGACTGGTTCTGCCCGACCTGGATCAGCGTCTCGCAGTAGCCGCGAAGATCGCCGCCGCTACCCAGCACGCGGGCATCGCAATCTACTTCGATGGCACAGCGAAGCCGGTGGAACTGCCACCACAGCAGCGGGTTCCAGGGCATGGCGACCAGGAGCGTCATGGCGATGGCGACCAACAGCGGGTCGCGCGCTTCCAGGTGCGACTGCTCGTGCGCCATGACGTAACGCTGCTGTTCGGCAGGCTCGTCCATCACCCAGCCGGGCACGACCACGCGCGAATGGACAAGGCCGACGACGGCCGGGCCCACGTCCGGCGAGACGAGCACCGGGAGGCCGCACAGCGTGTCGCCGATCCAGTCGCGTTTCCGTCGATGGAACAAGGCCGTGGCGAAACCGAGGAACAGCACAAGGGTGAAGGAACTGGCCAGCCACAGATCGAGTGCCAGGCGGTTGGCGCGCATCGACGACGTGAAATGCGCGGCACCACTCCAGTCGATGACGCGCGCGGCGAGCGGCAACGACGTCACATCGCGTAGTGCCCATGACGCCGGTGCATGGGTCTCTCCGGCATGGGCTGCTGGCTGCAGGAAGGACGGGCGCGGCAATGACACGTTGGCCATCGCAAGGGGCACTACGACCGACGCCGCCAGCGAAAGCACCCACGGCCACCGCGTGGGCACCTGGCGCTGCCTCGCCGCCCGCTCGGCGATCCATGCAGCGCCGCTCAACGCCAGGGCGACAAGGGCGGCATAGACCATCCATGCGAGCATGCCTGCTACTCCTTGCCGGCTCGCTCGGCCAGCAGTTTGCGCATGCGGGCGATCTGCGCCGGCGTCAGCTTCTGGTCGGAGACCAGTTGCGTCATGAGCAGCTCGGTGGAGCCCTTGAACAGCTTATCGGTGAGGTGCTGCAGCGCGTTCTTGCGCGCGGCCTGCTGCTTCACGCTCGCGAAATAGCGATGGCCGCGGCCTTCTTCCTCATACCCGACATAGCCCTTAGCCTGCAGCGTGCGCAGCACGGTCAGCACGGTGGTGTAGGCAAGCGTGTCGCTGAGGCGTTCGCGCACCTCGGCCACCAGCGACGGGCCGTGTTCCCACAGCACCTGCATGATGTCCGCTTCGCGGTCGGTGAGGGTGATTTTCATGGTGCCCGCGCCGCCTATGGCTACTAGAACGTTAGTAGATATAGGTGGCGCGTGCACGCTTGTCAACGCCTTATGCGCTCAAGCAAGCCAGTCGCATAATCGCGTTGGATTGGCAGATCCTTCCGGTGTGCATATCCGATGTAACAGTCGCAGCGGGCATTCGGGCAAGGCCGGGCGCCAAGGTACCGTTCGAAGCTTCCGTCGTAGAGGTTACCGAGCGGTGCGGCCACGAAATGGCACCGCGTGACCTCGCCATTGCCGTTGACCGATACAACGTCCTCGCCCGTGGCGCAGGGAGCACCCAGGCTCGGTGGCGGCTCCAGGTTGAGCAGGAAATGCGGATCCACTTGCTTAAGGCGCTCGACATCACCCTCGCTGTAATAGCCGGCCGGCCTCTCATCGTAGGCGTTCAGCCACATCGGAACGGACGCTGGTAGCGCGTCCCGTAGGGCATCGATCTCGTCCAGGTGTTCCTGCATGGC
This sequence comes from Luteibacter yeojuensis, assembly GCF_000964085.1. Classification (GTDB taxonomy): domain Bacteria; phylum Pseudomonadota; class Gammaproteobacteria; order Xanthomonadales; family Rhodanobacteraceae; genus Luteibacter; species Luteibacter yeojuensis_A. Next base: position 21,239 of record NZ_JZRB01000016.1, read on the forward strand.
CACCATGCCCACGCTATGGCGTACGCCGCGTCGATGCAACTCCTGGCATCGTTTCACGAACGCGGTCCGCGACACCTGCCCGGGATGGTACGTGCACCACAATGCCAGGGTGTCGAGATTGGCTTCGTCAAGCCAGCGCGTGCCGACGCATAGGTTGGTCTGGATGGCCACCCTACGTAGGTGGCGCAGGTGGCTCAGGCTCACCATGGCGTCCCGGTAGTGGCGGCGCACCAGGCCCTCCCCCCAGGGGGTAAAGAGGATCGACAGCATTCTGGCCTGCCCGGCCGCCCAGTCGACGAAGCGACGGAGATCCCGCGCGTCGTGTTCCAACGCGGCCCGCGAGTCGTGGTGTTTGGCGAAAGGACAGTATGGGCAGTCGTAGTTGCAACTGCTCAAGCGGCCACGGTAGAGGATCGACAGGGGCATGCCGCTCAGCCTACGGCATAGGTGCGCATGCGCTCGGCCACGCGCGACGAGACCAGCCAGGGGCCTATCGTATCCGCACGGGCGAGGCCGTCCGCGTTAAGTGCGACCAGCGCATCCACCTGCGTGGCAAGGCGAAGGTCGAACAGCTCAAGCAACTGGGGGAAGTCGTCGAGGCACCCGGAGCCGAAGCGCGCCTGGTACCGCGCGAGGTCCAGCCCTGGCCGCACCAGCAAGGACTGGATGACGTGGCGTCGCTTCTGCTCATCCTCATCCAGTGTCACGCCGTAATCGATCTGCGCGAACGAAGCCTCGTCGCGTTCGAGGTAGTGCGCAAGGATATCGGCCACCGAACGGCGGCTGACCCCGTACTCGCTCGAGTAGTGCAGGCCGCGTGTGTACGAGCGCGCGCCGCAGCCGATGCCTACCATGCCGTCGCTCTGGCAGCAGTAGATCGGGCCGTCGGCGTCGGGGGCATCCGACGCCCGGAACATTCGCATGGAAACCTGTTCGTAGCCCGCAGCGAGCAGTCGGTCACGGCCGGCCTCGTAGAGCGCGAGGCGGTTGTCGACCGGCGTGGGCTGGATGGCGATCGTACGCTTGCCGCCTGCGTCCTTTGCGCCCATGCGGTCAAGGCCGGTAAGCGGCCGCACGTAGAGCGGATAAAGGTAGAGTTCCTCGGGCCGATACGCCAGCGCGCTTTCGATGGAGGCAAGGAAGCTGGCGACCGTCTGCCCTGCGATGCCGTAGATCAGGTCGAGGTTCAAGGTGGGGAACCCTGCGCCTCGTATGCACGCGATCGCTTCTTCGACGACTGAGCGCTGTTGCGGGCGCACCAGGGCGCGGACCTCGGCCTCGCTGAAGCTCTGGATGCCCATGCTGACGCGGTCGATGCCGGCGTCCCGGCACACCTTCATCTTCACTGCATCCACGGTCTCGGGTGATACCTCGATGCCCGCGGGAATGGCCCGCAACTCGATGCTCGCGTGCGCATGCACCATGTCGAACACGCGCTGCAGCTGTGATGCATCGAGGTACGTAGGCGTGCCTCCGCCAAGGGCGAAGCGCACGAAGCGATGGTCACCAAGCGCATCCGTCGTGGCCCGTAACTGGCGCTGCATCTGCACGACATAGGCGTCGACCTGTGCCTGTGCGGGGCGCGCCATCGCGAACAGGTTGCAGAAGCCGCAGCGGTAACTGCAAAACGGCACGTGCATGTACAGGAACAGTGCATCGCGCGGCTCGGCGCACCAGGCATCCGCAAGAGGCCGCCCTGGCGATATCGGCCGGTACGCAGACTTGTGCGGGTACGAATACGAGTATGCCTGGTAGGGTTCGAGCTTCAGCAGATCGGCTAGCGATGGTGTGCTCATGGGCTCAGCAGGAAATGCGCATAGGGGACGGTCATCACGGTGTCGTGGGCATGCCGGTGGCCATGGAAGCCGTCCTCGCCGTATGCGGTGCCATGGTCCGAGAAGATAAGCACGAAGGCCGGGCCGCGTGCGCGCAACGACGAAAAGAGCGCGGCCAGCTCGCCATCGACATATCTAAGCGCTGCGCAGTGGCTATCAAACCCATCCTCGGCACAGCCCGGGAGGTAGTGGCGATTGGGCTGGTGGATGGCCGAGACGTTGATGAAGAGGAAACATGGTTGCGATCCCGCCGATGCCAGCTGCTCGATGGCGCATGCCACCTGGCGCGCCGTCGAATCGACGGAGGCGACACCGAACCCGGGTCGCCAGTGGCTCTCGTCAAAAAGGGCAGGCAGCCGCGAACCCAACGCGTTGCGCTTGTTGAAGAAGCCGACGCCGCCGATGCAGATGGTGCGGTAACCGGCATCGTGGAACCCGCCGACGATATCGGCGCGGTCGTGGAATACGTGCGTCCCGGGTACGATCGTCTCGCTGCCTTCGAAGTCGAGTGCGAACAGGCGTGGATGTGGGCCGGGGCAAGCAGGCGTAGGTAGGAACCCAGCGAAGAAGGCGGCATGGGCGGCGTACGTGAAACTACCGGGCGTGTGACGCCGCTCCCAGCCAGCGGCCGGCAGGTGGGCCGCCAGCGTCGGCAGTTCACCGCGCCCGAAGCATCGCTGCGCGGCATCGAAGCGCAGTGTGTCGAGCGTGATCATCACGATGTCGTGCTTACCGACGATCGCACGCATGTCGGGTATCGCGGTGTCATGCATGGGCAGGTGCGTCCATCAGGGCCTGGTCGTCGTAGGTAGTGTGGCCCGCGTGGCGTAAGCCGGGGAGCAGGTCGCCGAAGCCGTTGGCCTCTAGCACCCAGCTGCGCCTGCCGCGCACGATGAGATCGAACCCGACCATGCGGCTGCGCGGGAAGCTCGCGGCGGCGGCCATCGCGGTGCATTCCAGGGTTTCGACGGCATCGGCGTCCAGCCACGACCCAAGCCGGCCGCGAGCGTTACCCAAGTGCAGGTTGGTGAGGGCACCGGTGCTTATGCGCGCCACCCGCTGCCTTGGCTGGCCATCCATTACCACCATGCGCACGTCGAAGCGGTGACGGCCATGCGTCCCCACCGCGGGTTTGGGGATCCAGCGCTCCAGGTAGGCGCCTTGTGCTGTGACGATGTCGATGAGCCGCGCGATCTCGTCGTGCCGCTCGTAGCGGCGCTGGCGGAGCGAATTGAAGATCCGCCAGTGGCCGCCGCCCTGGGCCAGTTCGGCGGAGCCATATGCCACCTCGCGACCGTCAGGGTGGCACGCATAGGCGAGCACGCCCGCCCCGGATGAACCGAAGCGCGCCTTGACGAAGACGCGATGGCAGCCCGCCGCCCGCATCCGTCCCCGCATGTCGTCGTACCCGTTGACCAAGCCGAACAGCGGCGGCACCGGCACGCCTGTGTTGGCGAGCTGCTGCTGGCATGCGAGCTTGTCGGCCATTTGGGCCAGGTCGGCAGGCGCATTGAAATAGCGCATGCCAGGCGGCAGAGTGGCGAGCAAGCCGGCGAAGCCCGCGTGCCAGAAATGCTGGTGCGCCAGTTCGCCGTGCATGGCGGGATGTGGCGCAGCGCCCGGGGCGCCCGATCGCTTCCAGCCATCCAGGACGAACTCGTGGTGCAAGGCGGGCGCCTCGCCCGGCGATTCCAGCTTGACCAGGGCGTCTGGCGCATCGGCCATGGCCGATGCCAGCCGCGTGGGGTCGGCCAGCAGGGTTTCATAGTCGAGTACCTGTGCACACGGCAGGCCGTGCGACAGAAGGGCCTGCTGGAATGCGATGATGCGCCGGCTACCGCGCGGGCCTATCAGCAGCCACGCTGCCATCGTCGCGTTACTCGGACACCGCTACATAGCGATCGCCTTCATCTTCCGTCGTGGGCTCGTCGAGGACGACCGTGCACGGCAGCGCCGCCAGCTTCTGCTGCCACGCCTCGGAAATGTAGTGGTGGCTCAGGTCGATTCGCTGCAGGCGGCCGAGGTTCGGGCTTTCGCACAGCGCTTTCGCACCCACGTCGCCGATGGTGCCAAGCGAAAGGTCGAGCGTATCCAGCGAGCCGAGCCACGTTTCCCCGGCAAGCCACACCGCGAGCTCGTCAGTGATGCTGGCATCGCGAAGGCCAAGGTGGCGCAGGCGACCGGGATCGATCGCCCCAAGCAGGCGCTGGTAGAGCGCGAGGTCACCGTCGAAGCCGTAATTGTCGTCGCCGAGCCAAAGTTCCAGCGTATGCAACGCTGGCAGCGTTGAAGCCGCGATGGCGTCGACGATGTCGCTTGGCAAGCCCCCGCATTCGATCGCCAGCTCCTGAAGGCCGGCGTGTTCGAATGGCTCAAGCCCGAGCTTGGACGAGCCGCGGACGCGCAGCGCCGCCAGGCCCGGGAACGCGTCCAGCAAGGCGTTGTAGGGAGCCTGGATGATCCAGGAGATCTCGCAATCCTCGAAGGTCATGTCGCCGACGAAGAGGGCCTTCAGGTTGGACAGCTCGCCGCGGCGGGCGATGAGGCCATCAAGGTAGCCCTCGGGGCCCTTGTCGTAGGCTTCCGACCAGACGCCGATGACCAGCGCTTCGACCGACGCTGGCGCCACCTTGGAGAAGAAGTCCGCCAGCAACTCGGCCTGGCTTTCCTTGCTGTCGTATTCCTGCACCAGCCGGTAGACGACATCGCCGGCATCCGGCGCGCCGCCCATGGAGAAATCGACGACCTTCTTGCCGCGGTAAACCTGGGTATGTTCGCCAATGGTCACGATGCGTCCCTGCGTAAATGGTGGCCTATCGTAGCCGAGCCTTTATTGCCGTTGCGTGATCCCGTGGGTGCGCATGCCTCAGCCCAGCGGCCGCACCCAGATATTGCGGAAGCTGATCGGCTGGGAATGGTCGCCGTGCGCCTGCAGCTTGATCGGCGCATCGGTATACGGCTTGTACTTGGGCTTGCCGATGTAGAAGGTTTCGCCGGTGAGCTCGGTGTGGTTCTGCACAAGCACGCCGTTGTGGAACAGCGTGACATAAGCCGGGGTCTTCACCGTGCCATCGGCCGCGAACACCGGCGCCGTCCAGATGATGTCGTAGGTCTGCCACTCGCCCGGGTGGCGGGCCGCGTTCACGAGGGGCGCGGCCTGCTTGTAGACGCTCGCGGCCTGCCCGTTGACGTAGGTCTTGTTCTCGAACGAATCCATGATCTGGATTTCGTAGCCTTCGTCGCCGGGGCCGGTAGAGGCAAGGAAGACGCCGCTGTTGCCGCGGCCCTGGCCCTCGCCCGTGATGTCCTTCGGAATCTGCCACTCCAGGTGCAGCTGGTAGCTCTTGAAGCGCTGCTTGGTCTGGATGTTGCCGGTCGTCTTGTCGACCGTGACGATGCCGTCGTGCACCTTCCAGCCCGCGGGGGAGTGGTCCTTCGACGCCTCCCAGCCGGCAAGGCTATGGCCGTCGAAGAGCACCACCGCATCGGAGGGTGGCGCGTTCTCCTTCGCGCCCGGCGTCACCACCTTGGGCACCGGCTCCCATTGCTCGGTGGCCTTGGGGTCGTCCTGCGCGGCAGCGTAGGAGGTGCCGGCGATGGCGAGGGCGGCAAGGGCGATCGTGGGGGCGGTGCGGCGCGTCATGGGCATTCCTTGGGAAGGGGTCAAACCGTGCAGATCTTGAAAGCCTCGGCGAACGACTCGAACGGATCGGGCCGCGAGGGCGAGAACTCGTGCGCGATGTAGCCCTGGTAGTTGAGGTCGGCGATGGCCTGGGCCACGGCGTGGTAGTTCAGTTCCTGCGTGCCGTTGATGTCGTGGCGCCCCGGCACGCCGCCGGTGTGGAAATGGCCGATCCACTGGATGTTGTCGCGGATGGTGCGGATCACGTCGCCTTCCATGATCTGCATGTGGTAGATGTCGTAGAGCAGCTTCACGTTGGGCGAGTTGAGGCCCTTCGTCACCGCCACGCCGAACGCCGTGTGGTCGCCCTGGTAGCCATGGTGGTCGACCTTGCTGTTCAGCAGCTCGAGACACAGCGTGATGCCGTTCTCCGCTGCGAGCGGCGCGACTTTCGACAGGCCTTCGATGCAGTTGGCAATGGCGCGCTGGTCGTCGATGCCGTCCTTGCGGTTGCCGAACATGGTGATGATGCTCTTGACGCCCGCGCGCTTGGCCAGCGGAATCGTCGTCTCGATTTCCTTGATCAGCTGGGCGTGGTTCGCCGGGTCGTTGAAACCGAACTCGATGAAGTTGTCACGCTTGGCCGGGTAACCCATCGACACGGCCATGCCGTGGTCCTGCACCACCGACCATTCATCGGCGTAGAGCAGGTCGACGCCCACGAAACCGAGGGCCTTCAGGCGCGTGCACAGTTCGGGCAACGGGGCTTTGGAGGTCCAGCGGCTTAGCGACTGCTTGAGCCGCCCGCCACCCACGGGGCCGGGCGGCGTGGCCTTGCCGGCGGCGGTGGTGCCGGCCGTGGCGATGAGGGGGGCGGCGCCCGCCACCGCGGCAGCGGCGGCGAGGCGGCCCAGCATGGTACGGCGGCCGATGTCGGTCATATCTTCAGTTCAGCCTCGACGGCCCAGGCCTTGCCGTTACCCGCCTCCGACAGCGGGATATCGGCCTTCCACTGCGCCGGCACGGCGGCGTACTGCAGCACCTGCGTGCAGCCCGGCTGCGAGAGGAAAAAGCCCAGCATCGCGAGCTTCTTGCTCATCATGACGAAATCCGCCGCGGGTGCCGGCTTGCCGCCCTTCGGCACGGCCAGCGCTTCCTTGTGCAGCTTGTCGACGAGCGCCTTGCGCTGCGCGTCGTTGAGCTGCATGAACGGCTTGCCACCGGCCTTGTCGAACGCGGCCATGGCGTTGAGGTAACGGGTCTGGTCCACCTTGGCGTAGACGGCGCTGAACATCTGGTCGATGAACAGCGGTACGCCCGCGTCCACGGCGCCCGGGGTATCGGTGCGCGGAATGACGATGTCGGATACCGTGCCTACCAGGCTGTACTGCGCCGGGTTGAAGAACTGGGGCTTGGCGGCCGGCGCCTGCGACGCGGCGTGGGCGTCGAACACCGCGAGCAGCGACGGGCCCGCGATGGCGCCGACGGCCAGCGCGGACATGCTTTTCAACCATTCACGACGGTTCATGGTCTGGGTCCTCAGATGTTGCCGCGCTTGAGTTCTTGGACGGCGTGGTCGGCCGCGCGTGCGGTCAGCGCCATGTACGTCAGTGACGGGTTCTGGCAGGCGGACGACGCCATGGCCGAGCCATCGGTGATGTAGACGTTCTTGCAGGCATGCATCTGGTTGAAGCCGTTGAGCACCGAGGTCTTCGGGTCGCGGCCCATGCGCGCGGTGCCCATTTCATGGATGCCCGCGCCGACGTTGGCCTTCATGGTGAACGAGCCCACGTCGCGGTAGCCGGCGCCGGTGAGCATCTCCAGCGCATCGTCGATGATGGCCTTGCCCATCATGATCTCGTTTTCCTGGTGCGCGGCATCGAAGTTGAGCACGGGCATGCCGTACTTGTCCTTGTGGTTGCGATCCAGCGTCACGAAGTTCTTGTGCGACGGCAGCATCTCGCCGAAGCCCATCATCGAGACATACCACGGGCCCGGCGCCTCGGCGGCCTTCTTCAGCTCGGCGCCCATCGCGTTTTCGTCCACGAGGCGCGTCCAGTCCTGGCGGCCCGCGCCGCCCTGGAAACCAAAGCCGCGCAGGTAGCGCTGCTTGTCGGTGCCGATGTTGCGGTAGCGGGGGATGTAGAAGCCGGTGGGGCGGCGGCCGGAGTAATAGCGGTCTTCATGGCCATCGACCATGGCGCGCGCGCCGGTGCCGAACAGGTGGTCCATGATGTTGTGGCCGAGCTCGCCGCTGTCGTTGCCGAAACCGTTGGGGAAGCGCGTCGACGTGGAGTTCAACAGGATGTGCGTCGTGCCGAACGTCGACGCGTTCATGAAGATCACGCGCGCAAAGTATTCGGTCTGGTGGCCCGTCTCGGCATCGAGAACGCGCACGCCGGTGGCCTTGCCCTTGTTGTTGTCGTAGATCAGCTCATACACGATGGCGTTCGTCACCATCGTCATGTTGCCCGTGCGCTCGGCCGAGGGCAGCGTGGACGAGTTGCTGCTGAAGTAGCCACCGAACGGGCAGCCGCGCATGCACAGGTTGCGGTACTGGCAGGTGCCGCGCTGCGGGCTCTGGTCGTGCTTCAGCGGCGCGGAGAGGTTGGCGGTGCGGCCGATGATCAGCTTGCGCTTGAACTTGTCATCGAGCTTGCCCTGGAAATCCTTCTCGACGCAGTTGAGGTCCATGGGTGGCAGGAAATCGCCATCGGGCAGCTGGGCCAGGTGGTCGTTGTTGCCGCTGACGCCGATGAAGTGCTCGACGTAGTCGTACCACTTGGCGAGGTCGTTGTAGCGGATGGGCCAGTCGACGCCCACGCCTTCCTTGCCGTTCGCCTCGAAATCCATCTCGCTGAAGCGGTAGCTCTGCCGGCCCCACATGAGCGAGCGGCCACCGACGTGATAGCCACGGAACCAGTCGAACGGCTTGGTTTCTTCGTACGGGTTGTCGATGTCGTCGACGAACCAGTGCTTGGTGGACTGGGTGATGCCGTAGAACGAGGGGCGGGTGTGCTTGGGCCACCGCGCGATGTCGGCCTGCGTGGGCTCGTCGCCGTAGGGCAGCTCCCACGGGTTCTTCATGGCGGTGGGGTAGTCGAGGTGCTTCACCATGGGGCCGCGATCGAGGACGAGCGTCTTCAGGCCCTTCTCAGTGAGTTCTTTGGCCGCCCAGCCACCGCTGACGCCGGTGCCGACGACGATGGCGTCGAATGTGTTCTTTTCCATGCCGTTCCCTTCTAGCGCAGCGGGCGCAGGTAGTCGTAGTCGACGCGCGCGGCGTCAATGTCTTTCATGCGGGCGTACGGGCCTTCCTGCTCCACGAAGCAATGCTTCAGGCCGGAGGCATCGGCAGCCGCCATGATCGGTTTGTAATCGAGGGTGCCGCGGCCAAGCTCGGCGCCCGGGTAATCCTTCGAGCCGCCCGGGAGGAAATCCTTCGCGTGCATCAGCGGGATGCGGCCGGGGTTTGCCTTGAAGTAGTCCACGGGGTTCTTTCCACCCGCGTGCACCCAGCCGCAATCCATTTCGAACTGCACCAGCGCGTGGTCTGTCTCCGCGAGCAGCACGTCGTAGAACACCTTGCCACCGCCCACGTCGGTGAACTCGGCATGGTGGTTGTGGTACGCGTACTGCAGGCCTGCCTTCTTCGCCTTCTCGCCGAGCTTGTTGGCGTACTCGGCCGTGCGCTTGGCGTCGTCGAGCGTGTAGCCCGGCTCGCCCGGTTTGTTGGCTTCCTTCTGCATGATGCCCGGCAGCATGCTGCTGACGATGTACTTCGCACCAAGCGTGTGGGCGGCGTCGATGCCGGCCTCGAAGCCCATGCTGTCGAAATGCATGCTGGGGCAGGCCAGGCCCGCGGTCTTCAGCTGGTCGCGCAGGGTGGCCGCGGTGCTGGTGACGATGGCCTCGATCTCGCTGTAGCCGATCGCCTTGAGCGTCTTGAGCGTGCCGGCCGGGTCGGCCTTGTAGGCGTCGAGCACCATGTAGAGCTGGATGCCCATGGTCTTTGCCGGGGCGGTGGCGGCGAGGATCTTGCCCGGCGCGCCGAGGCCAAGCCCCAGGGCCGTGCCACACAGTGCGGAACGGCCAAGGAATTGCCTGCGAGTCAACATGATGGGGTCTCCTGGAAGGTGCCGACGGGTGCCATGCGGAGAATCATCGGTCGGCTTTCCTGGCGCTTGTCGGTATCGACTGGCTTGCCATGTTCTTCCCCCGGCGGGCGTGCCGCCATCGAAATGTATTCGATTACATGATTTTTCGGGCGTGCACGGGTGCTGCGCGCCGCGGACATGCCAAGATGTGTAGCAGATGGGTGAAGAGGCCTGCAACGGTTTTATGTAATCCATTACATTGCGTTGCAGCATACTCAGGGCGTCGCGGGCAGCTACCATCCACGACGCCCCGGGCGGGCAAAGGGATACAAAGCGCGTGGCTAAAGACAAAAAGCGTCACGATCGAAAGGATGCCGAGGCCGCGCGCAGTGATGTTGCGCCGCAGCCCGCGCGCGTGCACACGGTGAAGGAAATCGCCGCCATCGCAAAAGTTTCAGTCGCAACTGTTTCCCGGGCATTGCAGCGGCCGGAGATCGTCAGCCCCGAAACCCGCGAGCGCATCCAGGAAGTGGTGAAGCGTTTTGGCTACACGCCCAATGCCATGGCGCGCAACCTGCGCACCGCGCGGACGCGGCTCATCGTCGCCTTGCTCCCGGATATCACCAACCCGTTCTTCTCCGAAGTGATCCGTGGCATCGAGCAGGTCGCCTACGAGAACGGCTATTCCGTGCTGCTTGGCGAGACGCAGAGCAACCTCGTCCGCGAGCAGGCCTACGCCGACATGGTGGCCGCACGGCAGGCCGACGGCATCATCACCATGTTCCATCGCGTGCCCGCCATCCCCATGGGTGGCCGGCTGCCGCTGGTCAACGCCTGCGAGTACGTGAAGGACAGCGGCATTTCGAGCGTGTATGTCGACAACGTGGCGGCCGCCGCCACGGCCATCGACTACCTCGTCGGACTGGGCCATCGCGATATCGCGTTTCTTGCCGGGCCGTCGTCGAGCCCGATCTGCGAGGACCGCGAAGCGGGCTACCACCTTGCGTTGAAGCGCGCTGGCATTCCGCTTGATGCGGCGCTCACTGTCGTCGGCGATTTTTCGATCGAAGCGGGCGAACGTGCCGTCGAGTCGCTGCTCGCGCAAGGCAAGTCGTTCAGCGCCTTGTTCTGCTCCAGCGATGAAATGGCCATGGGTGCCATGCGGGCGCTGACGTCCCGTGGGCTGCGCATCCCGGACGATGTCTCGGTCATCGGTTTCGACGACATCCGCTTTTCACGGTACACATCGCCGCCGCTGACCACCATGGCCCAACCTAAAAATGCGTTGGGGCGCGAGGCCATGACCATGATGATCGAACTGCTCGCCGACCCTGAGGAGCCGCCGCGCAAGCGCGTGCTGGCCGCCGAACTGGTGGTGCGTGGCTCCACGGCGCCGCCGAAGGCGCTGCGGTAAGCGATGGCCTAACGCCGCTGGCCCGCGCCGTGCGGTGGTTTGCGCAGGGGATCGAGTAAGCCTTTCAGGCCGTTGTGGTCAAGTTCCAGCGCAAGGGCCAGCAAGGTTCCCAAGTGGCCGCTCGGGAAGCCTTTGCGTGCATACCACGCGAGATAGGCGCCCGGCAGGTCGGCGATAAGCCGGCCCTGGTACTTGCCATACGGCATGGGCATCGTCACGAGGCTCTTCAGGTCGTCGGGTTTGAACACGGTGCCTCAGGATGCGGGATCGAACAAAAACGCATGCCGCGCGGGTGCGCGGCCGCGACCATGGCCCGGCTCGGGAACGAGATGAGGTACTTGGCCATGGTCGTTGCCTTGCGTGCCTAGGAGAGCGACCAGCCCGTGCGGTAATCGCGCCGCAGGAACTGGTTTGCCTCGTCGATGTTGGTGACGCGCATGTTCGCAGCGTCGTACTCGATGCGGTGCCCCGTACGCAGGGAGACGATGCCTAGCAGCATCACCTCCGTCAGCTGCGCGGCGTACTCGAACGGCGAGGTGGTCTTGCCCTTGCCCTTGCAGGCATTCGCCCAGTTCATTTCGTGCGACGTGGTGATGCGCTCGTACTTCTTCGGCGGCGTGCCGACCGAATCATGGAGCGATTGCGGCAGCAGGCGCGGGTTGTCGCCGTAGGTTTCGTGCACCAGCTTGCCCTTGTCACCGATGTAGAGCGTTCCGCCATCGTGCATCTGGCCCGCGCCGAGCGCCTCGAGGTCTGGCGGCAGCAGGTTGCCGTCGTACCAGGTAAGCCGTACCGGCGGCTTGTTGCCGCGCGCGGCAAAGTCGTAGTAGGTCATCGTGCCCAGCGGGTACGATTCCTTGTTGTACGGCGTCGAGACCGTTTCCACGGACGTCGGGAAGCCGAGGTCCAGCGACCAGAACGGCGAATCGATGAGGTGGGCGCCCATGTCGCCGAGCGCGCCCGCGCCCCAGTCGGTCCAGCCACGCCAGTTGAACGGGTGGTAGAGCGGGTGGTACTCGACGACCGGGCCCGGGCCAAGGAACAGGTCCCATTCGAGGCCCTGCGGCTTGGGGTAATTGCCGGCCATGGCATTCGCCAGGCGCGCCATCACGGCGTCCATGTCCCAGCTGGTGGCGGCCGGGGCCGCGACGGGCTGCGGGCGCGGTATGCCCTGCGGCCAGTAGCCCAGCGGCCGGTTCGTCCAGGAATGCACTTCGCGCACCTCGCCGATGGCACCCGCGTCGATGTACTCGCGGATGAGTCGCGTGTCGTCGGTGGAATGCCCCTGGTTGCCCATCTGCGTGACGATCTTCGGGTTTTCCCTGGCCTTGCGAGCCATTTCGCGGGCTTCGAAAACCGACCAGGTGAGCGGCTTCTGCACGTAAACATGCTTGCCAAGCGCCATGGCCGCGCTGGCAATCACCGCATGCAGGTGGTCCGGCGTGGCGATGACCACCGCGTCGATATCCTTCTGCTGCTCGAGCATCTGGCGGTAATCGGTGTAACGCTTGATCGAATCGTACTTCTTGGCGAGCAGCTTCAGCTGGTCAACCTTGTCCTTCAGCTCCTTGCGCTTCGCCGCCGTGGGAGCGCTGTCGACCTTGGCCTTGGCCTGCGCGATGCCGTCGAACATCTTGCGGAAGTTTTTATCCGTATAGGCCCAATCGACATCACACAGGGCCACGATGTTCTCGCTGGCCAGCGCGCGGATATTGTTCGCGCCCATGCCGCCCACGCCGACGCCGGCGATGTTGAGGCGGTCGCTCGGCGCCGTATGGCCCTGGCCGCCGAGCACGTGGCGGGGCACGATCAGCAGCCCCGTCGCGGCGATGGCGCTGCCGGCCAGGAAGTTGCGGCGGGTGAGGGTGATGCCCACGTTCGAATCGCTGGCCGCAGCCGCGGCGGGTGGGGGCAGGGTGGTGTTATCGACCTTCGTTTCGTCCGACATGCGCGCTGTAGTCTCCGGCTTGGTACCAGGAAGCGGCCGGGACGAGGCCCCGGTTGCGGTGGTGAAGCTGGAGTTAATTAGCGTAGATCGGGGGAGGATTCAACAAGAAGCGGCCCGCTCAACCGGGCCCCGACGAATTGGGAGCGAATGAAACTAATTCTCCTGGCAGCGCAATGGCGGCGTTAGTGCCTTTGTCTTCGGGCACTTACTTGCCCCGATCTTCCAGCAAGGCCGCGCGAGTAGCCGTCTGGTCGAGTTGGCATTGGTTTGAATCAAGCAGGCTCGCGGTCCCACCGTTCTTGTCGGGTGCGCACGTCATGTCGCGCTGGGAAATCCATGCGCGCTCTTCGTCCCGAAGAGAAGTGGCCTGGCCAACGGGAAGCATCTTACGCAAACGCTGGTACGCCGCGTTCAGGCGTTTGTCCTGGTATGCATGCTCGGTACCGATGCAATTATTGAGCGCCACGGTCACGCCGCGAGCGGTTTTGATGCAAGCGTGATAGGACATCCGCAAAGGCACCTTAGACACTGGTGTGTCCTGAGCGAAGGCCCCTGCAATGGCGGCGAGAAGGAGTCCTATCCCAACAGTCCAGGTGGTCATAGAGCAAGCATCCATGTAAGGGTGCGCCGCGTCGACGCGTGATCGAGAGGATACCTCGCAGATCACGCGCGTAGCCAACCTACTGGCACCGTCGGATGCCATGTAATATGACATCGCCTCTATCGCATGACGAACCCGCTCCATGGCCAAGAAAGACCTCGCTGCCAGCGATAAGCCGGTCGTCCAGAGCGAGCGGCCGGTGTCGCGTTCGCAAGAGTCCTTCAATGCGCTTGTGGACAAGATCAACAAGCGCCGGGCCACGCTGGCGGAATGGGAGGCCTATGGCGTCGAGTTCGAACGGCGGTATGCCGGCGAATACATCCCGCTGCGGCGAACCCTGGACGACGTGCAGACAAAACTGATCCTTGGCCTCGACCAGTCGTACGACATGAAGGGGCTCACCAAGGGCGAGAGGCGAATGATCGGAGACCTCATCGTCCACCTGGCCGAGCAGGTGCTCGAATCGGTCGATGATTCCGTCGTCGCGGAGATCCATGAGCGCTACCGGCCGATGGAAGGCCGAGACGACGCAGGAGTGAAGGCTGAGCCGAAGGGCGACGTCGAAGAGGTGGTCAGCTTCGAGATGCCACAGGACGTGGACATCGATTCGCCCGATGACCTGATGGCACATATCCAGGCGCAGCTCGATGAACAAGAGCGGCGTGCGAACCAACAGCGCCAGGCGCGTGAAGCCTCCCGTGCCACGCGTAAGAAGGCGTCGGCAAAGGAAGCTGCCGCAGAGCGTGCGCGCGCCAAAGAAGCCGAAGCGCACCTATCGCTTCGCGAGGTCTACCGTAAGCTGGCGAGCGCCCTGCACCCCGATCGTGAGGCTGATCCCACGGAGCGCACCCGGAAGGCAGCGCTCATGCAGCGAGTGAACGCGGCCTACGCGAGCCGGAGCCTGCTCGACCTGCTGGAAATCCAGCTTGAGATTGAGCAAATCGACCAGGCGGCCATGGAAAGCGTGAGCACCGAGCGGCTCAAGCGCTGGAACACGGTCCTCAAGGAACAGTTGGAAGGGCTGGAGCAGGAGCTGGCCGAGGTGGATCACGGATTCCAGGTGCGTTGCGGCCTCACGCCGCGCAGCTCGTCATCGCCCAAGGTCATAAAGCGGACGTTGAACGCCCACATCGACAACCTGCGCGACTACGTGCGGATGTTCGAAGACGACATCCGTATCGTCAGCGATATCCAACGCCTCAAGCCTTGGCTAAGAGAGATGAAGCCACGCTAATCCTGCGGACTGGTGCAGGCAGCATAACGAGCGCCTTCCACCTGCGTAATCTCGCCACGGCCTTCGACCGTGACACTACCCGTGTAGTGCTTGGCGCTATCGAAATCCACGTGCGCCGATGCTGGCGATGCTCCCTTGCAGGTGAGCTTCCACGCCAGCGAGGTGCTCCGGCGTTGCTGGTCCGTGGCGGTGCACTCACCCTCCGCAGGCGTCCAAGCGGCGAACGTGGTCCACGGGTCGGCGCCTTCATCGACACAATGCCAATGCACTTCCGGCTTACCTGCCTTGCCGTTGATCACGTGCCGGACAAGGATCTTCCACAACCCCGGCATGGCGCCGAAGTCGCCGGGATCGGCCTGGACCGGTGTGGCGGCAGCCAAGGCGAGGGCACACACCGCGGTTACCCGAATCCCTGTTTTGAGCAGCGAAACCTTCATCATCATTTGACCCCTTGCAACACGAAAACCCTGCCCGCTTTCGCGGGCAGGGTCGGCATCGATAGAACGGTGATCGGTCAGTCGGCGATCGCAGCAGCGTCGCTGACATCTTTCTTCGTGAAGTTGAACATATCCATGAGGTTGCCGATGGCTGGCGCATTCACCGGCACGTACGGGTGCTCCTTGAACGACACCGGGTTCGGCAGGTTGTCGCGGCTGCGGCCGGAGATCTGATCCTTCAGGTTCCAGTTGGCCTCGACGAATTTATCGAACGAGACATGGTCGTAGTACGTGTGCACGACCTTGCCGCCGAGGGAGTACTTCGACACGACCAGCAGCGGTATGCGCGTGCCGTCACCGAAGAAGTCGATCGGCTGGATGTAGCCCGAGTCGTAGTAACCGCCACCTTCGTCGAAGGTCACCATGATCACGGTGTCGTCCCACACCTTCGGGTTGGCCTCGGCCATTTCGACGATCTTGCGCACATAGCCTTCGAACAGATCCAGCTTCGACGACGCCGGGTGGCCATCGAGGATGCCGTCCGGCTTGGCGATGGAAACGGCCGGCAGCGTGTTGTTCTGGATGTCGTTGTACAGGTCGTTGATGTCCTGGTTCTTGGCGCGCAGGTCCGGGTTGGTCATGACCTGGGTGGAGTAAAGGAAGGGATCGCAGATGTTGCAGAAGGTGCCGGCTTCGCCGTCTTCCTTGCCACCACCGAAACCTTCGCCGTAGTACTTCCACGACACCTTGTGCTTCTCCAGCAGCAGCGCCAGGTTTTCCTGCGTCGTCGGCGGGATGGTGAACTGGTCGGGGCCCAGCGGTGCCGGCGTGCCGTCGCCCATGTAACCTGGGTTGTAGTTGTTCACCAGGTAGAAGGCCCTGGCCTTGCAGTCCGTGCCCTTGAACGAAAGGTAGGGCAGCGAGCGCAGGTAGTTCTTGATCTCCTTGACGCCCGGCTGGCTTTCATCAGCGCACTCGACATACGAACCGCCACCGTAGCCATCCTGCACCCACCAGTTATTGGTGCCGAACTGCGCATCCGGGTTCTCGATCTGGTTTTCGGGCGGGGTGGCCGGGTTGCCATTGGCGTCGGCGTAGTAGATCAGGGTGCCGTAGCCCAGCATGATGTGGTTGGCACCCGTGCCACCCATCACCGACTGGTGGAAGTTGTCACTCAGCGCATACTTCTGGGCCAGCTTCTTGAAGTAAGGCGCATCGCCCTGGGCCATGTTCAGGAACTGCATGGCGGTCGAGCCTTCACCGGTGGTCTGGTCGTTGAAGTTCGCTGGCAGCGGGGCGCCGTTGTTACCCGCGCCCATGGTGGTCTCGACCCAGGGGAACAGATCGTTACGGCAGCCACTGGGGTTTTCGGCCGTCGCGGCCTTGGTGCTGCAGTCGAGCTGCTGCCACATCTGGAAGAAACGATGCACGGGGCTGTTGGCGTAGGCGTCGTAGCTGATCGACGCATGCATATCCACCGGCGCGTTGGGTAGCTTGGCGGGGAAACGGGTGTCGACGACGCCGTTGGGCAAGCCCGTGCCACCGGCAGCGAGCATGTCGTAGGTGCCCTCCGGCAGGGCCGGTTCAAGCGCCTGTGCCTGCGCCGCGGAAGCGAAGGGCGCGGCGGTGGGTGCGCCGCCGGTGTTCATCTGCGGAAGGGTCTTATACTTGCCCGCCTTCTTCGGCGACATGTCGTACTTGCCGGTGCTCGAGGCCATGAACTGCGTGGCAAGGTCCACGTTCGGGCCCGGCGTGCCGTCGGCATTGACGATGCCCTTGGACAGCAGGTTATCCACCGATTGGCCCTTTGGCGCGGTGTACGTGCCAAACACGTGGTCGAACGTGCGGTTTTCGCCGATCAGCAGGATCACGTGCTTGATCGGGGTGACGGTGTTATCGCTGTTGTCCTGGCCGCGGGGCGGCTTGCGCAAGACGACGATGCCGCCGGGAAGCCCAGCCTGGTTCTTGAAAGGTGCCGCGGGCACGTTGCTGCGGAACTGAGCATCGTGGTCGGGCGGAGTGGTGTCCTGCGCGCTGACGACGCCGGCGAGGCCGACGGAAAGCGCACCAAGCAACAGCGGCGTAAGCCGCGTGCGGCGCAACCAAATAACCATTTGCGATTTCTCCCTACTGGAAGTCTTCCCCCTGGTGCTTATCGACTTAGGTTGTGGTTGGCCCGTCGACCGCCGTGAGCATCTGCCCCGCATATGACGAATCGTTGGCATGGCGGCGACAATGCGCGAGTGCGTGATGACGTTACTGTTTCAACGCAAGATGTTGCGAACAATCGTTATTTCAAACGAGTTCGTAGGGGCGCATCATCTCGTTGTCCTCGTGTTCGAGGTAATGGCAATGCCAGACGTATTTGCCTGGCTCACCGTCGAAGCGCGTGATGATGCGAGTGACCATGCCGGGGTCGCAACGCACGGTGTCTTTCCAGCCGGCCTCGTGTGCTGCCGGTGGTATCGATGGCCCGGTGAACACGAGTTCCTTGCGGGCGTTCCACGCGTAAAGATCGAACGGGCGGCGCTCGACCACCTGGAAGCAAACAAGGTGCAGGTGGATCGGGTGCGCGTCGCCCGTCACGTTGACGAACGTCCAGGTTTCCACCGTACCCTTCTTCGGCCTTTCGCTGATGGGGTCGCTCCACATCTTTCCGTCGAGCAGCATCGTCATCGGGTTGCCACCCGAATCGTCCTGCTCGCCCAGGGCAAGCACGCGATCTTGCACCGCCGTGGAAGGGTCCATGCGCTGGACCGGCCGCAACGTGGCCGGCACGACCGAGGTGTCCGGGCGGCCCTTGGCGCGAACGCGGAACTCGACGATGCCGTCGGCCTGGTGGCGTAGCTGCACCGACTGGCCTGCGTACGCGCTGAAATCGACGATCACCTCGGCACGCTCTGCCGGGTAGAGTTCGATGTTCAGGCGATCGGTGGGCGCTGCCAGCAGCCCTTGGTCGCTGCCGATCTGCTGGAACGGCTTGCCATGTGACAGCGAAAGGTTGAAGAAGCTGGTGTTCGCCACGTTGGTCAGCCGCAAGCGATAGCGGCGCGGCTCCACGTCGAGGTACGGGTACAGCTTGCCGTTGCACAGCACCGCGTCCCCGCGGCACTCGGGCACCCAGGGCGCCTCCGGGTCGTCCGACACCGGGTAATAGAGCTTGCCGCTCCTGGCGAGCAAGCGGTCGTAGAGCATTAGCGGGATATCGAATTCGCCCGAGGGCAGCCCCAGGGCCTTCTCGTCGTCGTCGTGCACATGGAAGCTGCCGAACAGGCCGGCGTAGATATTCAGCCGGGTGATGCCCATGGCGTGGTCGTGATACCACAGGGTAGTGGCGTCCTGGTCGCCCGGATAAAGGGCGGTCAGTGATTTCCCCGGCACGTACCAGTCTTCAGGCCATCCGTCGTTCGGCGCGGAGACGCGCGCACCGTGCACATGGGTAATGGTGCGGACCTCGGGTTTGGACTTCTCCGCGCCGTGGATGCCATGGTCGATAGGCAGGAAATGCCGGGTGGGAAGCTCGTTCGCCCATTCCACCAGGACTGGCTCGCCACGGCGCGTCACGATCGTGGGGCCCGGCGTGGAGCCTGCGTAGCCCCATTGCGGTGTCGGCGGCAGATCCCGATGTACCTTGGCGCTGAAGGCCTGCATCGGCATGCGGTAGAACGGCAGCGGCCGGCTTCCGAAAGCGGCGTGGGTACGCGTGCCCGTGGGCAGGGCGATTTTTGGCACCGGCAAGGCGTCGACGAACTTCGCCATCGTCACCGGGTTCACCAGCGGCACGTTCGGCGCGGCCAGTCCCGGCATGGCCATGCGTTGCTTCATCGGCATGGCCATCGGCATATCCATGGCCTGGGCAATGCGCAGTGTGTCGACGAAGACGCAGGCGCCGGCGAATCCGCCGGCTACGCCCAGGAAACGGCGTCGGGAGTAGTCCATGGTGAGCCAGCGTCGGTTGCCTGTCGAGCAAACGAACGTAGGTCGCGCGAATGACAAAGATATTTCAGCGCCGTCGCTGGCGGAAGCGGTGACGAGTCGTGGTTTTCGACCATGCGCCGTCCGTGGCGGCGATCGCGACGCCGGTCAGTTGATGAACAAGAGCATGGCGTCGCCCCTGCTTACCGCTTCCTTGTAGAAGTTCACCATGTGCACAAAATAGTCGAAGACGTAAGTGCGGCCGTCGTCGGCGTCACGCGACCAGACCTGTGGGTAGATGTCCTGCTCGTCCATAGCCTGGGCATCGAAACGTGCGTGGAAATCCGCGTCGGATACCTTGGACAAGGCATCGGCAACGTCGGTCACTTGATGTGCCAGGAGAAAACGTGCCGGACCGTATCCGATGTCTTCCCCAATCTCCGTACCACCGAGTACAGACATACCCAGTGCACCTGACCCCTCCCAGGCTGACCCATTCAGTACGAAATGAATAGCGTGCCATGCCTTGTCCACATCCAATTGTCTGGCCGGACCATCGCCGGCGTCGGGATAGAGGAAGGCGGAAATCTCGCCCGGGCTTTCCTGAAGTCGCTTCAGGGTGACTTCATCGACGGCAACAAAATTACCAATCATCGACATGCATTTCTCCCTTGCGTCGTTGCGTAGTCCCACACGGTAAGGACTGACATTGCCTTCATTGCCTGACACCCCCGGGGCGCCCGATGGGTAATTCAGGTCTTGCTGGTTAGCTTGATGCCTGCTGGATCAGGGATATTGGTGGGCCCACCAGGATTCGAACCTGGAACCAAGGGATTATGAGTCCCCTGCTCTAACCGTTGAGCTATAGGCCCCCTGCGGGACGGGGGAGTTTACCCATGCACCGGGCAGCCGGTCACCTTCTTGAGGTAAACTTGCGGTTTTTTAGCGACTTAGCATGGCGCAAGCCCACCCACGAGCCGCTGTCCGGGGATCCACCTTCGTGCGCCTGCTGGCGCGGATGGCCGAGGTTGATGCCGGGCAGCCTGGCGGTTACCTGCCTGACCGGCTGAGCCAGTGGCTCAGCTGGACGCAGTCGATCGCCCTCTCGTCGGCGCTGGACGGTGCCGTGGCGCCGTTGGCGGATCTTCCCGGGGCGCGTGAGACGCCCACCAGCGCCTTGCTGGACGGCGCCCGGGCCGCCCTCGTCGAGGCGGTGACCGACCCGCAAGGCTGGGCCAGGGCCCGTTCCCGCGCCATCGCCCGTGCCGGCGGCGTCGAGGGCTCGCCCGTGGTCCGCGTGGAGTACTCCGCCCTCCGCGAGCGCTATCTCATGATACAACGCTCCATCCAGGGCACCACCGGCAAGCTGCGCGGCGAGCTTCGCGACCACCTCGCGGCCGCCTCGCCCGAGCTGGCCCGCCTGGCCGAGGTCGATGCCGTGATGGAGGGCGCGCTCAGCCCCCGCGAGCAGCGCCTGCTGGGTGGCGTGCCCGCCCTGCTCGAGGGCCGCTTCGACAAGGCGCGCCGTGCCGCCGAAGACCATGCCAGCGCGGATACCGCGTGGCTCGATGTCTTTATCCGCGAGATGCAGGATGTCCTCCTCGCCGAGATCGACGTACGTTTCCAACCGCTCGAAGGCCTCATCGAGGCCCTTCGCAGCCCACTTCTGGTAAGTCATGCGTAGAAACATCCTCCCCTTCGCCGTGTTCGCCGCGGGCCTCGCCATCGTGTGCTGGGTCGGCTTCGGCTATGTCGGCTCGAACCCGCTGGGCGCGCTCGTGGCCTTGCTCATCGGCATCGGTTACATCGCGGGCGCCGTGGAGCTGTTCCGCTACCGCCAGGCCACGGCCACGCTGGATGCCGCGACCGCCGAGCTCTCGTCCACGCCAGCGAGCCTGGGCGGCTGGCTCGACCACCTGCACCCGAGCCTGCGCCATGCGGTGCGCCTGCGCGTGGAGGGTGAGCGCAGCGCGCTGCCGTCGCCGTCGCTCACGCCGTACCTCGTCGGCCTGCTGGTGCTGCTCGGCATGCTCGGCACGCTGCTGGGCATGATGGCGACGCTGCGTGGCACCGGCATCGCGCTTGAAAGCGCCACCGACCTGCAGTCCATCCGCGGTTCGCTCGCCGCACCCGTGAAGGGCCTTGGCTTCGCGTTCGGCACCTCCATCGCCGGTGTCGCCACCTCCGCCATGCTGGGCCTGCTCTCGGCGCTGGCGCGTCGCGAACGCACGCACGCGGTGCAGCAGCTCGACCTGAAGGCCGCCACCACGCTGCGCGTGTTCTCGCAGGCGCATCAGCGCGATGAATCCTTCCGCCTGCTGCAGCAGCAAACGGAGCTGATGCCCACGCTCATCGATCGCCTGCAGTCGATGATGAGCGCCATCGAACAGCAGAACGCGGCCACCGGCCAGCGCCACGCCGATAGCCAGGATGCTTTCCACAGCAAGGCCGAGGCCACGTTCGCGCGCCTCGCGTCGTCGGTGGAGCAGTCGCTGAAGGATGGCGTCGCCGATAGCGCACGCGCGGCCAGCGCCGCGCTGCAGCCCATCTTCGAAACCACCATGGCGGGTATCGCGCGCGAAACCGCCACGCTGCACGCGAGCATCAACACGGCCGTCGAGCGCCAGCTGGAAGGCTTGTCGTCCGGCTTCGCTACGACATCGGCGAATGTCACGACGGCATGGAACGATGCGATCGCCAGCCAGCGCGCGGCGAACGAAGCGCAGGCCGATGCGTTGCGCACCGCCCACGAGGCGCAGGCGACGGACCTGCGCACGGCGCTTGATGCCTTTACCAGCGGCTTCGACAAGCGCGCGGGCGCCATGGTCGATGACGTGGGCGCTCGCCTCGATGCCTCGGCCTCGGCCACGCATGACGCATGGGCGCGCGCACTTGAGAGCCAGGCCACGGCGAACGACGCGTTGGCGGCACGCCATGAGCAGGCCATGGCCACCGCCTCGGAAGCCTTCGCCACGCAGGCTGCCGCGCTGGTCAGCACGATGCACAAGGCGCAGGCCGACCTCCAGGCCACGCTCACCTCGCGCGATGCCGAACGCCTCGCCGCCTGGACCGACGCCCTCGAGGCCATGTCGGCGTCGCTGGCGCAGCAGTGGAAGCAATCCGGTGACGAGGCCGCCGTGCTGTGGAAGCAGGCGGGTGACGATGCCGTGGCCCAGTGGAAGCGGGCGGGCGAGGACACCGTTGCCCAGCAGGCCGCCATCCGCGAATCGCTGGCGCAGGCCGCGAACGACATCACCACGCAGTCGCAGGCGCATGCCAGCGCCACCATCGCCGAAATCTCGCGCCTTGTCGACGCAGCGTCCGAGGCGCCCAAGGCGGCCGCCGATGTTGTCGCCGAACTGCGCCAGAAGCTTTCCGACAGCATGGTCCGCGATACCGCGACGCTGGAGGAGCGCAGCCGCCTGCTCGAAACGGTCGAGACACTGCTCAGTGCCGTGAACCACGCATCGACGGAGCAGCGCGCTGCCATCGATGGCCTCGTCAGCACCTCGGCCGAGCTGCTCGATCGCGTCGGTTCCCGCTTCGTCGCCCACGTGGAAGGCGAGACCGGCAAGCTCGAAGGCGTGGCCGAACGCATCACCGGTAGCGCCGACAACGTGGCCAGCCTCGGCGAAGCCTTCGGCGGCGCGGTGCAGGCCTTCGGCCAGTCGAACGAAGCACTGCTTGCGCGCCTGCAGGAGATCGGCGAGGCACTCGACCGCTCGCTGGCGCGCAGCGACGAGCAGCTGGCGTACTACGTCGCGCAGGCGCGCGAGGTGGTCGACCTGAGCGTGCTGTCGCAGAAGCAGATTCTTGAAGACATGCAGCAGCTTGCCGCGAAGAAGGGCGGGGCGAAGGCATGAGCAACGAGCTCGATGTCGACGGCGAATCGAACGCGCCCATCTGGGCGGCGTTCGGCGACCTGATGTCGGTGCTGCTTGGCGCCTTCGTGCTCATCCTCGTTGGCGTCATCGGCATGCAGCTGCAGCTGACAAACAAGCTGGAGCAGGAAACGAAGCAGCGCCAGGAAGAGCAGCAGCGCCGCATCTCGCTGGAGCGGGCGCTCGCCGCACCGCTCGCTTCGGGCCGCGTCACGCTGGTGAACGGCCGCATTGGCATCAGCGGCAACGTGCTCTTCGCGCTCAACTCCGACCAGCTTCAGCCCGAGGGCCGTGATCTGCTGAAGAGCCTCGCCGGCCCGCTGACGAATTACCTGAAGTCGCGCGAAGAGATCCTCATGGTCAGCGGGTTCACCGACGACCAGGCCGTGCACGAAGGTAATCGCCGCTTTGCGGACAACCTGGAACTCTCAGCCGAGCGCTCGCTGACGGTCACGCGTGCGCTGATCGCGGAAGGCGTGCCACGCTCTTCGATCTTCTCCGCCGCCTTCGGCGCCGAGCAGCCGGTGAGCTCCAATGCCGATGAGGCCGGCCGCGCAAAGAATCGCCGCGTGGAGATCGCGCCGATCCCGAAGCCAACGGCCACGGCTGCGGACGCGAAGGCCCATGGCCCGTAGCGCCGCCAGCCCTCTAGGTGAGCTGCTCGACCACCTGACGAAGCAGCATAGCCCGGCCGTCGATCTCGACGCCGAGCTGTCGCGCGTGCGCAAGCTATGGGACGCCACGCGCACCCGCAGCCAGCTGCAGCAAGCCGAGCTTCATCTACCTGAGAAAGAGAGCACGGGCCCGCTGAATTCCGCGGCGCTTGTCCATCGCGCGATGGAACTCATGCGCGAACTTTCGCCCGGCTACCTGCAGCACTTCCTGTCGTACGTCGATGATCTTTCGTGGATGGAACGGCTGAGTGTCGCCGCGGCGACGCCTGAGAAGGAAGCGCCGCGACCGGCGACGATCGGTACGAAGAAGCCTAAGGCGAAGCCGAGGGCTCGCAAGAAGCAAGACGCCCCATCTAACTGACCTTGTCTGCCCACAGTGAGGGCAGCGCGTCCAAGTCGTCCAGCCAATTCGCGAGCTGCGGATCGATCCACTGTATGGCTTGCCGCCCAAGGCTGTGCTGGTCGACCAGGGGAGGCGCAAGCCAAAGCAGGGGCTCGTGATGAAACACCCGGTTCCTCAGCAGCCGCATCTGGTTAAGCGCGCTGGATACCTCGTGTCTTTTGCGCATGGCCTTCGGGCAATGTGGAAACACCAGGCGAAGATCCTTCCAAAGATCGTCCTGAAGCCTTGCGTTGAAGAGTGTCGCCCAGAATCCGAAGGTGAGCTCAGCCACGATCTTGTCTGGCGAAGCGTGCTCTCCGCGCCGCCGTAGTTTCTCGCGGGCCGCGGCAATATCCTTGAGCTGCGACGCATAGGCCGGGTTGCCGATCCAGCCGCTCCACCAATCGGCTGTGCCATATTTTTCAGTGAGCCGGCCAGTAATACCGTTGCGAAGGGCGATCTCCAGAACCTGCAGCACAGGCATCAGCGCACCGGCAATGAGCAAATTCGCACGGTAGTCGTCGCTGGCAAGAGTGCGGCAACCACCCCGTTGCATGCAGTAGCGCGCCATGCGTGCGGCCGAGAAGTGTTTTTCAAGTTTTTCCCAATCCATGTGTTGCCACCTTCCACCTGATCGTTATACTGGCACCGCAGCCCTAGAGCTTCCTCTCCCAGCCACCCTTACTGGTGACGAAACTAGGTTTGGCAGTACGAAACCCGCCGAAAGGCGGGTTTTCTGTTTTAGCGATGTCTGGCTGCGATTTCTGTAAGGCGGCGGCGATCCCTACGTAAGTTTTTTCCGGCACGGTGTGTGAGAGATCGCCGAGGCACGGCCAAAAAAACGCCCGCTTGCGCGGGCGTTTTCGTTCCACCGGTGTTACCCAAACATCAATCGATATCGAGGAACGACCGCAGCGTTTCCGAGCGGCTCGGGTGGCGCAGCTTGCGCAGGGCCTTGGCTTCGATCTGGCGGATACGCTCGCGGGTGACATCGAACTGCTTGCCGACTTCCTCCAGCGTGTGGTCCGTGTTCATGTCGATGCCGAAGCGCATGCGCAGCACCTTGGCTTCACGCGGGGTGAGACCGGCGAGCACGTCGCGCACGGTTTCCATGAGGCCCGTCTCCGTCGCCGACTCGATCGGCGAGCTGGCATTGGTGTCCTCGATGAAATCGCCAAGGTGCGAATCTTCATCGTCACCGATCGGCGTTTCCATGGAGATCGGTTCCTTCGCGATCTTCAGCACCTTGCGGATCTTGTCTTCGGGCATCTCCATTTCCTTGGCCAGCTCCTCCGGCGTCGGCTCGCGACCGAACTGCTGGAGCATCTGGCGGGAGATGCGGTTGAGCTTGTTGATCGTTTCGATCATGTGCACCGGGATGCGGATGGTGCGCGCCTGGTCGGCGATCGAACGGGTGATGGCCTGGCGGATCCACCACGTGGCGTACGTGGAGAACTTGTAACCGCGGCGGTATTCGAACTTGTCCACGGCCTTCATCAGGCCGATGTTGCCTTCCTGGATGAGGTCGAGGAACTGCAGGCCGCGGTTGGTGTACTTCTTGGCGATGGAGATGACGAGGCGCAGGTTGGCCTCGACCATTTCCTTCTTGGCGCGGCGGGCCTTTGCCTCGCCCACCGACATGGCACGGTTGATTTCCTTGATGTCGGTGAGCGGCAGGTACAGCGTGCGCTCGATCTGCGCCAGCTTCTCCTGCTCGCCGTCGATGGCCTCGCGGAAATTCTTGATGTTCGGCGACCACTTCTGGCGCTTGCGCGACAGGTCGGCGGCCCACTCGAGGTTGCCTTCGTTCGACGGGAAGCTCTTCAGGAACTCGGCGCGCGGCATCTTCACCTGCTTGACGAAGATGTCCATGAGGATGCGCTCGTGGTGACGGATATCGTTCACCACTTCGCGCAGCTTGCGCACGAAGCTGTCGATGAGGGCCGACGGCAGCTTGAGGTTGAGGAACGCCTCAGACATCTGCTCGCGGATCTTCGCCACCTTCTTGTCGGCGATCTCGGCCTTGGGGGCCGATTTCTGGAACTTGGCGTGCAGCGAACGCAGCTCTTCCATGCGGCGCTTCACTTCTTCCGGATCGGGGCCGCTCGGGCCCTCGTCCTCGTCGCTGCTGCTGTCGCCGGAATCATCGTCGTCGTCGCTTTCACCGTCGGCATCGGACGTGTCGGCATCGGACTCGGCAGCGGCGGCCTGGGCCTCGTCGGCGGCGGCTTCGAGGTCGGCGAAGCCGGCCAGGATCTCGCTGAGGCGGCGCTTGCCTTCCAGGTGCTGGTCGTATTCCTCGAGCAGGAGCTGGATGGTGAGCGGGAACGAGGCGAGCGCGGTCTGGACCTGGTTCAGGCCCTCTTCGATGCGCTTGGCGATGGCGATTTCGCCCTCGCGGGTGAGCAGCTCGACCGTACCCATCTCACGCATGTACATGCGGACCGGGTCGGTGGTGCGGCCCACTTCGGAGTCGACGGCCGACAGCAGGGCCACGGCTTCTTCGGCCGCGGATTCGTCATCCGAGCCGGAGCCGGGGGCACCGCCGTCGCTGATGGTGTCGGTGTCCGGCGCGGAATCATGGACCTCGATGCCGACGCCCTTGAGCACCGCCATGATGTCTTCGATCTGCTCCGGGTCGACGATGTCGTCGGGCAGGTGGTCGTTGATTTCCGCGTACGTCAGGTAGCCCTGCTCCAGGCCCTTGGAGATGAGCTGCTTGATTTCAGACTGTTGCTCGTGAGCTTTGTTAGTCATGCCGACCGCCGCGGGTTACAGGAACCGATCAGTATAGTCATTTGATGATTTTTTGACCAGTTTTCAAGTGGATTGCTCCCATCCGAGGGACGCAAGAATCGCGCCAGAAAGCCTTTGGGGCCGGGCGTTTGCGTCGGGATGGGCATGGTAAGGGCCCTCAGCGCACCTCCAGGCGGAAAGTGACCGGGCCATCGTTGATCAGGTGAACCTTCATATGGGCACCAAAGCGCCCGGTTTCCACCCCCGGGGGGTGGGCGTCGCGGGCGAGCGCCACCAGGTGGTCGAACCAGCGCCGTGCCTCGTCGGGGGCCGCGGCCGTGGTGAAGCTGGGGCGCATGCCCTTGCGGGTATCGGCCGCCAGGGTGAACTGGCTGACCAGCAGCAGGCCGCCACCGGTCTCGGCCAGGCCCAAGTTCATCTTGCCCTCCGCATCGGAAAACACCCGGTACCCCAGCAACCGCTCGAGCATGCGCCGGCACTGTGCATCGCCATCGCCCGGTTCCACGGCCACGAGCGCCAGCAGGCCGGCGCCAATGGCACCCACCGTTTCCCCGTCGACATCGACGCGCGCGGATTCGACACGCTGGAGGAGTGAAATCATGGAGGCTGTAGCGGCTGGGGACGCGGTAGCTTAAGGGAGAAGCTAACATTCGGGCATGCGCCCCGATATCTACCTGCTCTACCTCTTCCTCCGCCTCGTCAGCCTGCTGCCGCTCCGCACCGTCCACGCCATCGGCGCGTGGCTTGGCCGGCGCTCGTTGCGTTCGAATTCCCGTAGTGCGCGCTACACCGCCACCAACCTGCGCCTGACCAAGCCCGGCCTCGCCGACGCCGAGCGGGCCGACCTGCTGCGCCGGACCATGGAAGAGGAGGGCAAGGGCGCCACCGAGATCGCCGCCATCTGGGGTGGCGGCTCCGACAAGGCCCTCGGCCTGGTGCGCGAGGTGGTGGGCGGGGCGTTGTTCGAGGCCGCGCTTGCCTCGGGCAAGGGCGTGATCATCGCTGCGCCGCACCTTGGCTGCTGGGAATTGCTCAACTACTGGCTGTGCAGCAAGACGCCCATGGCCATCCTCTACCGGCCCCCGCGCATCCATGCCATCGAGGCCCTGCTGCGCAAGGTCCGCGGCAAGCTGGCGCCGGAGCAGGTGCGCGCGGAGGGCGCCGGCGTGCGCACGCTGTTCAAGCGCCTGGGGGCGGGCGGCACGGTGGGCATCCTGCCCGACCAGAAGCCTCGCGAGGGCGAGGGCGAGTTCGCGCCGTTCTTTGGCGTGGATGCGCTAACGATGGTGCTGTTGCCGCGCCTCGCGTCGCGCACGGGCGCCACGGTGCTGTTCAGCTTCGCCGAGCGCCTGCCGGAGGGGCAGGGCTTCCGCATCCATGTGCTGCCCGCGCCCGAGGGCATCGCCGATGCCGATACGAAGGTGGCCTGCGCGGCGCTGAACCGCGGGGTGGAACAATGCGTGGCCATCGCCTACCCGCAGTACCAGTGGCACTACAAGCGGTTCACGGCGCACGACCGCCCCGACCCTTACAAAGCTAGCCCTTCCGCGACAGCCGGTTGAGGAACACTGCCATCTCCTTGCCCGCCTGGACATCGCCGCGGGCCGTGGCCGCATCGATGCCCTGGCGCCACGCCTCAGCGGCGCTGGCTTCGTCATCCTGCGCCAGCAAGGCCTTGCCCAGCAGCTTCCACGCGGCCGAGTAGGCCGGGTCGAACCCAAGCGCCTCGCGGAACGACTCGGCGGCGTCCGCGTATTGACCGTCGCTTAGCAGCGCGTTGCCGATCGAGAAGCGCAGCAAGGCGCCATCGCGCACACCGCCCACCTGGGCACGCAGGCGCTCGACGAGGGGATCGGTCATCGCGCGGCGCCGCGGGTTCGCCAGTAATCCAGCGGGTAGAGCTGCGTGGGCGTGGCCGGCTCGACCGGCACCCGGCCTGCCTGCAGTGCGCTTAGCGTGGCGGCATCCCAGATCATCAGCCACCCGGTGCGCGAGGGCTGGATGAGGCGGGCGAAGCGGTACGCCTCCGCGGGCGGGTGCTTGGCATACGACACGATGAGGCCGTCGGGGTGGTGCCGGGCGAAGTCGTCGAGGCTGTCGCCGTCGTGCACCACGTCGTCATCGTCGTCGTCGCTTGGTGCCGCCATGCCGGGCTGGAGCTTGATCTTGGCGATGGGGTGCATGAGCCGGCCGGCGAAGTGGTACTGGCCGTTGTACGAGACGCCGAGGTTGCCGATGGGGTGCCCGGCGGCATCGGCCTGCGACAGGTACAGCGAGGCAGGCGTGAGGTCGTAGCGATACCACAGGCCCAGCGTGAACAGGGCATTGAGCGCCACGGTGCCGATGAGCCCCGCGAAGGCCAGGCGGCGCATCTCGCCGCGGCCGCGCAATAGCAGCAACGCACCCAGCACGATGAAGACGACGCCAAAGAACCGGGCGTACGGCGCCATGCCCGTCAGCCAGATGTTGTCAGGGAAACGGGTGGGCACCACCGCCGGCATGATGAACAGCGCGATGGCGAGCAGGAACGCGCCCAGCGACAGCGGCCACGTGCCGAGCGCCCAGTGGTTGGCGAGGCCGGAGTGGCGCTCGCGCAGGTCGGCCACGCAGGCGGCCGCCAGCATGGTGACGCCGCCCAGTTCCGGGAGCACGTAATAGAGCTGCTTGCCGGTGATCAGCGAGAACACCAGGAAGGTGGGTAGCAGCCAGCACAACAGGAACCGCAGGCCGGGCTCCAGCGGCTGGCGCAGCAGGGCGATGAACAGCGGCACCAGCAGCACGATGACGAGCAGCTTGTCGACGATGGGCGGCAGGTGTGCCAGCCCCGATGCAAGCAGCAGGACAAGGGCCACGACCGTGCAGCCGATGGCAGCCGGCATGCCCGTGTTCCACGGCTTGCGGAACAGCGTGGTGGGTACGGCCACGAGGCCGCGCAGCCACCCGCTGAGCGGGAAGATGATGACGGGGAGGAAGAGCAGGTAGTACCAGGCCGGGCGGGCGTGGTTCTGCAGATCCTGCGCGTGCGTCTCGACGACGCGGCCAGCCGTCTGCGTGAAGAACAGGCGCTGGCGGTAGGCCTCGCCACCGGCCTCGCCGGCGGGGATGGCCCAGGCCAGCAGGATGGCGAAGCCAATGAGCAGGCCCAGCACGCCCATGCCATACCAGCGCGCCTTGTTTTGGCGTGCCCAGTCATTCCACAGGGGGCCGAGCACGAAGGGGAACGCCACGTGCAGCAACATCACCGGGCCCTTGGTGAGCAGGCCGGCACCGACGAGCAGGCCGAACAACCACCAGCGCGGCGCGGGCCGCGTGGCCGTCGGCGTGAGGCACAGCAATGCGCCCAGCACCCATGTGCAGAGCAGCACCTCGTACATGATCTGCAAGCCGAACAGGAACGCGTAGGCGAATGCCATCAGCAGCCAGGGCGTGGCCTTCGCCACCCACGGGCGTGACGGGAACAGGCGGCTCGCGAGCAGCGACGCGAGCACGAGCTGGGTACCGCCGAAGACCACCTCGAGGATGCGTGGCCAGATATCGCTGACGCCGAACACAGCCCAGCCGGCGTGGATCATCCAGAACAGCAGCGGCACTTTCTCGCTGTAGGGCTCGCCATTGATGTGCGGCACGAGCCAATGGTGGTGTGCCCACATCTCCCAGGCCACGGCCAGCGTGCGGGTGGAGAACATGGGCATCGGGCCGTGCGAGAAAATGGCCAGCAAGGCCATGGCCGCCCACAGTGGCAGCCAGGGCCACAGGGCTCGCAGGTGTTCCGATCGGGTATAGGCGCGGTTGGACAAGGGCGTCGGTACCGTTAAGGGATCATGAATTCTAAACGCATGGCGTGGCCATTGGCTGACTAACCATGTACCGCTACCCCTGTCGCGGCCTTGTCGAGACGCCTCAGGCCAGGCCGTCCAGGGCCTGGCGCAGCCGCGCGGCGAAGCCCGCCTGGTTGCGTTCGTACCATGCGCGGGCCGCCGTGCCGAGCTGCTCGAGGGTGGCATCGTCCATGGCTACCGCGGTGGTGACGGCCGCTTCAAGGGCGGCCTCGTCGAAGGCCCAGAGGCTGGAAGCGTTCAGGCTGCCGTTTTCGCGTGCCGCCACCAACAGGCCATGGCCGGGCCGTACCAGCTCATTCATCGGGGCGGCATCGGTGGCCAGCACCACCGCCCCGCAGCTCATGGCCTCGACGATGTAGTGGCCCCAGCCTTCGGCCTCCGAGAGGCAGACGTGGAACGCATGGGCGTTCTGCAAGCGGCGGATCGCTTCGATGTCGTCGATATAAGCGATGCGGTGGTCGAGGTTGGCAGGGGTGGTGCCCCCAGGCGTGGCTGTCGACGGTGATTGCAGCACGTGCAGCACCGGCCACTCGGGGTGGCGGCGCCAGGCGGCCAGTAGCCGCTCGGTGCCCTTCATGCGGCTGGCGCCGGCGAGATGCAGGAACGCGCGGTCGCGGGGGATGCCGTCACGCCGGCAGTCGATGCTCTGGAAGCCGATGACCCGCACCGGCAAACCCTGTGCGGCGAACGTGTCGCGTGCCACCTCGGTCTTGCAGAAGATGGCGTCGAAGCGGTGCAGCCGCTTGCGGTCGCGCCGCGACAACCACTCGGGGTTGGGCACCAGCGCGTTGCGCCGCGCCAGCCCGAGGTACGCGGGGTGCACGTGTTCGAGGGTGATGCCCAGGTCATATCGGCGCGGCCCACGGCCGCGCAGCCAGCCGAGCAGCATGCGGGCCCGGATGCCCCAGGCGCGCCAGGGCAGGCCGCGGCTTTTGCGCGGCACCGGGGTGACATCCACCTGGTGGCCAAGGTCGACGAGGGCATCGCGCAGCAACGTGATGTCGTGCGTGAGGCCGCGCCCATTGTCCCAGGCGATGAGGTGGATCATGGCCACGGTTCAGCGCGCCTTGCGGGTGGCGCGCTGGCCGAGCATGCGGCCGACATACACCGCGAGCCCCAGCACGAGGAAGAAGTACAGCGAGTGCGGCATGGCGCGGTAGAAGACGTTGTCGGTGAGGCCGCACAGCGTATACATGCCCGCCACCGCAAGGCCTGCGCACGCCGGCATCGCCACGCCGTTGTCGCGGTGCATGGCGTGGCGGCCGAAGAACCACAGCGTGGAACCGAACATCAGCAGCAAGAGCGCCAGCCCGGGCAGGCCGCCGGTGACCGCCCACTCCAGGTACTCGCTGTGCGGGTGGTCGTAGCGTTCGATCGAATCCGCGGCCTTGCCCTCGGCGATGCGGGTGCGCGCATACGTGCCGAACTGGTTGAGGCCCACGCCCGTCATCGGGTGCTCGCCCACCGCCATGCCGGCGTTGCGCCACATCTCCAGCCGCTCGCGGACCGCACCCGTGGTGTCCTGCTCGCTGTAGGTGGAGACCTCCTGCGACACCGCGGCGAAGCGTTCGGCCACTTCGCCGTGGAAGGCCGTCGTGGCCACGCCGATGGCGACCGCGCCGGCGACAAGCACGCCAGCCGCCTGGCGCCAGCGCCGCGTGCGCCGTGCCTGGATCACCACGAGCAGGACGAAGACGGGGATGCAGGACAGGAGGGGGCCGCGGCTCTGGGTCAGCAGCGCGCCGTAGACGCCGAGGATGGCGAAGACACCATGCAGCACGCGCTCGCCGCGCGGCAGCTCGAGGCGCAGGGCCTGGAGGGTGGCGATGAGCGAGAGCACCAGGATGAACATGCCGAACTCGATGGCGCCCCACAGGCCGTTGTTCACGCCGTAGACGCGATCAATGCCTTCGACGTAGTGCTGCTCGATGCAGATCAGGCCCAGCACGGCCGCCGAGGCGCTGAAGCCGATGCGCAGCACGATGGGGCGCAGCGGCGCGGAGAAGCTGACGGCGATGAGCAGGAACGCAAGGATGTGCGACATGACGTCGAACTCCTTGAGCGAAATGCCGTGCGCCAGCGTGTTGGCCAGCCAGAACAGGAATGCCGCGATGGTGGGCACCAGGACGGGGGCTGCGCGGCGGACCGCATCGCGGGCGTCGGCGCGCGTGGCAAGCAGCCAGACACCCATGAGCAGCAACAAGGCGGCGGGCACCGCCTTGGCCTTCACCGGCAGCGCGAACGACAGCGGCATGACGGCGATGAGCAGCGAAAGGATCCATGGCTGCCATGCGTTGTGTTTTTCTTGCACTAGGCACCTGAGGTGAAGGAATCGCGGCCCGGGAACGTACGCTGGGCATGGTACTTTAACGGATCGCGGATGCCGCAATTCAGCTAAGGCAAGCGTCGGGCATGAGGCTCCTGTTCACGAATTTCCACGCCGGGGACGGCGGTGGGCACACCACGTACGTGGCCGCGCTCGCGCGCGGGCTGGCGCCGCGGCACCAGGTGGCGGTGGCGGCGCCGCCCGGCAGCCGGCTCAACCGCGAGGCACGCGCCATCGAGGGCGTGGCCGTGATCGACCAGCCCTTCCCCAACGGCCTGGGCAAGCTCGCGGCGCGGGGCCGGGCGCTGCGCCATCTGCGGGCGTGGCTGCGGGCCCATGAGGTCGATATCGTCCATGTGAACGGCTCGGCCGACCACCGCCTGGCCATGGCGGCCGTGCGCGGGCTGCGCCGGCGCCCCGCCATCGTGCTGACCAAGCACAACTCCAAGCCCATGACAGGCCCCGGCCACGCGTGGCGTGCAAGGTTCGGCACCGACATGGCCATCGCGGTGTGCGAGTACGTGCGCCGGCAACTACAGGCCTCGCCCTACGCACGCTGCCGCCTCGCCACCGTGTTCAACGGCGTCGATATCCACCGCTTCGCGCCCGGCGCCGCCGCTGCCGATGGGCGGCCTGCCTGGCTGGCGCCGGCGGACGAGGGCGCGGCGCTGCTCGTGGGCAGCAACGCCGGCACGGCCCGCTACAAGGGCTGGATGGACCTTGTTGAAGGCCTCGCGCTGCTGCCGCCGGATGAACGCGGCCGGTTCCGTGTCGTGCTGGCTGGCGGCCTGCCCGGTGCCGACGACCTTGCCCGCATCGAGGCCCTCGGACTGGCGCAGGCGGTGCATTTCACCGGCCGCCTGGACGATGTGCGGCCCATGGTGGCAGCGCTGGATGCCGGCTTCGTGCTGTCGTGGGATGTCGAAACCATCTCGTTCGCATGCCGCGAGATGATGGCGATGGGTAAGCCGGTGCTGGTAAGCGACTACGCCGGCTTGCCTGAAAACATCCGTGCCGGCGTCGATGGCTGGGTCGTGCCCGCGCGCCAGCCCGAGGCCATCGCCCAGGCGTTGCGCGGGCTGTGGCAAAACCGCGCCGCCCTGCCGGCGATGGGGGCTGCCGCGCGCGGCCATGCCGAGGAGCGATTCGGCCTCGAGCACTTCGTCGAGGCGACGGAGAACGCCTACGCCGGGCTTCTTTCGAGCAGGGCGTAGTACATGCCATCGAGGTCGCCGTCGCCGGGCAGCACCTGCCAGCCGACTTGGGCCGGCTGGCCCACGGGCAACGTGATCGGAACGGCCACCGCATCGTCGCGGCCTTCGAGGAAAGCCGCCACCACGCCTTCGTTCTCGCGGCGCAACAGCGAACAGGTGACATAGAGCAGGCGCCCCCCGGGCGCCAGCGTCGCCCAGCACGCGGCGAGGATCCGCGCCTGCTGCGCCACCAGGGCATCGATGTCGGTGGCCCGGCGGTGCAGGCGCACGTCCGGCCGCCGACGGATCACCCCGGTGGCCGAGCACGGTGCATCGATCATGATCCGGTCGAACGGCGTGCCATCCCACCAGGCCGCGGGCGCGCCCGCATCGCCGACCACCACCTCGGCCTGCAGGCCAAGGCGTTCAAGGTTCTGGCGAATGCGGCTGGCGCGGTGGGCTTCGTATTCCACCGCAAGCAGGGCCACGTCGGCGCGCTCGGCCACGTGGCAGGCCTTGCCACCCGGGGCCGCGCATGCGTCGAGGACGCGCTGGCCGCGGGCCACGCCGAGCAGGTCGGCCGGCACCTGGGCCGCGCCATCCTGGACAGCGAAATGGCCCTCGGTGAAACCCGGCAGCCGCGTGACGTCGGTGCTATGCGGCAGCACCAGCGCATCCTCGAGCCACGCATGTGGCGCGACATCCTGCCCGGCCACCGTGAGTGCCGCCGCCACGGCATCGCGCGTGGCACGGCGGCGGTTCACGCGCAGCATCAGCGGTGGCTCCTGGTTCGCGGCGGCCAGGACGGCATCGGCCTGCGCCGGCCAGTCGTGGGCGATCGCGTCCGCGAGCCACGCCGGGTGCGCGTGCCGGGTGGCGGGGAGGGCATCCAGCGCGGCGTTCAGTGCCTCGCGCTCGCGCTGCCACCGTCGCAGCACGGCGTTGACCAGGCCGGCAAGGCGCGGGCGGCGCAGCTCGCGCGCCGCCTCCACGGTAGCGGCGACCGCGGCATAGCCGGGCAGCTCCAGGGTCTCTAGTTGCACGAGGCCGGTGACCAGCAAGGCATGAATGACTGGTTCGCTGCGGCGTATGGGTTTGTCGAGCAGCCGGTCGAGCGCCGCGTCGAATCGGGGCCACCAGCGGGCCCCGTCGTTGAGCAGCGCGGTGAGCAGGGCACGATCACGCGAATCGGGCAGCCTCGGCAGTGCGCGATCGGCTACCTCGCGGAGTGAGTGCCCGGAGAGCGCGATGCTGGCCAGCGCCTCGGCGGCCAGCGCGCGCACGGACGGGGCCTTGCTCACGCCGACGCCTGCTTCAGCTCCGGCCGCGCGTTGAGGTAATCCGCGGCGCCGATGCGGCGGCCGCCGGCGCGCTGTACGGCGGTCAGGCGCAGGGCGCCCGTGCCGCAGGCGATATCGATGCCCTGGCGCGTCGCGGCAAGCACCGTGCCGGGTATGGCGCCGGGCTTGCCTTCGATGGCAACCGCCGCCCACACGCGCAGGTGCTCGCCGGCCACGTCGCCCTCGGCCACGGGCCACGGATCGAAGGCGCGAACCTTCCGCTCCAGCGCGATGGCGGGCTGGCTGAAATCGAGGCGGGCCTCGGCCTTGTCGAGCTTATGGGCGTACTCGACACCCTCGGCGGCCTGCACGCGGGCGGCAAGCGTTTCGCCCGCGAGGACCCGGCGCAGGCCCTCGGCGAGTGCGTCGGCACCCAGCGTGGCGAGGCGGTCGTGCAGGCTGCCACCGGTATCGTCGCCCGCGATGGGCGTGCGGCGCTCGATAAGCACCGGGCCCGTGTCGAGGCCGGCCTCCATCTGCATCAGATCGACGCCGCTTTCGGTATCGCCGGCGAGGATGGCGCGCTGGATCGGCGCGGCGCCTCGCCAGCGCGGCAGTAGCGATGCATGCACGTTCCAGCACCCAAGGCGCGGGATGGCAAGCACCTTGCGCGGCAGGATGAGCCCGTAGGCCACCACCACCATGAGATCGGGCGCATACGCGGCAAGGCGGGCGCGGTCGGCCTCGGCCTTGAACGATCCGGGCTGCTCGACGGGCACGCCGGCCGCCAGCGCGGCTTCCTTCACCGGGCTGGCCGCGAGCTTGCGGCCGCGGCCGGCAGGGCGATCAGGCTGGGTATAGGCGGCGACCACGTCGGCCCCGGCGGCACGGCAGGCCTCGAAGCAGGGAACCGCGAATCCGGGCGTGCCGGCGAACACCACGCGCAAAGGGGAAGCCGCCATGGATCAGGCGCTGGCCTTGCGCTGTTTTTCCATCCGCTTCAGCAGCATGCCGCGCTTGAGCGGCGACAGGTAGTCGACGAACACCTTGCCGGCCAGGTGGTCCATCTCGTGCTGGATGCACACGGCGAGCGGGCCCTCGGCCTCGACGATGATCTCGTTGCCGTCGACGTCATGGGCCTTCACCTTGACCTTGAGGGCGCGGGTGACGTCGGCATAGATGCCCGGGAACGACAGGCAGCCTTCCTGGTAAACCTGCTGGCCGTCCTTTTCGAGGATTTCCGCGTTGATGAGGGCGAGTGGCTCGTTGCGGTCTTCGCTCATGTCGGCCACGAGGACCCGCTTGTGCACGTTGACCTGCGTGGCGGCCAGGCCCACGCCGTTGGCGGCGTACATCGTCTCGTACATATCGGCCAGGAACTGCTTCAGCTCGGCGTCGAACACGGTGACGGGGGCGGCGACGGTACGCAGGCGCGGATCGGGGAACTCGAGGATGGTGAGGATGGACACGGTGTCACCTTAAGCGGTTGCGGGGCGGCGGGGGCGCGCCATGCCCGGAAAATTGCGGGCAAGTCGGCGAAAACCAAGCGCTTCTACCCTGTACGATGCCGCCATATTCTACGCTCACGCCGAGGGCCCGGCGAGCGTGGCGACATATTGTGCCCATTAACGATTCGGTTACACTCGCGACAGCAACGGGGAAGGGGGAAAACCCGCCATGATCAAGAAGTTCGCCATGCTGCTCGGCGGCATGTTTTTCACCGTGGCCGTTTACGCCGCGGCGGCCCAGCTGCGCCCGAACGCGCCCGATACCTACACGGTGCGCAAAGGCGACACCCTTTGGGATATCTCGGCGAAGTTCCTCCGCAAGCCGTGGCTATGGCCCGAGATCTGGCAGGCCAACCCCCAGGTCCGCAACCCGCACCTCATCTACCCTGGCGATGTGCTGAACCTCAGCATGTTCGGTGGCGGCCCGCGCATTGGCCTCCAGCCGCGCGTTCGTAGCGAGGGCGAGCCGGTCACGGCCATCCCGCTGTCCGAGCTGCGCATGTTCCTCAAGGATATGCGGGTCATGGACGCCGACGCCGTCGAAAGCGCCCCGTACGTGGTCGGCTTCGAGGACGCCCAGCTGCGCGGCACCCCTGGCAACAAGGTGTACGCCCGCGACCTCGACTCGGCCCAGCCCGGCCAGCGCTGGGCCATCGTCCGCCCCACGCATCGCTTCCGCGACCACGGCGACGACCCGGGCAACACCGATATGGTGAACAACCCGGGCCACGGCGGCTTCGTGGCCGATTCGCTCGACAGCGATGTCTCCATGGCGCCGAGCCCCTGGCGCGAAGACACCCGCCACGACACGCACAACGGCAAGGGCAGCGATGCCGGTGTTGAGGTATCGGTCATCGGCACCGCCGAGGTGCTCACCACCAACGGCGATATTTCCAGCCTGGTGGTCGTCGATTCGACCATGGAAATCCGCAAGGGCGACCGCTTCATGCCGGTCGACGACAAGCCGTACGACCCGTATTTCTACCCGCATGCGCCGAAGGCCCTGCCGGCCGATCCCCGCGTCGCGGGCATCAACGATGCGTCGTACGGCGTCGGCAGCCGCCAGGTCGTGTCGCTCTCGGTGGGCAGTGCCGATGGCGTCGACAACGGCACCACGTTCCAGGTCATGAGCCGGGGCGAGAAGATCGCCGACGAGGTCAGCGGCAACTACAACCGCCGCAGCACGTCGCGCAGCGCGCAGCTGCCGGATGAGTACGGTGGCCACGTCATGGTTTTCAAGACCTTCGACCACGTCAGCTACGCGCTGGTGATGGACGCGCTACGCCCCGTGCGCCCCGGCGACAAGCTGGTGATGCCGGAGTAAGCACGGCCCACGGCCATGCTTACGCGAAAGGGAGGCTTCGGCCTCCCTTTTTTGTCTGCGCAGGCCTACACGACGGCGCGGGCACGCGCCGGTGCGCACCCCCCTAGACTGTCGGCATGAACGACTCCGACCTCCGCGACTGGCTCATCCTCATCCGCGCGCCCGGCCAGGGCGCACGCCGCATCCGCGAGGGGCTGGTGCTGCGCGGGGGTGTCGGCGGGTACATGGCGTGGCTGCGCTCGCACGGGGAGCGCCTGCCGGCGGAGACGCGCGCGTGGCTGGCCGCACCCGACGAGGCCGCCCTCGCCCGTGACACGGCCTGGCTGCAGGGCGCGAACCACCGGCTGCTGCTGTGCACCGACGAGGATTACCCGCCCCAGCTCGAAGCCATCGCGGACGCCCCCGCCGCGCTGTTCGTCGCGGGCGACGCCGCCCTTCTCCTGCGGCCCCAGGTGGGCATCGTGGGCGCCAGGAAGGCCCAGGCGCCGGCGCTGGCCACCACGCGCCGTTTCGCGGCCGAGCTGGCCGCTGGCGGCCTGCTCGTCACCAGCGGCCTGGCCGACGGCGTCGATGGCGTTGCCCACGCCGGCGCGCTCGATGCGGGCGAGCCCACCGTCGCGGTCATTGGCACCGGCCCCGACCTGGTCTACCCCAGCAAGCACCGGGCGCTGGCGCACCGCATCGCCGAACAGGGTGCCATCGTCAGCGAATTCGCGCCCGGGACGCCCTCATGTGCTCAGAATTTCCCCATGCGCAATCGCATCATCGCCGGGCTCAGCCTTGGCGTGCTGGTGGTCGAGGCCGGGCTGCGCTCGGGGTCGCTCATCACGGCCCGCTATGCGGGTGAGCAGGGGCGCGAGGTCTTCGCCTTGCCAGGGTCCATACACAATCCGCTTGCCGAGGGCTGCCATGCCCTCATCGCCGAGGGCGCGCAGCTGGTCCAGCGCAGCGACGAGATCCTGGCTGCGCTGGGGCCCGCCGCCGTGGAGCTGGGTGCCGAGCTGCGTGCGCGGCTGGCCGGTCCCGGGCCCGCCGTGCCGGTGGCGAAACGGCCCGCCGGGCCGTTCGATTGGCGCCAGGATGACGAATATCGCCGCCTGATCGACGCCATGGGTTACGATCCCGTCCTTTTGGATGCCCTCGTGGGCGGCACCGGGCTAGCCCCCGGCGCCCTGTCATCCATGCTGCTGATGCTGGAACTGGAGGGCGAGGTCGCGGTCCTTCCCGGGAACCGTTACCAGCGCGTGGTTCGGTAGCCGGTGCTTGACAGCCGTCACGGCGGTGTGTTTCCAACTAAATATATACATACGCCCGGGCCCACTGGCCCAGGCGGCCTCTGGAATCCGTAACGCATGGCAAAGAACCTCCTCATCGTCGAATCGCCGGCCAAGGCCAAGACGATCAACAAGTACCTGGGCGCCGATTTCCAGGTGCTGGCGTCGTACGGTCACGTCCGTGACCTGCGGCCCAAGGAGGGTGCCGTCGACCCAGAGCATGGCTTCGCCATGGCCTACGAGGTCATCGACCGCAACGAGAAGCACGTCGACGCGATCGCCAAGGCGGCCAGCAAGGCCAGCGCCATCTACCTCGCGACCGACTTGGACCGCGAAGGCGAGGCCATCTCCTGGCACATCAGCGAGATCCTGAAAGAGCGCGGCCTGCTCGAGGGCAAGAATGTCCAGCGCGTGGTCTTCAGCGAGATCACGCCGAAGGCCATCAAGGAGGCCGTCGCCAACCCGCGCAAGCTCTCGCACGACCTGGTCGATGCCCAGCAGGCCCGCCGCGCCCTCGATTACCTCGTGGGTTTCAACCTTTCGCCGGTGCTGTGGCGCAAGGTGCAGCGTGGCCTCTCCGCCGGGCGCGTGCAGTCGCCCGCCCTGCGCATGATCGTCGAGCGCGAGCTCGAGATCGAAGCGTTCCGGGCTCGCGAGTACTGGACCATCGCCGCCAACCTCACGCACGCCGAAGGCGCCTTCGACGCGCGCCTGGTGAAGCTGGACGG
Organism: Luteibacter yeojuensis; assembly: GCF_000964085.1. Classification (GTDB taxonomy): domain Bacteria; phylum Pseudomonadota; class Gammaproteobacteria; order Xanthomonadales; family Rhodanobacteraceae; genus Luteibacter; species Luteibacter yeojuensis_A. The sequence continues at coordinate 61,508 of NZ_JZRB01000016.1, forward strand.
CAAGAAATTCGAACAGTTCGACCTCACCAACGAGGCCGACGCGCACAAGGCGCGCAGCGCGCTCGAGAAGGCCGCCGCCGGCCAGTTCACCGTTGGCGATGTCACCAGCCGCGAGCGCAAACGCCGCCCGGCGCCGCCGTTCACCACGTCCACGCTGCAGCAGGAGGCCGCCCGCAAGCTCGGCTTCTCCACCAGCCGCACCATGCGCGTGGCCCAGGGCCTTTACGAGGGCGTCTCGCTCGGCAGCGAGGGCAACGTCGGCCTCATCACCTACATGCGTACCGATTCTGTGGCCCTGTCGGACGATGCCGTGGCCGAGCTGCGCGACCTCATCGGGCGCGAATACGGCAAGGGCGCGCTGCCTGACGCCGTCCAGGTCTACAAGTCGAAGGCGAAGAACGCCCAGGAAGCGCACGAGGCCGTGCGCCCCACCTCGGCCATGCGCCTGCCGCGCAGCGTGGCGTCGTTCCTCAACGACGACCAGCGCAAGCTCTACGAGCTGATCTGGAAGCGCACGGTCGCCTGCCAGATGCTCCACGCCACCATGAATACCGTCTCGGTCGAGTTCCCCGTGGGTGAGTCGGCGTTCCGCGCCACCGGTACCACCATCGTCGACCCGGGCTTCCTTGCCGTGTACGAGGAGGGCAAGGACCAGAAAAACGAGGACGACGACGAGAACCGCCGCCTGCCGCGCCTCGCCACGGGCGATCGCGTGCCCGTCGCCGCCATCGTCGCCGACCAGCACTTCACCGAGCCGCCGCCGCGTTACTCCGAGGCCAGCCTGGTGAAGGCGCTCGAGGAATACGGCATCGGGCGCCCCTCCACGTACGCCAGCATCATCCAGGTGCTGATCAGCCGCGAGTACGTCATGCTCGACAGCCGCCGCTTCCGCCCCACCGACGTGGGCCGCGCGGTCAGCCAGTTCCTGTCGGGCCACTTCACGCAATATGTCGATTACGACTTCACCGCGCGCCTCGAGGACGAGCTCGATGCGGTGAGCCGCGGCGAGGAGCAGTGGGTGCCCCTGCTCGAGCGCTTCTGGCAGCCGTTCAAGACCCTGGTCGATGACAAGACCGAGAGCGTCGACCGCAGCGAAGCCACCGGCGCGCGCGAACTCGGCGACGACCCGAAGACCGGCAAGCCCGTGTCCGTCCGCCTCGGCCGCTATGGCGCCTACGCGCAGATCGGCACCAAGGACGACGAAGCCAAGCCCACGTACGCCAGCCTGCGCCCCGGCCAGAGCATGCACACCATCACGCTTGAAGAAGCCATGGAGCTCTTCAAGCTGCCGCGCAACCTCGGCCAGTCCGAGGCGGGCGAGGATGTCACCGTCGGCATCGGCCGCTTCGGGCCGTTCGTGAAGCAGGGCAGCACCTACGCCTCGCTCAAGCCCGAGGACGATCCGTACACCATCGAGCTGCCGCGCGCGCTGCAGCTCGTGCAGGAAAAGCTCGAGGCCATCGCCAACCGCACCATCCTCGATTTCGGCAACGGCATCCAGGTGCTCAATGGCCGCTATGGCCCGTACATCACCGACGGCGAGAAGAACGCACGCATCCCGAAGGATCGCGAGCCGAAGACCCTCACCGAAGCCGAATGCGTTGAGCTGCTCGCCGCGGCGCCGGTGAAGAAGCCGCGCGGTGGCAAGGCGGCGAAGAAGGCCGCGACGAAGAAGGCCGCGGTGAAGAAAGAGCCCGCCGCGAAGAAGGCGGCGGTGAAGAAGGCTGCCACCAAGAAAACGGCCACCAAGAAAGCGGCGACGAAGAAGGCCACCGCAAAGACATCCGCGACGAAGAAGGCGGCCACGACGAAGGCGGCGGCCAAGAAGGCCCCGGCGAAGAAAGCGGCCACGAAGAAGGCCGTGGCCAAGAAGACCCCGGCGGCCTGACGTGCATCGGTTCGGGTTGCCCGACGTGGATGCCGCCGCCACGCTCCTGCGCGGCGGCGGCGTGCTCGCATACCCCACGGAGGCCGTCTACGGCCTCGGCTGCGACCCGCACGATCGCGACGCCTTCGAGCGCCTGTTCGCCCTGAAGGAGCGCCCCGCCACGCAGGGCGTGCTGCTCATCGCGGCGGCGTTCGCCCAGGTGGAGCCGTACATCGACCGCGCCGCGGTGCCCGATACCGTCATGGAGCAGGTGCACGCCACATGGCCCGGCCCCAACACCTGGGTGTTCCCGCGCAGCGCGCGCGTGCCCGACTGGGTCGCCGGCGCGCACGCGGGCATCGCCCTGCGCGTGTCGGCGCACCCGCCCGTCGTCGCCCTGTGCCGGGCGTTCGGCGCGCCGCTGGTCTCCACCAGCGCCAACCCCCACGGGCAGCCGCCGGCGCGTGACGTGGGAACGCTGGCGCACTACTTCGGCGAGCGCCTCGAGGGAGCGCTCGAGGCACCGCTGGGTGGCCTCGACCGGCCCACCATCATCCGCGACGCCCTTACCGGCGCTATCATCCGCGCCTGAGGAAGGGGGGAACACCGTGGCGACTGTCCATGAACGTGCCGGGCGCGAAAACGCGCCGTTGCTGCTGCCGCTGCTGGCGGGCGGCCCATCACGCGCCATCGCGTGGCGCGATCGCCAGGCCATCAGCGCCGCCACGTTCCTCGCGCACGTGCGGCAGGTGGCGGCCTTGCTGCCCGAGGCCGTGGGCGCCGTGAACCTGTGCGAAGACCGCTACGCGTTCCTCGTCGCCTTCACCGCGCTGGTGCTGCGTGGCCAGGTGAACCTGCTGCCGCCGTCGCGCGCGCCGCACGCCGTCGACGAAGTGATGGCGAACCACGCCGGCTGCTACGCCATCGGCGAGCTGGCGCTCGACCCCGCACCCGCGGGCTACCTGCGCATGCCGGCGCTCGACGCCGCCGCGCTGGCCCATGGCGAGGTGCCATCGATCGCCGCCGACGCCATCGTCGCCATCGGCTATACCTCGGGTTCCACGGGCAAGCCCAAGCCCAACATCAAGACGTGGGGCAGCTTCCACGCCAGCAACACCGGCAATATCCAGATGCTCAACGCCGCCATCGGCGGGCCGTTCGATATCGTGGCCACCGTGCCGCCGCAGCACATGTACGGCATGGAGATGTCGGTGGTGATGCCGCTGATGTCCGAGGTCAGCGTCCACGCGGGGCGCCCGTTCTTCCCGGCCGACGTGGCCACCGCGCTGGCGTCGATGCCCGAGCCGCGCGTGCTTGTCACCACGCCGGTGCACCTGCGTGCCATGGTCGAGTCGGGGGTGCGCCTGCCTTCGCTGGCCGCCTTCGTTTCCGCGACGGCGCCGATGCCGGTGGAGCTGGCCCGCGAGGCCGAGGCGTGCTTCGACGCGCCGCTGCACGAAGTGTTCGGCTCGACCGAGACCTGCGTGTTCGCCAGCCGCCGCACGGCCGTCGAAGAGGAATGGTCGCTCTACGAGGGCACCACCCTGCATTCGCAGCCGGATGGCACCCTGGTCGATGCGCCACAGCTGGCGGAACCGATGGCCCTGGCCGACATCGTCACGTTGCATGGGGGTGGCCGCCGCTTCCGGCTGTGTGGCCGCAACACCGACCTGCTCGAAATCGCGGGCAAGCGTGCGTCGCTGGGCGACCTCAACCGCCGCCTGCTCGCCATCGAGGGCGTGCGCGATGGCGTGTTGTTCCAGCTCGACGAGCCGGATACCGCCGGGGTCCGGCGCATCGCCGGCCTGGTGGTGGCCCCCGGCCTCACGGCGGACACAGTCATGGCCGCCCTGCGCGCCGCCATCGATCCCGTCTTCCTGCCGCGCCCCCTTCGCCTCGTCGAGGCCCTGCCGCGCAACGAGACGGGCAAGCTGCCCCGTGGCGCCCTGCTGGCGCTGGTGCAGCGCTAGGGCAGGTTACAATCGCCGGTCCTCGAACCGGAGATCCCCATGAAAGTCCTCGTCATCGGTAGCGGCGGCCGCGAACACGCCCTGGCCTGGAAGCTCGGCCAGTCGCCGCGCGTCGACGAGGTGATCGTGGCCCCCGGCAACGCCGGCACGGCGATGGAACCCGGCCTGCGCAATGCCAGCGTGGCCGTCACCGATATCGACGGCCTGCTGGCGCTGGCGAAGGCCGAGGGCGTGGGCCTCACCGTGGTGGGCCCCGAAGTGCCCCTCGTGGCCGGGGTGGTCGACCGCTTCACCGCCGAGGGCCTGCGTTGCTTCGGCCCGCGCGCCGCCGCCGCGCAGCTCGAGGGCAGCAAGGCGTTCGCCAAGGCCTTCCTCGAGCGCCATGCCATCCCCACCGCGCACTACGCCGTGTTCACCGACCTCGAGCCGGCCCTGGCCCACGTGCGCGACAAGGGCGCGCCCATCGTCATCAAGGCCGACGGCCTGGCGGCGGGCAAGGGCGTGGTCGTGGCCATGACCCTGGGCGAGGCCGAGGCCGCGCTGGCGGACATGCTCGGCGGCAAGGCTTTCGGCGATGCCTCGTCGCGCGTCGTCATCGAGGAATTCCTCGACGGCGAGGAGGCCAGCTTCATCGTCATCGCCGACGGCACCCATGCCTTGCCGATGGCCACCAGCCAGGACCACAAGCGCCGCGACGACGGCGACCACGGCCCGAACACCGGTGGCATGGGCGCCTATTCGCCGGCACCGGTCGTCACGGAGGAGGTGTCGGCCCGCGTCATGCGCGAGGTCATCGCCCCGACGCTCGCCGGCATGGCCGCCGATGGCGTGCCGTTCACCGGGTTCCTCTACGCGGGCCTGATGATCGACAAGGCAGGTACGCCCCGGGTCATCGAGTTCAATGTCCGCTTCGGCGACCCGGAGACGCAGCCGATCATGCTTCGCCTCCAGTCCGACCTGGTCGACCTCGTGGAAGCGGCGCTTGATGGCGATGTGCGCCGCGTGCAGGCGGAATGGGACCCGCGCCCGTCGCTGGGCGTGGTGCTGGCGGCGGGTGGTTACCCCGGCAAGGTGCGTTCGGGCGATGTCATCACCGGTGCCGATGCGGATTTTGGCGCCGATGTGAAGGTGTTCCACGCGGGCACCGCGCTCGATGCGCAGGGCCAGCCCACCACGGCCGGTGGCCGCGTGCTCACCGTCTGCGCCCTGGGCAGCGATGTCGCGGCCGCGCGCGCGGCCGCCTACAAGGCCGTCGAGGGTATCCGGTTCGCCGACGTCTATTACCGCCACGACATCGCGCACCGCGCCCTCGCGAGGCGCTGAACCCGCATCGCCTTGCCGGGCGGGTGGGCTACACTTCGTCGAAACCTACAGGGTGACCACGGATGTCCCAGTTTTCATTGCTCGGCAAGCGCCGTTTCGCGCCGTTCTTCTGGACGCAGGCGCTTGGCGCGTTCAACGACAACGCGTTCCGCAACGCCATGGTCATGCTCGTGGCGTTCCAGATGGCGCTGCCCGATAGCCAAGTGTCGCTCTACACGAACCTGGCCCCCGCGCTGTTCATCCTGCCGTACTTCCTGTTCTCCGCGACCGCCGGCCAGCTCGCGGAGAAGTTCGAGAAGACGCGGATCATCCGCTACGTGAAGCTGTTCGAGATCGCCGCCATGGCCATCGCGGCCATCGGCTTCCATACGCACCACATCTCGCTGCTGTTGCTGGTGCTGTTCCTCATGGGCGTGCACTCCACGGTGTTCGGCCCCATCAAGTATTCGATCCTGCCGCAGGCGCTGGAGCGCAGCGAGCTGGTGGGCGGCAATGCGCTGGTGGAAACCGGCACGCAGCTGGCCATGCTCATCGGCATGATCGTCGGCAATTCGCTGATGCTGATCGAGGGCTACGGCACGCTGGCGGCGTCGCTCACCACCATCGCCATTGCGGTGGCGGGTTACCTCGTGTGCCGCGCCATCCCATCCGCGCCGGCCACGGCGCCCGAGCTGCGCTTCAACTGGAACCCCCTCTCCGAAACCTGGCGCGTGCTGAAGCTGACGCACGAGGATCGCGCGGTGTTCAACGCGGTGCTGGGCATCTCGTGGTTCTGGTTCTTCGGCACGGTGATGATCGCGCAGCTGCCGAACTACACGCGGCACGTGCTGGGTGGCGATGGCTCGGTCAACACGCTGGTGCTCACGCTGTTCTCGCTGGGCACGGGCATCGGCTCGCTGCTGTGCGAGAAACTGTCGCGCAAGCGCGTCGAGATCGGCCTCGTGCCCATGGGCGCGTTCGGCCTTACCGTGTTCGCCATCGACCTGTATTTCGCGCGGCCGGCGGTCGCGGCGGGTGCCTCGCTGACATGGCACGCGTTCCTTGCCGTGCCCGGCGCCTGGCGCGCGGCCATGGATCTCACGCTCATTGGCGCGTTCGCCGGCTTCTACGTCGTGCCGCTGTTCGCATTCGTGCAGAGCCGCGCGCCGCGCGAGCGGCTGTCCCGCATCATCGCGGGCAACAACATCGTCAACGCGCTGCTGATCTGCATTGCGTCGGGTTTTGGCATCGGCCTCACGGCCATGGGCCTCGATACGCCCACCATCTTCCTCGTCACCGGGCTCGTGAACATCGCCGTGGCGGTGTACATCTTCACGCTGGTGCCCGAGTTCATGATGCGGTTCATGACCTGGGTGCTGGTGAACACGCTATACCGGGTGCGCGTCGATGGCCTCGCGAACGTACCCGACGAAGGCGCGGCGGTGGTCGTCTGCAACCACGTGAGCTTCATGGATCCGCTGATCCTCATGGCGTGCGTGCGCCGGCCCATGCGTTTCGTCATGTACTACAAGATCTTCAACATCCCGGTGCTGAATTTCATCTTCCGCACGGCCAGGGCGATCCCCATCGCCGGGCGCAACGAGGATCCCGCGCTGATGGAAAAAGCGTTCGAGGCCATCGATGCCGCGCTCGCCGGGGGCGAGGTGGTGTGCATCTTCCCGGAGGGTGGCCTCACGCGCGATGGCTCGATCCAGGCCTTCCGCCCGGGCATCGACCGCATCCTGGCCCGCCGGCAGGTGCCCGTCGTGCCGCTGGCGCTACGTGGCATGTGGGGCAGCATCTTCAGCCGTCGCGACGGCATGCTGCGCCGCGCGCGGCTGCCACGGCGGTTCTGGTCGCGCATCGAACTGGTGGGTGGCGCAGCCTACCCCGGGGGCGCCGCCAACGCGGCGGTGCTCGAGGCGCGCGTCAGCGAGTTGCGCGGCGACAAGGCCTGAGGCGGCGCGGCCTCAGGCGAACCACGCTGCCAGGTCCACCACGGCGACCACCGCCAGCCACACCACCAGCACGCGGCGGATGACGCGGCGCGCATCCTCGAGTTCAGTCACCGGGTCGCTCACGTCCTGCGCGTAGCCGTCACCGGCTTCCACGTCGGCATCGACGCCCGCGCGGGCCACGGCGCCGAGGAAACCAGGGTCGAGGTGCGAACGCGGGCTGCCGCTCTGGCGGTGCCATGTTTTCCAGGCGGTGATCACCGCGTCGAAATCCGAGACCAGCGCCATGGCGAACACCATCAGGTGGGCGGGGAGCCAGTCCAGCGCATCGGCCACCCGGCGCGCCGCGGCACGCGTGGCGGTATCGAGCGCCAGCGCGGCGTCACGGCCCAGCACCTGGGCGAGGCGGTAGCCCAGTGCGCCGGCGGGCCCCAGGAGGAAAAACCACAGCAGCACGCCGAAGCGGCGGCGCAGCGCCGCGTAGAAGGTGGCTTCGACCAGCGCGGGCGCGAACCAGGGCAGCGGATCGGCGTCGACGCGCAGTGCCGCCACGGCCTCGTCGCGGCGGAGCACGTCGGGTGCGCGGGTGATGTTGTCGATATCCGTTTCGATCTCGCGCGGCCCAAGGCTGTAGACGAGCACGAGCACGGCGAAGATGAGCCAGGCGAGGTCGAACAGGGGCAGGGCGCGGAACACGCCGGCGATGATGGCGCAGGCCACCACCGGCACCAGCAGCACGATGGCGACGCGGCCTGCGCCCGCCGTATCGCCCATGCGGCCCACCCAGCTGCGGAACCAGCGATCGTCGCGCCAGCGGGCCAGCTGCGGCACGCTCCAGGCGATGACGAGGGCAATGAGGACGGCGAGCAATCGTAAGGCCATGGCGTGCGCATTCAGCGGGACATGGCCCGATTGTAGGCGAAGCCTTAGCGCTTCGGCGCGTTCGCCACCAGTTCGCCCAGGCTGACGCCGCGAAGCGCGAGCCAGTGCTCGATCAGGCGATACGACACGGAGAGCGGTGGCGGTACGCCCAGCGTGCCCGCTGCCATGCCGCTGACGATATCGTCGGCCGTGAACCAGCGGGCATCTTCCAGCTCGTCGTCGCGCAGGCGGATATCGCGCGACGCCGCCACGGCGGTGAAGCCGACCATGAGCGAGGCCGGCATGGGCCAGGGCTGCGACGAGTGGTAGGTGGCGTGGAGCACCTCCACGCCAGACTCCTCGCGGACCTCGCGTTTCACCGCGTCCTCGAGTGATTCACCGGGCTCGATGAAGCCGGCCAGCGTGGAGTACCGCCCTTGCGGCCAGCCGCGCTGGCGGCCGAGGAGGCAGGCGTCGCCGTGCTCGACGATGACGATGATGGCCGCGTCGGTGCGCGGGAAATGCAGGTGGGCGCCATCGGGGTTCGTGCATTGCACGCGGTGCCCGGCAGCGACGACGACCGTGGGTGCGCCGCACAGCGTGCAGTAGCGCGTCTGGCGCTGCCAGTGCGTCACGCCCTTGGCGTAGGCGAAGAGGCCGGCCTCGAACGCGTCGAACAGGAGGCCGGCCTCGCGCAGCGACATGCGCCGCGCCCCGGTCAGGGTCTCGTAAAGTTCGCCGTGGGCTTCATCGAGCACCAGCGTGAACCACGCCCGGCCGTCGGCGAGGCCCAGCAGCGTGGCGACGACATCGCCGAAGCGCTCGTTGCGCATGCTGGGCGGCATCCAGCACGGCGTGTCGGCGTCACCCGCGACGAAGGCCTGGCCTTCGGTGTCGAGCACGAGGAAGCGGGTTTCCGCGCCGCGCTCGGTTTCTTCCACCCAGAGGCGATCGTCGCGGCGCTCGGCCATGCGATCGATGGCGATGCCGGCGAAGACGTTTTCCCTGGCGCGCGTGGCGGCAGCCTTGTCCCGCTCCTGCCCGGCGCTCACTCAGCCGGGCCGGTCAGGCGCTGAACGACGACCCGCAACCGCAGGTCGTTTTCGCGTTGGGGTTGCGGATGACGAACTGCGAGCCGCTGAACGATTCGGCGTAGTCGATCTCGGCGCCCGTGAGGTATTGCAGCGAGAGGGGATCGACCACCAGCGTGACGCCCTCGCGCGAGATGGCGAGGTCGTCCTCGGCCTGGTCCTCGTCGAACGTGAAGCCGTACTGGAAACCCGAGCAGCCGCCGCCACTGATATACACGCGCAGCTTGAGGCCGGGGTTGCCTTCCTCTTCGATCAGTTCGTGCACCTTGCGGGCGGCCGCCTCGGTGAAGACCAGCGGTGCGCCAGCCGACCGGTAATCCGGCGCGCCGGTAGGGGCCATGGGGAATGGGTTGTTCATGCCGACCATAATGGCGCCGTTCGCCGCGAGGTCAAGCCTCAGGAGAGGGCCGGGGCGGCGTCGATGGCCTGCTGGGCCAGCTGGCGCACCGTCACCGGGGCACGGTGGATCATCTTGCCGTTCACCTGGGCGCCCGCGGCCATTTCCAGCACCTGGTAATGGACATCGCCCTCGACGCGGGCAAGGGCGGCCAGTTCGAGCCGCTCCGCCACGTCGATATCGCCGGTGACGCCACCATTGATGACCGCATGGGGCACCTCGACGCGGCCGATGACCCGGCCTGTCTCGCTGATGGTGAGAACGCCATCGCTGCCGGGATCGGCATGGACGGAGCCCTCGATGGTGCCGTCCAGATGCAGGGCCCCCGAGAAATGCACGTCACCGCGAACGGTGACCCCGCGGGCGATGAGGCTGGTGGCGGCGGCCCCGACGGACGGGGTGGGGCTCTTACGGCTGCTGCTGAACATTGGCGACCTCGTCGGTTCGGGCGGCGTCGGCCCAGGCCACGGTGGACGTGGCCGAATCGCCGCCATCGGCGCCGGCGACGACGCGCAGGCGGGTGGGCTTGAAGCCGGCGGGCACGGTGAAGCTACCCTGGACTTGTTGGAAGTACTTGAACGCGAAGGGCACGCCCTTCGAGGTATCGGACTGGCCCAGGGCGGCGCCCTCGAGCGTGGCGACCTTGTCGCCCTCGATGCCCTCGACGGCCACCTTCACGCTGCCCTTGACCAGGTCGCCGCGCCGCGCGTTCTGCGTCAGCGTGACCACGAGGTTCCAGGCATTCGGCGTGCCAGGCACGGTAGAAACCCGGGCGGCCTGGATCTTCAGGCCGTCGCGTTGCCCGCCGCCGCCGACCAGCCGCGCATAGAACGCCAGGTCGGTGCGGAGGCCGCTGATCTCCTCGTCGCGCTCGGAGAGGTTCCTCTTGAGTTCCTTCGTAGCAACGTCGGCCACCTGGCCCGCGCGCTGCAGGTTGGCCACCTGCTGGCGCAGCTCGTCATTCTCTGCCCGCAACTGGGTGGCGTGGCCCGCGGGCGCCCGTGCAAGCCCCGAGGGGCCTGCCGAAAACGCCCATGCCAGTGCGGCGGCCGCGGCGACGGAGGCCGCCCAGCCCGCGCCGAGCAGGAGCTTCATGCGGCGCTCGCGCGCTGCGTCGTGCGTGCGCACGACGAAACGTGGCGGTTGGCGTGGCGCCATGGGCGGGCTCGTGCAGGAGACGTGAAGGGGCGATGGTATAGCCCCTGCGTTTCGAAATGGTCAAGGACGCCGGCCGCGGATGAAAAAAGGCCGCCTTGCGGCGGCCTTTGGTTGGGTCAATGCTCCAGGGAGCCGACCTTGCTGAGCATGTAGCGCTCGGGGCCGATATCCGAGATGAGGCTGAACTGCGTCTCGAGCCAGTCGATGTGCTCTTCTTCCTGGCCAAGGATGAACTTGAACAGGTCGCGGCTCACGAAATCATGGATGCCTTCGCTGTACGCGATGGCTTCGCGCAGATCCTTCGTGGCGACCATCTCGAGGTCGAGATCGCCCTGCAGGCATTCGACGACGTTCTCGCCGATGCGCAGCTTGCCCAGGTGCTGGAGGTTCGGCAGGCCATCGAGGAAGAGGATGCGCTCGATGAGCTTGTCCGCGTGCTTCATTTCCTCGATCGATTCTTCGTACTCGTGCTTGGCCAGCTCGTTGTAGCCCCAGTCCTTGAACATCCTGTAATGCAGGAAGTACTGGTTGATGGCGGCCAGCTCGTTGTAGAGGACCTTGTTGAGGTATTCGATGACCTTCGCGTCGCCCTTCATGTGGCGTCTCCCTGGGAATGCAGGGCAAGACTATACGTGGACGCGAATCGACATGGCGTAACGAGAATGCGTCCGCTTCCCGGACGCATGCCCTGTGGGAGCGCGCTTGCGCGCGATGCCCCTTAAGCCGTAACGGGAAGGAACCCAAGCACCGCCGGCTGCGAGGCCACCGCCTCGCGCAGGCACTGCCGGGCCTCGGGCTCGCATGCGCCGCAGCAATCGGAGCAGCCCGTGCGGGCCTGGAGCTCGGCAAAGGTGGCGACGCCCTCGGCCGCGTGGCGGCGGATGGCGTGGTCGGTGACGGCGTTGCACATGCAGATGTACATGGTGCGAATTCGAACGCGAATGCGAACGATTGTCAACACCACAAATGTGAAGGCCTGTGGGAGCGCGCTCGCGCGCGATGCCTCTACTCGCCCGCCTCGCGCGCCTGGCGGAGCAGCTCGGCCTGCTGCGGGCAGGTGCCCACCTCGACACTGCAGACCGTCTCCACGGTGGGTGCGAACTGCCTCAGGGCACGCTCGTACACCTGCCGCTTGAAGTTCACCACGTGGTTGGCGGGGTACCAGAAATCGACCCAGCGCCAGATGTCGAACTCGGGCTTCTCACAGTTATCCAGCTTGAGGGCATCCTCACCGCCGGTGAGACGGAGCAGGAACCACACCTGCTTCTGGCCGATGCAGGTGGGGCGCTGGTGGTGGCGGACAAAGCGGTTGGGCAGGCGGTAGCGCAGCCAGCCACGGGTCTCGGCCAGCACCTCGACGTGGTGCTCCTTCAGGCCGGTTTCTTCTTCCAGCTCGCGGAACATGGCCTCAAGCGGGGTTTCATCGCTGCGCATGCCGCCCTGGGGGAACTGCCAGCCATCACGATTGACCCGGCGCGCCCAGAACAGGCGGCCGTCCGCGTTAAGCAGGACGATCCCCACGTTCGGTCGATAGCCATCTGCGTCGATCATCAGCCCTCCGCGATACGCTCGCGTTGGGTCGATTCAACCACGGCCCGACAAGTGGCTTCAAGGCGCCCCTTGATCGGCGAGCCAGCCCCGATTAAACTGCCCGGCCTTCGCGGGCCAGCCCGCGGACGACCAGGTTCCATGGCTAGGTAGCTCAGCTGGTCAGAGCGCGGCACTCATAATGCTGAGGTCGGCGGTTCGAGCCCGCCTCTAGCCACCATTTGAAACGAAGAAGCCGCCCCGGTCTCCCGGGGCGGCTTTTTTCTTGCTCCCTAAAGCCGTGCCTCGAACTCAGGCGGGGCATCGAGCACGACGCGGGCCAACTCCACCACGTTATGTACGCGGAGCTTGGCCATCAGGTTCGAGCGGTGCAGTTCCACGGTCTTCGGGCTGATGCTGAGTTCGCTGGCGATCACCTTGTTCAGCTTGCCCAGCATGATGCCGTCCAGCACCTGCGATTCGCGCGGCGTGAGCGAGACGCCCGCGGGCAGGCTGGCCGTGCCTGCTGCATCGATGTCCGCTGCCTCGGGCTCCTCGCCCATCGGCACGAGGAATACCGCCTGGAACGCCGTCGCGGAAACTTCGATCGACTCACGGGTCACGCGGTAGCGCCGGCGCGCGGCGTGGCGCTCCGTGTAAAGGTATTCATCGGGCCGGGTGGTGGCGACCAGGTGCGCCTCCAGCCACGCGGGGCCGGCGCGCCCCCGGCCAATGCCGAACTCACGCTGGAACGCGGCGTTGACCATGACGGCCTTCGCCCCATCGCTTCGCCAGACCACGCAGGGCCAGGGCAACGCGGAAAACACTCCCTCGGCCAGCACGCACGGGCGCGGCTGGTCGGCGGTCTCACGGCCAAGGCACATCGATGCCTCCTTCTGTGAACCTTCCGGTTTGGGCGGTGCCCCCTCGCGCCGCCAGCTAGTTACCACTGCAACCGTTGCGTCATGAAAGGTCAATGAACCCGGCGGCCGGATCGGCCAAACTGCGATGGCCGTCGTGAAGCGGCCACGGCCCCGGTCACGCCGCCGCCATTCGCTACAATGCGCGCCATGCGTATCTTCAAGACGTTCAATATCGAAGCGGCCCACCGGCTGCCCAACGTGCCCGAGGGCCACAAGTGCGCCCGTCTCCATGGCCATTCGTTCCATGTCGAGCTGCACGTGGAAGGGCCCATCGACCCGGTTTTTGGCTGGGTCATGGATTTCGGCGACCTCAAGGCGGCGTTCAAGCCGCTGTATGAGCGGCTCGACCACAACTACCTCAACGACATCGCGGGGCTCGAAAACCCCACCAGCGAGAACCTTGCCCGCTGGATCTTCGACCACCTCAGGCCGGACGTGCCGCTGCTTTGCAAGGTGGTGGTCCACGAAACCTGCACTTCGGGCGCCGAGTACGCTCCGTAAGGCCGGGCGCGTGTTCGCCACCTGAAACCTGTCATCGCAATAAAATGTGGTTGCTGCCCTGCAACAGGCGGGACTACACTCCGGCACCTCCCCGTTTCCCCGACGGTTATCCCGATGGTGCATGTAAACGCTTACGCCGACCTTGCCCGGTTCGTGGAACAGGCCGCCGCCGCGCAGGCGCTTGCCTGGCGCGGCATGGAGCGCGTGGCCGATCTCCAGCTGCAGGCCCTCGAGGGGCATGCGCGCGCGGCCACGGGCCTCATGGCGGATGCGATGCAGGCGCAGGATGCCGACGCACTGCGCGCCGTGATGGCGCGAGGCGGCGAACTGCAGCGGGAGGGCGTCGAGCGGGCCGCAACGGCCGCCGGCGACATCATGGGCGTGGCCGTGCAGACGGCCACCTCCCTCGGCGCATTGGTGGGCCAGCCCGCCAGGGCCTGACCCACCGCCGCTCCCTCGCCAACGACGCGACGGATCGTCGCGCCGGCGGGTGGTTATGCACTTTCGTCGCTTGTCCGGCCGTTTAGGCCACTGGTATACTTTTCCAGATTAAACCGTGGCCCGTTGAACCATCTGGTGCCGCCTTCGAGCGAAACCACGGGAGCCTCGCGTTGCTGAACAGTCTTGTCGCCGGTCGTCACCTTGCCATGCGCGTGGTTTCCACGCAGCTCGCGGTGGCTGTCGTCGCGGGGCTCGCTTTCTGCCTGCAAGGGCGTGCCGCTGGCGTGGCCGCGTTCGCAGGTGCGCTCATCGTCGCGTTCGCCACCGCGCTGCTAGCTGCGCGAGCGTTCAGCACGCTGGGCGGGGCAGGGGCAACGTTCATGCGGTTCCTCGTGGGCATGATCCTTCGCTGGATCATCCTCATTGGTGGACTGCTGCTCATCCTGGTTCAGTGGAAGCTGCCATTCTTGCCAACATTGGTTGGCCTGGTGGCGGCTTACGCGGTCAACGTATTCGCATTCAGATTCAAGGGTTGAGGCATGGCTAGCGAACCGCAGGGCGGTCTAACCGAATACATCCAGCACCACCTTAACCACATGACGGTGAACTTCAGCGCCGATCATTTCTGGTTCTGGAACCTGCGTGCTGACTCCATCATCATCTCGTTCGTCCTCGGCGCCATCTTCTGCCTGTGGTTCTGGCTGTTCGCGCGCAAGGCCACCTCGGGCGTGCCGTCCAAGGGCCAGGCGCTTATCGAGCTCATCATCGAGTTCGTCGATACCCAGGTGAAGGACACCTTCCACGGCGATCGCCGCACGGTCACGCCGCTGGCCCTGTCCATCTTCATGTGGGTCTTCCTCATGAACGCCATGGACCTGCTGCCGGTGGATCTGTACGGCTGGATCGTGACCACCGTCGCGGGCCCCGAAGTGGCCCACCACACCTATGGCCGCGCCGTGCCCACGGCCGACATCAACACCACCGTCGGCCTGTCGGTCGCCGTGCTGATCATCGTCATCAGCCACGGCATCAAGGCCAAGGGCGGCTTCGGTTTCGGCAAGGAGATGCTGACCGCGCCGTTCCATGCGGAAAGCACGGGCGCCAAGATCGTCCTGCTTATCCCCAACCTGCTTCTTAACATCGTCGAGACCCTGTCGAAGCCCGTGTCGCTCGCCATGCGACTGTTCGGCAACATGTACGGCGGCGAACTGGTGTTCATGCTGATCGCCGGCCTGATGGTGAGCTGGATCGGCTTCGTGCCTGGCGTCTTGTTCAACACGGCGTGGGCGATCTTCCACATCCTGATCATCGCCCTCCAGGCGTTCATCTTCATGATGTTGACGATCGTCTACATCGCCACGGCACGTGAACACCACTAACTCACCGCACCGACGTTAGACCCAGTCCAGTTTCGTTTCGCTTCCACCCTTTCGTCATCTTAGATATCCCAGGAGAACACCATGGAACTCACCGCACTCTTCGCACACGTGCAGGGCATGACCGCTATCGCCATCGGCGTGATCATCGGCCTCGGCGCGCTCGGCGCCTGCCTTGGCATCGCGATCATGGGCTCGAAGTTCCTCGAGTCGGCCGCCCGCCAGCCCGAGCTGGTCCCGCTGCTCCAGGGCCGCATGTTCCTGCTCGCCGGCCTGATCGACGCGGCGTTCATCATCGGCCTCGCCATCGCGCTGCTGCTCGCCTTCTCGAACCCGCTGATCAACGTGCTGCGCACCGCCACCGGCGGCTAAGCACCTGTTCGTGTTTGTCGCCGTGGCCCTGGTGCCACGGCGACCGTCAGTACCCCAGCGTTCGGAGTCTTTGGAGAGATCATGGAAATCAACATGACCTTCCTGGGCCAGATGATCTCGTTTGCGATCCTGGTCTGGTTCACCACCAAGTTCATCTGGCCCCAGCTCAACGGTGCCATCGAAGAACGCCAGAAGAAGGTGGCCGAGGGGCTCGCCGCGGCGGAGCGCGCCCGCGCCGAGCTGAAGGACGCCGACGCCAAGGTCGCGGCCGAGATCAAGCAGGCCCGCCAGCAGTCCACCGACATCATCGACAAGGCGCAGGCCCAGGCCAACGCCATCATCGAGAAGGCTCGCGTCGAGGCCACCGAAGAGATCAACCGCCTCAAGGCCCAGGCCCAGGACGAGATCGCTTCCATGGCGCAGCGCGCGCGTGAACAGCTGCGCGAGCAGGTGGGCACGCTCGCCATCAAGGGTGCGGAAAAGATCGTCCAGCGTGAAATCGATCCGGCGGCCCACAAGGCGCTGCTCGACCAGCTCGCTGCCGAGATCTGACCATGGCCCAGGCGCTCACCCTCGCCCGTCCGTATGCGCGTGCCGCCTTCGAGGTGGCACACGCAGCCGGTGCGCTCGCCGACTGGTCGGCGGCGCTCAATTTCGCCGCCGCGGTCGCGGTCGACCCCCAGGTCGCCGGCCTCGGCAACGATCCGCGCGTGCAGCCGGCGCAGCTGGTCGCGATCCACCTCCCGCAAGGCATGGCCGCCGATGCGCCGTTCGCCCGTTTCCTCGAGGAACTGGCTGAAAACGGCCGCCTGCACCTGTTGCCGGAAATCGCCGCGCTCTACGACCAGTACAAGCTGGAGTCGGAGTCGACCCTGAAAGTCACGGTCACCAGCGCGCTGGATCTCGACAACGCCCAGGCCGAGGCGCTGCGCGCCTCGCTCAAGCGCCGCTTCAAGCGCGAGATCGAACTGGATACGCACGTCGACCCGGCGCTGCTCGGTGGTGTCGTCATCGACACGGGCGAACAGGTCATCGACGGTTCGGCGCGCGGCCGCCTGCAGCGGCTGGCCAGCGTGCTGACGCACTGATTACGAGCTTCTCATACCACCGGGTGCCGCTGAAGCGGCGCAGCCCAAGGAACCGACCATGTCCAGCACCACTCTGAACCCGTCCGAGATCAGTGAGCTGATCAAGACCCGCATCGAGCAGTTCAAGCTCGGTGCCGAGGCACGCAACGAAGGCACCATCATCAGCGTGTCCGACGGCATCGTGCGCATCCACGGCCTGGCCGACGTGATGCAGGGCGAAATGATCGAACTGCCGAACGATACCTACGCCCTCGCGCTCAACCTCGAGCGCGACTCGGTCGGCGCCGTGGTGCTCGGTGAATACCAGCACCTGCGCGAAGGCGACACCGCCAAGACCACCGGCCGCATCCTCGAAGTGCCGGTCGGCCCGGGCCTGCTCGGCCGCGTCGTCGACGCGCTGGGCAACCCCATCGACGGCAAGGGCCCGATCAACGCCGCCGGCTCCTCGCCGATCGAAAAGGTCGCGCCGGGCGTCATCTGGCGCCAGTCGGTCGACCAGCCGATGCAGACGGGCTACAAGTCCATCGACTCGATGATCCCGATCGGCCGCGGCCAGCGCGAGCTGATCATCGGCGATCGCCAGACGGGCAAGACCGCCGTCGCCATCGACGCCATCATCAACCAGAAGCACTCGGGCATTAAGTGCATCTACGTGGCCATCGGCCAGAAGCGCAGCTCCATCGCGAACGTGGTGCGCAAGCTCGAAGAAAACGGCGCGCTGGCCAACACCATCGTCGTCGTGGCCTCGGCTTCCGAAGCCGCCGCCCTGCAGTACGTCGCGCCGTACTCCGGCTGCGCCATGGGTGAGTACTTCCGCGACCGCGGCGAAGACGCGCTCATCGTGTACGACGATCTCTCGAAGCAGGCCGTGGCCTACCGCCAGATCTCGCTGCTGCTGAAGCGCCCGCCGGGCCGCGAAGCCTACCCGGGCGACGTCTTCTACCTGCACTCGCGCCTGCTCGAGCGCGCCTCGCGCGTCAGCGCCGAGTACGTCGAGAAGATGACCAACGGCGAAGTGAAGGGCAAGACGGGTTCGCTCACCGCGCTGCCCATCATCGAAACCCAGGCGGGCGACGTCTCGGCCTTCGTGCCCACCAACGTCATCTCCATCACCGACGGCCAGATCTTCCTGGAAACCGATCTGTTCAACGCGGGCATCCGCCCGCCGGTGAACGCCGGTATCTCGGTGTCGCGCGTTGGTGGCGCCGCCCAGACCAAGATCATCAAGAAGCTGTCCGGTGGCGTGAAGCTCGCCCTCGCGCAGTACCGCGAGCTGGCTGCGTTCGCGCAGTTCGCATCCGACCTCGACGCCGCCACCCGCGCCCAGCTTGATCGCGGCCAGCGCGTCACCGAGCTGATGAAGCAGCCGCAGTACTCGCCGCTCTCCATCGCCGAGCTCGGCCTGTCGGTGTTCGCGGCCGAGAAGGGCTACCTCGACGACCTGCCGGTCAACAAGGTGCTTGCGTTCGAGAAGGGCCTGCACGCCTTCTTCCGCCAGAACAACGCCGACCTGATGACGAAGATCGACGCCACCGGCGACTGGGACAAGGACATCGAGGCCACCTTCAAGGCGGGCACCGACGAGTTCAAGAAGACCGGTAGTTGGTAAGGGCGTAAAGAGTGAAGCGCCAGTCGTCAGTTGCACGGTGTAACTGACGATTGAGCCGGCAACGCCGGCGCACGCTTGACGATTTACCCTCCTCAGTTTTCACGCTTTACGTAACGGCGAGTACCCATGGCTAGCGGCCGCGAAATCAAAACCAAGATCAAGAGCACGCAGAACATGCGCAAGGTGACGCGTGCGCTCGAAATGGTCTCGGCGTCGAAGATCCGCAAGGCGCAGGACCTGATGAAGGCCTCGCGCCCGTATGCGCGCCTGATGCGCAAGGTCATCGCGCACGTCGCCCAGGCCAGCACCGACTTCACCCACCCGTTCCTCACCGAGCGCGAAAACGTCGCCCGCGTCGCCTTCATCGTGGTGTCGACCGATCGCGGCCTCGCCGGTGGCCTCAACTCGAACCTGTTCCGCCGCATGCTCACGGCCATCCGCGAGTGGCAGGGCAAGGGCGTCGAGGTCGATATCGTGGCCGTGGGCCAGAAGGCCGTGCAGTTCTTCCGCCGCATCAAGGGCGTGAACCTCATCGGCACCGCCACGCACCTCGGCGAGAAGCCCAAGGTCGAAGACCTCGTCGGCGTCATCAAGGTGGTCCTCGACGCCTACACCGACAACAAGCTCGATCGCGTTTTCCTGGCCTACAACGATTTCGTGAACACCATCGTGCAGAAGCCGGCCGTCGAGGCCCTACTGCCCGTGTCGCTGGTCGCGAAGGAGCTGGAAGACGCCAAGGGCGCCGCGGCCGAGGGCGTCAAGGTCGAGCAGACCCACGACTGGGATTACATCTACGAGCCGGATGCGCGCACGGTGCTCGAGCACCT
Source organism: Luteibacter yeojuensis (assembly GCF_000964085.1). Taxonomy (GTDB): domain Bacteria; phylum Pseudomonadota; class Gammaproteobacteria; order Xanthomonadales; family Rhodanobacteraceae; genus Luteibacter; species Luteibacter yeojuensis_A. The sequence continues at coordinate 80,773 of NZ_JZRB01000016.1, forward strand.
GATGACGCGTTACATCGAGTCGGTGGTGTACCAGGCGGCGCTTGAGAACCTGGCCTCCGAGCATGCCGCGCGCATGGTCGCCATGAAGGCCGCGTCCGATAACGCCACCAAGGTCATCGGCGAGCTCACGCTCAGCTACAACAAGGCCCGCCAGGCCGCGATTACCCAGGAAATCTCGGAAATCGTGGGCGGCGCCGCCGCGGTTTAAACGAACACGCCATGGCGACGCAACCTGCGGCGCCGCTACAGAACCTAAGAAAGATTCATCCGGAGCACATCCATGAGCCAGGGTAAAGTTGTCCAGATCATCGGCGCCGTCGTCGACGTCGAATTCCCGCGTGACCAGGTTCCCGAGATCTACGACGCACTGAAGATCGACGGCACCGAGATCACGCTCGAAGTGCAGCAGCAGCTGGGCGACGGCATCGTCCGTTGCATCGCGCTGGGCTCCACCGACGGCCTGCGCCGCAACCTCATCGCCAAGAACACCGGCGCGGGCATCAAGGTGCCGGTCGGCAAGGCCACCCTCGGCCGCATCATGGACGTGCTGGGCAACCCCATCGACGAAGCCGGCCCCATCGGCGCGCAGGATGCCTGGGAAATCCACCGCGAAGCCCCGTCGTACGACGACCAGGCCTCGGCCAGCGAACTGCTGGAAACCGGCATCAAGGTCATCGACCTGATGTGCCCGTTCGCCAAGGGCGGCAAGGTCGGCCTGTTCGGCGGCGCCGGCGTGGGCAAGACCGTCAACATGATGGAGCTCATCAACAACATCGCGAAGGCGCACTCGGGCCTTTCCGTGTTCGCTGGCGTGGGCGAGCGTACCCGCGAGGGCAACGACTTCTACCACGAGATGAAAGACTCCAACGTCCTCGACAAGGTCGCGATGGTGTACGGCCAGATGAACGAGCCGCCGGGCAACCGCCTGCGCGTGGCGCTCACGGGCCTCACCATGGCTGAGTACTTCCGCGACGAGAAGGACGAGAGCGGCAAGGGCAAGGACGTGCTGCTGTTCGTCGACAACATCTACCGTTACACGCTGGCCGGTACCGAAGTGTCGGCGCTGCTGGGCCGCATGCCGTCGGCCGTGGGCTACCAGCCCACGCTCGCCGAGGAAATGGGCGTGCTGCAGGAGCGCATCACCTCCACCAAGTCGGGTTCGATCACCTCCATCCAGGCCGTGTACGTGCCCGCGGATGACCTTACCGACCCGTCGCCGGCCACTACGTTCGCCCACCTTGATGCGACCGTCACCCTGAGCCGCAGCATCGCCTCGCTGGGTATCTACCCGGCGGTGGATCCGCTCGACTCGACCAGCCGCCAGCTCGACCCGGCCGTCATCGGCGACGAGCACTACAACACGGCCCGTCGCGTCCAGCAGACCCTGCAGCGCTACAAGGAACTGAAGGACATCATCGCCATCCTCGGCATGGACGAGCTGTCGCAGGAAGACAAGGAAGCCGTGTCGCGCGCCCGCAAGATCGAGCGTTTCTTCTCGCAGCCGTTCCACGTGGCCGAAGTGTTCACGGGCTCGCCGGGCAAGTACGTGGCCCTGAAGGAAACCATCCGCGGCTTCAAGATGATCGTGGACGGCGATGTCGACCACCTGCCGGAGCAGGCGTTCTACATGGTCGGCGGCATCGACGAAGCCATCAAGAAGGGCGAGGAGATGGGCGCGAAGAAGGCCGCGTAAGCGCCTGCTTTCCCCATCACCTACGCACTGGATAAAAGCCCATGACCCACACCATCCGCGTCGACATCGTCAGCGCCGAAGCCGAGATCTTCTCCGGCGAAGCCACGCTCGTGGTCGCCACCGGTGAGCTTGGCGAGCTGGGCATCGCGCCGCGCCACGCACCGCTCATCACCCGCCTGAAGCCGGGCCATGTCGACGTGGTCGGCACCAACGGCGAGCGCCAGCAGTTCTACGTTTCCGGCGGCATCCTCGAGGTGCAGCCGCAGGTGGTCACCATCCTCGCCGACACGGCCGCCCGCGCGGCCGACCTCGACGAGGCCGCGGCCCTCAAGGCGAAGGAAGAAGCGGAGGCCGCCCTGGCCAACCGCGGTGAGCAGCTCGACGTGGCGGAGGCCCAGGCCAAGCTCGCCGAAGCCCTTGCCCAACTGCAGGCGCTGGAGCGCCTGCGCAAGACGCTGAAGCACTAGCCGAATCGCGCAAGCGCCCATGGCTAATTGAAAAAACCCCGCCCCGGCGGGGTTTTTTCTTGCCCGTCTTCATCGCGCGAAGACCTCGTGCACGCCACACTGCCCGCCATGCACGTCCGTTACCGCCGCAGCCTGTGGGTCATCCTTGCCATCGCGCTCGTCCTGCTGGCGGCGCGCATCGCCATGCCGTGGGTGGTGCTGAACCAGCTCAACAGCCGCTTGGCGCACATGGGCTCATATGCGGGCCACATCGACGACATCGACATCCACCTGTGGCGTGGCGCGTATTCGCTCGATGGCCTGCGCATCACCAAGGTGGACGGGAAGCTGCCCGTCCCGCTATTCGACGCCCAGCGCACCGATATCTCCCTGAGCTGGCCCGCGCTTACCCGCGGGCACCTGCGCGGCAAGGTGGAGTTCGATGAGCCAACGCTCAACTTCGTCGACGGCAAGGGCGAGGGCGATACGCAGACGGGCAAAGGCGTGGATTGGCGCGAGCAGCTGCGTGCCATCGTGCCCACCCGCATCGACGAGCTTCACGTGGTGAACGGCACCGTGACCTTCCACAACTTCGTGTCCAGCCCGAAGGTGGACCTGAAGATGACCGACGTGAACGGCACGGTCACCAACCTCACCAACGTGCAGCGCCAGGGCGGCTCGCGCGTGGCGCACCTCGATGCCACGGCGCACATTCTTGGCGATGCCCCACTGCAAACGAAGGCCGAATTCGATCCGCTCGAGAAGGCCGGCGATTTCAGCTACGAACTCACCGTGCGCAACATCAAGCTGGTGCGCGCCAACGACCTTGTCCGCGCGTACTCCGGCCTGGACTTCGCCGGTGGCGAGGGCGAGTTCGTAATGGAGCTGCAGGCCAGGGACCGCAAGCTCAACGGTTACGCCAAGCCGCTGTTCCGCAACCTGCAGATCTTCAGCTGGAAGCAGGATGTGCAGCAGGAAAAGAAGAACCCGCTCAAGCTGGCGTACGAGGCCGTGGCCGAGGGCGTCACGAAGGTGTTCAAGAACCAGTCGAAGGACCAGTTCGCCACGCGCGTGCCCATCTCCGGCACGATCGACGACCGCAGCATGTCCACCTCGCAGGCCATCGTGGGCATTCTCCGCAACGCCTTCGTCGAGGCGTACAAGCCCAACCTCGAGCACCTCACCGCCCGGCCGGACGACGAGAAGAACTAGCCGGCGAACCGGCTAGTGCGGACGAAGGACTTGGCATCGCCGCCCCAAACGCGCGAAAGTGCGCCCCTGATGAACTGGCAGGCACGCCCATGTCCCAACCGCTGCACGTCCTGATCCTCGCCGCCGGCGAGGGCAAGCGGATGAAATCCGCCTCGGCCAAGGTCCTGATGCCGCTTGCCGGCCGGCCCCTCCTCACCCACGTGATCGACGCCGCCCGCGCCCTGGGGCCCACGGGCGTCCACGTGGTGTACGGCCATAACGGCGACCAGGTGCGCAAGGCCTACGAGGCGGATGCCGCGCTGGGCTGGATCGAGCAGCGCGAGCGGCTCGGCACGGGCCACGCGGTGCGCACGGCTCTTGAAGCCCTGCAGGCCAGCGGCAACCTGGCGGGTCGCGTGCTCGTGCTCTACGGCGACGTGCCGCTGATCCGCAGCGAGGTGCTCGCCGAGCTGGTCTCGGGCGACGACGGCCTGGCCATGCTGGCGACGCGCCTTGCGAATCCCACCGGCTACGGCCGCGTGGTGCTCGACGCGGCGGGCAAGGTGCGCCAGATCGTGGAAGAAAAGGATGCCAGCGCGGCGCAGCGCGCCATCGACGTGGTCAACACCGGCATCGTCGCCGGCGATGCCGCGAAGCTGCTTGCATGGACACAGCGCCTCGGCAACAGCAACGCGCAGCGCGAGTACTACCTCACCGACGTTTTCGAGATGGCAGCCGCCGAAGGCACGCCCGCGGCATGTGTCGACTGCGACCGGGTCGATGCCTCCGGCGCCAACGATCCCTGGCAGCTCGCTGGGCTGGAGGCGATGTACCGTGAGCGCATGGCGCGGCAGCTCGCGCTCGCCGGGGTGCGCCTCGCCGACCCGGCGCGGATCGACGTGCGCGGCAAGGTCACGGCGGGGCGTGATGTCGAGATCGACGTGAACGTGGTATTCGAAGGCGAGGTGGAGCTCGGCGACGATGCCCGCATCGGGCCTTTCACCCGCGTGCGCAACGCAAAGCTTGCCGCGGGAACCGTGGTGCTCGCGCACTGCGACCTCGATGGCGTGGTCACGCATGGCCCCTGCATCATCGGCCCCTTCGCGCGCCTGCGCCCGGGAACCGACCTTGCCGAGGGCGTGCACATCGGCAATTTCGTGGAGACGAAGAACGCCGTGATCGCCGCAGGCTCCAAGGCCAACCACCTCACCTACCTGGGTGATGCGGTGATCGGCAGCAAGGTGAACATCGGTGCCGGCACCATCACGTGCAACTACGATGGCGTCAACAAGAGCCGCACCACCATCGAGGATGGGGTGTTCGTGGGCTCGAACAGCTCCCTCGTGGCGCCCGTGACACTGGGGGCCGGTTCCACCATCGGCGCCGGCAGCGTCATCAATCGCGATGCGCCGGCGAACGAACTGACACTGTCGCGCGCCCGCCAGACGACGATCGCCGGCTGGCATCGCCCGACGAAGAAATAAGCCGCGGTTCTCTTTGCTTCAACAGGGATTAGCGGATCAGCGGTAACGCCACCCGTCGATTTCCACCAGCAGCTCTTCACGGCAGATATCGCCGTGGACCATGAGCAGCGGCGCCGTGGGCCAGTGCGCATCGGCGAAGGCCTTCACCGTGGCGGCATCCCCGGCATGGCGAACGTAGGCTTTCAGGGGCGCGCGGGCGTCGAAGCCCGCCGGCACGCCACCGTTCGCCAGCAACGCATCGAGGTTGCGGCCGGTTTCGGCCAACTGGGCGGCGAGATCGCCCGTGTGCGCGGAGGCATGCCCCACCACGGCCGCGGTGCCCGAGATGGCCAGCACATCGTCGGCGGGCAACAGCGTGCCGCGGGCGAAGCTGGGGGGCGTGCGGCCGTACTGGCGCGGGTACTGCCAGGCGCTGACCTGGCGCGGGTTCTCCACGCGGCTGCCCGGGCGGTCGGTGGCCAGCAGGTACACCTGCAGCAGCCCCTTCGCCCCGTGGTGGCCAATGGCGGAGGCGGCCGGGAAGCCCTTGGCGAAGACCTCGCCCATGCCCGCGATGCGGCCCGTGCAGAACTGCTTGTAGCGCTCGTCGTCGCCGGCGCCGACGTTGATGTCGCCGAGGTAGTTCCAGATGCGCTGGACGTGGCACTCCGGTGCGGCGGCGACAAAGGCCGACAGCAGGCGGTAGGCGTATGCGGCAGCGCCTTCGGGGCCGGCGTGGTCGGCTTCGAAGCATTCCACGGCGGCGTAGAGCCAGCCGCCACCGCGCGCCCAGCGCAGGTCGCCGTCACTGCCGGCCACCACGTCGCCATCGACCGTCCACAGCTCGACCGGGGCCTCGCCCAGGGGCTCCAGCGCCACGCGCAGCCAGCGCGGGTCGTTGCTGACCGCGGCCGCCGACCCGAAGCCGAACGCGGCCAGCGTGCCGGGCGGCAGGGCGCCCGCCGGCGGTTCGCGGTACGTGACCGTGGGGGCGTTGGGGGCGGCGAGCGGGGATCGCTCGCGCATTTCGCTACCAGTGCGCATCGAGGCTTCCATAAAGACGCTGGCCCCATCATATCCTGCGCCCGCCCCCGGCGTTCACGGCGGGCCCTTCACGTGGCTGAATACAGGCCCGGCAGCCGGTGAAAAGCCCTGTGTTACACTCCGCCGCCGCTGCCATCCGGGGGGAGGCAGGCATCATCCGGGGAACACAGAGCACCATGGCAACGCAAACCGAAGCACAAAAAGAACTCGCTGAACTGATCGTCACCAGCCTCAACCTGGAGACGGTGAAGCCTGCCGACATCGACCCCGAAGCGCCCCTGTTCGGCGGCGACCTCGGCCTGGATTCGATCGACGCGCTGGAAATCGCCCTCGCGGTGTCCAAGCGCTACGGCTTCCAGCTGAAGTCCGACAACCCGGATAACCGCACCATCTTCACCAGCCTGCGCACGCTGTCCGAGCACATCGAACAGAACCGCGCGGCCGCCTGACGGCCGTTCAGGCCGCACTGAGGTCCGCCATGGTTTGCTTCGGGCAAGCCGGGGCCCCACGACCATGACCGACGCCAGCACGTATACCCACGCCTTCCGCTTCGGCGCAGGCCACCCCAGCCTGGCCGGGCATTTCCCCGGGCGGCCCATCGTCGCGGGCGTGCTCATCCTCGAACAGGCCGCGCTGGCACTGGGCGCGTGGCGCGGCGTGGCGGTGCGCCAGGTGGTGGACGCCAAGTTCCTCGCCCCCCTGCTACCGGAACAGGATGCCGTGCTGGAGCTCGCCGACGCCGGCGAGCACCGCTACCGGCTGCTCGTGCGGCGCGGCGATGACGTGCTGCTGCGTGGCACGCTCGAGGGCACGGCGTGAGCAGCCACTTCCAGCAGCGCGAGGGCGGCGGCTTCTTCGCCATCTGGCTCATCCGCACCATTGGCCTGCGGCTCGGCCGGCGCGTGGCGCGCGTGCTGCTGTGGCCCATCGCACTGTATTTTTTCCTGCGCCGGCCGGCCGAGCGCCTCGCGTCGCGCCTTTACCTCGCACGCGTGCTGGGCCGCGCGCCCACGAACCGCGATGTGTTCCACCACATCCACATGTTCTCGGCGACGCTGCTCGATCGCATGTTCTTCCTCTCCCGCGGCGAGCGCGATTTCAATGTCGACGTCGAGGGGCTGCAGGCCCTGGACGATTGCCTTGACGAGGGGCGTGGCGTGTTGCTGCTGGGCTCGCACCAGGGCAGCTTCGAATCGCTGCGTGCGCTCGGCCAGCGCCGGCCCGACGTGCCGCTGCGGGTGGTGCTCGACAAGCAGAAGACGCCCGCGCTCACCGCGCTGCTCGAGGCCCTTGCGCCGGACGTGGGGGCGGCGGTGATCGACGCATCCCGTGGCGGCACCTCGGTGGCGCTGGCCATGGGCGAAGGGGCGGCGGAAGGCGGCATGGTGGCGCTGCTGGCCGACCGCGGCCACGAGAAAGAAGCGTCGCGCGTGGTGTCCTTCCTCGGTACGCCCGCGCCGTTCCCGGCGGGCCCGTGGCTGCTGGCGTCGGCGCTAAAGATCCCGGTGGTGCTGTGCTTCGGTATCTACCTGGGCGGCAACCGCTACCGCCTCATCTTCGAGCACTTCTCCGACGGCATCGATATCCCGCGTGCCAACCGTGCACAGGCGCTGGATGCGCTGGTGGCGCGCTTCGCCTCGCGCATCGAGCACTACTGCCGCCTGTACCCGTTCAACTGGTTCAACTTCTACGATTTCTGGCAGGAAACCAGCACGGCACGCGTGCCCACGGCCCCCGCGCCCCCACCAGTGCAGCATGCTGATGCCTGATAGCCCCACGCCCCCGACGATCGACAAGGCCGGCTTCGCCAGCCTGGTGCCGCACGCCGGCGACATGTGCCTGCTCGATGGCGTGGTCGCGTTCGACGACAACACCATCCACGCGATCAGCACCACCCACGTGGCCGCCAACCACCCGCTGCGCGGGCCGCGAGGCCTGCACGCGGTGCACCTGGCGGAGTACGGCGCCCAGGCCACGGCCGTGCACGGCGCGCTGCGGGCCAGGGCCAGCGGCGCGACACAACCGCGCCCGGGCATGCTGGTGAGCCTGCGCGGCGTGAAGCTCGCCGTCGACCGCATCGACGACCTGGCCGGCCGCCTGGATGTCTTCGCCGAGTGCCTGCTCGCGGACGATGCCGGCGCGCAGTACACCTTCCGCATCGAGCACGCGGGCCGCGAGATCGCGAGCGGCCGGGCGGCGGTGATCCACCCGGCGGCGCCGTAACGCGTTTACGCCACGAGATCGAACAGCTTCGTGCGCGCGCCTTCGATATCCACCATATCTTCGTAGCCGTCCATCAGCGACGGGTACAGCGCGGCCGAGCGCTCGATGATGCCGGCGGCGAGCAGGCGCATCATGTTGACGTTATTGCGCAGGCGTGCGGCCAGCGCATCGTCGTCGAGCACGTCGTGCAGCGTGCGGTTCATATCGGCGAACCAGGTGAGGTCGCGCTGGTCCATCATGTGCTTGCGGTTCACCTTGGCCGACACGGCATGCCAGCGCTGGAAGAACGCCTGCATGCGGATGTTCAGCTCCTGGCTGGCCGTGAGCTCCGGGCTCATGTGCGCGATGAACCCGGCATCGCCCAGTCGGTTCTGGAAGACGATCTGGCAGAGCACGCCCCAGTAGTAGGCGTAATCCCAGATGACCTTGATCGGTAGCACCTCCGGGTCGCCGAACAGGTTGTACTGCCCCTGGTACATACGCAGCGTGCCGTCGTAGAACGAGAAGAACAGGCGCTCGTACAGGCGCGCGTGCGGCGCCAGCGCCGTGCCTTCGCGGTCAAGGCCCACCAGCAGCGTGATGTACGTGTTGGTGATGGCGATGAAGTCGCTGCCGGGCGAGTAGAACGGATCGAGGAACGCGCCGGCCTCGCCGGTGAGCGCCCAGCGATCGGACGAGAACATGCGCGCGCAGCCATACGAGAAATGGCGGAAGAACGCGAAGTCGAGGAGCTTGTCCTTGCGCGCTTCGATTTCCTTCGCCAGCACGGGCTGGTGTTCCCACAACCACACCATGGCCTTGTCGAAGGTGTTCATGTCGCTGAGTGGGTGCGTGGCCGCGTCGGCGACGATGCCGACCGAATGCGCGCCCGACGACAGCGGGATCAGCCATACCCAGTAACCGGGGCCCACCAGGTGGTTGGTGGAGCGCCAGCGCTCCGGCGGGTGGCAGCGATCCTTCCATTCGCTGTCGTCGCACCAGCCATCGATCTCGAGGCGGTCGTCCACGCGGAACCACACGGCATTGGCGTGGTGCCCGTTATCACGCGTGAGGTCGAGCTTGCGCCGCATCAGGCCGGCGCGGCCGCTGGCGTCGAGCAGCCAGCGCGCCTGCAGTGCGCCATCGCCCGCCTCGCTGCTGTAGCGCACGGTGTGGGGTGCGTCGCCGCTGCCGATGTCGAAGCCGCGCACGGTGATGCCTTCGCGGAAATCGATGCCGCGGCGGGCGGCTTCGTCGCCCATGAAGTTTTCGAGCTTGCCGCGGTCGATCTGGTAGCTGGGCGTGGGCAGCACGGCGCTGACGCCCAGTTCCTGCACGTCGGCCAGGTCGTCGCGGCCATCGGAGAAGAAGAAGCGGAAGCCGAACTTGCGGATCTGTTCGGTCTCGAGGTGGTCGAGCAGGCCCAGCGTATCGGCGAAATAGTGCGCGGCGATCTCCACCGTGGATTCGCCGACCTTGAACGCTGCTTCTGGCAGCGGCCGCGTGTGCCGCTCGAGCACCACGATATCCATGTCGGGGTAGGCCCGCTTGAGCTGCATGGCGAGCGACAGGCCGGCCAGGCCTCCCCCGAGGATGACGGCGTCGTGCGTGGTCTGGTCCATCCCTTGTACCCCTTGCGGTTGGTTCAGTGCGTGGTGGCGTCGCCGATGATCGTTGGCGTGGCGCGCGAACGTCGGTAACTGGACACGATGTGGCCGTAGTGGATCAACCGGCCGATCGTGTACGTGGTGATGCGTGTCACGTCACGCACCGGGCTGAAATGGCTGATGCGCAGGTCGCCCGCGTAACGCGAGGCGATGGGCACCGAGACCACGCCGATGCCGCGCTCGCGGCAGGCGGTGATCAGCACGGCGGCTTCGAAGACGAAGTTTTGCGCAGGCAGGTCGACCAGGTCGAGCGCGGCGCGCGGGTAGAGGCGCTGGCCGCTCTGCGTATCGGCGATGGGGCGGCCGCAGGCCCACGAGATGCCCCAATCGGCGACGGCATTGGCGCGCCGGCGCCCGGTCGGCTGCTGTTCGCGCGCGAGCAGGCGCGCGCCGATGACGATGGCACCCGGGTGCATGCGGCTGGCCTCGAGCATGGCCGGGATATCGCAGGCCAGGTGTTGGCCGTCGCCGTCCATGGTGATGACGCCGTCGAACCCCTGGCGAAGGGCCTCGCGGAACCCCGCGCGCAGTGCCTCGCCCTTGCCCAGGCGTGCGTCGTGACGGAGCAGGGTGACGGGCAGGGCGGCGACGATCTCGGCCGTGTGGTCGTCCGAGCCGTCGTCCACCACGATCACCGGCATGCCAAGCGACAACGCGCCCCTGACCACGCTTTCGATCGCCCGCTCCTCGTTGAGGCAGGGGATCAGCACGCAGTAGCGGTTGCCGCGGGCATTCACGGGATGCCGCCGATATCGATGTGTAGGTCGAGGCCTTGGGCGGCGCCCACCCGCAGGGCCGCGGGGCGGGCGGCGGCCAGCGCGCGGAACAGCGGCACGCCCTTCGCGGACGGATTGCTCGCGGCCACGCCATCCATCCACGCATCGCCCGTCGCGGCGCCGGCGCTGTTGCCCGGTTCCGGCGAGATATCGAGGCGGATGGCCGCGCCGTCGGCGCGCGGCGACAGCACCAGCGCCGCCGCGAATGGGCCCGTGGTGCCGGTCATGCCGCCGAGCGGGCCCGTGCCGGCGATGTCGTAGCTGGCAAGCAGCACGTCGCGGTCGTCGGCCACGGCCAGGGTGGCCGCCTCGAGCAAGCCCGCACCGAAGCTTTCCTCGCCACCGCTGATGGCGCTGGAGGCGGCATGGCAGTGCGTCGCGATGGTCCAGTAACCCGCCGGCGCGTTGTGCACCGAGTTATGGAACTTCGTGGGTGAAAGCTCGGCCGGTACGGTGGCCAGCGTCGCGCACATGTAGTCGGTGATGGTCTGGTCGCCGTGCGCCGAGGCGAATACGCATGGCAAGGTGGCGGCATCGAGCCCGCTCATCGCCACGGCCTGCCCGGCGGCCGCGGCGGCCAACAGCACGCTCTCGGGCGCGCGGCGGCGCTCGTTCGGCGGCAGGGTGTCGGCCACGGGGCGCTCGTGGCCACCCGGCATGGCGCCCCCCATGGCCACCTCGCGGAAGGCCTGCCACGTCGGCGTCCCCGGTGCCCACAGGCCGATGCCCTTCACCCACACGGTAAGCGCGGCGCTCATGCGGGCACCCCCTGGCGGGCGAAGGCCAGGCAGGCATTGTTTCCACCGAAGCCAAAGGAGTTGCTGAGCGCGATGCGCACGTCGGCGTGTTCCACCTGCCACGCCATCTGCGGGCCGCAGAGCGGATCGGGCGTGGTGGCGCCAAGGTTCGCGGGCACGACGCCATCGCGCATCGCCAGCAGGGTCAGCGTCGCCTCGAGGATGCCGGCGGCGCCGAGCGTGTGGCCGGTGAAGCCCTTGGTGGAACTGGCGCGCGTGGTGGCCGGGAAACTGCGCGCGACAAGCGCGGCTTCCACCTCGTCGTTCTTCTGGCTGGCCGTGCCGTGCAGGTTGATGTAGTCGACATCGCCCGCCTCGATGCCCGCACGCGCCAGCGCATCGCGCAGCGCGAGCTCGGCGCCAAGGCCCTCCGGGTGCGGCGTGGACATGTGGTGGGCGTCGCTCGCTTCGCCGTAGCCGATGAACAGCGGTGCCTGCTCCCCTTCGCCCGCGCGCTCGAGCAGCGCGAACCCCGCCGCCTCGCCGATGCTGATGCCCTTGCGGTTGGCGTCGAACGGCTGGCACGGCTCGGCAGATACCAGCTCCAGCGAGTTGAAGCCGAACAGCACGCTATCGCACAGCGAATCGACCCCGCCGACCACGGCCGCGTCGATGAGGCCGAGGCGGATCATGCGCTCGGCATTGGCGAACACCTTGGCGCTGGAAGAGCATGCGGTGGCCACGGTGATGCAGGGGCCCTCGAGGTCGAACACGCGGGTGACGAAGCCGGCGAGCGAATGCGGCGTGTGGATGGCGGGCCGCAGCAGGTCGCGCGGCACCACGCCGTGGTCGAGGCGGCGGTAGGCTTCCTCGGTGGCGCCGATGCTCGCGGTGGAGGTGCCAAGCAGCACGGCCACGCGGGAGGCGCCGTAGCGCCCACGGGCGGCGCGAACGGCGTCGATGAAGCCATCCTGGCGCAGCGCCAGCCAGGCGAGCCGGTTGTTGCGGCACTCCCATTCGGCATGCTCGCGCGGCAGGGGCTCGTCTTCGACGCCCGCGACGCGGCCGATCCAGCAGGGTAGCGGCGAGGTGCTGAAATCGTTGGCCACGAGGCCGCCGGCGGAGGCGGCGATGGCGCGTGAGTGGGCTTCGAGGCCGCGTCCAAGCGCCGAAGTGGCGGTGAACGCGCGGATGGCTAGGGGAGGCATGAGGTGCGGCATGCCCGGGAGCCTATCCTTTTTGCACGAAATCGTCGCGTGGGGCGTGTGACGACGGTTCATGCCGCTAGACTGCGGCGATGCCAGGGCTTCCCTCCACCATGCGCCGCGGCCCCTGGCGTTACCTGGGCGACCGCGACATCCTGCAGGCCGCGGTCGTGACGCTGGTCGCCCTGGCGGCCAGCCTGGGCACCCTCTACATCGCGCACTTCATCCGCGTCTGGCGCATCGCCCGGCTTAGCCCCACGCGGCTGGCGGCGCCGCGTACCTTGCTGGTGTTCGGCCGCCGCCTTGTGCATGGCGAGCCCGAGGCCGACTTCATCAGCCGGCTGGGCCGCGCCCGCGCCAATGCGTTCGACGGCATGGCCGACCGCGTGCTGGTGCTGGGCGGCGTCAGCGACGGCGGCCGCCGCAGCGAGGCCGAGGCCGGGCTGCAATGGCTGGATGAAGCAGGCTGGCCGCCGGGCGTGCCGTTGTTGCTCGAGCAGCATTCGATCGACTCGCTGGAGAACCTGCACCATGCGCGCGACATGCTGCGTGGGGAGGGGGTACTCCCACCCGTGGCGCTCGTCACAAGCCGCTACCATCTCGCGCGTTGCGCTTACCTGGCGCGGCGGCTCGCCTTCCATGCCACGCCCGTGGCCGCGGAGCCGGCCCTGGCGCTTACCACGCGTTACCTGGCCCGCCTCATCCTCGAGGCCGGCTACCTGATGTGGATCGATACCGGTTTCCGTTGGGCCAGGCTCACCGGCAACCAGCGCGTGGTGTCGCGGCTTTCCTGAGCATCAGCACCGCGCGGCGGCGTGCCGCAGCGGCCACGCCGTGCGCGCTTGCTAAGCTTGGCGTCATCCATACGTGAGCCGGGTGCCCCATGTCCGAACAAGCCGATATCGCCGAGTCGTTCCTGCGCGGGCTGCAGGATCGTATCTGCACCGCCCTCGAGCAGGCCGATGGCGAGGCGCGTTTCGTCGAGGACGCATGGCAGCGCGCCGCCGGCGGTGGCGGCCGCACGCGCGTGATGCGCGAGGGCGCGGTGTTTGAACAGGCTGGCGTGAATTTCTCCCGGGTCGCCGGCTCGCCCCTGCCGCCCAGCGCCACGGCGCACCGGCCCGACCTGGTGGGCGGCAGCTTCATCGCCACCGGCGTATCGCTGGTCATCCACCCGCGCAACCCTTACATACCCACCACGCACGCCAACGTCCGCTATTTCGAGGCGTCGCGCGAAGGTGCCGAGCCGGTGTGGTGGTTCGGTGGTGGTTTCGACCTCACGCCGTACTACCCCTTCGACGAGGACGTGCGCCACTGGCATGGCGTGGCGAAGGCGCTCTGCGCGCCTTACGGCGACGACGTGTACGAGCGCTACAAGAAGTGGTGCGACGAGTATTTCTACCTCAAGCACCGCGGCGAGACGCGCGGCGTCGGCGGCCTGTTCTACGACGACATGAACGAGGGTGGGTTCGACCGCTGCATGGATTTCACCCGTGACGTGGGGCAGGGCTTCCTCGATGCGTTCCTGCCCATCGTGGGCCGGCGCCGCGACACGCCGTACGGCGAGCGCGAGCGTGAGTTCCAGCTCTACCGCCGCGGCCGCTACGTCGAGTTCAACCTGGTGTACGACCGCGGCACGCTGTTCGGGCTGCAGTCGGGCGGGCGCACTGAGTCCATCCTGATGAGCCTGCCGCCGCGCGTGCGCTTCGAGTACGCGTTCACCCCGGCGCCGGATAGCGCCGAGGCGAAGCTGGCGGAATACCTGAAGCCGCGCGACTGGGTATGACGCTTACGGGGCGCTGCCGCTGAATTTCTTCGGCGTGGCGCCCTCGATCTTGCCGACCTTCGCCGTGTCGCTGACATAGAGCTCCACCTCGCGCTCGAACGTCATGGTGCCGGCCACCACGGCGTGCGGGCCGATGATGATGGTCGGCGGCCGGCTGTCGCTGCTGTGCCAGCCCATGCGTGGCTTCTTCACCAGGATGCCGCCTTCCACCTGCGAGCCCTCGCCCACGGTCAGGTTCGCGTTGACCGTCTCGATGCCGCCGCCGACGTGCGCACGGTCGAGCGAGATATCGCCGTTGACGTTGGAAAGGCGGCCCGCCACGTTGGCGCCCTGCTCGAGCTTGATGCGGCCGTTGACGTTGTCGAGTTCGCCCTTGACCTGTGCATGGTCGTTGAGGGTGACGCTGCCGTTGACGGTATGCACCTCTTCAGCCGTGGCGCCCTTGCCGAGGTCGACCGAACCGTTGACCGAGTGCGCCTTCTGCACCACGGCCTGGTCGCCGATGCGGACGGAGCCGTTCACGGTGCTGACGTCGCCGGCATGCTGGCCGGCGTCGACGCTGGCGGTGCCATTGACCTTGCTGACGTCGTCGGCGCCAGCGATGGCGGCACCGGCGAACGAGAGGGCGATGAGGACGGAAAACAGGGTACGGCGCATGGTGTGCTGCTCCACGGGTGGACTGGACCCCTAGGATGCGCCGCGCCATGGCAAGGTTTAGCGTGACTCTCGGCAGGGGTACCCGGAGTTGACGCCCCCGGGCGGGCGTTCCACCATCGGATTTTCCCCTCGCATCGTTGGACGCCATGTACAAGCTTGTGATGATCCGCCACGGCCAGTCGGCCTGGAACCTCGAGAACCGCTTCAGCGGCTGGGCCGACGTGGACCTCAGCGAGCAGGGCGTGGCCGAGGCCCGCGAGGCCGGCCGCCTGCTCAAGGAAGCCGGCTTCACCTTCAACTTGGCCCACACCTCGTACCTCAAGCGCGCCGTCCGCACCCTGTGGCACGTCCAGGACGAGATGGACCTGATGTGGATCCCCGTGGTGACCGACTGGCGCCTCAACGAGCGCCACTACGGCGCCCTTACCGGCCTCAACAAGGCCGAGACGGCCGCGAAGTACGGCGAGGACCAGGTGAAGATCTGGCGCCGCAGCTACGACACCCCGCCGCCGGCCCTGAAGCCGGGCGAGATGTCCTTCGCCGACGACGCCCGCTACGCGGCCATCGCCGACGTGCCCCTCACCGAGTGCCTGAAGGACACCGTGGCCCGCGTGCTGCCGTACTGGCACGACGTGCTCGCCCCGGCCATCAAGGCCGGGCACAACGTGCTCATGGCCGCCCACGGCAACTCCATGCGCGCCCTGGTGAAGTACTTCGACAACATCTCGGACGACGACATCGCCGAGCTCAACATCCCCAACGGCATCCCGCTGGTGTACGAGTTCGACGAGAACCTGAAGCCGGTGAAGCACTACTACCTTGGCGACGAGGCCGAGATCGCCGCGAAGATGGCCGCGGTGGCCAACCAGGGCAAGGCCAAGGCCTGACAAGCCCCCCACCCTGTGAGAGCCCAGCCCACCCTGTGGGAGTGCACCCTGTGGGAGCGCGCTCGCGCGCGACAAGGCACCTGACAGTCGTCACCCCAGAAGGGTGGCGACTGCGCCTGATCGATCGACTGCTCCACCGATAAGGTACCCCCACACCCCACGACACGAGACTCCGCCATGCTCGCCCAGGCCGCCGCCCAGTCCACGTCCGCCCTCATCCCCGTCGCCATGGGCGGCCTCATGGTGTGGGTGGTCTACCGGCGCATCCGCCGCAACTTTGGTCGCCAGGTCATCCACACCCGCAAGATGACGGTGCGCACGGGCCTGTTCGCCCTGTTCGCCTGCCTGTTGCTCACGGTGGGTTTCGCCGGCCTGCCGCTGGCGGAGGGCGCCCTGGCCGGCCTCATCATTGGCGGCGCGATGGGCATGGTGGGCCTGCGGCTCACCCGGTTCGAGCTGGGAACCGGGGAAACCGACTGCTACATCCCCAATCCCTGGCTCGGCGCGGCCCTGACGGCACTGCTGGTGGGCCGCATGGTCTACCGCTTCGTCATCCTTGGCGCCGCCATGCACGGCGGCCCGGCCCCGGCCCATGGCCCCGGCGACAGCCCGCTGACCATGGCCATCGTAGGCCTCACCCTGGGTTACTACCTTTCGTACTACGCCGGCATCCTGGTGCACCACCGCCGCTTTAAGCGGCAGGCCCTGGCCCAGGCGGCCTGACCCGCGGCCGGCGCCCTCGTCAGAGGGCGTCGTTGTCGAGCTCGCCGGTGCGGATGCGCACCACCTGCTCCAGCGGGCTGACGAAGATCTTCCCATCGCCGATCTTGCCCGTGCGGGCCGCCTGCTGGATGGCCTCGACCACGCGCTCGAGCTGGTCGTCGCCCACGGCCACCTCGAGCTTGATCTTGGGCAGGAAGTCGACGACGTACTCGGCACCCCGGTAAAGCTCGGTATGGCCCTTCTGGCGGCCGAAGCCCTTCACTTCCGTCACCGTGACCCCCTGGACGCCTACATCGGCGAGGGCCTCGCGGACGTCGTCCAGCTTGAACGGCTTGATGATGGCGACCACCAGTTTCATGTCGAACTCCTTGGGGCGCACCGGCTGCGGCGCGCGAACGGCCATTGTGCCACAGGGCCCGGCCGGGTCTTCGTAGGTGCTTTGTAGGAAAAACCCTACACTACGTAGGGGCATCGGCTGATAGCGCCTACACGAGATTTGCCTAGAATTTATTCCACGACGTCGAGGTTGCAGGATGGAAGTGCAGGGTATCGACCAGCTCGCTGAGCGGCTGGCATCGTTGGTTCCGCCAGGGCTGGCACAAGCGCGCGAGGATCTGCGCGCCAACTTTAAAGATGTCCTGGCGCAGGGATTACGCCGCCTCGATCTCGTGACGCGAGAGGAATTCGACGTTCAGAGCCAGGTACTCGCACGGACCCGCGAAAGGCTCGAAATAATGGAGAAGCGTGTCGCCAGCCTGGAAGCGAGCGACGCGCCTAGCGGCCAATAACCACGGAAGGTTGACTCAAGGACGGCCGCAAGGTCCCGGGACCGCCCCCGATCCGTCACCCTCACCCCGAGAGCGGTCGGGGGCGGTTATTTTCCGCCCCGCCACAGCCGCGCAAAGGAGTGCGACATGGGTACACCGCCACGGATCCGTAAGCGGTTACGATACGTCTCGTCATGAGCCTCGCCGTCACACTCTCGCGCGCGCAGGAAGGTGCCGCCGCGCCACAGGTCGTCGTCGAGGTGCACCTTTCGGGCGGCCTGCCGTCCACGTCCATCGTTGGCCTGCCCGAAGCGGCGGTGCGCGAAGCGCGCGACCGCGTCCGCGTGGCCATCCAGAACACCGCCTTCGAATACCCCAGCCGCCGCATCACGGTGAACCTGGCGCCCGCCGAGCTGCCGAAGGATGGCGGCCGCTTCGACCTTGCCATCGCGCTGGGCATCCTCGCCGCCGGCTCGCAGGTACCGCGCGAGCGCCTGGACGATTGCGAATTCCTCGGCGAGCTGGCGCTGTCGGGCGAGCTGCGCCCGGTCCCCGGCATCCTCCCGGCCCTTATCCGCGCCCGCCGCTGCGGGCGCCGCATCGTCGTGCCACGAGCCAACGCCGCCGAAGCCGCCCTGGTCGGCGAGGGCGATATCCTCTTGGCCGATAGCCTGGCCGAGGTGTGTGCCTGGCTCCGGGGCCAGGGCGAGCTGGCAAGCCCGGCCACGGCGGACCTCGACACCCCGCCCCACGGCGGCCCCGACATGCGCGACGTGCGCGGCCAGCACCAGGCGCGCCGGGCGCTCGAGATCGCCGCCGCGGGCGGGCACCACATCCTGCTCATCGGGCCACCCGGCACCGGCAAGACCATGCTGGCCGAGCGCCTGCCGGGCATCATGCCGGCCATGACCGAATCCGAGGCGCTGGAGAGCTGCGCCATCCGTTCGCTCGCCGGCGAACCGGTCGACCCCGCCGACTGGCGCCGGCGCCCCTTCCGGGCGCCGCACCACACCGCGTCGGGTGTCGCCTTGGTCGGGGGCGGGTCATTGCCCCGGCCGGGTGAGATCTCGCTCGCCCACAACGGCGTGCTGTTCCTCGACGAGCTGCCCGAATTCAGCCGCCACGTGCTCGAAGTGCTGCGCGAACCGCTGGAATCGGGGCAGATCGCCATCTCCCGGGCCGCCCGCCAGGCCACGTTCCCTGCCGAGTTCCAGTTGGTCGCCGCCATGAACCCGTGCCCGTGCGGCTACCAGGGCGATCCGTTGCACGAGTGCCGCTGCACGCCCGACCAGGTGGCGCGTTACCGCACGAAGATCTCGGGGCCCTTGCTCGATCGCATCGACCTTTGCGTGGAAGTGCCGCGGGTGCCTATCGCCGACCTTTCCGCCCCGCGCGGGCCGCACGACGATGACACGGCCACCGTGCGCAAGCGCGTCGTCGCCGCCCGCGAGAAAGCCCTGATGCGCGCCGGCCAGCCGAACGCCGAGCTCAGCGTCGTCAACCTCGAGCGCGATTGCGCGCTGCCCTCCGCCGAGCGCGAGTGGCTCGAGGGCGTGCTGGACAAGAAGGGTGCTTCGGCCCGTGCCTACCACCGCATATTGCGGGTGGCGCGCACCATCGCCGATATCGAAGGCGGGCCCGGGTGCGTGGAGCAGGTGCACCTGGCCGAGGCGATGCACTACCGGCGGTTCTGATCTTTAAGACTTATTTCATGTACTGGGTAGTTGACAAATAGGGGGAGGGCGTGGAAAATTCTGTACCAGGCGGTTCGCTAATGGCCGCCTGCCCCGTCCCGGTGCTGGATACCCCTCCCTCCCCCCGCTTCAGCACCGGGACCGGCCTTTTACCATCCCCTTCGATACACGCTTTCTCTTAGTCGGCCCACCCCAGCGGTGCAGGCCGATTTTTTTTGTGCGTACCGGGGATCAGGCCGCCGAGGCCGGGTGGAACTGGCTTTCCTCAGTGGAGCCGGACAGGGCCGACAGCGAGCTTAGCGAGCCGGCGATCACCTGGTTCACCCGGTCGAAGTAGCCCGTGCCCACCTCGCGCTGGTGCTTGGCGGCGGTATAGCCATCCTTCTCGGCCGCGAACTCGGCCTCCTGCAGGGCCACGTAGGCTTCCATCTGGTGGTCGCGGTAGCCGCGGGCAAGCTGGAACATCGAGTAGTTGAGGGCGTGGAAACCGGCCAGGGTGATGAACTGGAAGGCGTAGCCGAGCTTGCCCAGCTCATTCTGGAAGCTGGCGATGGTCTTCTCGTCGAGGTTCTTCTTCCAGTTGAAGCTCGGCGAGCAGTTATAGGCCAGCTTCTTCCCCGGGTACTGCGCGTGGATGGCTTCGGCGAAGCGGCGCGCCTCGGCCATGTCGGGTGTCGAGGTCTCGCACCAGATGAGGTCGGCGTAGGGCGCATAGGCCAGGCCACGGCTGATCGCCTGCTCGATGCCCTGCTCGGTTTCGTAGAAGCCTTCCACCGTGCGCTTGCCGGTGAGGAAGGGCTTGTCGTTGTCGTCGATGTCCGACGTGACCAGGCCGGCACCCATCGCGTCGGTGCGGGCGACGATCAGCGTCGGCACGCCAGTGACATCCGCGGCAAGGCGCGCGGCAACCAGCTTCTGCACGGCCTCCTGCGTCGGGACGAGCACCTTGCCGCCCATGTGGCCGCATTTCTTCGCGCTGGCCAGCTGGTCTTCGAAGTGCACGCCCGCGGCGCCCGCTTCGATCATGTGCATCATCAACTCGTAGGCGTTGAGCACGCCGCCGAACCCGGCCTCGGCATCCGCGACGATCGGCACCAGCCAGTCCAGTTGATCCTTGCCTTCGGCGTGGTGGATCTGGTCGGCGCGCAGCAGCGTCTTGTTGATCTTGCGCACCACGTTCGGCACGGAATCGACCGGGTATAGCGACTGGTCGGGGTACATCGCGCCCGCTGTGTTCGCATCGGCTGCCACCTGCCAGCCGGAGAGATAGATGGCCTGCAGGCCCGCTTTCACCTGTTGCATGGCCTGGTTGCCGGTGAGCGCGCCAAGCGCATTGACGTAGGGGCGCTCGTGGATCGAGCGCCACAGGCGTTCGGCGCCTCGGCGAGCGAGCGTGTGCTCGACCTGCACGGTGCCACGCAGGCGCACCACGTCGTCGGCGGTGTAGGGGCGCTCGACGCTGTTCCAGCGGTCGTTGTTCTTCCAGTCGAGCGTGATCTGTTCAGCGGTATGCGTCTTCATCGTCGGTGCTCCTTGGAGGGTGTGAGGTCAGGCCAGCTGTTCGTAGGCGGGCAGGGTGAGGAAGTCGCGCAGTTCGCTTGCGTGGGTTAGTGCGCTGATGAGGGCGGCCGCTTCGTCGGCACGCTTCGCGCCCGGGTGCGACGACTCGCGAAGCCGGTGCGTATGCGAAGCCAGCGCGTGGTCGAAAAGTGGGAAGGTGATAGGCGCGTGGTCGCTGAATTCCACCGGGCCGTGGTGTAGCCACTGCCACAGCTGTGCGCGGGCGATCTCGGCGGTGGCGGCGTCTTCCATCAGTTGGTGGATGGGCACGCAGCCCTGGCCATCGAGCCATGCCGCGGTGTAGCGAAGGCACACCTCCACGTTGTTGTCGAAGCCGGCGCGCGTGACGGTGCCGATCGCGGGTGCGACCAGCGCATCGCGGCTTGCGACGATGTCGTCGCGCATCACGTGCAGCTGGTTCGGCGTGGGCATGTGCTCATCGAAGACGGCCTGGGCCACCGGCACGAGGGCCGGGTGCGCCACCCAGGTGCCGTCGTGGCCCGCGGTCACTTCGCGCAGTTTGTCGGCGCGCACCTTCGCCAGCGCGGCATGGTTCGCCTCGTCATCGCCCTTGATGGGGATCTGCGCCGCCATGCCGCCCATGGCGAACGCGCCACGGCGGTGGCAGGTCTTGATCAGCAGCTCGGAATAGGCCTTCAGGAACGGCACGGTCATCGCCACCTGGCCGCGTTCCGGCAGCAGCCGGTCGGCGTGTGCGCGGAATGTTTTCAGGTACGAGAAGATGTAGTCCCACCGCCCACAGTTGAGACCGACCACGCGCGTGCGCAGCGCATGCAGTATCTCGTCCATCTGGAACACGGCCGGCAGCGTCTCGATGAGCACGGTGGCTTTCATGCAGCCGCGTGGCAGGCCGAGTGTGTCTTCGGCGTGCGCCATGACGTCGTCCCACAGCGCGGCTTCTTCCATCGATTGCAGCTTGGGCAGGTAGAAGTAGGGGCCGCGGTCGTTGCCGTGCAGCGCCTTCGCGTTGTGGAAGGCGAACAGGCCGAAGTCGAGCAGGGCGCCGGCGAGCACGTCGCCGTCGATCTCCACGTGCCGCTCCGGCAAGTGCCACCCGCGGGGGCGGACGACGAGCACGGCGGGCGAATCCGACAGCGCGTAGTGCTTGCCTTCGGGGCTGGTGAAGTCGATGGTGCCGTCCACGGCGTCGCGCAGGTTGCGCTGCCCTTGCACCTGGTTCGCCCAGGTCGGCGCGCTCGAGTCCTCGAAGTCGGCCATGAACACCTTCGCGCCGGAATTCAGGGCATTGATGATCATCTTGCGTTCGACGGGGCCGGTGATTTCGACGCGGCGATCCTGAAGTGCGGCCGGGATGGGCGCGACAGTCCAGTTCCCCTCGCGGACGGCTGCCGTGTCGGTGCGGAAATCGGGCAGGTCGCCGGCGTCGTAGCGAAGCTGGCGCGCGGTGCGCTCGGCCAGCAGGGCCAGGCGTCGGGCATCGAAGCGGCGGTGCAGGCCGGCCACGAAAGCGAGGGCGGCCGGGGTCAGTACATCGGCAAAGGCATCGGTGCCGCCATACAGGCGGACGCCAGCCAGCGGGTCGATCTCGCTCTTGGGAACTGCCATGGGGCCTGCCTCCAGTGGTTTCGGGTCTGGAGGCCACGCTACGTCCCGCCGCATGGCGTTGACAAAGCATATGTTTCAATTCATAACATTGACTTTGTTAATGGCAAATGCAAGCTACCGTTTTTATTTAGGAAAAAACGATGCCTCGGAAGCTGAATCCACCGAAGAAGGCTCCCGCGAAGACGTCGAAGGCGCGTGCACGCGTCAGCGGCGCCGATGATCCTTCGGGCCGTTTCTACTACAAGGGGAACCGCCTGAAGCAGCTCCGGGCGTTCGTCTACATCACCCGCCTGGGCACCCTTAGCCGCGCGGCCGAGGCACTCTTCCTGTCGCAGCCATCTGTGAGCCTGCAGTTGCAGGCGCTGGAACGCGAAATGGGCATGCCGCTCGTGGAGCGGACGCGCCGGCGCATCACCCTCACGGATGCCGGCGAGGCGCTTTACGAGATGGCCCGGCCCCTGGTCGAGGGCTTCGAGAACCTCGACCGCGAGTTCCAAGCGAAGACGCGGGGCAAGCAGTCGGGACGGCTCACCGTCGCCGCTGGTGCATCGACGATCCAGTACCTGCTGCCGGACCTGGTGAAGGCCTACCGCGAGCGCTACCCCGACGTGCAACTGCAACTCGCCAATGTCACCGGCAAGGACGGCATGGCGCTGCTACGTGCCGACGAAGCCGACATCGCCATCGGCTCGATGCTCGACGTGCCCAACGACATCGCGTGGGCGCCGGTGTACCACTACGACCCGATGCTGATCATGCCGCCCGACCATCCGCTGGCAGAGAAAGAGGCGATCCGTCTGGAAGACCTCTCACCTTACGGCCTGATCCTTCCCCCGCAACGCCTCACCACCTTCCGCCTCGTCGACATGGTGTTCCAGCAGCGCCGCGTGCCCTACACGGTGGCGATCGAGGTGGGCGGCTGGGATGTGATCAAGCAATACGTGGCGATGGGGCTGGGCATCTCGATCGTGACGGGCATCTGCATCACTGATGCCGATCGCGAGCGGCTGGTGGTGCGAAACCTGCGGCAGTATTTCCCGCAGCGCAGTTACGGTGTCGTCATGCGCAAGGGCAAGTTCCTCAGCCCCGAAGCGCGCGCGTTCATCGACTTGATCAAGCCAGGGTTGTTGACCCATCGCGACTATGATGAGCCGGGGCATTCGGAGCGCTAGAACACAGGCTATGCCTCGGCGTCGAAGTTCGTGCCGGTCTTGAGCGCATTGATCACCGTCGTCAGTCCTTTGGCGCAATACAGTGCGCTCGTGTACCCGCCTTGCTGCCCAGCGGCGGCATGCATGGGCGAAAGCGCTCCGACCATGCGCGCGACGCGTTTCGTTGCTTCAATGAGATTGAATGGCCTGTTGTCCGTGAGGCCCCTGGCGCCCGGTGCCCTGAGCAGCATCAGCTTGGATGCAACATCCTCCGTGATCTTACCTTCCTCGCACAGGCGTGCAGCGATGGGGTTGAGTTCGCTGGGCCGGACGTTCGTCAGATCCAGTTTGCCGACATCGTTCTTTAGCGGCCCGGATATGCCACGCACCGTTCGTCTGACCTGATCGTCGGTGCCGTGCGATGAGCCAAGCTGATCGATTCTGAGGAGGGGCAGGGGACGCTTCGGGGGAATGTACATGGGCGGCTCCGTCAACAGAGCCACCTTGTGGGAGTGCGCGACGATTCGCTGTAGGCGATTACCGACTCACGCTGTCGGAAAACGGCGTGATGTTTGGTCCTGCAGGTGAAGGCGGGCGGAGAATGGATCGACATCGCGACGGGTGCATTCATCCATAAGCCGCAACTCGGCCCCGGCAGCTACCGGCTTGTGCTGCAGAACATTTCCGCTGCCGTCGGGACCATCACCTACACCGTCCGCTACCGAATCTCGGGCGGCTAACGCCTGAAATCAGGCGTCCCGATGCTTCCCGTGGTAACCCACGAACATGGCGCGGATACGCGCCATGTCGGCCTCGGTGTCGTCGGTTGCATGGACGAGCGGACCCAGCGTGAAGGTCTTCGTCGGGTAATCGATGAACACGGTCTGGATCGGCACGCCCGCGGCACGCGCAATGCGCAGGAAGCCCGACTTCCAATGCTTCACTGGCTTTCGGGTGCCCTCGGGCATGATGCCCAGCCACAGCGTATCGGCTGCGGCGAAGCGGGCCACCATCTGGTCGACCACATTGGTCGCTGCCTTCCGGTCGATGGGGATGAGGCGTAGCCCGCGCACGATCGGGCCGAGGGGGCCATTGAGCACTTCGCGCTTGATCATCACGCCGAGATCGAGGCGGATGGCCTGGCGCATGAGCAGGCCGTACACGCCATCCCAGTACGACGAATGCGGGGCGCCAATGAGAATCAGTTTCTTCTCATTCGGCATGGTGCCGACGATGCGCCAACCCGTGAGCTTGATGGCCCAGAGGCAAAGGCGCTTGAACCACGAGTCGGGCAGCCGCGGTGCGTTCGGAGGGAGCTCGGCGGAGACGCTGCTCAATCGTTGCTCCAGTCGCGCGAGCGCGAGCGCTTGGTCTGGCCGCGCTGGGCCTTGCCAGCGAGGCGGCGTTCCTTCGAAGCACGCGTGGGCTTCGAGGGCACGCGCTTCTTGGCCACGAGCGTGGCGGCGTGGATGATCTCCACGAGTCGCTCGCGGGCGTCATCGCGGTTGCGGGCTTGCTCGCGGAAACGGCGGGCCTGGATCACCAGGACGCCCGCATCGGTCATGCGACGGTCGCGCCGCATCAGCAGCCGCTCACGCACTTCCTCCGGAAGCGAGGGCGAGCTGGCGACATCGAAGCGCAGCTCGACGGCACTTTCCGTGCGGTTCACGTGCTGGCCCCCCGGGCCATCGGCGCGCGTGAAGCGCTCGATCAGCTCGGACTCGGGGATGGCGATGGTGGCGGTGACGATAAGCATGTTGGCGTGGATTCTAGCAGCGTCGCGGCTGGCGTCATGACGCGACGCAATCAGCGTGGGCGACGCCTACACGCGGTGTCGGAAAACGCCGATTGGCGGCCTCATTCCGATTCGTAACCATGGCACTCCTCATTCATTCGATGGAGCGCCCCCTATGCTTAACGCTAGACTCGCTGCGGAGCCGGCATTCGACCCGGCCTTTGGTTACGACATGGAAGATACGATCACACTCGCCCGTCTTCAGGAGTTCCTTGAGGCGGACATCATCGGCGACATCGACGTTGTCGGCCGCGTCGGTGGTTGGGTGATCCGCGTGCACACCGGCGATCCCTCGCCACCGATCCTGGCGGCGCCCAGCGGTGCCATTCGCCTGTTCACTTCGGCGGACAGCGTCATTCAGCAGCTTTTGGAGTTGGGGGTCACCCGCATGCAGTTTGATGCGGACGATCTCGACCTGAAGGGCATGCGTGCTCCGCGAGTCGATCGCGCGGCGCTTGCCAGGCAGCAGGCCGAGCACGATGCAAGGATTACGGCTAAGGCGTGCGCCGTGCGGGACCGGCTCAGGGCGGGCACGGAGCAGGCGATCTCGTCTGAGGAGATTCTTGCGCGGTACGGCAAGCATCGTCGCAAGGACTGACACCGCCATGGCTTCCTGGTCTTTCTCCCAGGCGGCTGAGCAGGAATTCGAAAGTATCAAGTTGTTTTATGCCTGGCACCGAGCAACGCCCACCGGTGACAGCGTCATCAGCGCTCTTCTTGATCGAATTCAGCTCGTGGCCGCCCATCCACTTGTCTTGCCCGTCGATGCACGCGGCATTCGAAGGAGTCCGCTGTCCCGATTGCCTTACTGCATCAGCTACGAATACGAGCAGGCGTGTGATTGGGTACACGTTCTATCGGTTTCGCATTCGCGTCGCGAGCAGCCATCGCTACGCTAGGCAGCGCTTCAGGAAAGCGGAAACGCATCCTGCCACCCGAAGCGCTCAACAAGCCGCGCCCACGTCTCATCCAGCGATGCCGAAATCGCCATCGGCTGCCCCGAGACCGGGTGCGTGAACATCAGCCGCTCCGCATGCAACAGCAACCGATGCGAGTTGAAGTGCTGCTTGTACAACCGGTTATGATCGCCACGCCCATGCTGGCTGTCGCCTACGATGGGGTGGTGAATATGCGCGAAGTGCTTGCGGATCTGCCGGAAGCGCCCCGTGCGGGGTTCGGCCACGACCAGCGCGTAGCGCTGCTTCTCGTAGCGGCCCAGCGGGATATCCACTTCCACCGTGGCGAGCTGGCGGTAGTCCGTCGTCGCATCGCGGCGCGGCCCCGTGTCGCGCGAGCCGGGCAGCGGGTAGTCGATCGTGCCCTCTGCAGGGTCGGGCCAGCCGCGCACCACGGCGAGGTAGCGCTTGCTCACCGTGCGGCCCATGAACTGCTCGCCCATCAAGCCAGCGACTTCCGGCGAACGTGCCACGAGCAGCACGCCCGACGTGGCGCGGTCCAGGCGGTGGGCGAGGTGCAGGCGCCCTTCCACCTGCTCGCGGAGCAGGTCGATCAGGAAAGCATCGTCCGGCCCTACGAAGGTCGAGCGGTGCACCGCCAGGTTCGCGGGTTTGTTGACGGCGACAAGATCGTCGTCCTGGTAGAGGATCTCAAGCATAGCTCGGCTCACGCGTGGCGGCGGGGCCAGCCGGCGATGAATGCCACCACGCCCAGCACAGCGGCAGCCACGGCCGGCCACACGCCGTGCGGCGCCAGCGTGCCGACCAGGGCGGCGCAGATCAGCAGCGACGAACCCAGCATGCCGCACGCCAGCAGGCGCCGCGTACGGCGCGCCTCGTCCTGGGCCAGCAGCAGTGTCCGCGGATCAGCCACCTCGCGGCGCTCGCCGCTGGCCACCTGGCGCAGCGCGTCGCGCACCAGTTCGGGTACGCGCGGCGCGGTGTGGATCCACTCCGGCAGCCGGCGGCGCACATCGCGCAGCGTGGCGCGGACGCTGTAGCGCTCGCGCAGGATGCGCCGGAGCACCGGGTGCGCTACCGCCCAGATGTCGATCTCCGGGTCGAGCATGCGGCCCACACCCTCGATGTTCAGCAGCGTCTTCTGCAGCAGGATGAGCTGCGGCTGCAGGGTCAACTCGAAACGGCGTGCGGTCTGGAACAGCTTCACCACCAGCTCGGCGATGGATATCTGCGACAGCGGGCGGGTGAAGTAGGGCTCGCACACCGTGCGCACCGCGGCTTCGAGTTCGTCGAGGCGGATGGTCGAGGGCATCCAGCCAGCGGCAACGTGCAACTGCGCGATGCGGGCGTAATCGCGCTCGAACAGCGCGATGAAGTTCTCGGCCAGCCAGTACTGGTCGGCCTCGGGCAGCGAGCCCATGATGCCGAAATCGAGCGCGATGAAGCGCGGCTCGTCGATGCGCGAGGTATCGACCCAGATGTTGCCAGGATGCGCATCGGCATGGAAAAAGTTATCGCGGAACACCTGCTCGTAGAACAGGCGCACGCCCTTCTCGGCAAGTTGCTTGCGGTCGAGGCCGGCGGCATCGATGGCGGCGATGTCGTCGGCGCTCACGCCGCGCACGCGTTCAAGCGTGAGCGCGCCTTCGCTGCTCAGGTCCCAGATCACCTCGGGCACGTACAGGTCGATGCCGCTGGCGAAGTTGCGCCGCAGCAGGCTGGCGCTGGCGCCTTCGCGCTGCAGGTCGAGCTCGTTGTCGAGCATCTTCTCGACCTCGGCCACCACTTCGAGCGGGCGGATCTTGTCGGCATTGGGGTGCCAGCGCTGGGCCAGCGCGCCGAGCGAGTGCAGTAGCGACACGTCGCGTGCGATGCGCTGGTCGATGCCCGGGCGCAGCACCTTCACCACCACCTCGCGGCCGCCGTGCAGCGTCGCCGCGTGCACCTGGGCGATGGAGGCGGACGCGAGCGGCACTTCATCGAACGAGGCATACAGCGTCGACACCGGCGCCTTGAGTTCGCGCTCAACGATGGCGCGGGCCTCGGCACCGGGGAACGGCGGGACCTGGTCTTGCAGCAGCGCGAGTTCGTCGGCCACGTCGGCCGGCACCAGGTCGCGGCGGGTGGACAGCACCTGGCCCGCCTTGACGAAGATGGGGCCCAGTTCGGTCAGCGCGAGGCGCAGGCGCGCGCCCCGCGGCAGGCCGCGCACATCGGCGGCCGGCTTCGGGAAGAAGGCGCGGAGGAGCTTGAGCGGGCGGTAGAGGTGGGCGCCCTCGACGAGTTCGTCGAGCTGGTATTTGAGCAGGATGGCGGCGACGCGCAGCAGGCGCGGGGCAAGGCGCAACGGCGTCATGCGCCAGCCCCCTTGCGGGCGCGCTCAAGGCGGGCAAGGCGTGCGTCGAGGCGCTCGGTGCGTTCGCGCACGGCATCGACGCCATCGAGGTAGCCCTCCAGTTCACCCGGCGCGACGGCGACGCGGCCTTCGTCGCGCAGCCAGTCGGCACCATCGTCGACAAGGTGGCGGCCGGTTTCGCGGGCGTGGGCCAGGCCCTCGCGCAGGGCTTTCGCCAGCGCCACGCCGAGCGTGTCGCCGAACGTCCTGGCGAAGGCTTCTTCCACGTCCGGCGCGTACTGCCGCGCGAGACGCTCGAGCCGGCGGGCCAGCTCGGCATCGCCGGCGATATCGACCTTGCCCGGCGCCACGCCGTCGTCGTCGCCGCGCAGCGCCATGGCAAGCAGGCTGCCCGGGGTGGCGGTGACGCGGAGGCTGCCGCCGTCCTCGGGCGGCCCCACGCGCAGGCGGCCCTTCTCCACGGTTATACGCAGCGCCAGGTCCGGCCCCGTGAGGTGCACCTGCACGCTGCGGCCGTCGAGCACGTCGAGGCGGCTGCGGGTATCGGGGTCGAGGTCGACGGTGCGATTGAGCGCGGCCTCCATGGCGCGGCCGGCGAGGACGCGCAAGGGGCGGGGCAGGAAGGCGTTCTGGGTCATGCCCTCGATTGTAGCCGCTGGCTAGGCCGCGCCGTCGAACCCGGCCTGGCGCCAGGCCTCGAAAACCGCCACGGCCACGGCGTTGGAGAGGTTGAGGCTGCGGTTGCCCGGGCGCATCGGCAGGCGGATGCGCTGCGGCTCCGGGATCGCATCGAGCACCTCATCCGGCAGGCCGGCGGTTTCGCAGCCGAACAGCAGCGCATCGCCGTCGGCGTAGGCCACGTCCGTATGCAGGTGCCTGCCGCGGGTGGAGAAGGCGAACACGCGTGGCTGGCCGAGGGTGGCAAGGCAATCGTCGAGGCTGTCGTGGACGGCCACGCTGGCGAACTCGTGGTAGTCCAGGCCCGCCCGCTTCAGCCGGGCATCGTCCAGCGTGAAGCCCAGGGGGCGGATGAGGTGGAGCGTCGCACCGGTGTTGGCGCAGAGGCGGATCACATTGCCGGTGTTCGGCGGGATCTCGGGTCGGAACAGGATGACGTGGGGCATGCCGCCATTATGAGGCCGAGAGCGGGCAAACGATGCCATCGGGCGGCAGGGCGCAGGCCGGGGCCGTCACCATGCCCAGGGCGTTTGGCGCCGGCTGGGCCGCGTGGGCCAGCTGCACCGGCGCGCCCTTGTAGGTGAGCATGTTGCCGAGGATCAGGCCGCACACCAGCAGCGAGGCGACCAGCAGGCTACGCAGGACGAGAAGTTCGTGTTTCATGGCGTACTCCTTCAGGGGATCAGGGGTGGGGCGGTTGCCCCGGGGCATGGGTAGTAACGCAAACCGCGTGCCATCTTTTCAGGGGCGCCAATCAGCTGATTCGCATGAGGTTTGTCAGGTTGCCTGGCCGCGCTTGAGTGTCCGCGGACACGCACGTGGCCATGGCGGACACCGTCCGCCCCCCTGCCGGGCGGCTCATTGCGGAAACCGCGGCGCACGGCTAGCCTCCGGGAGACAACGGGCCAAGAAGGCCCCATAGGAGCCGTGCATGAAGAAGCGCCTCACCCTGCTCGCCGCAGGCCTCATGGGCGTCGTTGGCGCCGCCTACGCGGCAGCGCCGTCCACCGACACCATCCCGGACATCCCCTACACCCGCTTCCAGCTGCCCAACGGCCTTACCGTGGTCGTCCACGAAGACCACAAGGCACCGGTCGTTGCCGTCAGCATCTGGTACCACGTCGGCTCGGCCGATGAGCCGGCACGCAAGACGGGCTTCGCCCACCTCTTCGAGCACCTCATGTTCTCGGGCTCCGAGAACCACAAGGGCACGTATTTCCAGCCGTTCGAGCTGGCGGGTGCCACCGACATGAACGGCACCACCTGGTTCGACCGTACCAATTACTTCGAGACCGTGCCCACCACCGCCGTGGACATGGCGCTGTGGATGGAATCCGATCGCATGGGCCACCTGCTCGGCGCCATCGGCCAGAAGGAGCTCGATACCCAGCGTGGCGTGGTGCAGAACGAAAAGCGCCAGGGCGAGAACCGCCCCTACGGCCGCGTCGACGAGAACATCCTCGTCAACACCTACCCGGCCAACCACCCGTACCACCACGACACCATCGGCTCCATGGCCGACCTCGACGCGGCATCGCTCGATGACGTCAAGAAGTGGTTCCACGACTACTACGGCGCCGCCAACACCACCCTGGTGATGGCCGGCGACATCACCGTGGCCCAGGCGAAGGAAAAGGCCGAAAAATACTTCGGCGACATCCCCGCCGGGCCGCCGGTGCCGCGCCAGCAGGCGTGGATCACGCCGCTGCAGAAAGACACCACGGGCGTGCAGCACGACCAGGTGGCGCAGCCGCGCATCGTGCGCACGTGGATCGTGCCGCAACTGGGCACCGACGACGCCGTCAACCTCGACCTCGCCACCACCGCGCTCGGCGGCGGCAAGACATCGCGCCTGTACCAGCGCCTGGTCTACCAGGACAAGCTGGCTGACGACGTCAGCGTGGGCATCTCGCCGTTCGCGCTGGCCAGCCAGGTGCAGCTCTCGGTCGACGTGAAGCAGGGCGTGGACCAGAAGAAGGTCGAGGCGGCCATTGCGGACGTGTGGAACGATTTCCTCGCGAAGGGCCCCACGGACGACGAGCTTGCCCGCGCCAAGGTCACCAACCGCGCCAGCTTCGTGCGCGGGCTCGAGAAGGTGGGTGGTTTTGGTGGCAAGGCCGTCATCCTGGCCGAGGGCCAGGTCTACCGGAACGACCCCGAGGCCTATAAGAAGGACCTGCAGCGCGCGCAGTCGGCCACCGTGGCCTCGGTGCTTGCCGCATCGAAGGAATGGCTGGGCAAGGGCAGCTACACGCTGACGGTGCTGCCGGCCAAGCCGGGCTTCGACCCGGCCGCCGAGGACAAGGCCGTGAAGGGCCTGGCCGATGCGTCGGGCCGCCCCGCGGCCGTCATGCCGCCGGCCGCCACCTACAAGGTCGATAAGTCGACGGTTGATCGTGCCGGTGGCGTGCCCGCCGTCACCCGCTTCCCCGACCTCACCTTCCCCAAACTGCAGCGCGGCAAGCTGAAGAACGGCATCGAAGTGGTGCTGGCCGAGCGCCACACCATCCCGGTCACCCAGGTGCAGTTGCTGTTCAACGCGGGCTACGCCGCCGACCAGGGCCACAAGCTCGGCACGGCCGCGTTCACCGCCGCCATGATGAACGAGAGCACCAAGGCGCTCGATTCGGTGGAGGTCGCCCGCCGCAAGGAGCGCCTCGGCGCCAGCATCGGTGCCGGCTGCGCACTGGATTCCTGCAGTGTCTCGCTCAATGCGCTGAACACCGACCTCGACCCGTCGATCAAGCTGTTCGCCGACATCACGCGCACGCCGGCCTTCAATGCGGACGACATCGAGCGCGTGCGCGGCCAGTGGATCGCCGGCATCGCCCAGGAGAAGACCGAGCCGGAGGCCATCGCGCTGCGTTCGCTGCCGCCGCTGATGTTCGGCAAAAACCACGCGTACGGCATCCCGTTCACCGGCAGTGGTACCGAGAAGGCCATCGCTTCGCTCACCGCGGCCGACCTCGCCACCTTCCAGCGCGATTACCTGCGCCCGGATAACGTCCGCATCCTCGTCGCGGGCGACACCACGCTGGCCGAGATCCTGCCGAAGCTCGACGCGGCGTTCGGCGACTGGGCCCCGCCCGCCAGCGCCATCCCGAAGCGCAACGTGGGCCAGGTGGCCGCGCAGCCCAAGCCGCGCGTCTACCTCTGCAACCGCACCGATGCCCCGCAGTCGCTCGTGCTCGCTGGCCTGCTCGCGCCGTCGACCAAGGCCAAAGACGCGCTCGACCTCGGCATCGCCAACGGTGCCTTCGGTGGCAGCTTCACGTCGCGCCTCAACATGAACCTGCGCGAGGACAAGCGCTGGGCCTACGGCGCCGGCAGCTTCCTGACCGATGCCCAGGGCCAGCGTCCGTTCCTGCTGTATGCGCCGGTGCAGACCGACAAAACCGCCGAGTCGGCTGCGGAAATCCTTAAAGAAGCACGCGACGTCATCGGCAACCGCCCGCTCACCGCCGACGAAATCGCCAAGGTGCGCTCGCAGCGCGTCCGCGCGCTGCCGGGCAGCTACGAGACCACGGGTTCGGTCATGGGCGCGATGAACGGCATCCTCATGTACGACCGCCCGGATGATTACGTGCAGACGCTCAAGGCACGCATCGACGGGGTCGACCAGAAGGATGCCGAAGCCGCGATTTCCGCGGTGGTGAAGCCGGATGCGCTGACCTGGGTCATCGTCGGCGACCTGCGCAAGATCGAAGCGCCGGTGCGCGCGTTGAACCTCGGCGAGGTGCACGTCATCGATGCCGACGGCAACCCGGTGAAGGCCGCCGCGAAGCCGGCCAAACCGGCTGGCAAGTGACTGACGGCGACGGCGCGGTGGGCTTGCTCATCGCGTCGTCGCTTCCATCGGGCTAGCATTGGCCCCGAACGCGTTACCTTCCGGAGCCACCCATGCGCAAAGCCGTCCTCCTCCTCATCCCCCTCGCCACCTTCGCGCTCAGCGCCTGTGACTGGGGCATCAAGCTCGACGACAGGGCACGCAACGTGCGCACCGCATGGAACGGTGATGTCGGCAGCTGCAAGGAGCAGGGCAAGGTCAGCGTCTCGGTCACCAGCCGCGTCGGCCCGGTCGATCGCAGCGACCTCAAGGTGCGCGACGAGCTCGAGGTGCTCGCCCGCAACGAGGCAGCCAAGCTGGGCGCCGATACCGTCAAGCCGCTGGGCGAGCCCAACAATGGCTCGCAGGATTGGGGCGCCTACACCTGCGGCACCCGTGCCCTCGGCCAGCAGGGTGTCAACAACCCGCCGCCCCCGCCGCCGCAGAACACCACGCCACAGGGCGGCTTCGAAACCGTCCCGCTCAAGAACTGATTCAAAGCATGCGCACGCCTTCGTCCGCCCGCGCGGCGAAGGTGGCCATCACCCAGTCGATGAACACGCGCACCCGCGGCGAGAGCTGCCGGTTGTGCGGGTACAGCAGCGACACGGGCGTTTCCGTCGGCGGGTAACCGGGCAGCACCTCCACCAGCCGGCCCTCGGCCAGGTCGGCCACCGCGTTGTACAGCGGCACCTGGATCAACCCGAGGCCCAGCCGCGCCAGTTCCTTGTTCGTTTCCGCCCCGGTCACCGTGACGACCGATGGCAACTGCACGTGGCGCACCTCGCCATCGACGACGAATTCCAGCGGCAGCGTGCCACCCGTGGCGGTTGAGAAAAAACCGATGGCCTGGTGGCCGTCGAGGTCATCGGGCGTGCGCGGTACGCCGTGCCGTTCGAGGTACGCGGGGCTCGCCAGGGTCACCTCGCGCAGCATCGCGATGCGCCGCCCCGCCATGCTGCTGTCGGCCAGGTCGCCGGCGCGCAGCACGCAATCCACGCCCTCGCGCACCAGGTCCACCCAGCGGTCGCCCTCGCCGACATGCACGCGCAAACCGGGGTAGCGCGCGAGGAAATCCGGCAGTGCCGGCAGCACGAAGGTGCGGGCGAGTACCCCGTGCATGTCCACGCGCAACAGGCCGCTGGGCCGTGCATCGGTGAACGTCGCTTCCGCATCTTCCACATCGGCCAGGATCGCGACGCAGCGGCGGTGGTAGGCCTCGCCATCGAGCGTGGGGCTCACCTGGCGGGTGGTGCGCTGGAGCAGGCGGACCCCCAGCCTCGCTTCCAGCCGCTTGATCGCCTGGGTGACGGTGGAGCGGGGCAGGTCGAGGTCCGCCGCGGCGGCCGTGAAGCTGCGCCGCTCCACGATCCGCACGAACAGCCGCATGGTGTCGAAACGGTCCATGGCCACGGCGATTGTTCCATCGCAAGGAATAGTGAAGCCTAATCTAGCCGGATTATCCGAGCGCCGACAACGTCCATCCTTCTTCCTCCCCGGCAATGGCGCCGGTTCCGGAGAATCAAGATGAACAAGCAAGCGAATAACAAGGTTGCGATCGTCACGGGTGCCTCGCGGGGTATCGGCGCGGCGGTGGCCAGGCGGCTGGCCGACGACGGCTTCACTGTCGTCGTCAACTACGCGGGCAGCGCCAAGGCAGCCGAAGAAGTGGTCGGCGACATCACCGCCGCGGGCGGCACGGCCATCAGTGCCCAGGCCGACGTGGCCAAGGCCGCCGACGTACGCCGGCTGTTCGATACCACCGAGCAGGTATATGGCGGCGTCGACGTGCTGGTGAACAACGCAGGCGTGATGGCTCTCGCCAACGTGGCCGACCTGACGGAGGAAGATTTCGACCGCCTCTTCGACATCAACGTGAAGGGTAGCTACAACACCATGCGCGAAGCGGCGAAGCGCCTCCGCCACGGTGGCCGCATCATCAACTTCTCGTCCAGCGTCGTGGGCCTGCTGCAGCCGGGCTATGCCCCTTACGCCGCGACCAAGGCCGCTATCGAGGCGACGACCATGGTGCTGGCGCGCGAACTGCGCGGCCGCGAGGTGACGGTGAACGCGGTGGCCCCCGGCCCGACCGCCACCGAACTCTTCCTCAACGGCAAGTCGGATGAGCTCGTCGATCGCCTCGCCAAGCTGGCGCCCCTGGAGCGGCTGGGTACGCCCGAGGACATCGCCGCCACCGTCGCCTTCCTCGCCGGCCCCGATGGCGCATGGGTGAATGGCCAGGTGCTCCGCGCCAACGGCGGCATTGTCTGAGCCCACGGGAGCATCGCCATGAAACAGACCATCCTGATCACCGGCGCCTCCAGCGGGTTCGGCCTGCTCACCGCGCGAGCCCTGGCCGAGGCCGGCCACACCGTCTACGCCAGCATGCGTGACATCGCAGGCCGCAATAAGGCGCAAGCCGCCGCCGTGCTGGCGGAAGCCCGCGAGCGGAACGTCGACCTGCGCGTCGTCGAACTCGACGTGTTGTCGGATGCCTCCGCGAAAGCCGCCATCGACACCGTGGTAGGCGAGGCGGGCAGCCTCGACGTGCTGATCCACAACGCCGGGCACATGGTGTTCGGCCCGGCCGAGGCGTTCACCGCCGAGCAGTACGCACAGCTGTACGACGTGAACGTGCTCGGCACGCAGCGGGTGAACCGCGCCGCATTGCCAGCCATGCGCAAGCGGGGCAAGGGCCTGCTGCTGTGGGTATCGTCGAGCAGCACCCGCGGCGGCACGCCGCCCTTCCTGGCGCCGTATTTCGCGGCGAAGGCGGCCATGGATTCGCTCGCCGTCAGCTACGCCGGCGAGCTCACCCGCTGGGGTATCGAGACCTCGATCATGGTGCCGGGCGCGTTCACGAAGGGCACGAACCACTTCCGGCACGCGGGCAAGCCCGCCGATTCGGCGACCGAGGCGGCTTACCTGGAAGGCCCGTACGCGGGCATGCCGGACAGGATCCTGCAGGGGCTGGCTTCGCTGGAACCCGCCGACGCCGATGCCGCCGAGGTGGCGGTGAAGATCGTCGAGGTGGTGGGCATGCCGCATGGCAAGCGCCCGTTTCGTATCCATGTCGACCCCTCGCAGGATGGCGCGGAAATCGTGAACGGCATGGCCGACCGTGTCCGCCGCGAGCTGTTCTTCCGCGCCGGCTTTGATGATTTGCTGTCTCTCTCTTAGTGAGATTGCCGCTTGCAGGGCCGCGGGGGCAGGTTCCTGCAAGCGGCGATACTATTTGGATATTGAATATACAGA
Source organism: Luteibacter yeojuensis (assembly GCF_000964085.1). Classification (GTDB taxonomy): domain Bacteria; phylum Pseudomonadota; class Gammaproteobacteria; order Xanthomonadales; family Rhodanobacteraceae; genus Luteibacter; species Luteibacter yeojuensis_A. The sequence continues at coordinate 116,836 of NZ_JZRB01000016.1, forward strand.
AATGAACTATATACTTATGAGGTAACCAGCCGAAGGCCCCGCCTCATGAGTGATTTCGCCCCCACCGAAGCACGGCTCCGCAACACGATTCAGAAGTACCCCGCGTTCCCGCGCGAACCGGCGGTGCTCGTGCGCCTGGTAAAGCACCTCTACAAGGAGGTGCACGACGAGGCGAACGCCGTCATGCGGCCCTACGGCCTGAACCACCCCGAGTACAACATCCTCATGATGCTGTACGGCGCACCGGGCAACGCCATGAACCCCTCGCAGCTGGCCGACGCCGCCGGGGAGAAGTCCGCCAATGTCACCCGCCTCACCACCCGCCTCAGCGAGATGGGCTTCATCACCCGTGCCGCCAGCGAGGACGACCGTCGCAAGGTCGAGCTCACGCTCACGCCGGCGGGCGTGGAACTCATCGAGACGTTCCTCCCCGACATCGTCACGCTGCTGCACCGCCAGACGCGCAACCTGAGCATGCTGGAGCAGGCCCAGCTCGAGGGCTTGCTGAAGAAGATGCTGGCCGGGTTCGGGGGCTGAGCGGGCACGCCATGGCCGCCGTGAACCCCACCGCCAACGCCCAGGGCACCCGCGAGGTCGTCGTCGAGACGCTGCGCGAGGAAGCCTCGACGTGGCTGTTCGTCGCGAAGACGCTCATCGCGTTTTTCGCCACGGGCTGGCTGGCCATGCGCTTCGACCTGCCGGCGCCATCCACCGCCATGCTCACCACCATCATCGTGGCGAACCGGCAATCGGGCATGGTGCTGGCGAAAAGCTTCTACCGCGGCATCGGCACCGTCGCCGGTGCCACGGCGGCCGTAGGCATCGTCGCGGCGTTCCCGCAGCAACGCGATCTTTTCCTGCTGGCGCTGTCGCTGTGGATCGGTATCTGCGCGGGCGGTGCCACGCTGTACCGCAACTTCAAGTCGTATGCGTTCGTGCTGGGCGGCTACACGGCGGCCATCGTCGCCATCCCGGTCATCGAGAACCCGCCGGGGGTGTTCGATTCCGCGGTGGCACGCCTTTCCGAAGTGCTGCTGGGCCTGCTGGTCAGCGGCATGGTCAACGACGTGGTCTTCCCCAGCCGCATGCGCGACGTGCTGCGCCGGGCGGCGCGCGACCAGTTCGCGCACTTCCTCGGTTTCGTGCGCGGTGCCACGGGTGGCAGCATCCCGCGCGAGGCCATGGAGAACGCGCACCTGCGTTTCGTTCGTGATGCCGTGACGCTGGAGGACCTGCGCAGCTCGGTCATCTTCGAGGATGCCGAAGCACGCGCCCGCAGCAACCACATGCGCCTGTTCAACCAGCGCTTCATGGCGGCATCGACGAGCTTCCAGTCTTTGCACCACCTGGTGAACCGCCTGAAGCGGGCAAAGCGCGACCTGGCGGCGTCGACGCTCATCCGCCTCTACGCGCCGATAGGCGACGCACTGGACATGCCCATCGAGGCCGGCACAGGCGCGCGCCTGCTGCTGCCGCGCCTGGCCGCCGCCCGCGACACCATGCGCGGCAACGTGGCCACGCTCCGCGCCACGCTGGCCGATACCCAGGATATCCGCGACTTCGACACCGGCGCCTCGCTGCTCCTGCGTTTCGTCGACGAGCTGCACGCGTACGTGGATGCGGCAGCCTCGTTGCAGGCGCCGCGCGTGCTTGGTGGCTCGGCCGAGAAAGTCCGCTTCGACCGCGGTAACGACTGGCTGGGCGCGGGCATCGCCACGTTCCGCACCACGCTCACCATGCTGGTGCTTGGCCTGTTCTGGATCGACAGCGCGTGGCCGCTGGGCTCCAGCGCCATGCTGCTGGCCACCGTGTTCGCCGGGTTGTTCGCCACCACGCCGAACCCCACGCGCGTGACATGGGTGGTGATGCTCGGCTACCTCTCCGGCATGGCCGCGGGCTTCATCTGCGAGTTCTTCCTGCTGACGCAGGTGGATGGTTACGGCCTGCTGGTGTTTGCCGTGGCGCCGTTCCTGGCCATCGGCCTTGTCATGATGATGAGCCGCAAGCTCGCGTTCTACGGCCTGGGCTGGGCCATGGGCTTCGCTTACATCCTCGCGCTGAAGAACGTGCAGGTGTACGACCCCGCCCACTTCATCAACGATGCCATCGCGCAGGTCGTTGGCCTGGGCGCCGCGGCCGTGTCGTTCGTCGTCATCCCGCCCGCCATTGGCAGTGCCTGGTTGCGCCGCCGCCAGCTTGCGCGGTTGCGTGGCCAGGTGGCGCTCGCGGCCGAGGCGCCGCTGCCGGGCCTGCGCCACCGCTTCGAAAGCGTGAACCACGACCTGGTCAGCCAGGTGGTGGCGCAGACGCAGCCGGGCAGTGCCGATTCGCGCGCGCTTATCGCGTGGGCGCTGGCGGTACACGAGACCGGCCGTGCCCTGATCGAGATGCGCCACGACATGGCGCGCCGCGACGTGCCGCCGACGCTCAGCCCGTACCTGCAGGCGGCCCTGCACACGCTGGCCCGCTTCTACGAGAAGCCCGATGCGCATGGCTACCAGCTCGCCCGCGACGCGGTGGCCACCGCCATCGCCAGCGTCGGCGAGCACGCGGGCCAGGCCCACTTGCTCGAACACCTGCACCTTGTCCGCATGGCGCTGCTGGATGGTGAATCCGTCCTCGCCGCGTACATGCCCTCCGCCCCCCTTGCCAAGGAGATCACGCATGCCCCGTGAGATCGCCCTCGGCGACGCCCTGGTCCCCGGGCTGCTCGTCATGTTCGTCCTGGCGCTGCTGGCGCTGTGGCTGCTCGATTGGGTGGCGGGCCGCGTCGGGCTCTACCGCCTGGTGTGGCACCCGCCGCTGTTCCGCCTCGCCGTGTTCGTCTGTGTCTTCGGCGCGTTCGCGCTGTTCCTTAACTGAGTGATGCCGTCATGAAACTCGCCACCGTAATCCGTTTCCTCGTCACTGCCGCCGTCGTCGTGGTCGCGGCGCTGGTCGGCCACGCGCTGTGGAAGCACTACATGTATTCGCCGTGGACGCGCGACGGCCGCGTACGTGCCGAGATCGTGCGCATCGCGCCCGACGTGGCCGGCCTGGTCACCGATGTACGCGTCATCGACAACCAGACGGTTAAGAAGGGCGACCTGCTCTTCGTCGTCGACAAGGCGCGCTACCTCAATGCGCTGAACCAGGCCAAGGCCAACCTGCATGCGGCCGAGGCCGCGGCACGCGCATCGGGCGCCAACATCAACGCCGCCTTCGCCAGCGCGCAGCAAAGCCGCTCGAACTACGAGATGTACGAGGCGCAGTCCGATCGCCGGCAGAAGCTCATCAACAATGTCATCTCGGCGGAAGACAAGGCCAACGCGCTGGCGGCGGCCAATGCCGCGAAGGCCGGCTGGCAGGCCGCGCAGGCGAGCACGAAGCAGGCCTCGGCATCGCAGGAGCAGGCGCTGGCCGCCGTGGCGCAGGCGGAGGTGGAAGTGGCCTCCGCACAGCTCAACCTCGACCGCACCGACGTGCGCGCGCCGGTCGATGGCTACGTCACCAACCTCGATGTCCGCGTCGGTGATTACGCCAGCGCGGGCACCGCGCGCCTCGCGCTCATCGACAGCCACTCGTACTGGGTGTACGGCTACTTCGAGGAAACCAAGCTGCCGGGCCTGCGCATCGGCGACCCGGTGGATATCCGGCTCATGAGCGGCGGCGCGCGCCTGCAAGGCCACGTGGAAAGCATTGCCCGCGGCATCACCGACGCCGACAACCCGACAGGCAGCGACCTGCTCGCCGACGTGAACCCCACATTCAACTGGGTGCGCCTGGCCCGGCGCGTGCCGGTACGCGTCCGTATCGACGCCGACCACCTGCCGCAAGGCACGATGCTGGCAGCCGGTATGACCGCCACGCTCATCGTGCGGCCGTCGCACCCCGAGCAGGCCGTAGCCTCGCGTTGACTGCCCTAATGTAGGAGCCCACTCGTGGGCGACATCCTTTCTCGGAAGAGCCCGAGGGCCTGTTGCGTTGTCGCGAAAGATGTCGCCCACAAGTGGGCTCCTACAGGAAGGCTCAGCCGGCCAGGCGCTTCAGGCGCAGCTGCAGCCACTTGTCCACGTCGGGCCATTCGGTGGCGAGGATGCTGTAGCAGACCGTATCGCGCAGCGAGCCATCCTCCCGGCGCTTGTGCGCCCGGAGCACGCCCTCGCGCTTCGCGCCCAGGCGCTCGATGGCGCGCTGGGAATCCTGGTTGTAGGCGTCGGTGTGGAATTCGACGGCCACCACGCCCAGGTTCTGGAAGGCGTTGTCGAGCAGCAGGTGCTTGCAGGCGGAATTGAGGTGGCTGCGCTGCCAGCGCTTCGCGTACCAGGTGTAGCCGATGGCGACGCGGTGGGGATCGGGCGTGATGTCGTAATAGCGCGTGGTGCCGACGATATCGCCGCTGGTGTTCTCCCGCACCACCCAGGGCGCCATGCGGCCCTCGGCCTGGCCGCGCAGCGCCTTTTCCACATAGGCGGCCATGCTGCCGGGGCGGGGCACGCTGGTGAACCACAGGTCCCATAGATCGCCGTCCGCGGCGGCCTGCTCAAGGGCGGGCACGTGGGCCAGGGCCATGGGCTCGAGGGTCACCCAGGCGTTTTCGAGGCGATCGGCCATGCACGGGGCTCCTTCAGGCGTCCAGGTCGGGGATGAGGCGGCTTTCGATGCGGCTGATGGCGTCTTTCAGCTGCAGCTTCCGTTTCTTCAACCGGGTGAGCTGCAGCTCGTCGCGGCTGATGGCCTGGGCCAGGTGGTCGATGGCGGTGTCGAGGTCGCGGTGCTCCACCTTGAGCTCCGCGAGGCGCTGGGACAGCTGGGTCGGATCCTGAACCTGCATGGCGACGGGCCGGCGGGGAGGGAAGCGGCAAGTTTACCCTCCGGCGGGGCGGCCCGCAGCGGCTACAATAGGAGGCTCGCCCCTTGGCCACCCCCGAAACACCATGTCCGCGACCCCCGACGCCACCCGCAAGCACACCTACGAGGCCGGCAAGCTGGCCAAGCGCCTGCGCCGCCAGGTGGGCCAGGCCATTGCCGACTTCGGCATGATCGAAGACGGCGACAAGGTCATGGTGTGCCTCTCGGGTGGCAAGGATTCCTACACCATGCTCGATATCCTGCTCTCGCTGCAGGCCAAGGCGCCCGTGCGCTTCGAGCTCATCGCGGTGAACCTCGACCAGAAGCAGCCGGATTTCCCCGGGCACGTGCTGCCGGGGTACCTCACCGGGCGCGGTATCCCGTTCCACATCATCGAGCAGGACACCTACAGCGTCGTCACCCGCGTCATCCCGCAGGGCAAGACCATGTGCAGCCTGTGCTCGCGCATGCGCCGCGGCGCGCTATACCAGTGGGCGGCCGGGAACGGCATCACGAAGATCGCCCTTGGCCACCACCGCGACGACATCCTGGGTACGTTCTTCCTCAACATGTTCTACCAGGGCAGCCTGAAAGCCATGCCGCCCAAGTTGCGCTCCGACGACGGCAAGCACGTCGTCATCCGCCCGCTGGCGTACTGCCGCGAGGACGACATCGCCGAGTACGCCGACGCGAAGGCCTTCCCCATCATCCCCTGCAACCTCTGCGGCTCGCAGGAGAACATGCAGCGCAAGGTGGTGAAGCGCATGCTGGCCGATTGGGAGAAAGCCCACCCGGGCCGCAGCGAAACGATGTTCCGCGCCATGGGCAACATCGCCCCCTCCCAGCTGATGGATCGCAACCTGTTCGACTTCGCGGGCCTTGGCGCACGCGAGGGCGCGGTACGCGCCGACGCGCATGCGTGGCTTGGTGGCAGCGACACCGCCGACGACAACGATTGACCCTTTCCCTTCCACCGCTTCAAGGCCAGACGATCATGACCCTGTTCTCCGCTGTCGAACTCGCCCCGCGCGATCCGATCCTTGGCCTCAACGAAGCCTTCGGCGCCGATACGCGCGCTGACAAGGTGAACCTCGGCGTGGGCGTCTATTACGACGCGAAAGGCCACGTGCCCCTGCTGCGCGCCGTGCGCGAGGCCGAGAAGGCACGCCTCGAAGCCCAGCTGCCGCGCGGCTACCTGCCCATCGACGGCATCGCGCTGTACGACAGCGCCGTACAGAAGCTGCTGTTCGGCGCATCGTCGCCGCTGCTAGCCGAGCGCCGCGTCGTCACGGCGCAGGCCCTCGGCGGCACCGGCGCGCTGAAAGTCGGCGCTGATTTCCTCAAGCGCCTCAACCCCGACGTGCCGGTGGCCATCAGCAACCCGAGCTGGGAGAACCACCGCGCCCTGTTCGAGAACGCCGGCTTCAACGTCGTCGATTACCCGTACTACGACGCCGCCACGCACGGCGTGGACGACGAAGGCATGCTGGCCGGCCTGGCCAAGCTGCCGAAGGGCGCCGTGGTGGTGCTGCACGCGTGCTGCCACAACCCCACCGGCGTCGACCTCGGCGAGGCCGAATGGAAGCGCGTCATCGAGGTGGTGCGCGAGCACGGCCTGGTGCCGTTCCTCGACATCGCCTACCAGGGCTTCGGCGATGGCATCGGGGCCGATGCGGTCGCCGTGCGCCTGTTCGCGCAGGCCGACGTGCCGTTCTTCGTCGCCAGCTCGTTCTCGAAGTCGTTCTCGCTGTACGGCGAACGCGTCGGTGCATTGTCCATCGTCACCGGCTCGCATGACGAGGCCGTTCGCGTGCAATCCCAGCTGAAGCGCGTCATCCGCACCAATTACTCCAACCCGCCGACGCATGGCGCCGCCGTGGTCTCCGCCGTGCTCAACCACGACGACCTGCGCGCCACGTGGGAAACCGAACTGGGCGAGATGCGCGAGCGTATCCGTGCCATGCGCCGCGGCCTCGTGCAGCGCCTGGCGGGGGCCGGCGATTTCGGCTTCATCGAACGCCAGCGCGGCATGTTCTCGTACTCCGGCCTCACCAGCGCGCAGGTCGACCGGCTGCGCGAAGAGTTCGGCATCTACGCCGTCGGCACGGGCCGCATCTGCGTGGCCGCGCTCAACGACACCAATATCGATCGCGTCGCCGAGGCGATCACGAAGGTCGTCTGACCTTCCATCCACTTATCACGAGAAGCCCTGATACATGTTCTTTCGCAACCTGACGCTGTTCCGTTTCTCCGAATCCGTCGCCACCGATCTCGACCGCCTGGACGAAGCCCTGCCCGAACACCGCCTGCGCCCGGTCGGCCCCATGGAGCTTTCCGCCCGCGGCTTCGTTTCGCCGCTGGGCCGCAATGAAGAAGGCCTCACCCATAGCGTGGCCCGCAACACGATGGTCACCGTGGGCAGCGAAGATAAGCTCCTGCCGTCCTCGGTCATCAACGACGAGGTGGCCAACCGCGTGCAGAAGATCGCCGAGGAAGAAGGCCGCAAGGTCGGCGGCCGCGAGCGCAAGAAGATCAAGGACGACGTGCTGAACGAACTGGTGCCGCGTGCCTTCGTGCGCAGCTCGCGCATGCGGGCCTATGCGGACAAGAAGAACGGCTGGTTCATCCTGGATACGTCCAGTCGCAAGTCCGCTGAGAACACCCTCAGCCAGGTCCGCGAGGCCCTGGGCAGCTTCCCGGCCGTGCCACTGGCGCCGGAAGAATCGCCCCGCATCCTCATGACCCACTGGGTGGCCACGGGCGAGTTGCCGGGGGGGCTGGCCTTGGGCGACGAGTGCGAGCTGCGTGACCCGGCCACGGCCTCGGGCGCCATCGCCCGCTGCCGCCGCCAGGATCTCGATACCGATGAGATCCGGGAGCACCTCCGCACCGGCAAGCAGGTGTTCCAGCTTGGTTTGGTCTTCGACGACCGCATCTCTTTCGTACTAGGCGAAGACCTCATCCTGCGTAAAATCAAGTTCACGGACGTGGTGCTCGACGAACAGGCCGATAGCCACGAGAGCGCCGCCGCCGAGCTGGACGCCAACTTCGCCCTCATGGCCCTCGAGTACGAGCGCCTGCTGGGCAAACTTGGCGAATGGTTCAAGCTGCCGCGCCCGGAGTAACCGGCCGGGCCGGTCGCAGTGGTTGATACAGCAGGGTGGGATGTTTGTCGGGATCGCTCCGGGACTGGCAACATGGCATCAGAACAAGGCGACTGGCTCGAACTGTCGACCCCGACCGGGGGCACCATCCGCGTGCTCAAGTCGGCGCACCCGCGTGCGCGCCGGCTGCGTCTCACCGTCACGCCCAAGGGGGCGCGGCTCACGTACCCCAACGGCACGCACGTGGCGCAGATGACCGCCTTCCTGCGCCACCACGCCGACTGGCTCGAGCAGAAGCTCGGCGAGTTCCACATGGACGCCGAGCCGCTGCCGGGCCTCAAGGTCGGCGTGCCCACGTCGTTCCCCTTCCGCGGCGAAGAAACCACCCTGCACTGGGCCGAAGGGCCCTACCCACGGGTGCAGCACGACGAGAACGGCATCACCCTTGTCATCCCGGGCCCGCACCACCGCGAGTTGCTGGTGGCGCGTGGTTTGCTGGCCACGTTCTTCGAGGCGCAGATCCGCCGCGACGTCTCGCGCTGGCTGCCGGGGTACATCCCGCAGATCAATGCCGCGCCCACCGCGTTGCGCATCAGGCCGCTGAAAAGCCTGTGGGGCAGCCTCGACACGCGCGACCGCATCAACCTCGACCTGGCCCTCGCGCTGGCGCCGCCCGCGGCGCTTCGCTATGTGCTGGTACACGAGCTGTGCCACCTCAAGGTACGTAACCACTCGCCGCGCTTCTGGCACTGGGTCGAAAGCATCCTGCCCGAGCACAAGGCGCAGCGTACTTGGCTGCGCGCGCACGGCAGCGGCCTGAAGGCGCAGCTCGACCGGCTCATCGCCGACGTGGCTGACTAAAAAGCACCCCACCATGAACCTGTGGGAGCGCGCTTGCGCGCGATCGCGTGCAAGCGCGCTCCCACATCGGGTAGCAGGCGCGAACGCCTACATCGGCGTTTCGACGACCCGGAACTCGCCGGGCGCGAGGACAAGCGGCTGCCCCGGCGGCGTGCGCAGGATGAAGTCGGGGCCGCTGCTGCCCAGTGCCGTCACCAGGTCGACAGGCCCCGCGCCCGACATACGCGCGGCGACGATGTCGCGCACGGCAAGCTCCACGGCGAAGTCGTGCGGGGATGACGGCGCGCCCGGCGGCACCGCGGTGAGCCGGATCCCCACGACATCCCTTGCCTGGTAGGCGGTGCCCATCGCCGCCCACTCGCCACCACTGGCGGTTGCCGCATGCGCGAAGGCATCGGCGTGGATGCGGCGGTCGCCGTGGAACCAGAGGCGTTGCGGCAGGTCGGCGGAAGAGACGCGCCGCAGGTGCCCTGGCAACGCCGGGCCGGTACCGGCGAGGGTGTGCACGGCCTGCTCCGCCCGCACCATGGCGTCGCGAAACGCCGAGCGCTGCGCTTCGCTGACGCCAGCGGCGGCCGCCGCGGGCAGCCCGCGCACCTCGCGGAACATGGCAGCCACGACCAAGTCGCGCTCCGCCGCGTCGGGGAACGCGTGGGCAAGCTGCGCGACGTACTCGCTGCGGAAGTCGTCGCTGGCGTTGCTGCCGTACCTGGCACGCGGCGGTGCCTGCCTGCCCAGCCGCCACAGCCCTTGCTGCAGCCGGATCGTGGGGCCGGCCACGTCACCACCCGCCGGCACGCTGCCAAGCCGCACGGCACGCCGCGGGGCGTCGTAGTACGCCTTGTAGAGCTGCCCGCCGACGGCGGCATACTGCTGCCCGTCGATACGGTAAAGGCCGTGCGCATCCGGCACGCCCGCAGGGGCGGGGCCGCTGGCCGGGTACCGCGAGGGCATGGGCTGGTCGCCACGGCGCAGCACGCGATCCACCGTGGCACCCCGTGCCGTGCGGAACCCCAGCGTGGCGAGTGCGGTGCCGCTCGCGAGGGCCGTCGCGCCAGCGGCGTGCGCGGCGATGGCGGCGACATAGGCCTCGGTCGCATCCACGAAAGCGCGCCCGAAATCGCCCGCACGCACGGCGTCGTAGGCACGCCAGCCGGCGGGCGCCACCCGGAACGGCGCCGTCACCGTGGCCACGACGGCGTGCGCGGGCAGCGCCTGCGCGGGATTGCGATGCCACAGGTCGACCAGGTAGCCCCAGCCGGCGTCGGCGGTGCTGCGCGACACCTCGCGCACCTGGCGCAGCGAGTGCTCGACGTGGGTGTCGTAGAGCGCGCCCGCGATATCACCGGCGATGGGCCGGGGCTCGAACGGCCCGGCGGTTTGCGTGTAGCCCGGCGGAAGATTGCCGCCGAACACCCATTGCACCCCCCGGCTCGCCTTGAACTGGCGGGCGCCGCCCACCCCGGCGAGCTCGCTGAACGCCGCGGGCAACCGGTCGAGCAGGTATTCGCGGAAGGCGGGCTGGCGGTAGAACAGGCGCTCGGCCTCGTCGCGGCCAGCGAACTGCCGGAAGGCGACGCCATCGGGGGCGCCCGGGGTGTACAGCACGAAGCGAGCCTGCCCGGTGGCGCGGAACTCGACGATGTCGCGGATCGTCGTATCGAGGTAGCCCACGGCGCTCACCTCAATGGCCGCGCCGTTGGGCAAGGTGCGCGCGCCGGCGGTTGCATCCAGCGCCGCCACCACCCATGCCAGGCCCTGCCTGCCCAGGCCGAGATGCGCCGCGCCGGCGTGCTCGTCGCGGAGCGTGGCGACAAGGGCGTCGGTGGCCTCATGGCGCGCGCGTGCCGCCCACCCCGTGGCGAACAGCGAGCGACGCAGCGGCGCGAGCGGGCCCTCCTGCAGTTCGCGGCGCAACAGCGCCTGGAACCGCGTGTGCACATCCAGGCGGTTGAGCATGCCGCGGATGACCTTGTCGTTCAGGGGCGCAATGGCGTCGCCGCGCTTGCCGCTGGCCGTGAACAGCCCACCCCCGGCCGGCGGGACGTTGCGGAGGGCCAGGTCGAGCAGCGGCGCATGCAAGGGTTCGGGCCCGGTGAACAGCGAGGTGAACGACTCGAACCAGGCCGCGACATCGGTGCCACGATGCAGCGTGATCGTGATATCGGCCGGGTCGTCGTCGATGCCAAGGCCGGTGAGCACCGTGCGCAATTGCCGCATCGTGTAGTCGTGCAGGCCGCCCGGCGGCGCGATGCCGGCCTCGCCTTCGCGCGCCGCGATGGCCTGCATGCCCTCGGCGTAATCGCGGCGTGCCTGCCGCCACTGGGCGGCCACGTCGGCCGGCACGGTGGCCAGGCGCTCGTCGGCCAGCGCCATGCGCAGCCGGGCGTCGCGTACCTCGAGGATGCTGGCAACGTCGAACGCGTCCGCCAGGCGCAGGGCGTCGCGCAGCGCATCGGCGAGGTGCTGGTGGCGCCCGGGCACGCCAGGCCCGAGCGAGAACTCGGCCCAAGCGGCATCCATTTTCTCGCGCTGCGCGCGGATGATGCCATCGACCAGCGTGTCGAACAGGCGCCCTTGCAGCGGACGGGAGGCGACGATGGGCCCCTCGCCTGCACCGCCCAGCCGCGTGTGCGCCACGCCCGGCAGGTCGGTGCGCGACGCCAGGGCGCGGCGTGCGTGCGCCTCGATGGCCTGCAGGGCGGCCGCCGCCGTATCGTGGGTGTCCCACCCGCGCGCAGGCAGGAAGGAGATGACCTTGCCGGCGGGGCGCGTGTCGGCCGCGAGGAACGCGCCAGCGTACGGCGCGCCACCGACCGTGACCTCGTGCAGCGCCACGTGTGGCAGCACCATGCCATGCACCGTGGCGATGCCGATGGCGGCGGCGCAGGTATCGTCAGGCAGGCTACCGTCGAAACCCCGAAGCAGCGCGATATCGCCCATGGCGGCGGCGAGGCGCGCCTTGAAGGGTTCGCGTCGCGACGCCCACCATGCGTCCACGTCGCCGGCGAAGGCGGCGAGCGATGCGTTGTCGGGTTGTAACGGCGGGGTGGGGAGGCTGGCTTGCTGCGCATGCAGCCAGCGTTCCATGTCGATGAGGCGGGTGGCGGCGTCGACGGCATCCTGGTCGACCGCGCGCACGACCGCGGGCGGCGGCGGGGGTAGTGCATCCATGCAGGGGCTCGCGTAGTGAACGAGCGCCTACCTTAGGCCCGCGAGGGCAAGGGTGTCTGTAGGGGAAACCCCCGGCGTAGCCGGAGGTTTTACCTACTCAGTGGGCCAGCGCAAACCCCGTGATGATGCGTGCTGTCTCGTCCGGCTTCTCGAGCATGGGCATGTGGTTGCACCCGTTGAGCGTGGTCGCGCCGATGGAAGAGGTGTTCTTCAGGCCCTCGCGCAACGTATCGAGCGCCGACGCATCGATGATCTTGTCATCGTGGCACCAGATGCCGAGCACCGGCATGGTCAGCTTGCCCAGGATCGGGTCGAGCGCGTAGGCCTGTTCCGGTTGTTTCAGCTCCGCGAAGGTGCGTTCGATGAAGGCGCGGTCGGTCTTGTTGCGATCGACCAAAGCATCTTCGATGCGCCCCGGCAGGTGCGGCGGCTTGGTGAAGATGCGGGCGAGCAGGGCCTCGAGGCCTTCGCGGTTGTCGAACAGGAACGGATTCTTGCCGGCCTTCACGTCACGGACGAAGTCGTTTTCCTTGAAGGTGAGGCCCAGCGAGCTCACCAGCGCCAGCGCGGCGACGCGGTCGGGGTGGTCCGCCGCGTAGACGCCGGCGATGGCGCCACCCATCGACTGGCCCACCAGCAGGAAATGCTGGGGTGCCACCGCGGTGGCGAACGCATCCAGCCGTGCCGCCTGCGCGGGCACGCCGTAGTCGCCGCTGTCGTTGCGCGACGATTCGCCCCAGCCCGGCAGGTCGGGGGCGATGACGCGGAAGTGGTCGGTGAGGCCCTTCGCCGTTTCCAGCCAGGTTTCCTTGTTGGCCGCGAAACCGTGCAGCAGCACGATGGTCGGGCCCTGGCCACCTTCGTAGTACGACCACGTGGTGTCACCCGCCACCACCGTCTTTTTTTCGACGTGTGCCTGCATGGCCATGCGCGCCGCATCCGCCTTCAACAGCAGCTGCGGTGCGAACAGGTAGACACCGCCCGCGGCGGCACCGAGCACCACCGCCACGATGACGAGGAACTTCAGGCGACGAAGCAGCAGGCGTTGCCATAGCGGGCGAACCGGCGTGGCGCCGATGGGCGCGGGAGTCTTCGCCATGTCACTTCTTCTTCGACTTGCCGGCGAGGATGCTTTCCACCGCCTGCTGGGTCATCGGGTGGTAGCCAGCCTTCGCCTTGGCGTAGGCCTGCTTCGCGTAGGCCAGGCCCTCGGGCGTGCGGGCGAATGCACGGTATACCGGCGTGGTGAGGTAGAGGCGGCCGATGCGCGTCATGTGCTCGGCGGCGGCCGTCCACACGTCCTTGTCGCCCGCGGCGATGGCGTGCGCATACCAGCGCATGCCGATCTCGGCGTTGGGCGTGCCCGTGAGGTGCCACGCGGCGTCGATGGCCTTGATCTTGTCGAGCGGGGCGACGTCGGGCAGGCGATCGAGGAAGTACATCCACTCCTGCGTGTTCCAGCCCTTCGCGTCGATCTTCGCGGCATCGAGCTTGCCGGCCAGGAAAGCGGTGCGCTGCTGGTCGATGCTGTCGAAGCGTGGCGAGGTGGGCAGCGGCGCATCCTTGGGGATGCCCGGCTGCCAGATCCATGCACGGGCCTCGGCCTCGCTCATCTTGCCCGGGTACTTATCGAGCAGGTTGGCCTTGAGGTACGCGAACATCGTGTCGGTGTCGATGCTCTGGAAGGCGAAGTGCGCGAAGTAGCCCTTCAGGTACGCATCGAACGTTTCGCGGCCGAAGCGCTGCTCCAGCGTACGCAGGAACCACGAGCCCTTGTCGTACGCCACCGAGGACAGCGAATCGTCGGCACCCACGCCGCGCGGATCGGGCGTGAGCTTCTGCGTATTGGCCGGCATGTCGCCGATGGTCTTCTCCAGCTCACGGGCCGAGAGCAGTGCCTCCTCGTCGGCCAGCGCCTTACCGTACACGGCCTCGGTGATGCGGCCCTGCACGTAGGTGGTGAAACCCTCGTTCAGCCAGATATCGCGCCATGCGGCGCTGGTGACGAGGTTGCCCGACCACGAGTGGGCAAGCTCGTGCGAGACCAGCGACACCAGGCTCTTGTCGCCCACCAGCACGGTGGGCGTCGCGAACGTCATGTTCGGGTTTTCCATGCCGCCGAAGGGGAACGATGGCGGTAGCACCAGGATGTCGTAACGGCCCCACGCATAGGGGCCGTAGAGCTGCTCGGTGGTGGCGATGAGCTTCTCGGTATCCTCGAATTCGTGCGCGGCCTTGCCGACCACGCTGGGCTCCGCGTAGACGGCGCTGCGCGGGCCGGTTTCCTTCACCGCGATATCGCCCGCGGCGATGGCCAGCAGGTACGAGGGGATGGGGTGCGGCTGGTCGAACTTGAAATCACCATCCAGCGGGTGCTTCGCGTCGTTGATGGCGCTCATCACCACGCGGACATCCTTCGGCGCGGTGACGTGCGCATCGTAGGTGAAGCGGATGGCCGGCGAATCCTGCAGCGGCACCCACGAGCGCGCATGGATGGATTCGGACTGCGAGAACATGAACGGCTGCTTCTTGTCCGCGGTTTGCTCCGGCGTGAGCCACTGCAGGCCCGACGCCGCCGGCACCGTGGTGTACGTGATGCGGACGCTGGCCGGGTGCGCCGGCGCGGCGATGGTGAGTTTCGAGCCCAGTTCCTTGTCGCGGGCCGCGAGCGTGTACGTGAGCGGGGTGGCCTTGCCGCTGGCGTCGATGGCGTCGACATGGGCGATCTTCAGGTCGCGCGTGTCGAGGACGAGCGCCTTGGCGCCGGCATCCTTCCAGTCGAGCTTGAGCGTGGCGTCGCCCGCCAGCTCGCGCTTCGCGAAATCCACCTTCAGGGCGAGGTCGAGGTGCGTGACCTTGACGACGTCGGGCTGGGCGTAGGAGTGCGGATCGGCGGCGAAGGCCATGCCGGGGAAGGCGATCGCGAGGGCTGCGTAGGGGAGCAGGCGCATGGAACGGTTCCAGGGGACGAAAGGGAACAGTATGCCACCGCCACGCCAGGGGGTGCCCCGCGGCACCCCCTGGCGCGCCGTCAGCGGGCCGCCGGCAGGGAATACACGTAATCGCCCGGCATGAGCGACAACGGCCGCAGGCCGCGCGGATCGAGGTCGGTGGGCGCCGGGCGGAGGACGAAGGCCGGGCTATCGGCGGGGCCGACACGGTACAGGTCGAAGGCCGGGCGCCCCGCGGCGGTGGCCTGGCCCCGCAGCCGGCGCAGGTCGACGCGAACCGACGTGAGCAACTGCCCCAGCTGCAGGCCCTCGCGAGCCACGCCATACCACCGCGGCACCACCTGCATGCTCGGCGTGGCCGGCGCATAGCTGACCAAAGGCACCCCGACGATCTGTTCGCTGGCGCGGAGCTGGGGTAGGTGCACCACGGCATGGTACGGCGGCATGTCGCCGCGGATATCGGTGTAGTACCAAAGCTCGGCCGGCCACTCGTCGGCACGCAGGCGTTGCATGCCGTCGATGCGCCGGGCGGAAAGGTCGATGGGCGTGGCGGCCGGGCCCATGTTGACGGGCACCGCCGGGTTCGAGCGTGCGATGCGCAGGGCTTCATCCCAGTGCGCGCGTTCGGCCACGGTCAGCGTCCCGGCGCCCCGCCCGTCCCGCGCGCGCATGGCGCGCACGATGCGCTCCGCATGGTGGCCCGCCCGGCTGCGCAGCTCGATCCACAGGCTGCGCAACTGCCCGCCCGACAATGCGTTGATCTCCGGGTTGTAGAGGCTGGGGTCGCGCATCAGCGAGATGAGCTCGCGCGGCGGCCGCCCGGGCGGATAGGGGCCGGCACGCCGCCCGTGCGGCTGGCCGCGGCCGCTGCCGCCGAGCAGGCCCACGCGCCGGTAGGTCCAGCCCCCGCCAGCCGTCCGCTCGATGGCGGGGCCGGTAAACACGCTGTCGGGCGCGCCGAGGCGGTTGAGCCGCCAGCCACCGATGTTTTTGTCGAAACGCACGCGATAAAGCAGCCCGGCGTGTTCGATGAAAGGCTCGCCACCGATATGCAGGATGCCGTCTTCCACCCGGGTCGCGTCGCGGGCGCGCACGCCGCGCACCACGAAGCGCTGCTCGAAGAGCGCCTGCGCCGGTGCACGGGCGGTGCCGCGGACAAGGCGCGGCGAACCGCGGCTGGCGCGAAGCCACGCCACGCGCGCCGACGCGGCGCCCGCGGAGGGCCCCGGCGCGATGGCCAGGAAGGCCTTGTAACCGTCCACGAAAGCGAAGAAGGCCTCGGTGCCATCCCCCGCCTTCACGGCATCGTAGAACCGCCATGCCTGGCCGAGCATGGCGGGGATGGCGGTCACCACCTCCCGCGCCATCGTGGCACCGAGTTCGCCCGCCGGGTGCACGGCCGACGTGATGAGGCGCGCCATGGCCATCGCGCGCCCGCGATCCACCGCCTCGGTGGAGCGGGTGAGCCAGCGCGCGTTGCGGGCGAGCAACTGCCGCCCCGTGGTGTCGAGCGTGGCGAACACATCGCCCGTGATGGCCCGCTCGCCAAACACCTCGTCGGTGCGCGTACCCTGCAGGCCGCCCTGGTTGAACACCCACGTTGCCAGTCGCGTGCCCGTGGTGTCGAAGCGTGGGTTGCCCTGCGCATCGGTGAGCGCGAGGTCGAGCGGGATCCGCTGCAGCAGGTAGGACTCGAACGCGCTGGCATGGAGGAACTCCGCCGCCATCTGCGCCCGGCTTTCGAACTCGCGCAGCTCCTTGCCATCCGGCGCGCCGGGAGTCCACGCGACGATGCGCGGTGCGGAGCCGGGTGTCGCCACGCCGATCACCAGCACGTCGGCCAGCACGGCGCCACGGTAGGTCACCTGGTGCGCCACGATGGCATGCCCGCCTACCGTCGGGCGCGACGCGGGTGTTGGCGAGGCCAGCACCGCATCCACCATGCGGTAGCCACGTTCGTCGCGGTCGTCGATGAACGCGTGCGGTTCGCCCGGCACGTAATACGCCGTGCGGGCATCCTCGGCGGCGAAGCGAAGGGCCGCGCGGCCGAGGCCGCCGTGCGAGGTCGCGCCGTGGGCGTCGAGGTAGGCGGGGTAGCGCTCGTGCAGGTTCAGCGCGCGCACCATCGATGCCACGGCGCTGGGCGAAAGGGGCGCCGACAGGGGCACGCCACCGGGCCCTCGCACCCGGACCACTTCCGTCGTGGCGTTGGTGTACGCCAGCTGCAGCAGGTTGGCGGGGTGCTCGCGGGTAGCGGCGGCCGGCTGCCAGAGGTAGCCCAGGATGGACGACGGAGGCGTCGTATCGCGGACGACCAGCTCGATGTCGTCGACAGCTTCGCTGAGGCCGCGTGCCTGCAGCCGCTGCTGTAGCGCCGCGCGGGCGAAGGCATCCAGCGAGGCCGGGAACGGCGCGTGGCCATCGGCCATGGCTTGCTCGATCCCCGTGACCTCGGCCTGATAGGCGTGGAACGCGACCCGCCACGCGTCGGCGACGCCCGACGGTAGCTGGGCGAGGCGGCCTGCGTGCACCTCGTCGAAGAGAAGCCGGTCGCGCCGTGCGAGGATGCGCGTCACATCGATGGCATGGTGCAGGCCCACCGCATCACGGAGCGCATCGCCGAGCCCCGTGGCAGTGAGCAGGCCGTCGTTGAAGTACTGCCATGCCGCGGCCGCCCTCGCGCGCTGCACGCCGATGATGTCGGCGGCCAGCGTGCCGAGCACGTCGCCGCTGGCCGGGTCGGTGTCGACGACGCCACCCGCGACGGCGGCACGCACGGCGTCGGCGGCCATGCCGGGCAGTTCGTCGCCATGGGCGGCCTGCTCGCGGAAACGCCGCGCCACCACGGCATGAAGCTGCGCCAGCGACGGGAACGCCTCCCAGCCGGCGTCGGGCAGGAAGAGCCACGCCGGGCCGTCGCCCGCCGCCGCGTGCAGTGCGATGGCGCCCGCGTAGCGCGTGCCGCCGAAACGAACGAACGACGCCTGCGTGCCGCTGGCCGCGCCGCCCGCCGCCAGCCACGCACGGATGGTGTCGGCCGCCGCGACACCCAGGGTGCCATCGAGGCGGCGCAACGCGGCTTCGTCTTTCATCACGGCGCCGAGCACGGCGGCCAGCGCCTGGGTGCGCGGCGTGGCCACGATGCCGGGCCCCGCGTCGACGGGGGCGGCCATGGCGGCGTCGAACGCGGCGAGAAACGCGGCTTCCTGCCCGGCGGCGGGCGCGTCGGGCGGCTGGGGCATGGCGCCGTGCTGCGCGAGCAGCCATGCCTCGTGGTCGGTGAGGCGGCGCAGCGCGGCGGTGGCCGCGGCTTCCTGCGGCGAAACCTGGGCAGGCGGGGCCTGCGGCGGGAGCATATCCAAGGTGCCATCCTTTGGCGGTGGAGGAGCCGCCAAAGTACGAAGTTGCACCCGCTTTTGCTGTAGGCGGCGGCCCGAATCGTTGTGGGCGCAGACCTACATGCTAGCCGTGGGGTGCTAGAGCTTGTAGCCGCGGTGGATGGCGACGATGCCGTTGGTGAGGTTGCGCACTTCGACATGGCCAAAGCCGGCGGCGAGCATCATGTCTTTCAGCGTGCCCTGGTCGGGGTGCTTGCGGATGGATTCCGCCAGGTAGCGGTAGCTGTCGCTGTCGTTGGCGAACAGCTTGCCCAGCCGCGGCAGGATCTGGAACGAGTGCACGTCGTACAGCTTCGAGAGCAGGGGGCTTTGCACCTTCGAGAACTCGAGCACCAGCAAGCGGCCGCCCGGCTTGAGGATGCGCTGCATGTCGGCAAGCGCCTTGTCCTTGTCGGTGACATTGCGCAGGCCGAACGCGATGGTGACGGCGTCGAAGCTGTTGTCGGGGAACGGCAGCGCCTCGGCATTCATCTGCGCCCAGCGCAGGCCCGCCACGAGGCCGCGATCGGTAAGGCGGTCGCGACCCACGCCCAGCATGGCGGCGTTGATATCGCCCACCACCACCTCGCCTTCATCGCCCACCACCGGCTTGAGCAGCGCGGCGATATCGCCCGTGCCGCCCGCCAGGTCGAGCACGCGATCGCCGCGGCGCACGCCGCTGACGGCCACGAAATGGCGCTTCCATAGCCGGTGCACGCCGAACGACATGAGGT
Source organism: Luteibacter yeojuensis (assembly GCF_000964085.1). GTDB lineage: Bacteria > Pseudomonadota > Gammaproteobacteria > Xanthomonadales > Rhodanobacteraceae > Luteibacter > Luteibacter yeojuensis_A. The sequence goes on from NZ_JZRB01000016.1 coordinate 135,867, forward strand.
CGTTCATGAGGTCGTAATTGCGGGCCACGGACGTGAAGACCTGGCCGACGAGCTTCTGCTTGTCGCCGACCGGCACGTCGCGGAAGCCGAAATGAGTGGTGGATTCGTTCGCCATCGGGCGATGGTAGCCGGATCAGGCGGGGGGTGCGAGCCGGCTAGCGTGGCGGGGCGGGCCGCTGGCCCACCCCAAACATGCCCGGATGCAGGACGATCTCGCCCAGGGATACATCGACCCGGGGTGAGACGTCGCTGGCGGGCGGGCGCGGCGGGGGTGCCGACGGCAGGATCACATAGGTTTCGTGGCCCCGGTTGGTGACGCTGTACACGTTGTAGCGGTACCGCCCGTCGGGCCACATTTCGTCGCGTAGCCGATGCAACTGGATCTCCACGTGCACGGCGCGCATGTCAGCCATTTCGCTGGGCGACATGAACCGGGTGAGCAGGTCGCCGCGCATCACCCGCGCGATGACGTCGTCGGACCGCTCCGGCCCCAGCGTGGTGGTGTACAGGCCGGCGGGCCCCCGGTTGGGGTCTGCGCGGGATTGCCACAGGCTAAGCCGCGAGCCGCGAAACACCGCGTAGCGGTTCGCGCGCGTGTAATGGTAGACACGCGCAGGCCATTGGCTGCGTTCGATCGGCTGCAGGTGCCACCCCGCGACCGGGTCGGGCGCGGCCGCCGGCCAACGCGCGCGCTGCCCGGCCAGCACCGCCGCCTGCCATGCGCCGCGGTCGGCCTCGCTGAGTTGGCCGCCCGTGCGCACCTGCTCGATGATGCGCTTCGCGGAACGATCGGAATGCTGGCTGGCGCGGAGCGTGCTCGCGACATGATGCAGTTGCACGCCGTCCAGCGATTGCAGTTCGGCCATCTCTCGCCGGTAACCGTCGAGGAAGTCGAGGACCCCGACGCCGACATCGGCCACCCTGGGGTTCGCGGGCGCGCCACCCGCCAGGCCCACGCGGGCCATGTGCCAGCCCCCCTCGCCGTAGGCCACGGGTGGCCCGTACCGCGACGGGTCGCCGTTCGGTGCCATGAGGCGCCAGGGCCCCTGGGCGTCGGGCCGGTGCACCCGGTACATGCTACCGTCGCGGGCGATATACGTGCCCGTGGTGGCGCCCGCATCGAGCCGGTGGATGCCATCGGGCCCGGGCGGGTGCGCCGGTACGCCCACCTTGCGTGCCAGGTACGCCGCGTCGAAGGGCCGGGCCGCGAAAGGCACGGGCACCTCCACGGCGCGCCCCGCATCCGCCGCCGCCCGTGCCACCGTCACCACCCGCGCCGGCCGGCCGGGCCTCGCCGTGCGTGCGAACGCCGGCAGGGTGGCCCGCCGTGCCCGCAGTGCGGGCGCGACGACGTCGAGGGCGCCGACATAGGCGCCCGTGGCATGGACGAAGGCCGCGCGGTAATCGCCGGCACGGATGGCTTCCTCCGCCTGCCATGCCGCGATCGCGGGGGCGCCCAGGACGGCGGTGGCGGCGCGCGCGACGCCTTCCAGCGTGAGCTCCGGCAGCCACGGCAAGACATCGGCGTCCTGGGCCGTGCGGCTTCCGGCCACGGCATGCCTGGCCAGCAGGTGCATGCCCGCATCGTAGTTCGCCGCGAAGATGTCGCCCGCGATATCGACGGACGCGAAGCGCTCGCCCGGGCGCGAGCCGTCGCCCCCCATCGAAAAAACGAACTGGGCCGTCCGCGTGCCGTAATCGATGCGGAAGCGGCCGCCGTCGCCATCCTCCGCGGGCAGGCGTTCGAGCAACCAGGACTCGAACATGCGGTTTTGGAAGAAGGCGCGCGCTGCTTCCGCCTGGTCGGCGTACTCGCGCACGGCGCGGCCGTCGGGCGCATCGGGCGTGTACAGCACGATGCGTGGCACGGCGTTCTTCTGCGCCACCGAGACCATGAGCAGGTCGCGCACGGGCGTGCCCTTGTAGGTGACCTGGCTGGCGACCACCTCGTGCCCTTCGACCTGGGCACGCCCCGCCGCCACGGGCGAATCCAGCACGGCGCGCAGCCACGCGTAGCCACGGAACGCGTGGTCGTCGATGAAGCCCGGCGGCATGGCCGGCACGAAGTAACCAAGGCGCGCCGTTTCGGCAGCAAGGGCCATCCGCGCGGCGAACAGCCCCATGGCTTCGGCTTTGGCAACGGCACCGGATGGCGACGTCGACAGCACCTCGGTGACATAGCCGCGGTAGCCGTTGGGTGCATCGAGCCCGCGGACCATCGCCCGCAGCGAGGCCGAGTCGAGGGCAAGCCGCCGCGTGCCATCGCGCAGCGCGTATTCATAGCCGTCGTAGGCGCCGATGTTGGCCATCGCGAGCTCGACAAGCCCCGTGTCGTCGATGTGCGCGGCGTGCGTCAGTGGCGGGCCACCCTCGATACCGTCGGTGTCCGGCAACGCAAGCACGCGGTGGCGCTCGACGACGAGCCGGGCCGGGTCGCTGTCGATGCCATGGGCGCGCAGGCGTTGGCCAAGCGCCGCGCGCAGCCATGCGTCGAACGGCAGCCGCCGCCCCGCCGCGGGCCGCCCGGGGCCCTCCGCGAGCCGCAGCGCGTAATCGCCCGCGGCGCGCCGCCAGTCGGCGGCGACGGCCGCCGGCGCCTGCGCCAGGCGATCGCGCAGCAGGCGGTCAACGAGCCGTTGCTCGCGGTGATCGAGCAGGGCAGCGATATCGAAGAGCGTATCGAGCCGCAGCGCGGCGCTGATCGCATCCCCGGCCTGCCCGGCGGGGGATGCTTGCCACGCATGCGCGACAGCGCGCGCCTGCAGGGTGGTGACACCGTGCGCGAGCATCGCGAGGGCCTCGCCCTGGATGGGGCGCAGCAGCACGGGAGCAGGATGGAAACCCGCATCGCCCGCGGCGAGGCCCGGCGGCAGGCGGTCGATGGCAAACCAGCGCTGCGCCCAATCAGCGACATGCGTGGCGGCGTCGTCCATGGTGGCGAAGACGAGCCAGCCCTGCGCCGGCGTAAAGAGCAGAACATGGCCTGGCCACTCGTCGTCGGTGATGGCCACGACACCGGCCAGCGCGTGGCCGCCAATGATGGGCTGGTGCGCGTGGATGCCGGTGCCCATGGGGTCGCGGACGAACCGGCGCACGGCATGCACCGCGTCGCGCGCCAGCGTACCGTCGAGCGCCTGCAGCGCGGCCTCGTCGCGCATCAGCTGGCCGATGCGGCGTGCGAGCACGGCGTGGCGCGGCTGTGGCGTCGTGCCGGGGCCAGCATCGACGGGCGTGCGCCACCAGCGGCCCATGGCGTCGGCAAAGGCGGCCGCCTCACCGGGGGCAGGCTGCGCGGCGAAAGGGGGCAGGCCCTGCTGCAGCTCGCCGAGCCAGGCGTCGAAGCCGGCGATGCGGGCGATGGCGGCGATGGCCGCCTGTTCGGCCGGCTGGGTGTGGGCGGGCGGTGCCTGCGGGGGTGCCTGTTCCATGGCGATACCTTGGCGAACGAATGTGTCCGCCAAGGCTAACGGGGGCTAAGCCAGGCCACTGTAGGTGTCGGCACCTATCGCGTGTAGGCGTATTCCTGCATGCGTGTCAGTGCTGGCCGTGGTGCCGCTCGTGCTCGTTCGCCACGTGGCGTTCGTGCAGCGATTCGGCGCTGGTCTCGCCCGGGTCGTCCGGAGGCCGTGCGTCGAGGTCGCGGTCGTTGTCGCCACCCGGCGTGATCTTCAGGATCGAGTGGCGTACCTCGCGGGCGAGGATGACCCGCGCATCGCGCACCATGTCTTCCAGCGCGTCGCTGAAATCGAGCTTGCCGGCGTCATCGGTCCATACGACCCTGGCCTCGCGCAGCTTCTGGATGAAGCCGCGGAACAGGGCCTTGTCGAAGAACTCCGGCGCCGAGAGCTCGTTGAGCAGGCCGAGGCGTTGCGCGGTAAGCGTGCAGGTGGTTTCGAGTTCGCCGGCCGACAAGGTGTGCGGGCCGTTCTTCACCAGTGCCGCAATGGCGATGTAATACCGCTCGAACGCCTGCAGCATGCTGCGCGCGATGACGCGAAGCTGGTAGGCCCCGTCATCCTGGCCCGGGCCGCGCTCGAGCACGCGGCCCTCGGACGAGGCCTCGAGGATGCCGCGGCCGACGAAGAACTCGATGGTGTCGTGCACCTGTTTCGCGAAGCCTTCCTCGTCCCACGGCAGGAACAGTTCGCCCTGGATGAATGGGTAGATGAGCTTGCCAAGCCGCGCCACCGATGAGCGCGACATGCGCCGGTTGTTGAGGAAGCACGCGGCCACCCATGCGGCGACCGCGTTGAGGTGCAGCACGTTGTTGCGGAAATACGAGAGCAGCACCGCCTGCTCGCCCTCGGTGACGAGCACGTCGCCCAGGGGGTGGCGGACGCGGCGGATCCAGCCCATCTGCTCGCCATACGCGATGATGCCCTGCGGGTTCATGGCGGTGATAGTGACGCGATCGGAGTAGGGCAGCTCCTGGAAGAGCGCCTTGGTGAGTTCGAGTTGCGCCAGCAGGTCGTTTTCCGCCATGGCGTGCTTGGGCGTGGCGAGCAACGCCAGCGCCAGCAGGTTGATGGGGTTCACGTCGGCCGCGCGGTTGATGTTCACCTGGATCTGTTCGGCCAGGCCATCGACCACGCTGTTGAGCCACTCGGGTTTGCTATCCGGCTCGGCCGTGGTCTCGCGCCAATCGGGCGCGGCGCCGTCGAGCAGCGGGGTAAGGCGGATCGGCTCGCCGAAGTTCAGCGTGACGTGGCCATAGCGCTGGCGCAGCACCTTGAGGCCGCGGATGAGGCCGAGCAGCGATTCCTTCTCCTTCGCCTTGCCCGATAGTTCACCGACATACGACTTGCCCTCCATGAGCTTTTCGTAGCCGATGTACACGGGCTGGAACAGCACGGGGCGGCGCGGTGCGCGGAGGAACGCGCGCACGGTCATCACCAGCATGCCGGCGCGCGGCGCCAGCAAGCGGCCCGTGCGCGAGCGGCCGCCTTCGATGAAGTATTCGAGCGGTACGCCGCGGTCGACCAGCTGCGCGAGGTACTCGTTGAACACCACCGAGTACAACGCGTTGCCCTTGAAGCTGCGGCGCAGGAAGAACGCGCCGCCGCGGCGGAGGATGGGGCCGACCACCGGCAGGTTGAGGTTCACGCCGGCCGCGATGTGCGGGGGCACCACGCCCGAGTGGTGCAGCTGGTACGACAGGAGCAGGTAATCGGTGTGGCTGCGGTGGCACGGCACGTAGACCACTTCGTGGCCCGGCGCCTCGGCGCGCACCTTGTCGAAGTGGTGCATGGCGATGCCGTCGTACAGCTTGTTCCAGAAGTTGGAGAGCAGGAACGACGTGGAGCGCACCACGGGGTGGGAATAATCCGCCGCGATTTCCAGGGCGGCGTCGCGTGCGCGGCGCGCGGCCTTGGCTTGGGTGATGTTTTCCTTGCTGGCCGTGGCGGCGATGGCATCGCGCACCGGCTGCGCGTTCAGCACCGCGTCGACCACCGTGCGCCGGTGCGACAGATCGGGGCCGATTACCGCGGCACGGATGCGGCGGAAGTGCGTGCGCAGCACGCGGGCGATCTTGCGGGTGAGGCGCTCGTTGGTGAGGCCCTGCGATTCGGTCAGCACGGTGCGCAGCGACACCGGCTCGGAGAAGTGCACCACGGTATCGCGGCCATTGAGCAGCAGGGCCAGCATGCGGCGGAAGCGGCCCACGACGAGCCAGTTCTCGGCGAACAGCACGCTGAACCAGCCGCTTTCGCGGTTGGGGGCGCGGCCGACGTAGATCGAGACAGGGATGACCTGGATATCGCGCTGGGGGTCGTCCTCGATGGCGCGGATGAGCTGGCCGATGGGTTCCTTCGGCCCGCGTGCGTCGGTGCGGCCGAACAGCCAGCCGTGCCGCCGGCTGAGCGAAAACACCGAACGCCGGCGGCGCCCGGGCAAGTCGAGCAGCTGCATGGGGCTGGGCAGGCCAGCCTCGCGGCAAGCGCGCTCGAGGATCAGGGCATCGGAGGTGCCGTCGCGCTCGATGGCGTAGCACACGGCGGCCCCGCTCTTGAGCAGCGCGGCGGGTTCGGCCGGGTCGCGCTTGATGCGCACCCAGGGCTCGAGCACGCGCCCCAGCAGCTTGAACCACCACGGGGAGCGGGCGACATGGACGTGCGGATCCGCACTCATGGGAATTTCGGACATCGTGGGATTGTAAGGCCTTAGCGGGGCTTCGCGGCCGCGACCGGCGCGCCCGGGTCGCGGTGCGGCGGGGCGGCGGTGGCCGCCGGTGCCGGCGCGGTGGCGGGCGCCGGCGGCGGGTTCAGCTTGAAGTGCTCATTGCGCACGCTCTGCAGCAGGTCGCTGTCGTACCAGCGGCCATCGAGCAGGACAAGCGTGGCATCGGTCTGGATCGGCTTGTCGAGCAGGGTGTAGGTGATTTTCACGTGGGCCGTGCCGCCGGTGTTCTCCAGCGTATCGATGCTGATGGACTCGAAACTCTTGTCCAGCGACAGGCCGTACACGTTCAGCAGGTTCTTTAGCCCCAGCCACAGCGCCGAGTACGTGGCCATCGACTGGGTGAAGTCCATGCCATGCAGTGCCTCGGGCGTGCTGAGATGGGCCTTGCGTGCCGTGTCGACGAGGATGCCGATGGCCTGCTTCGCCTTGTCCTGGTCGCCCCAGGCCACGCCCTGGGTCCAGGGGGCGATGGCGTTCACCGCTTCGCGCAGCTGGCGCTTTTGCGGGATGGTGAGGTCCTTCGCCTGGTCGATGGCGGTCAGCGCCATCGACTGGCCGACGCCCGAGATAAGCGGCATCTGGTCTTTGTAATCGCGGTCGAAGTGGATGAGCGTCGGCCGCAGGTCGGCGTAGAGCTTTTTCTCCGCGTCGGGCTCGGTCAGGCGCTTCACGCCGTTCTCGAACTTCGCGCGGTCGTCGTCATTGATGGGTTCGGCCGCCGCGTTACGCCTGGGCCAGTCGGCCTTCAACGTGGCGAAATCGGCCGGCGGCAGCGCGTGCTGCCAGAACATGTCGAACTTGCCGTCGCGGATCAGCTCGAGCGATTCACGCGCGGCATCTTCGGGCGAGCCACCGCCGGGCGTGCCAGCCGGTTCCTTGTGGCGGTTGCAACCCGCGACGAACGCCAGCGCCAGCATGAGCAGCCAGGCCTTCGGGGTGGTGCGGATCATGGGTGCGTCGTCCGTAAACGGCGGGGAAGCGAGATTACCGCATCCGCATAAAGAAAAACCCCGGAGACCTTGGGTCTCACGGGGTTATCCGGCCCGAAGCCGGTAAGGGAAATGGCCTTGCCCGCTTTGCTCTTCGCACCGCGGGTTTCGGCGAGGCACATGATAGTTGGACGACATTGCTAAAGCAATACGTCAAATATCATGACCTAAGTTATTGAATTAATTGGTACGCAGCGCGTCGATCTTTTTCTGGCGGCGTTCCCCGCGCGGCAGAGTGTAGTCGTTATCGAAGAGCGCGGGTTCCCAGCTGCCGTACGTGGCGTTGGGAAGCACGAACCAGCGCTCGCCGATCCAGGCGGTGTACGGGGCCATGGCCTTGGCGCGGCCCTCGGCCGTGTTGCCGTAGACATTGGCGAAATCGCCGATCTGGTCGCCGAACTGCATCAGCACCCGGTACTTGCCGGCGATCAGCTGGCGGCGGCAGCCCTTCTCGCTGCCGGCCTGCTCGCAGCCTTCGACGAAGGTGCCCAGGCCCAGGAACGATTCCTTGCCCGCGACCGGGAAGCCGGCGGCGCGCAGGTTGGCGAGCGTGGCGTCGTTGAGATCCTTGGCGCGGTTGGAGATGAAGATGACCGCGATGCCGTGGTCGGCCGCGAACTTCGTGAACTCGACGGCACCCGGCATGGGCTTCGCCTTGCCTTCCTGGCACCACGCGGCCCATTCCGCTTCGTTGTATTCACCGCCGGAGCGAATGAGGCGGGCCTGGTAGGGCGAGTTATCCAGCGCGGTTTCGTCGACGTCGAGCACCACGGCCGGCTTCAGCTCCGCAAGGGACGGATGGGCGGCGCGGTCGTCCTTCGCCAGTGCGTCCCAGCGGCGATCCGCCTTCGCCTTGAGAAGTTTCTCCTGCGCATCGCGGTAGGTCTGGATGTAGATGAAGTCGTGCTCGTTCGCGGTCTGCGACCACAGTACGGCGTTGAGGTTGTCGTCCGGCGCGGGGCCGGCCGCCGCCGGCTCGGCGGCGGCGGGAGCGGCCTGTGCCGCGGCGGCGGCGGGCTTCGCGGCCTGCGGTGCCGACGCGCAGCCGGCGAGGACGAGGGCGGCCGCAAGCGCGGCCGGGGCGAACTTCATCATGGATTCCCCTTGGCATATCGGGCGCCTGTGCCCGAGGGCCGGCGATTGTGACGGCAGTTTACGACAGGCTGACGACGCCGTGCCGCCTATGGCGCCCGCCCCCCGTGTGCTGACAGACTGCGGCCTGATCTTCGCAAGGGCCCCTGATGGACGCTCAAAACCGGACCCGCGCCGTGCGCATCGCCAGCTACATCCTCGCCGGCGTGGCCTTGTTGCTCATCATGGTGCTGCGCCTGCTGCCCGCGCTGCTGGCCGGGCTGCTCGTCTACGAGGTGGTCGTCTCGGTCGCGCCCCTGATGGGGCGCCGGCTCTCGGGCGAGCGCGCCCGCATGCTGGCCGTGGCCCTGGTGGGTATCGTCGTGGTGGGCCTGCTCACGCTGCTGATCCTGGGTGCCATCAGCTTCTTCCGCAACGAGATCGGCAACCCCGCCGACCTGTGGCAGAACAAGCTCATGCCCATGGTGGACCGCGCCCGCGGCCAGCTGCCGCCCGCCGTGGTGGGCCTGCTGCCCGATAGCGTCGATGCCTTGCGCGATACCGCGCTGGAGTGGGCGCGCTCGCATGCCGTGGCGCTGCAACTGGCCGGCAAGGAGGCCGCCCGCGTGCTGGTGCACATCGTGCTGGGGCTCATCCTGGGGGCTTTCGTGGCACTGAGCCGCGCGCGGCCCACGCACCAGATCGGCCCCTTCGCCAGCGAACTGGGCCTGCGCTGCGCCCGGCTGGCCGACGCGTTCCACAACATCGTGTTCGCCCAGATCAAGATCTCGCTGGTGAACACGGGCTTCACCGCCATCTTCCTGGTGGTGGTGCTGCCCCTCTTCGGCCAGCACCTGCCCCTGACGAAGACGCTCATCGTCATCACGTTCATCGTCGGCCTGCTGCCGGTCATCGGCAACCTGCTGTCGAACACGGCCATCACCATCGTCGGCCTTTCGGTGGGCCTGTACGTGGGCCTGGGCGCGCTGGCGTTCCTCATCCTCATCCACAAGCTCGAATATTTCCTCAACGCCCGCATCGTCGGCGGCCAGATCCGCGCCCGTGCCTGGGAGCTGCTGGTGGCCATGCTGGTGTTCGAAGCGGCGTTCGGCTTGCCCGGGCTGGTCGCGGCCCCCATCTTCTACGCCTACATCAAGGCTGAACTCGAAGCCGAACGTTTGATCTAGCGTTCATCGCCCGGCTGCTGGAATCCGCCCACCGCCAAGGAGTACCGCATGGTCAGCGTCCCGGGGGATTCCCGAGCCATCCGCCTCGCCACTTATGTCCTCGCCGCGCTGGCGCTGTGGGGCATCCTCATGCTGCACCTCATTTCGGCCCTGCTGGCCGGCCTGCTGGTGTACGAGGTGGTGGAAGCCATGACGCCCCTCATCCGGCGCGCCATCCCGGGCGAGCGGGCCCGCTTCATCGCGGTCGGCGTCGTCACCGTCGTGGTGGTGGGTGCCATCGTGCTGCTGGTGGTGTCGGGGCTCAGCTTCTACCGCCACGACCTGGGCGATCCGCAACAGCTGTGGGACGAGAAACTGCTGCCCTTGCTGGACAAGGCACACGAGCAGCTGCCGGCCTGGATCATGTCGAGCCTGCCCGACAGCTTCGCCGACTTCCGCTCGCAGGGCATGGGCTGGGCCCATGAACACGCCGGCGACCTGCGCCTCGTCGGCACCACGGCCGCGCGTGTGTTCGCCCATATCCTCATCGGCCTGGTGCTGGGTGCCATCGTGGCTGTTTCGCATGGCAGCGGCGGCCGGCCCACGCGCCCCCTTTCGTACGAGCTCTCGGTGCGCGCCACGCGCCTTGCCGAGGCCTTCCACAACATCATCTTCGCCCAGCTGAAAATCTCGGCCATCAACACGGCCCTGGCCGCGGCGTTCCTGCTAGTGGCGCTGCCGATCGTGGGCGTGCACGTGCCGCTGGCGAAGACCCTGGTCATCATCACCTTCGTCGTCGGCCTGCTGCCCGTGGTGGGGAATCTCATCTCGAACACGCTGGTGACCATCGCGGCGCTCTCGGCCGGGCTTTGGGTCGGTGTCGCCGCGCTGGGTTTCCTGGTGGTGGTGCACAAGCTCGAGTACTTCCTCAACGCCCGCATCGTCGGCGGCCAGATCCGCGCCCGCACATGGGAGCTGCTGGTGGCCATGCTGGTGTTCGAGGCCGCGTTCGGCATCGGCGGCCTGGTGGCCGGGCCCATCTACTACGCGTACCTCAAGAGCGAACTCGAAGCGGAAAAGCTCATCTAACCGAAGAGCTGCGCTCCTACATGGTTCTTTAGCCGCCCGCCAGCATCGCCCGGATGCGCGCCATGTGCGATTCGGCGGTTTCCTTTTTCACTTCCGCGTCGGCCTCTGGGTTCTGGCCATCCCAGTGCAGGTCGTCCTGCGGCAGCTCCTCGAGGAAGCGGCTGGGGTCGTTGGTCAGTACCTCGCCGTACTTGCGCGAGCGGGCGGAGAACGAAAGCGTCAGCATCTCCTTCGCGCGGGTGATGCCCACGTACATCAGGCGGCGTTCTTCATCGAGGCGGCCTTCGTCGATGGCGCCCTCGTGCGGCAGCGTGCCGTCCTCGCACCCCACGATGAACACGAAGCGGAACTCCAGGCCCTTCGCCGAGTGCAGCGTCATCATGCGCAGCGCGTTGCCGGGGTCATCGCGGTCGGCGTGGCTGAGCAGCGCCAGCTGCTGCGCGATATCACCCGTGCGGCCTCCGTCGCGGCCCATGGCGCGGAACCAGTCGATAAGCTCGCGCAGGTTGCCCATGCGCCGCTCGCGCAGCACCTCGTCGGTGGTACTGGCCGCCACGTGGGCACCGTAACCAGTCTTTTCGATCACGGTGGCGACCAGGTCGGCGGCGCTTTCATGCACGGCATGGCTGCGCAGTTCATCCATGAGGCGGGCGAAGCTGGCCAGCGCGGACGCGGGCCTGGGCGAGATGTTCTTCAGCGCCGCGTCGCTGCGCGCGGCATCCAGCAGCGACGCGTTGCGCGACTGGGCCATCTCGCCAAGTTTCTCCAGCGACGTGGCGCCGATCTCGCGCTTGGGCACGTTCACGATGCGCAGGAACGCGGCGTCGTCGGTGGGGTTCGTCAGCAGCCGCAGGTAGCTTAGGATGTCCTTCACCTCCGCGCGGTCGAGGAACGACAGCGCGCCGCTGAGGTGGTAGGGCACGCGGGCCAGGCGCAAGGCCTTCTCGAGCGGGCGCGCCTGGAAATTGCCGCGGTACAGGATGCAGAAATCGTCCCAGCGGCAGCCCTTGTCCTTGTAGCGCTCGTGCAGGCTGGTGGCGATGGCCGCGATCTTCTCGGCCTCGTGGTCGTTGTCCTTGCACTCGATGACGCGGATGGGCGGCCCTTCGATGTGGTCGCTCCACAGCTTCTTGTCGTGCACGTGCGGGTTGTTGGCGATGAGCTGGTTGGCCGCACGCAGGATGCGCTTCGCGCAACGGTAGTTCTGCTCCAGCTTGATCACCTTCAGCTGCGGGTAGTCGCGGCCAAGCTGGTCGATGTTCTCGGGGTTGGCGCCGCGCCAGGCGTAGATGCTCTGGTCGTCATCGCCCACGCAGGTGAAGCGCGCCTTGGGGCCGGCGATGGCTTTCAACAGGCGGTACTGCGCGTCGTTCGTATCCTGGTATTCGTCCACCAGCAGGTAGCGCAGGCGCTCCTGCCAGATGGCGCGCGCGTCGGCATCGCCTTCGAGGATGCTGAGCGGCAGGCGGATGAGGTCGTCGAAATCCACCGCGTTGAACGCCGCGAGGCGCTGCTGGTAGAGGTCGTAGATGGTGGCCGCTTCCATTTCGCGCGCCGTGCGCGCGGCGGCCATGGCTTCGTCGGGCGTCAGGCCCGCGTTCTTGGCCTTGCCCACGAGGTTGCGGATACCCTGGATCACTTCCGGCTTCACGCCCTTGGGCGAGAGCTCCTTGATCATGTTGGCGCTGTCGTCGGCGTCCAGCACCGAGAAGCCGCGGCGCAGGCGCGCGCGCTCGTGCTCGATCTGCAGGAACTTCAGGCCCAGCGCGTGGAAGGTGCATACGGTGAGGGCGCGCGCCGACTCATCGGAGATGAGCTTGCCCACGCGCTCGCGCATTTCCTTCGCGGCCTTGTTGGTGAAGGTGATGGCGGCGATCTTCTCGGCGGCCAGGTGGCGCCGGGAAATGAGGTGCGAGATCTTCTCGGTGATGACGCGGGTCTTGCCGGAGCCGGCGCCAGCGAGCACGAGGAGGGGGCCATCGCAGTACTCGACAGCCGCGTGTTGTTGCGGATTCAGCATCGGGGCGGCCGGGCGGGCGGCGAACGAGGGTTGCGATGGTAGCAGGACGGCCGGGCGGCCGCCCGGGCCGGGGCGGGCGGGGCCGGGATTCGCTACCATGCCCGGTCGAGACCAGGAACCCGCATGGCCAAGCTGTATTTCTACTATTCGGCGATGAACGCCGGCAAGACCACGACCCTGCTGCAGAGCGCCCATAACTACCATGAGCGCGGCATGCGGACGCTGATCCTCACCCCGGCGCTGGATAACCGCTACGGGGAGGGCATCGTGGCCTCGCGCATCGGCCTGCAGGCCCGGGCCATGCGCTTCGCCGGTGACGAGGACATCTTCGCCATGGTGGAAAACGATATCCGGGCGCGTGGCCCCCTGCACTGCGTGCTGGTGGACGAGGCCCAGTTCCTGTCGAAGAACCAGGCGTGGCAGCTCTCCGACGTGGTCGACCGCCTCAACATCCCGGTGCTGGCCTACGGCCTGCGCACCGATTTCCGCGGCGAGCTGTTCGAGGGCAGCCGCTACCTGCTGGCCTGGGCGGATAACCTCGAGGAGATCAAGACCATCTGCCACTCGGGGCGCAAGGCCACCATGGTGGTGCGCGTGGATGAACACGGCCGGGCCGTCACCCAGGGCCCGCAGGTTGAGATCGGCGGCAACGACCGCTATGTCTCCGTCAGCCGCGCGGAGTTCAAGACGATCACCGCGGGCGAAGGCCGCATCGAGTTGCAGCAGCCCGTGCTGCCGCTGGGCGAAACCGAACCGAACGAAGGACATTGAAGCGTGACCGATACGACGACGCCCGCCGCCGACTGGCCGCGCCCCTACTGGCAGCCCTCCGACGAAAGCGGCGTGCTGCTGTTCTTCGTGTTCGGCAGCTTCGCCGAGGATGTCGCCATCCCCGCCATGAAGTACGGCAGCCCCGGCCTGCCCGAGGGCGTCGAGATGCAGCGCATGCAGAACGTGGTGCTGTCGAAGTGGGAGGGCTACCCGCTGGCCGGCGCCCTGGGCGAGCTGCTGCGGGAGGACAACCCCGAGGCGTTCAAGCAGGCGAAGCACGCCCCCCACGTCATGGTCATCCGCGGCCGCTTCCCCGACCGCGACGATCTCGGCTACCTGCGCGACACGCTTGGCGTGGTGGCCGGCCTGACCGACGTGGGCGGCTCGGTCGTGGTCGATCCGCAGATCCTCACGCTCTTCGGCGCCCCCGAGTGGCGCGAGCACTACCTCATCAAGGGTGGCGCGCCGACGCGCCACCACGTGCTCATCCTGTGCAGCCCGGAAGAAACCAAGGGCCGTTCGTGGATCCGCACGCGCGGCATGCGCAAGTTCGGCCGCCCTGACGTCAGCATCACCAACGTGCCCGACCGCGAGATCGATCGCGTGGGCGCGCTGGCGGAGCGCTTCGTCGACCTGGGCGCGCTGGGCGCCCATTTCGAGGATGGCCAGGTGGTCGAGGTCGATGGCGTCGCGGGTGGCCTCACCGTGCACCTCGATGGCGACGAGAACGATCCGCGCTTCAACAACTCGCACGCAGCCATTCGCTGGCCGGCCTGATCAGCGCTGGCAGGTGGGGCACCAGAACGACGCTCGCTGGCCGAGCGTCACCACCTTGATGGGCGTGCCGCATACCTTGCAGGGTTCGCCGGCGCGCCCGTAGGCGAACAATTCCTGGAAGAAGTAGCCGGGCGCGCCATCGGGCGCCAGGAAATCGCGCAGCGTGGTGCCCCCGCGGGTGATCGCGTAGGCGAGGATGCGCTTCACCTCGGCGGCCAGCTTCACGTAGCGTTCGTACGAGACCTTGCCCGCCGCGCGGCGCGGGTCGATGCCGGCGGCGAACAGCGCTTCGCTGGCGTAGATATTGCCAACGCCCACGACCACGGCGTTATCCATCAGGAACGTTTTCACCGCCGACTTGCGGCCACGCGACAGTTCGAACAGCCGCTCGCCGTCGAAGGCGTCCGTGAGCGGCTCGGGCCCGATGCCTTCGAGCAGTTCGTGGGTTTCGCCGGGCATCTGCCAGAGCAACGCGCCAAAGCGGCGCGGATCGGTGTAGCGCAGCACCTTGCCCGTATCAAACGCGATGTCGACGTGGTCGTGTTTTGCGACCGGCGTCTCGGCGGGTAGCACGCGCAGCATGCCCGACATGCCAAGGTGGAGCAGGGCGGTGCCCGCGCCCGTGCGCAGCAGCAGGTATTTCGCGCGGCGGTCGACGCTCTCCACCACCTGCCCCGGCAGCAGCGATGTCACCTCGGGCGGGATCGGCCAGCGCAGGTCGGGCCGGCGCAGCACCACGCCCGTGACGCGCCGCCCCTCGATATGGGGCGCGATGCCACGACGGGTGGTTTCGACTTCGGGTAACTCAGGCATGGCTGCAATGTGGGGCTTGCCGGCGACCACTGCAAGCATGCTGGCGGCGCTGTAGGAGCCCGCGAGCGGGCTCCTACAAAAAGCGGGCGGTTACATCGGCTTTGTATCCAGCGCCTTGGTGCGTGGCGCGCGTGGCATCGCCTGGGCGGGGATGAAGGCGATGCGGTCGCCCACGCGGGCGTAGCGCTGGCGGCCCAGGGCGGCCATGTCGCCGTATTCGATGCGGGTGCCGTCGAGCGTCAGCACGGCCAGCGGTGGGGCCAGGCCGATCCTGGCCATGTCGAACCCTGCCGCCGCCTTCCATTCGGCCACGGGCGTCCCGGCCAGCTGCGCAAGTTCCGTGGGGCGGCCCTGGTCATCGCCGCTCCAGCCTTCTCCGTGCCGCTCGAAATGCTGCGGCGGCAGGCCCTTCATCGTGATATCGATGCGGCGCACGGCAGCTGGGTCGAGCGCCGTCAGCGTGTGTGCGCGCACCTCGTCGTTATCCGTGTGCACCTGCCACGCCACGGCGCCGATGAGCGCTGCCAGCACGGCGACCCCCAGTAACCGCTTCACCATCTCAGCGCCTCCGGCGACGCCATGCGATGAAGCCGCCGGCCGCGACCAGCAGCACGGGCAATGCGATGAGGAAGCCAAACGTGAGGGCGTTGAGGCCGTCCTGCGATACCGTGACCACCCGGTCGGGCGCGCCCCGCGGCGGCAGGTTCACCAGCACGTCGTCGCCGAGCAGCCAGTTGACGATGCGCTCGCCCAGGGCACGGTTGCCGCCGTTGCCCACGTAGGTGTTCGACAGGAAGTCGCCATCGCCGATGACCACCGCGCGCTGCTCGCTCTTGTCCGGGCTGGGCGAAAGGCGGTTGAGCGCGAAGCCGAAATCCAGCGGCCCCTTCAGTTCACCGGCCTCGGGGTGGAACGCGACGGTGGAGGGCTTGTCGTTGTCGATGCCACCGAATGCCGTCCAGCTACGCTCGCTGCTGCGCAGGAAGGGCACCACCGCCCAGTCGTGGTCGGATACCTGTGCCAGCGCTGCCGCCTGCGGGTACAGCGTGGTGTCGCGGAAGCCGCGAGTGATGGCATGGAATGGGTAATCCGCCTCGACGATGATGCGTGGGTCCTGCACGTTGAGCGTGCTGCCTTGCCCATCGACCAGCACGCCCGGCAGGATGCGCACGCCCAGCACGTCGGCCAGCGCGCCGGTGCCGAGGTTATCGTTCGATGGTTCGGTGAGCCACAGCAGGTTGCCGCCGCCGTGGACGTAATCCACGAGGGCGCCCACGGCCTGCGGCGAAAGCGACGCGCTGGGGCTGGCAAGCACGACAAGGTCGGTGTGTTCGGGCACGCCCTGTGTCTGCGCGAAGTTAAGCGGCACGGCGCGGATGCCGCGGCGTTCCACCTGGCGCATGAAGATGCCCAGGTCCGCGTTGGCGACACCATCGCCCTGGCGTTCGCCGTCGCCGGTGACGAACGCGATGAGCCGTTCGCCGCCGCGCGCGAGGCGCTCCAGCGCGTTCGACAGGTTGCGCTCGTTGATCGGGCTTTCGACGCGCTCTTCGCGCCCCTTGTAGCGGATGAGGAGCGCGCCGTCGCCGCTGATGCCAAGCTGGCGCGATGCGGCGGGGTCCTTGTCGGGGTCGATGAACGCCAGCGTGAGGTCGTGCTTTTCGCGCGCGTAGCGCTCGATCACCGCGGCCGTCTGCTCACGCAGCGGGCCCGTGGGCGAGAGGTAACCCACGACCTCGACGGGGCCCGGCAGCTTCGACAGCACGGCCACGCTTTCGGGGGCGAGGCTGGCGCGCGCACCGCGGGTCCAGTCGGCCGTCCAGACATGGCGCGAGCTGAGGAAGCCGATGCAGCCGGCGGCGATGAAGAGCCCGAGGGTGACGAGCCAGCGATCAAGGCGGCGCATCACTGGCGCTCCCGGTCGGCGCCGAGGCGGCGGATGGCGAGGGTGAGCGCAAGCGCGATGGCCACGGCGAACCACGCGATATCAACCGACGTGACCAGGCCGCGCAGCAGGTTCTGCAGGTGGTTCGCCATCGCCAGCCAGTCGAGGAAGCCCCCGCTTACGCCGGCGGCCTGCGCGCCACGGTCGATGGTCCACAACGCCAGCGTGATGATGAGTGCCATGGCGGCGGCAATGGCGGGGAACGCGGTGGCCGCGGAACATGCAAGGCCGATCGCGGCGAGTGTCGCGAGCACCAGCCCCGTGCCGAGCGTGGCCGAGGCGAGCTTGCCCCAGTCCGCCGAGCCGCTGGCACCCACGATGAGCGGCATCGCGAGCGTCGCGATTAGCCACAGCCCGAGCCATGCCAGCACGGCGACGTACTTGCCGATGACGATGCGCCAAGGGGGCAGGCCGGCCGAGGCGAGGAGGGCGAGCGTACCGGTGCGGCGTTCGCCGGCGATGAGCGACATCGTCAGCAACGGCACGACCAGGAACGAGAGCTTCACCAGTTCGGCAAGCAACGGTATGGCGACCAGATCGGTGAAACCGGGCGCATCGGCGACGGCGGCGAGCTTCACCTGGGCGCCGAGGAACTGGCCCAGGCCCAGCACGAACGTCCACGCGAGCCATGCGATGGTGAGGGCGGCAAGCGCCCAGGCGAGCGGGCGCACGGCCAGCCGGCGCAGTTCCAGGCGGGTGACGGCGGCGAAGCTCATGCGGCGGCTCCCGTCGCGATGCCGAAGAACGTGGCCTCGAGCGCCTTGCCACCGCCACTGCCGCCCAGCGGCGCATCGTGGCGTAGCCGGCCGTCGTGGAGGATGGCCACCCGGTCGCACACGGCGACCACTTCGGCCAGCACGTGCGTCGAGAGGATGACGGCACTGCCGGCGGCGGCACGCTCGCGGATCACCTTGCGCAGCTCGCCCACCTGCACCGGGTCGAGCGCATTGGCGGGCTCGTCGAGGATAAGCAGGGCGGGCTCGTGCACCAGCGCGCAGGCCAGGCCAAGCCGCTGGCGCTGGCCCTGCGACAGCACGCCAGCGAGGCGGCGGCGCAGTTCGCCCAGTTGCAGCCGGTCGATGATGCGCCGGGCCGCCGCCCGGGCATCGCCGCGCGAGGCGCCGCGCAGCGTGGCGAAGGCTTGCAGGTGTTCTTCCACCGAGAGCTCGGGCCACAGCGGGGCGTTCTCGGGCAGCCACCCGATGAGCTGGCGCGCGATGCGGGGATCGGCGACGAAGTCGCGGCCGTCGAGCTGGATGCTGCCCGTGTCGGGCTTCAGCGCGCCCGAAAGCATCTGCAGGGTGGTCGACTTGCCCGCGCCATTGACGCCGAGCAGGCCCAGGACTTCACCCCGGTTCAGGAAGAAACTGACGTCGCTGACCGCCGTGCGCCCGGCCCGGCGCCGGGAGATGCCGGCGACATTCAGCAAAGCGGTAGCGATCATGCGGCTAAATCGCCCAATGGCGCGCAAAGCGCAGGAACCTGCGGGCAACGTGCGCGCGGGTTTTCACATGGCTGAACAAGGCGGGCGGCGGTCATGGGGCGATTGTGCGGAAAGGGGCACATTTCGCCAACCGTGGGCTTCACATTTTGCCGCGCTCCGTGCTGGTGGGTACGGGGGCGTCCCTATAGACTGCACACCTGTACATTCCCTTCACTACCCAAGCGGTAACCGACCGATGCTCGACACGGTGCTCGACTTCCTGGCCAACGGCCTCACCCGCGCGTCGTGGGGCGAGATCGTGGTCTACATGCTCGTGGTCACCCAGCTCACCATCTTCACGGTGACGCTGTACTACCACCGTAGCGCCACCCATCGCGGCGTCGATTTCCATTGGACGCTCAATGGCTTCTTCCGCTTCTGGGGCTGGCTCACGACGGGCATGGTGGTGAAGGAGTGGGTGGCCATCCATCGCAAGCACCACGCCAAGGTCGAGACCGAGGAAGACCCGCACAGCCCGCAGGTCTTTGGCATCAAGAAGGTGTTCCTCGACGGCGTCTCGCTGTACCGCGAAGCCAGCTACAACAAGGCCGACATGGAGAAGTACGGCCGCGGCACGCCCGACGACTGGTTCGAGCGCCACCTGTTCGGCAAGCACCCGTACTGGGGCCCGGTCCTCATGGCCCTCATCAATGTCTCGCTGTTCGGCGTCATCGGCATGGCACTGTGGGCCGTGCAGATGCTGTGGATCCCGTTCTGGGCCGCCGGCTTCGTCAACGGCATCGGCCACTGGTGGGGCTACC
The DNA here is from genome assembly GCF_000964085.1 of Luteibacter yeojuensis. GTDB lineage: Bacteria > Pseudomonadota > Gammaproteobacteria > Xanthomonadales > Rhodanobacteraceae > Luteibacter > Luteibacter yeojuensis_A. The sequence goes on from NZ_JZRB01000016.1 coordinate 154,932, forward strand.
GCAACTTCGAAAGCAGCGACACGGCCACCAACATCTCGCCGTGGGGCTTCTGGATCGGTGGTGAGGAACTGCACAACAACCACCACGCGTTTCCCAGCTCGGCCAAGTTCGCGCTGCGCAAGTGGGAGTTCGACATCGGCTGGGCGGCCATCTGCACCCTGCGTGCCGTGGGCCTCGCCAAGGTGCTCCGCGTGGCCCCCACGCTGAACCTGCGCCCGAACGTGCACCTGCCCGATGCCGAGACGCTGAAGGGCGTGCTTGCGCTGCGTTTCCAGGCCACCACCGACTATTACCGCAACGTCATCCTACCGACGATGCGCGAAGAGGCCGGTTCGGCCGGCGAGCGCATGAAGGCTATCCCGCGGCGCCTGCGCCGCGCCCTGGCCGACGGCGGCCGCTGGCTCGACAACGATGCCCGCGAGCGCATGCAGGCCGCCCTGGCCAACCGCCCGGCCCTGCAGACCGTGTGCGATTTCCGCGCCCGCCTGGTGGCCCTGATGGAAGAGCGTGGCGCCGACAAGGCCCTCAGCTCGCTCCAGCAGTGGATCCACGAAGCCGAGGAAAGCGGCATCCGCTCGCTGCAGCAGTTCGCGCAGCGGCTGAAGGGGTACTCGGCGGTGGGTGCGTAAAGCCACCCCGCTGAGCTGCAACGAAAAAAGGCCCGCCAATGGCGGGCCTTTTTTTGGGTTCATCGCGGATTACCGGGGAA
>NZ_JZRB01000017.1 GCF_000964085.1 Luteibacter yeojuensis
CGCTCATGTCGGCCCCAAGGGCCTGCCCGCCCCCGAGTCGATACGCCTCGTATCGTGTGGCACAAGCCTGTGCCTCGTGGCGCTTCGCTACTTCGGCCTCCCGGCGTGCCCATGCGTGCATCTAGCCAGCCACGACGGATCACGGGCGCCCGGGATTCGTCGTGGCGCGGCGTCCGGGTCAGCCAAAGACGAGCTGCCGTTGGCGGTGGAGTAGTTTGGTTTGCTCATCTACGAAGCGCGAGGGAAGGCTCGCCTCGTCCCCTAGCTTCTGCTGCACGAAACGAGACGTGTGGACTCGGTGGCGGGTGGGCCCCTGGGGCCGACATGAGCGGAGGGCCGCGCAGCGTCAGGTCATTGCGATTGCGGAGCTACGGCCCGGTCCGAAGGTCCGCGACTGGCGGCCCCAGGGGCCCACCCGCCGCCGACCGCCGACACCCCACCAGCCTAAGGCGGCGCAAGCCGCTCAACGCATGCATTCGCGATAGCGAATGAACCGGTGCAAGTGCATCGCGCGCAAGCGCGCTCCCACAATAGTGCGGGGGTTAGGGATATACGGGGGCCCGCAAATCGGCCCTGCGTTGCAAGGCGCCACGCGCCTCACGCTCTTCATCCGGCGACAGCTCACCCAACAACACGAACTTCCCCGCCACCATCGCCGCCAACGGAATGCCATCGCGGATCGCGATGCGGTTGCCGATCACCGACGGCACCTTCGTCCCCGCGATGATGCCGCCGGTGAGGTTCAGCGGATCCGTGCCCGCGATGCAGGTGATTTCGCCATCGTGCTCGCGGTGGCGCACCTGCCGCAGGGCGGCCAGTGCCTCCGGCAGGGCGAACTGCTCGCCGACCAGGCCGTCGACGAAACGGCCGCCGCGGATTTCGCCGCGGGCTTCCAGGCGGTGGTACACGCGGCGCAAGTCGCGCCACGTCGGGAGCCAGTGGGCTTCGCGCTCGAGGATGCGCCAGCTGACCACGCCGTAGCGGCGTAGCAGCGTGCGGGCGATGTGGTCCAGGCCGTCGGCATCGTTGCGTTCCTCGCGCGGGCGGCGGGCGAGGGCCCAGCGGCCGGCGTCTTCGATGCCGCTGAGCATGTGCCGGCGCGTGCGGCGCGCGCGGCCGTTGTTGCGCTTGGCCGAGGGCAGCAGCAGGGCGCGCAGGCCGGCGAAGCTGTCGGCGGTGACACGGCCGGCGGCGACGAGTTCGCCGAGGGCGTCTTCGAGTTCCGTGCGCAGCAGGTGCGTGATCGATGCGAGCTCGTCAAAGAACAGGGCGCCTTCGTCGCGTAGCGCGTCTTCCACGGCCTGTGCGCGCGAGGAGAGCTTCATCTCGTCGGTTGCGGCGGGTGCCGCGGCGGACCACACGGGCAACTGCCGGCGTGGCAGCAGCACGATGGGCGTGGCGCGCACGGGGCCACCGCTGCCGGTGCCCAGGCGCAGGCGGCTCCAGACGATGCGGCCAGCGCGGCAGAGGTCGTCGAGCCAGCCGATGCTGTAGTCGTTGACACGCGATGGCAGCAGTTCGGATTCCCACGCGCCTGCCGCGGACTCGAAGCCCTCGAGCTGGCCGATGACACCTGCGAGGGCATCGGGGCCAGCGACCTGCGTGGCGCGCGTGACGTGCTGCCAGTCGAGGAGGAAGCGGAGGAAGTCGCGTGGCGCGACGGGTTCGATCTCCCGACGGAGGCGGCCGATGGTGTAGCGGTGGATGCGTGCCAGCAGGTGGCGTTCACACCACTCGGCCTCGGTGGCGCCGGGCGAGAACGGGCCACGCATGACGTAGCCTTCGCTTTCCAGCGCGACGAGCGCAAGGGTGGCATCGGACGCATCGACCCCGAGCAGCGGTGCGATATCGCGTTCGAGGACGACGCCGAGGCCACCGAGGCGACCGCGCACCACGTCGACCAGGGCAGCCTCGCGCGTCCACGCTTGCACCGCGTACTCGGCAGGTGCGGCGATTGCCGGCTGCATGCGTGCATCGGCGTGGATGGCCTGCCAGGTCGGCAGGCGCTCGGCGGCGACCCACAGCGAGGCGGAACCCGCTGTCAGCAGCGTGGCGCGGGCATCCTTCGCCAGCGCCTGCACGAGCTTCGCCCAGCCGTTGTCGCGCACTTCATCCGGCGTGACGGCACCCAGCAGCATCAGCGCCTCGTGCATCTCGTCGGCGCTGCGCGCTTCGGGCCATGCTTCGTCGCGGACACTGGCGATGGCGTCCGGATCGAGCCGGCCGAGATCGTCCGCGCTTTCGGCATCGTTCCAGCGGCGCGACTGCACGGCCTGCGTGCGCCGCTCTTCAAGGGGCGCGTCGTCGAGGAACGCGTAAGGCGCGGCGCTCATCACTTCGGCGGCCAGCGGCGACGGCGCGGCGAGGTCGCGGGCCACGACGCGGATGCTGCCGCTTTCCATGCCACGCAGCACCGCCAGCCAGCCTTCGGTATCCATCGCCTCGTGCAGGCAATCGTCCAGCGTCTGGTTCACGAGCGGGTGGTCGGGCACGTCGCGCTCGCCCACGATGTTCTCCAGGCAAGCCACCTGGTCGGGGAATACCGTGGCGAGCAGGTCCTCGCTCTTCATCCGTTGCAGCTGCGGCGCCACCTTCCTGCCGCCCGTGAAGCGCGGCAACGCCAGGGCCGTGGTGGCGTTCCAGCGCCAGCGCACGCCAAACAGCGGTGCGTCCAGCAGCGCCTGCACCAGCACGTGCTCCGCGCTGGCCGAGTGCAGGTAGCGTGCCACTTCTTCCAGCGGGAAGCTGTGGCTCGTCGACAGCGACAGCACGATGGCGTCTTCCGTGGCCGCGGCCTGGAGCTCGAAATTGAACTTACGGCAGAAGCGCTTGCGCAGCGCCAGGCCCCATGCCTTGTTGATGCGGCTGCCGAACGGCGTGTGGATGATGAGCTGGGTGCCGCCGCTCTCGTCGAAGAAGCGCTCCAGCACCAGCGTATCGCGCGTAGGCAGCGCACCCAGCGCGGCACGCGCGCGGAAGAGATAGTCAACGACCTGCTCGGCCGCGGCCTTCGCCACGCCCAGCTCGGCGCCGAGCCACGCCATGGCGGCATCGCGGCCGCCTTCGTCGAAACGCGCGGATACCTCGCTGCGCAGGCGCGCCACGCCGATCGACAGTTCATCGGTACGGCCCGGGGCCTCGCCCAGCCAGAACGGGATGTTCGGCGGCGCGCCCTGCGCGTCTTCCACGCGCAGGCGGCCCATCTCCACGCGCAGGATGCGGTAAGAGCGGTTGCCCAGCTGGAACACATCGCCCGCCAGGCTCTCGATGGCGAAGTCTTCGTTCACCGTGCCGACGGTGGTGGCTTGCGGTTCGAGCAGGACGTTGTAGTCGCCGGTTTCGGGGATGGTGCCGCCGGAGGTGACCGCGGTGAGCCGCGCGCCGCGCCGCTCGCGCAGGCGTTTGTTCACGGCATCGCGGTGGATGTACGAACCGCGTGGCCCCACGCGCGTGGTGAAGCCATCGGCCAGCATGCGCACCACTTCGTCGAAGGTCTCGCGCTGCAAAGCCTGGAACGGGTAGGCGCGACGGATGAGGTCGTAAAGGGCGTCCTCGTCCCACTCCTGGCAGGCTACTTCCGCGACGATCTGTTGCGCCAGCACATCCAGCGGCTGCGTGGGCATGACCAGCGCATCGAGCTCGCCGCGGCGCACGCAATCGAGCAGCGCGGTGCATTCCACCAGGTCGTCGCGCGAGGTGGGGAACAGCCTCGCCTTCGGCGTGCCGCCCACGGCATGGCCGGCGCGGCCGGCACGTTGCAGGAAGGCGGCGATGGAGCGCGGTGATGCGATCTGGCAGACAAGATCGACATCGCCAATGTCGATGCCGAGTTCAAGCGACGCCGTGGCCACCAGCGCGCGCAACGAGCCCGCCTTCAGCCGTTGCTCGGCATCCAGCCGCTGCTCGCGCGAAAGGCTGCCATGGTGCGCGGTGACGGCCTCGGCGCCCAGCCGCTCGGAGAGGTGCCGCGACATGCGTTCGGCCATGCGCCGCGTGTTCACGAACACCAGCGTGGTGCGGTGTTGCTCGATGAGGTTGCCGAGGCGGTTGTAGACCAGCTCCCACATATCGTTCGACATCACCGCCTCGAGCGGCACCGGGGGAACCTCCAGCGCGAGGTCGCGCTTGCGCGCGTGGCCGATATCGACGATGGCGCAGTCGTCGCCACCCGTGAGGAAGGCGGCGACCGTCTCGATGGGTTTCTGCGTGGCCGAGAGCCCGATGCGCAAGAGCCGGCGCTGCGCCAGCGCTTCAAGCCGCTCGAGCGACACCGCCATGTGGCTGCCGCGCTTGCTGGTGGCCACGGCGTGGATCTCGTCGATGATCACTTCGCGCACATCGCGCAACATGGCGCGCCCCGATTCGGAGCCGAGCATGACGTAGAGCGATTCGGGCGTGGTGACGAGGATATGCGGCGGCCGCTTGCGCATGCGGTTGCGATCGGCCGATGGGGTGTCGCCCGTGCGCACCGCGGTGCGGATCTCTACATCGGGCAGGCCCTGCTTGCGCAGTTCCTCGCGGATGCCGGCCAGTGGCGCTTCGAGGTTGATACGGATGTCGTTCGACAACGCCTTCAGCGGCGAGACGTAGAGGATGGTGGTGCGATCGCGCAGGCCGCCCGCTTCCACCCCCTCGCGCACCAGGCCATCGATGGCCGAGAGGAATGCGGTGAGCGTCTTGCCCGAACCCGTGGGCGCGGCCACCAGCGTGTGGCGGCCGGAACGGATCGCCGGCCACGCGGCCACCTGCGCCTCGGTGGGCGCCGGGAAGGTGGCTTCGAACCACGCGGAAACGGCGGGATGGAAGGCGCTGAGCGGCATCGACGTTTGTGAATTCATTCAACGACATAGATGGGGGCGCAGGGCGCCGCCGACAAGCGCTGACGGTACAACGGAAGCGTCTCGCGGGTTGCGATGAAAACGTTACTGGAACATCGTGGGCCGTTTTCATTTCCCCAGGAAGCTGATCATGGCCGATACCCTGCGCCGCACCGCCCTCGCCCTTGCCACCACCGCGGGCCTCGCCGGCCTTGCCGGCGCGGCCACGGCGGCCACCCCGGCGGCCCACCCGTGGATGGATCGCTCGCTGTCGGCGGATAAACGCGCCGAGCTGCTCGTCGCCGCCATGACCGACGATGAGAAATTCCGCCTTATCCGCACCGACTTCGGCATGAAGAGCGACAAGCACCCGCAGCCCGAGGGCGCGCTGGGCAATGCCGGCTTCATCCCCGCCAACCCGCGCCTGGGGCTGCCGGCCATCCAGGAGACCGACGCCGGCCTTGGCGTCACCAAGCCGGGCGTCGACAACAAGGGCGCCATCTCGCTGCCCGCCAGCCTCAGCGCGGCGGCCAGCTTCGACCCGGCCGTGGCCCATGCTGGCGGCCGCATGATCGGTAGCGAGGCGCGCGCGAAGGGCTACAACGTGCTGCTTTCCGGCGGCACCAACCTGCTGCGCGACCCGCGCAACGGCCGCAACTTCGAATACGCCGGCGAAGACCCGGTGCTGGCCGGCACCATCGTCGGTGCCACGATCAAGGGCGTGCAGGAGAACAAGGTGGTCGCCACCATCAAGCACTTCGCCGCCAACGACATCGAATCGGGCCGCAACACCATCAGCTCGCAGATCGACCCGGTGGCGCTGCGTGAATCCGACCTCATCGCCTTCCAGATCGGCATCGCCCATGGCGACCCGGGCTCGGTCATGTCGGCCTACAACCGCGTCAACGGCACGTACTCCGGCGAGCACGAGTGGCTGCTCAACGAGGTGCTGAAGAAGGAATGGGGCTTCAAGGGCTGGGTCATGTCCGACTGGGGCGGCGCGCACAGCGCGGCCAAGGCCGCCAACGCGGGCCTCGACCAGCAGTCCGCGGGCGAGGTGTTCGACGCCGAGCTCTTCTTCGACAAGCCGCTGCGCGAGGCCGTGGCCAAGGGCGAGGTGAGCAAGGCCCGCCTCGACGACATGGTGAAGCGCATCCTGCGCAGCTTCTTCGTGCACGGCGTACTCGACAACCCGGTGCCGGTGAAGGCCGGCAGCGTGCCGTACGAGACCGACCGCATGGTGGCCCGTAACGCGCTCGAAGCGGGCGCGGTGCTCCTGCGCAACGAGAACGCGCTGCTGCCGCTGGCCAAGGGCAAGTCGGTCGCCGTCATCGGCGGCCACGCCGACAAGGGCGTCATGGCGGGCGGCGGTTCGTCGTCGGTCACCGACGTCAACGGCAACGCGATGGAGGGCGCCGAGCCCACCGGCTGGCCGGGCCCGTTCAACTACCACCCGTCGGCGCCGCTCACCTTCATCGGCAAGCGCGCCAGCAAGGTCACGTTCGATGCCGGTACCGACCCGGCCGCTGCCGCGAAGGCCGCGGCCGGCGCCGACGTGGCCGTGGTGTTCGTCACCAAATGGGCCGCCGAATCGTACGATGCACCGGACATGTCGCTGCCCGACAACCAGGATGCCGTGGTCGCCGCGGTGGCGAAGGCCAACCCGCATACCGTGGTGGTGCTCGAAACCAACGGCGCGGTGAAGATGCCGTGGCTCGACCAGGTCGGCGCGGTGATGCAGGCGTGGTACCCGGGCTCGGCCGGTGGCGATGCCATCACCCGCCTGCTCTACGGCGACGTGGCCCCGAGCGGCCGCCTGCCGCTGAGCTGGCCCACGGACGAATCGCAGCTGCCGCGCGCCACCATCCAGGGCGCGGGCCTCAACAGCAAGGAAAAGCCCGCCGACACCATCGACTACAACATCGAAGGCGCCGACGTCGGCTACCGCTGGTTCGAGAAGACGAAGCGCAAGCCGCTGTTCGCCTTCGGCTACGGCCTCACCTACACGTCGTTCGACTACAGCGGCTTCGAAGTCGGCAAGGGCAAGGACGGCCGCCCCGTCGTGCACCTCACGGTGAAGAACACCGGCAAGGTCGCCGGCGCCGACGTGCCACAGGTCTACGCCACCGGGCCGCAGGGTGGCACCCGCCGCCTCGCCGGCTGGGCAAAGGTGACGCTGAAGCCGGGCGCCAGCCAGCGCGTCGACATCCCCCTGGAGCCACTGGCACTGGCCCGCTGGGACGATGCCGGCAAGCGCTGGCACATCGCCGCGGGCACGTACCAGTTGAAGCTTGGGCGCACGGCGGAAGACTTCGCCGGCGACGCCAAGCTTGAGTTGCCGGAGAGCTTCCCGGTCGTCAAAGCCCCCTGAGTGCCTGGGGGTGGGAGATGGGAAGTGGGGGCGCGATCCGGCTGTGCCGCCCCCACTTCCCGCCCCCCACCTCCCGTTGTTCACGCTCACAAACCCCGCACGCGTGCGTTGGCCACAATGCCCGCATGAACCTGCGCCCCGCCCTCACCGCCGCCCTGCTCCTCCTCGCCCCCGCCGTGGCCCTTGCCGATCCGCCGGACTTCGACCGCCCCGGCGCGGGCTTCGCCACCAGCGTGCTGCCCGCGGGCACCTTTGCCCTTGAGCAAGGCGTGCCCACGTACGAGCGCGAGCGTGCCGATGGCTTCCTCGACCGCACGTATACCGCCGACAGCGTGATTCGCATCGGCACGGGTGGCCCCGTGGAACTGCAGGTGGGGGGTTCGGCCTGGAACCGGCTGGAGGAACGTGGCCAGGGTTCGCGCCGCCATGCGGTGGGCCATGGCGATACCAGCGTGGCGATGAAATACGCGCCTGCCGGCAGTGACGCCGATGGGGCGTTCTCGTGGGCCGCGCTCGGCCAGGTCACGTTCGCCAACGGCGACGAGGATTTCGGCAACGGCGCCAGGCAGTACAGCCTTGGCACCACGATGCAGTGGAAGCCGAACGACACCCAGCAGAACACCCTCTATGCCAACGTCGACCGCCTCAAGGGCCGCGATACGTGGACGCTGGCGCCGACGTTCGGCCGCAAGTTCGGCGAGAACTGGATGGCCTACGTGGAAGCCGATGCCATCCACGACGCGGACGAGGGCAACGAGTTCCAGGCCGGCGGTGGCGTGGCCTACAGCATCGGCGACCACCTCCAGCTCGACGCGTACGCGCTACACCGGGTGGCAGGCCACGGCCCGTCGTTCATCGCGGGCCTTGGTGTCTCGGTGTTCCTGGGCCACGCGCAGTAACGCGCGCGGCTAGCGATTGCCGCGGCGCATGGCGCGGAACAGGAAGAAGGTAAGCACCAGGCCCACCACGAGCCCGATGCCCGCGCCGTAAACGGCGCCGGTCTTCTCGCCAGCGAACCAGCCGATGCCGCAGCCGAGGAGCAGGAAGATAGGAAGAGGTAGGCAGCCCATGGGCACATGATAAGACATGGCCCTCGCGCTCACGCGGAGGGCCATGGTGACCGTCCCTGGGTCGGGTGGCGGTTGCCACCAGAGACGCGGCCCGGCGTGGCCGGCGCGGCGTCACCGCCGATGAAGGGGGGGATCGATCCTGGCGCTAGGGACGGACGGCATCCTGCCGTCGGATCGGTCATCGGCGATATCGGGCCCGGCGGGCAGGTGCCGGGCACCGCCTAAGTCTTACTTAGGCGGAACCGCCGCGGATATAGGAGGATTCTTAAAATTAGGCCTGACTTACTATCCGGCGCTGCGCCGCATACGTACCGTTCAGGCTGGTGTAGGCGAAGGCCTACGCTGGCGCTCGGGCTGCTGCCTCGACGTGGTCGGGGCGCGTTGTGTGGTCGGGCGAGCCTGCGGTGGCACAGGCATGCCACGACTCGCGAGCGAGCGCAGCGCGGCACAATCACTCGTGCCGTAGTCGCGTTTACCCGGTTCTCGTTGCATGGCGCGTCTCCTGCGTTCCCGCCCGGACACCCAGATTGGGCGCCGGATGCGAAAATTTCGGTGGCACGCGGGTGAATGTTTGGTGACAGAAGCCGCCCGGGAAAACCGGCAAACGCGCGTTAAGGCGATGTGGAGGCGTTGGGCCCCAACGCTCGTGGCGGCATGCGCGAAATCAGCTCCGTGGCGAGCTGTTCGTAGTTTTCGTCAAAGTGGTGCTCGCCGGGCTTTTTGTACACCGTGACGAACGACGGCAGTTTCGGGTCGGTGCAACCGCTGTCGTCGGCGTCTTCGGCCCCGTAGTAGCACGCCATGGGCGGCTTACCGCCCAGTGCGGCGATGGGCGGGATCGCGTCGTAGTGCTGCACCGGGTTCAGCCACTGCAACAGGCTGTGCGTCGCCGTGGTCCACCACCCCTGGTGCATGTAGCCCTCCAGTTCGATCTCGAAGTTCACGTCGCGGCTGGCCGATAGCAGCACCAGCTGGCTGAGGCGCGCCCGGTTATCGGGCCGCATCTTGCCCACCAGGGTGGGCAGCACGTCGGCGCCGAACGAGTAGCCGACAAGCAGGATGCGGGTCTTGCCCCACTTCTTCGAGAAGGTATCGACGAGCCTGTCGAGGTCCTGCGCCGACTCCGCCGGCGCGCGGTAGCGCCAGAAGTACTTGAAGGTGCTGAGGCCGACGACGGGGATGCCGCGCTGGGTGAACACCGCGCCCAGCCGCTGGTCGAGATCCCACCAGCCGCCATCACCCGAGTAGATGATGACCATCAGGTCTTCCTCGCCGGTGGGCGGCGCCTTCAGCGCGGGCAGTTCCACCGTGGCGCTCTCGAGCGATGCATGCGTCCACGGGTGCCAGGCAAGGAACCCGAGGGCGAGCAGGAGCGCGATGGCGATACCGATATTGCGGAGCACTTTCCTCACCGGCGCACCACCCCGCCGATGCCGCCGGAGATGAGGCTCGCGACGTTGGCCAGCGCCAGGGGTAGCGCGATGCCGCCGGGCACCGCGATGTAGCGCGGCTCCCACTCCGGGTCGAACTTGTCCTTGTAGCGGTGCAGGCCGCGGAAGTTGTAGAAGCGCTCGCCACGGCCGAACACCATCGCGCCGAAGCGGCTCCACAGCGGCGCGGTGCGGCGGTTCTGCAGGCCCGATAGCGGCGCCATGCCCAGGTTGAACCAGCGGTAGCCGTTGGCTTTCGCCCACGACATGAGCTCGATGAACAGGAAATCCATGATGCCGGCGGGGCCTTCGGGCAAGTGGCGCATGAGGTCGACGGAGGCTTCCTCCATCGACTCGGTGAGGAACATGTTGGCGAAGGCCACGGGCACGTCGCCCTGCCAGACCACCGCCATGGGCGTGCGCGAAAGGTAGCGCTCATCCCACAGGCCCAGCGAGAAGCGCTTCTCGCGGACCTTCTTGTCGCGCATCCATGCCTCGGAGATAAGTTTAAGCCGCGGGAGCATGGCGGGCACGCCCTCGACCGGCACGATCTCCAGCCGCAGGCCGTCTCGGGCCAGCTTGTTCACCGTGCCCCGCAGGGTCTTCTTCGATTTGCCGTCGAGGTTGAAGGTTTCCAGCCGCACGCGGGCTTCCTCGCCGATCTTCAGCAAGTTCATGCCCACCTCGAGGTACAGGTCGAGGTCCTCCGGGCGCACCTGGTAGAACAGCGGCCAGCCACCGGCGCGCTCGCATTCCTCGCGGAAGCTCCACACCAGTTCGCGGCGCGCGTCCTCGTCTTCGCCAACCGGATCGCCCATGGCCACCCAGCTGCGGCCCTCGACGTCGTACATGATGAAGGCCTTGTCCTCCGGCGCGAACATCAGGGCCTTGTCGGCCACCAGGGCCAGGTGCGCCTGCGCCGAGCTGAACTGCTTCAGCAGCGGCATGGCGCGGGCCAGCTCCGCCTCGTTGGGGCGGGCGCGGCGGGTGCGGGCGGGGCGGATGAGGTTCGCCAGCGCGAACAGCATCACCACGGCGGCCGCGCCGACCAGGGCGCGCAGCGCGCGGGGCGCGCCGCCATGGCGGAAGCTGAATTCCCACCACAGGTTGTTGCTGTATTCGACGTGCTTGAAGCTGAAGAACACCAGCCACGTGGCGCAGGCGAACACGGCCGCGATGGCCAGCACCCAGCCGGGCGAGAAGGTGGCGCGGAACAGCGAGGCGCGCCGGTAGAAATGGCGGTGCGCGGGTGCCAGGGCCAGCGCCAGCAGGGTGAGCAGCGTGGCTTCCTCGTAATCGATGCCCTTGAGCATCGACAGCACCGCGCCCAGCACCAGCAGCACCAGGGTGAGCCAGTAGGCGGCGTCGAGCCGGCGCTGCAGGCCGCGGGCCAGGATCAGCAGCAGCATGCCCACCACGCTGGAGAGGAAGTGCGCGGCCTCGACGAGGGGCAGCGGCACGAAGCCGCGCAGCAGCTCCATGCGCCCCGGGATGGCCAGCGTGGCGCCCGAGAACAGCAGCACCGCGCCGCAGACCAGGGTCAGCCCGGCGAAGAACGGGGGCAGCAGGCCCGCGAACCAGGGCGTGATGAGGGCCGCGTGGCGCAGGGCACGCAGCTCGCGGACGATCACCATCAGCGTGGCCACGCACAGCGGCAGCAGGTAGTACACGGCGCGGTAGGCGGCGAGGGAGCCGAGGATGGGCGCCTCCAGCCCGTGGTTGCCGGTGGCGCCGAAGCCCGCCAGCATCACGGCCTCGAACACGCCCAGCCCGCCGGGCACGTGGCTGATGAGGCCGGCCATCTGCGCCAGCACGAAGATGGCCAGGAAATGGCCGAATCCGCCCACGATGGCCTCGGGCATGAGGACATAGAGCACGCCCGCCGCCAGGCCCCAGTCGAAGGCGCCGACCAGGATCTGCCGCGCCGCCACCAGGGGCGTGGGCGAGCTGATGGCCCACCGCCACACGCGGATGGGCCGGCGCACGAACACCGCGACGCCGAACCATGCCAGCGGTACCGCCGTGAGCAGCACCGCCAGCGGGATGCGCAGGCCCGACAGGGGCACTTCGGGCGGGATGGGCACGATGAGCAGGGTGACGCCGGTGAGCGCCGCCAGGCCCAGCCAGAAGCTGAGGGTGGTGTAGAGCACCACGCGGGCGATCTCGCCCGTGGTCAGGCCCGCCTGCACGTAGAAGCGGTAGCGGATGGAGCCCGATACCAGCAGCGACATGCCCAGGGCGTTGGAAAACGCATAGCTGATGAACGAGATGAGGCCCACCCGTTTCGCGGGCAGCCGCTTGCCGACGCTGGCCAGCCCGAACCAGTCGTAGAGGGTCATGACGGCGAAGCCGGCGGCGGTCAGCAGCACCGCGAGCGCGATATCGCCGTTCGGCAGGCCGTGCACATAGGCGCCGATCTGCCGGTAGGTGACCTCGCTGGCCATGGCATGCAAGGCCCACAGGGCCAGGCATAGCAACAGCACCGACAGCAGCGGCCCGCCCGCCCTGCGCAGCAGGGTGGCGTACAGCGCGCGCTTGCCCGGGGGTGGTTGGATCGGCGCTGGCTCCGTGCTCGATGCGTGCTCCACGGTGCCGCGTGCTCCTGGTCTGGCTCGTAAGGTCGTGTAGGTTGCCACAGAGCGGCGGCTGGCTGTAGGGCGCAGTTTCTTGCCGCTTTCGCGGGGCCGGCGAAAGCTCCCCCTAAGGTAAAAGAAAGGGCGACGTAAGCGCGGTTTCTTACGCTCTGGCGACATGCCGGCACGCGTGCCGGCGCGTCCCACCGCGAGGCCCCATGCAACTTTCCTCCCCGGCGCTGCGCCAGCGCTTCCGGCCCCTGGCCTGGTACGGCGTCCTGTTCCTGGCCGTGGCCTTCCTGGTCCGCGCCATCCTTTACGTAAAAACCGGCAAGGATGCGCCGCATGGCGTGGGCGACCTGCTCTATGTCTTCGGCGTGGGCCTGGGCTACGACCTGGTCACGTTCATCTACATGGGCTGGCCCATGCTGCTGGTGCTGTGGCTGCTGCCGCGCCGCGCCGCCATGTCGACCTGGGGCCGGCGCATCTTCCTCGGCTTCGCCTGGGTGCTGGCGTTCGCCACGCTGTTCGTCGGCGTGGCCGAGCTGGTGTTCTGGGGCGAGTTCAGCGCCCGCTTCAACTTCATTGCCGTGGATTACCTCGTCTATACCCACGAGGTGGTGGGCAACATCCGCGAGTCGTACCCCATCGGCACCTGGATCGCGATGATCGCGCTGCTGGCCGTGGGCATCACCTGGCTGTCGCGCCGCAAGCTGGCGCTGCGCGACGACGGCTCGCGCTTCGGCGGCCGCTCGCTGGTGGTGCTGGGCTGGCTGGTCGCCACCGTGGCCGTCAGCTTCGTGGTCGATGCCTCGATGAAGGATGGCCAGCGCAACCAGTACCTCAACGAGCTGGCGGGCGATGGCACCTACCAGTTCTTCGCCGCGTTCCGCGACAACGAGCTCGACTACGCCAAGTACTACCCCGCGCTGCCCAGGGACGAGGCCTTCGGCGAACTGCGCACGCTGCTGAAGACCCCCGATTCGACGTTCACCGGCAACGACCCGCTGGACATCACCCGCCGCATCGAAAACACCGGGCCGGAAAAGAAGCTCAACGTGGTGCTCATCAGCGTGGAAAGCCTCTCGGGTGACTACGTCGAGGGCCTGTCGGTGAGCAAGCACAAGCACCTCATGCCCAACCTCGACGCGTTGGCGTCGAAGAGCCTGTTCTTCACCGAGCTGTACGCCAATGGCACGCGCACGGTGCGCGGCCTCGAGGCGCTGGCGCTGTCGGTGCCCCCGACGCCCGGCGAGTCGATCGTGAAGCGGCCGAACAACGAGGGCCTGTGGTCGCTGGCCGACGTGTTCAATGCGAAGGGCTACAAATCGGAGTTCGTGTACGGTGGCTATGGCTACTTCGACAACATGAACCACTTCTTCGCGAGCAACGGCTACGAGGCGGTCGACCGCAACGTCATCGACGCGAAGGACATCCACGCCGAGAACGTGTGGGGCGTGGCCGACGAGGACCTGTACACGCTGGTGATGAAGCGCATGGACGACGCGTACGCCAAGGGCAAGCCGTACTTCGGCCATGTCATGACGACCTCGAACCACCGCCCGTTCACCTTCCCGGCCGGGCGCGTGCCGCTGCCGCAGGGCTCGCGCCGCGCGGCCGTGCAGTACACCGACTGGGCCATCGCCGATTTCCTCAAGCGTGCCTCGACCAAGCCGTGGTTCGACGACACCGTTTTCATCATCACGGCCGACCACTGCGCCACCAGCGCGGGCAAGACCAGCCTGCCGGTCGATCGCTACCACATCCCGCTGTACATCTATTCGCCCAAGCACGTGGCGCCGGGCCGCATCGATCGGCTCATGAGCCAGATCGACATCCCACCGACCCTGCTGGGCATGCTCAACTTCAGCTACACCTCGCGCTTCTACGGCTACGACCTGTTCAAGCTCGAGCCCGGCCGCGAGCGCGCGTTCATCAGCACCTACCAGGAGCTGGGCTACCTGCACGGCGGCATGCTCGCGTCGCTGGTGCCGCGCCAGCCGGTGAAGGAAATGGTGCCCGAGGAAGTCTCCGGCGACGCGACGCCGGTGGCGAAGTACGACGACAAAAACGCGAAGGACGCGGTCACGTACTACCAGACCGCCGCGTACCTGTTCACCAACGGCCTGATGAAACGTAAACCCTGATCCGGAGCCGGTAACCTTGTGGGAGCGCGCTTGCGCGCGATCGCGCGCAAGCGCGCTCCCACAGGTCAGCCGCAGGCTCCCTTACGCGGCCGTATCGACCAGCACCAGCTCGGCGTCTTCCGTCGCGGTGATGCGCAGCACGCGCTCCTCGCGGATGGCGGCGCCGTCGCCCTTCCCGAGCGCCTGGCCGTTGATCTCCACGGCGCCGGCAGCCGGCACCATGTAGGCGAAGCGGCCATCGCCCAGCGTGTACTCGGTGCTCTCGCCGGCCTTCAGGCTGGCGCCGAGCACGCGGGCATCGGTGCGGATGGGCAGGGCGTCCGTGTCGCTGTCGAAGCCGCTGGCCAGCGTCACGAAGTGGCCCGAGCGCTCGCCCTTGGGGAACGGGCGGGTGCCCCACGACGGTGCCGCGCGCTCGCCATCGGGGATGATCCAGATCTGGAAGATGCGGGTCGCGTCGGGCTCGGCGTTGTATTCGGCGTGGCGTAT
This sequence comes from Luteibacter yeojuensis, assembly GCF_000964085.1. GTDB lineage: Bacteria > Pseudomonadota > Gammaproteobacteria > Xanthomonadales > Rhodanobacteraceae > Luteibacter > Luteibacter yeojuensis_A. Next base: position 14,898 of record NZ_JZRB01000017.1, read on the forward strand.
GCCGGTGCCTGCGCTCATCACCTGCACGTCGCCTGCCTCGGTACGGCCCTTGTTGCCCAGGCTGTCCTCGTGGGTGATGGCACCCTCGCGGACGTAGGTGATGATCTCCATGTCCGAATGCGGGTGGGCCGGGAAGCCCGTGCCGGCGGCGATCGTGTCGTCGTTCCACACGCGCAGCGCGCCCCAGCCCATGCGCTTCGGGTCGTGGTACGAGGCGAAGGAAAAGTGGTGCTTCGCATCGAGCCAGCCGTGGTTGGCCCCGCCAAGGGTGTTGAAGCGGCGGATGTCGATCATGGGGTGCTCCTCCGGGGTTGCCGGGTGGGTTGAGTGGATGGCGCTATTTTCCGCCTCCAAACTGGCGCGTGGAGCATCAGTGGGCCGAACGGATTGTTTCCCGCAGCGACCCAACGCGGCGTGGTGCCGCGCTAGGGTTCAACCTCGCGAACGACGCGCACGACGGGGCACCATGCGCTGCCATGCAGCTTCGCCCCTGCCAGCACCCGCTGGGCCTGGACACCGGGTGGCACTGTCGAGCAGCGGGCCACCAGCGCATCGGCGGGAAGGATGCCGTGGCGCTCGGTGTAGAACGGCCAGGCCAGGTTCCATCCCGCCGGGCGTTGCACGATGCGCCCCGTGAGGCGCACGGGGCGCCCGGCGCGCAGGGCGAGGGTAAACACGTCGGCGCGGGCCTGCTCGCTGATCCTGACCACGAACTCGGCCTCGCCAGGGCCGGCTTGGGCGGGGCGGACGGCAAAAAAGCGATCTGCCTGCACGCCAGGCGTGGCGGCGGCGGGTGTGGCAAGGGCCAGCATGGCGAGGATGACTAGCGATTTCATGGGCGCCTCCGTGCGCGTGGGGGGTGGGTGCCAGCAAAGCATGGGCACGGCAGGCTGTCATCGGCGCATGGCCCAGGCTCGCTGTCGGCGTTCGCCTACACGGTTGCCTTTGGCCGAATGCCGCCCATATGGAAAGGATCGGCGCCGCACCGCGCCCCAAGGATTCCCCTGCCCATGATCCCGTTCTCCGTCCTCGACCTGGCCCCGGTACCCCGCGGCAGCACGCCCGGCGATGCCTTGCGCCACTCCCGCGACCTCGCCATCCACGCGGAAAGCCTCGGCTTCCACCGCTACTGGCTGGCCGAGCACCACAACATGACGGGTATCGCGAGCGCGGCCACGGCCGTGGTCATCGGGTATATCGCCGAGGCGACGAAGACGATCCGCGTGGGCTCGGGCGGCATCATGCTGCCGAACCACGCGCCGCTGGTGATCGCGGAGCAGTTTGGCACCCTGGCCTCGCTGTACCCCGGCCGCATCGACCTCGGGCTGGGCCGCGCGCCGGGCACCGACTACGCCACGGCACGGGCCCTGCGCCGCTCGCTCGGCCCCAGCGACGACCGCTTCCCCGACGACGTGGTGGAGCTGCAGCAGTACCTCGGCCCGCTGTTGCCGGGCCAGACGGTGCGTGCCGTGCCCGGCATCGATACGAAGGTGCCCCTGTGGTTGCTGGGCTCGAGCCTGTTCAGTGCGCGCCTGGCCGCGGAGATGGGCCTGCCGTTCGCGTTCGCCTCGCACTTCGCGCCCGATCTGATGATGCAGGCACTCGAGGTGTACCGCGGCATGTTCCGTCCTTCCGATGTGCTGGCGAAGCCCTACGCCATGCTGGGCATCAACGTCGTCGCCGCCGACACCGACCAGGAGGCCCGCCGCCTGTTCACCTCGCAGCAGCAGGCGTTCTGGAACCTCCGCCGTGGCGCGCCGGGCCAGCTGCCGCCGCCGGTCAACAGCATGGAAGGCATCTGGACGCCGATGGAGAAGGCGCAGGTGGACCACGCGCTGTCGAGCGCCGTGGTGGGTTCGCCCGACACCGTGCGCGACGGGCTCGCCGCGTTCATCGACCGCACGCGCGCCGACGAGCTGATCATCACCGCGCAGGTGTTCGACCCCGCGGCCCGCAAGCACTCGTACACCCTCGTGGCCGAGCAACACGCGAAGCTCGCCACGGGCGCCGCCGCGTGACGTTGCGCGTGGTCCTGGACACCAACGTGTGCCTGGACGCGTTCGTCTTCGCCGACCCCCGTGCCGCCGCGCTGGTCGCGGCCATCGAGGGTGGCGAAGTGGAGGCGGTGACGCGTGACGATTGCCGCGTGGAGTGGCTGGCGGTGCTCGATTACCCCGCGCTGAAACTCGACGACGCGCGCCGCGCCGACGCCGTGTCACGCTTCGACGCCCTCGTGCGCGTGCTGCCCGATGCGCCCTGCATGAAGGCTCCGCCGCGCTGCAAGGACCCCGACGACCAGAAGTTCCTCGAACTGGCCGCGTCCACCAGCGCATCGATCCTGTTCTCGCGCGACGCCGAGGTGCTGCGGCTGGCGCGCCGCACGAAGCGCGAAGGCCTCTTCGACATCATGCGCCCGGAAGACTGGCCCGATTTCCGCGACGCCGATTGACGGGTGCCTTACCTGACTACTGTGGGAGCGCGCTTGCGCGCGAAAGCGGGAGGTGGGCATCGGGAAGTGGGGGCGTGACCCGACGCCCGGTCGAGGGTGCCGGCGGCGCCACGCCGGCGCCACACCAGCGCAGACTCTCCACCAGCCTCACGCACCCGCCGGCCCGACCACCCCCGCTTCCCACCTCCCACCCCCGCTCTTGTCGGAGGCGCGTGCACGCGAATGCCGGGGACCAAACGCCTGAGCCCTCAATCCACCGGCACGAGCGCGATGAAGTTGCGCAGGCTGTAGTAGCGCTCGTGCTGGGGCCATTCCACCGAGGCGATGGCCTTGTGGCCCGCGGCCCAGGGCTCGTTGTCGAGAAGCACCTCCACCTGGCTCTTGCCGTCGCCCGTGTTGCCGTAGAACACGCGGATCCAGTGGATATCCGCGGTGAGCGGCGCGGTGCTGATGGCGGCCTCGAGCGCCGACAGGCCGTCTTCGGGGATCTCCATGGGCGCATCGTCCTCGCCGCGCAGGGTGAAGTCGCCGATGTAGACGGCGAAGCGGTGCGCACCGGCGGTGAGCTCGCGCACGGCGAGTTTCTTGCCGTTGACGACGTGCCAGCAGGCGGCCAGCACCACGTGGAAATCGTTGCGCGCGAAGCTGTCGAGCGCGTCGCGGCAGCCGGCCTTGCCGGCGCCGATGCCGCCGAAGCTCTCTTCGATGGTGCGTTCTTCGTCCAGCACGATATCGATGTCGAGGCGGCCCAGGCCGCCGTTGTTGCCTTCGTGCCAGATGCCGCGGATGGCCGGGAAATCATCGCCTTCGGTCAGCAGCCAGTCCTCGTCGGGTTCGAGGCCCACGCCGTGTTCGGCGAAGAGGTCCATCAGGGTGTTCTGGATAAGTCGGTCCATGGGGGTTCCGCGTGTGGATCAGTGGGTCGGATTATGCGGTGCCGGCGAGCTTGCCGAGCGCCATCGCGGCGGCAGGGTTGCGCTCTTTCGCCGCGGAGATGAAGAAAACGAAGACATCCCTCGGCTTGCCCGTGGCCTGCGGCTTGCCGACGTGGGGCAGGCCGGCGGGGTCGCCGCCCCCGGCCCAGGCGGCCGCCGTCGCCGCGATGTCGCCCAGGCCCTTCGCCGTGTAGCCGGTCTTACGGCTGGCCACGCTGCGCATCAGCCGCGCGTAGGCAAACGGGCCGGTGAGGTCGGCGAGGTTGGGGTGGTCGGGCGAGTCGGTATACACGGTGGCGACGCCGCGGGCGCGGGCCAGCTCAACCCAGCGCGGGTCGAGGAAGCTTTCATGGCGTACTTCCACCGCGTGGCGCAGCGCCACGCCGCCGACGGTTTCCGGCAACAGGTCGAGGAAGCCGGCGATGTCGTCGGGGTCGAACTTCCGCGTGGGCATGAACTGCCACAGCACGGGGCCCAGGCGGTCGCCAAGCGCCACCGCGCCTTCGAGGAAGCGCCCTACCCGTTCGCCCGTGGATGCCAGCGCCTTCGTCTGCACGATGTGCCGGGGTGCCTTCACCGAGAACACGAAGCCATCCGGCACCGTCCCGGCCCACTGGCGGTAAACCTCGGGCGCGGGCGCGCGGTAATAGGTGCCATTGATCTCGATGGCGCTGACGTGGCGGCTGGCGTATTCGAGTTCGCGCTTCTGCGCGAGGCCCTCGGGGTAGAACACGCCGCGCCAGGGCGCGAAGGTCCACCCGCCCATGCCGGTGCGGATCGTGCCGGGTTTCGTGCGTTTCGTGGCCATTGGCTTCGCATGCTCGCAAGGGTGGGGTGGAGGCGGTGTCGTCGCGATCGTCCATAATCCCCGCCATGCCCACCATCCGCATCCTGACCGTCGACGACCACCCGCTGCTGCGCGAAGGCATCGCCGCCGTGCTCGAGGGCCAGCCCGGCCTAGAGCTGGTCGCCGAGGCCAGCACGGGCGAGGAAGCCGTCGAGCGCTATCGCGCGCTGCGCCCCGACCTCACGCTGATGGACCTGCAGATGCCCGGCATGGGCGGCATCGCCGCCATCGAGGCCATCCGCGCCGAGTTCCCCGATGCCCGCATCCTCGTGCTCACCACGTACCGCGGCGACGTGCAGGCCCTGCGGGCGTTCCGTGCCGGTGCCCAGGGCTACCTGCTGAAAAGCGAGCTGCGCAAGGACATGCTGGCCACCATCACCCAGATCATGGCCGGCAAGCGCCGTATCCCCGACGAGATCGCCCACGAGATGGCGGGCCACGCCGACGACGACGAGCTGAGCCCGCGCGAAATCCAGGTGCTCACCCGCGTGGCCACCGGCTCGGCCAACCGCGACGTCGCCAGCGCCCTGGGCATCGCCGAGGAGACGGTGAAGGCGCACATGAAAAGCATCCTGGCCAAGCTCCAGGCCAACGACCGCACCCACGCGGTGGCCATCGCCCTGCGCCGGGGCATCATCGAGCTCTAGGCGGCTGTCATACGCCGTGCCGAATTTGATCTGATAATCGTTCGTATTACGATATCGGGCTTTCGCACGATCCAAAGGCCGCAACACATGCCCTTCCGCCCCTCTCTCCTGGCCCTCGCGCTGGCCGGCGCCCTTGGCGCGCCTTGCCTGGCGGCCGCCCAGGACACCACCCCGCCGCCATCGCCCACCACCCTGGAGGGCGTGAAGGTCGTGGGCGACTGGCTTGGCGAGGCCCAGCAGAACACCGTGCAGAACCACCCCGGTGCCCGCACCGTGGTGCGCCGCGAGCAGTTGCGCGAGGCGGGCGCCACCAACCTGCGCGATGCCCTGCGCCGCATCCCCGGCGTGCAGGTGCAGGAGAGCAACGGCACCGGCGGCAGCGATGTCTCGCTCAACGTGGGCGTTCGTGGCCTCACCTCGCGCCTGTCGCCGCGCTCCACCATCCTGCTCGATGGCGTGCCGCTGGCCGTGGCGCCCTATGGCCAGCCGCAGGTCTCCATGGCCCCGGTGGGCCTGGGTAACCTGCAGGCGGTGGACGTGGTGCGCGGCGGCGGTTCCGTGCGCTACGGGCCGCAGAACGTCGGCGGCATCATCAACTTCGTGACGCGCGACATCCCCGAGGCCTTCGGCGGCAGCGCCGGCGTGCAGTTCCAGGGCAGCGAGCACGGTGGCATCCGTACCAACAGCAATCTTTTCCTCGGCGGCACCACCCAGCAAGGCCTGGGCGTGGCACTGCTCTACAACGGCCTGCACGGCCCGGGCTACCGCGAGAAGCAGGATAACGAGAGCATCGACGACCTGATGCTGAAGGCGAAATACGCCATCACGCACGAGGACACGCTCACCGGCAGCATCCACCACTACGACGGCCAGGCCGGCATGCCGGGCGGCCTCACCCAGGCCGATTACGACGCCGACCCGTTCCAGTCGCGCCGGCCGTACGACGATTTCCACGGCCGTCGTACCGATTACGTGGTGAAGTACAGCCACGTGGAGGATCGCCGCTCGTTCGAGGTGCAGTCGTACTACTCCGACAGCTTCCGTGGCAGCCACATCGAGACGATCACGCAGAACGCCAACGGCAGCTACGCGCACCAGCTCAACGCCTACCCGCGCAACTACCACGTGTTCGCCATCGAGCCGCGCTACTCGGAGCTGTTCGACTGGGGCCAGGCGACGCACGAGATCGGCGTGGGCTACCGCTACACCAACGAAGCGATGCACGAGCGCACGCTGCGCAACAACAAGTACACCTCGAACCTCTGGTACACGCCGTTCACCGGCGACCCGTACAACGGCCCCTACGTGCTGTCGGGCAACAACACCGGCAGCAACGAAGCCCACGCGCTGTACATCGACGACACCATCAACGCGGGTGACTGGACCATCACGCCGGGCCTGCGCTACGAGCGCATCCGCAGCCAGTGGCAAGCGCACCCGGATGCCACGGTGGTGGTGAAGGGCCCCACCGCGCGGCGCGAGTCGTATTCCAAGCCGCTGCCATCGCTCAACGTCATGTACCACCTGAGCGAGGCGTGGAAGCTCTACGCCAACGCCGAGACCTCGTTCGGCTCGCTGCAGTACTTCCAGATCGGCCAGAAGGACTCGACGAACCAGTTTGCCCAGGGCCTGGAGCCCGAACTGGCGCGTACCTTTGAAATCGGCACCCGCTACGACACCAAAGCGTGGGGTGGCGAGGTCAGCCTGTTCCGCATCAACTTCGACCACGAGCTGCAGCTGGTGGGCAAGCTGCCCAACGTGCCGGATTCGTACGAAGGCTGGACGAGCCTGGGCGCGACCACGCACAAGGGCATCGAGACCTCGGCCCACCTCGATTTCGGCGCGTTCAACGATGCGCTCGATGGCCTCACGCTGTGGGGCACGGCCACCTACACGCACGCGTTCTCAAAGAACGGCTCGTTCGCCGGGAAAGACCTGCCGTTCTACTCGCGCCGCACCGCGAACCTTGGCCTGCGCTACAACGTGGCCGCGTGGACGTTCAACCTCGACGCGTTCTCGCAATCGCGCCAGCACTCGCCCGGCTCGCCGAGTTTCGATCCCGCGAACCCCACCGCGTACGTCACCGAGCCATCGGCCAATGGCGATCTCGGGAACATCCCCGGCTGGACTACCTGGAACGCGCGCGGCGAATACGCCTTCGGGCCGTCGTTCTCGAACCTTCGCGTCGGCCTGGGCGTGAAGAACCTCTTCGACCGCCGCTACTACACGCGCAGCACCGACAACAACGACGGCTTGTACGTCGGCATGCCGCGCACCTACTTCGTCCAGGCCTCGGTGGACTTCTGATGACCCCTCGCCCGCGCCGCTTCCGCACCACCCTGAAGACCCTGCACCTGTGGCTGGGCCTCAGCCTGGGCCTGTTGCTGGCGCTGGTGACGCTCTCCGGCAGCGTGCTGCTGTGGGAGCAGCCGCTGCTGGTGGCCGGGCACCCGGAACTGGCGGCGCGGCCGCTGCCCGATCTCGCCACGCAGGCGCGCTCGCTCGAGGTGGTGCTGGCCTCGAAGGAGGCGAAGGGGCTGCGCGGCTTGTCGCTTCCCGACGCCGGGCTGCCGGTGTGGGAAGCACAGGCACGCGGTGGTGACCGTTACTACTTCGATGCCACGACCGGCGCCTTGCTGTTGACCCGGCACAAGAGCGGTGACGGCTTGCTCACCTTGCTCGACTGGCACACGCACCTGCTGACGGGCGAAGTGGGCGAAACGGTGCTGGGCGTTGTCGCGTTCGCGGGCCTTTTCATGCTGTTCTCCGGCGTATGGCTGTACTGGCCGGGCCGCCAGCGCGCGCTGAAGCACCTCAAGCCGCATGCGAACCCGCCGGTGCTGCGCTGGGCCAGCTTCCACCGTGCCGTGGGCGTCATCGCCCTGCCCTTGCTCATCGTCATGATCGGCACGGGCACCACCATGGCGTACCGCGGCGCCGTGCGCACGGGGCTCGCGGCCGCACTCGGCGAGAAGGCACCGGCGAAGCCACCGAAGACGGCGCCGCTGGAAGGCACGCCCGATTGGGCGGCCGTACTGGCGGCCGCCCGCGCCGCGGCGCCCGATGCCGAACTCACCCGCGTGATGCTGCCCGGCAAGGACAGCGGCACCATCGTGATGCGCGTGCGCCGTGCCGGCGAATGGAACCTCGCCGGCCGCAGCACGCTGTTCATCGACGGCCACGATGCGGCGGTGATCGGCGGCGAAGACGCGACGAAACTAGGTACGGGTGGCCGCCTCGCCAACGCGCTGTTTCCCATCCACTCGGCGGCCGTGGGCGGTATAACGTGGCGCGTAGTGGCCTGCATCACCGGCCTGCTGCCGATGTTCTTGCTGGTGACAGGTTTTCTTTTTTGGCGTGCAAGAACGCGCAGGCGTTCCTGACCCTCTGTAGGAGCCCACACTGTGGGCGATGCGGCCGCAAGGGGGTCGCCCACAGGGTGGGCTCCTACAACGGCGCGCCCCTGCCAGCGTATTGCCACACGGCGGGCCCGGGCCGCGCCCGCCAGCGCCGCTAAGCTGCGCATCCTGCCAACGCCGGGACACCCTCATGCGCCTTGCCCTGCCCTTGCTCGCCGGCCTCGCCGCCCTGCCCGCCTTCGCCGCCGCGCCTACCGCGCCCGTGCCGGCATGGAGCGAACCCAGCCCACCGCATGCCATCTACGGCAATGCCTACCAGGTGGGCAGCAAGGGGCTGTCGTCCATCCTCATCACCTCGCCGCAGGGGCACATCCTCATCGACGGCACGTGGACGGGCAACGCGCCGCTCATCGAGGCCAACATCCGCAAGCTCGGCTTCCGCGTCGAAGACATCAAGGTGATCCTGAATTCGCACGCGCACTTCGACCACGCGGGCGCCATCGGCGCGCTGCAGAAGGATAGCGGCGCGCTGGTGCGCGCCACGGCGGCGGGTGCGAAGGCGATGACGCTGGGTGGCCGCGACCCCGACGACCCGCAATTCGATTCCACCACGAAGGATGCCTTCCCCACGTTCCCCGTCACCGGCGACATCGTGGACGGCACGGTGGTCACCGTCGGCCCGCTGAAGCTCACCGCGCACATCACGCCAGGCCATACGCCCGGTGGCACCGCATGGACATGGGATAGCTGCGAAGGCAGCACGTGCAAGCACATCGCCTACGTCGACAGCCTTTACGCCTTCGCCCTCGGTTCGTACCGCTACAGCGACCACCCGGCCTACGTGGCCGCCTACTGGAAGACGTTCGACCGCGTCGCGTCGCTACCGTGCGACATCCTCGTCACGCCGCACCCCGAGCAGGGCGCGGGGAAAACCTGCAAGGCCTACGCACAGGACGGCCGCGACCACCTCAAGCAGCAACTGGAAGACGAAAAAAACGGCACGTAGGAGCCCACCCCGTGGGCGACATCTCTTCGCGAACACGCAACAGGCCTTGTAATGCCTTCGCGAAAAGCGTCGCCCACAGTGTGGGCTCCTACGCGCGCTTTAGCGCGAACCGGCAGCCAGCATGGCGCCGATGCGCTCGTCTTTCTCGGTCCACAGCGTGTTGATCCACGCCTGGAAGCGTTCGCGGAACGCGGTGTCGTTCTCGTAATCACCGCGCATGCCGCCCGGGATGGGCAGCTTGCGGACATGGATGCGGATCTCGCGGATGCGGCCGGCGATCATGTCCATCATGGTGCCGGGGCCATCGGGGTAGACGATGGTGACGTCGAGCATGTGGCGGATGGCATCGCCCATGGCATCGATGACGAACGCCACGCCGCCGGCCTTGGGGCGCAGCAGGTGGCGGTAGGGCGATTGTTGCGCGTCGTGCTTCGCCTGCGTGAAGCGGGTGCCCTCGGTGAAGTTCATGATGGCCACCGGCACGTGGCGGAACTTCTCGCAGGCGCGGCGCGTGGCGTCGCGATCCTTCGTGCGCAGTTCCGGGCGGCGCGCCAGTTCCTCGCGCGAATGCCGCTTCATGAAGGGGAAATCGAGCGCCCACCAGGCCGGCCCCAGCAGTGGCACCCATATGAGCTGGCTCTTCAGGAAGAAGCGCATGAACGGGATGCGCCGGTTGAACACCTTCTGCAGGGCAGGGATGTCGATCCAGCTCTGGTGGTTGCACACGACCAGGTAGTTGTCGCGTGGCACGAGGCCGTCGGTGCCTTCCACCGTCCACACGGTGCGCGTGAAAGCGCCCCATAGCCAGCCATTGACGCTGAGCCAGCTCTCCGCGATATGCACCAGCGCCGCGCCGCACGCATCGCGCAGCCCCTTCAGCGGCAACACCAGGCGCACCAGCGTGAGCAGCAACAGCGGCGCGACGTGCGCGACGGTGTTGGCCAGCAGGAAGAGGCAGGCGAGGGTGACGCGGAGGGCTTTGGGCAGCGAGGCGAACATAGGGCACGGGCTGGTCAGGGAACGCCCAAGTCTACAGGCCCAACTGCTCCATCACCTCATCCAGGCCCTGTTTCACGGCGTCGATGCCTTCCCAGGGGTCTTTCTTCTGCCGGGCCAGCCGCTTAGGCACGGTGTGGATCGTGAAGTCCGCGCCGGACTTGAGCTTGCCCAGGTCGTCCCAGCGCACCGGCACCGCCACGGGCGCGCCCGCGCGGGCCCGCAAGGAGTAGGACGCCACGGCGGTGGCGCCGCGGCCGTTGCGCAGGTAGTCGAGGTAGATCTTGCCGCCGCGCACCTTCTTCGATGCCGTGGCCACGAACTCCAGCGGGTGGGCCTCGGCCATCGCCTCGGCAAAGCCACGCGCGAAGGTGCGTACCGTCTCCCACTTCGCCGCGGGCGCCAGCGGCACCACCACGTGCAGGCCCTTGCCGCCGGTGGTGCGCACGAACGATTCGAGCCCCAGCTGCTTCAGGAAGCCGCGCACCATGCGCGCGGCCGCGATGACGCGCTTCCATGCCACGTTGTCACCGGGGTCGAGGTCGAAGATGACCCGGTCGGCCTTGTCCGGCGTCTTGACGTGCGAGCCCCACGGGTGGAACTCGATGGCGCCGAACTGCACGAGCTCGAGCAGGCCGGCCTCGTCCTTCGGGTAGAGGTACACCGCCTGCGCGCCGGTCTCTTCCTTCAGCTTCGCGGTACCCACGTGGTGCAGCCCGGCCATGGTGTGCTTCTGGAAAAAGCAGTGCTCGCCGATGCCGCCGGGGCAGCGCAGCATGGGCATGGGCCGGTCGGCCACGGGCGGCAGGAACCATGGCATGACGGCCTTGTAGTAATCCGCCACATCCTGCTTGGTGATGCCGTCGTTGGGGAATACCACGCGGCCGGGGTGGGTGATGGTGATCTCGTCGCTGGCCATGGGGGTTTTCCTCGCGGGCTTCGCAGGCGCCCGGTCGCTGTCATGCAGGTCGGCCGGGGCCTTGTCGATGCGCAGCGCCTTCAGGCTGGGCTGGCGCAGCAGGCCCTGGTTGCCGATGCCACGGAAATACACCTCGGCCACGGCGCTGGGTTCCACCCACAGCGCGCCGCGGAGCAGGGGGTCGATCTTGTCGAGCGGCATGGGCGGCTTCGGCTTGCCGCGGGTGGCCAGCGTCTTGCCAAGGTCGCGCAGCATCTCGTCGGTGAAACCCGTGCCGACCCGGCCGACGTAGGTCCAGCGGCCCTTCGCGCCCGGCTTCGCCAGCAGCAGCGAGCCGAACGCCACGCGCGAGCCTTTCGCGGGCGTGTAGCCGACGACGGCGAATTCATCGGCCTCCAGGCGCTTGATCTTCAGCCAGTCGTCGTTGCGGCCGCTGTGGTACGCGCCATCGACCCGCTTGGAGATGATGCCTTCCAGCTTCTGTTCCATCGCCATGGCGAACACGCCGTCGCCGTCGCCCACGTTGTGGCCGCTGTAGCCAAGGTGCGCGGGTGCGTGGGCGAGCAGGCGTTCGAGCAGCGCCTTGCGCTCGTGCAGCGCCGTGCGCGACAGGTCTTGGCCTTGCAGGTAGGGCAGGTCGAACAGCATGTACACCAGGGGCGCGTTGGCCTCGCCGGAAAGTGTCTTCTGCAGCGCGTTGAAATCGCTGCGGCCCTGCGCGTCGACGGCGATCAGCTCGCCATCCAGGCGCGCGCTGTCCAGGCCCAGCGCCTCGATGGCCTGCACGATCTCGGGGATGCGCTCGTTCCACGGCAGCGCGTTGCGCGACCACGTGTTCACCTCACCACGGGCGATGCTGGTGAGGATGCGGTAGCCATCCCACTTCACCTCGTGCAGCCACTGGTCGCCCTGCGGTGGCGTCTCGCGCAGCCGGGCCAGCTGGGGCGCGAAGAAGGCGCCGTTCGGCTTGCGTGCCTTCGCGCCGCTTATCGCGGCGGCGGCTTTCGCCAGCGCGGCCACGGGCGTGCGCCGGGCCCTGGGCGCCGCCTTCTTCCGCGCGGTGCTCTTCTTCGCGGCGGCCTTGGTCGCTGGCGTCTTCGCCGCCTTGCGCGTGCTGGCGCGCATCTTCGCATCGAGCATGTCGTCGGCCTCCACGTCGCCGGCGTAGGCATCATCCGCCTTGATCAGGAACCATGCGGGCTGGCGCTCCTTCCTGCCGCTGCGCACCAGGTGCCACGCGCCTTTCAGGCGCTTGCCGAACAGCTCGAAGCTGAGGTGGCCTTTCTGCAGTTGCGCCTCGATATCGCCCGCGCTGGACCACACGCCGCGGTCGAACGTATCGACGTGGCCCTTGCCGTAGCCATGCTCGATATCGCCTTCGAAATCGGCGTACGACACGGGGTGGTCTTCCACCTCGACCGCGAGCCGCTTCACCGCCGGGTCGTAGCTCGGGCCCTTCGGCACCGCCCAGCTGCGCAGCACGTCGCCCACCTGCAGCCGGAAATCGAAATGCCGCCGCGAGGCATGGTGCAGCTGCACGACGAACAGCGCACGGCCCTTGCGAGCGGTGCCCTCGGGTGCAGGCTCCCGTGTGCGGCTGAAGTCGCGCTTCTTCCGGTAGTCCTGCAGGCTCATGCCACCGATGATTGGAGCGGGCCGGTGAACAGGCCGTGCAGCCCGCGAGGAGCCTTCTCCAGAGTTGTCGGGCCGCGGCCGGCCTCGGTACGCTCACGCTCCTCCCCACGCCCGGATGTTCCCCGCCATGCACGGCCCCGGCCCCTTCGACCCAACCCGCCGCCGCTTCGTCCAGGGGCTGGCCGTGGCCGGCGTGGGCCTTGCCACGGGCGTGGTGCGCCCAGCCTGCGCCACGGCGCCGATGCCACGCCCCGCGACATGGCAGGGGCCCGCGTTCCAGCTGGCGGTGCGCGAAGCGGCGGTGGACTTCACCGGCCGCGCCCGCACGGCCGTGACGCTCGACGGCAGCGTGCCCGGGCCGACGCTGCGGTGGCGCGAGGGCGACGAGGTAAGCATCGCCATCGACAACCAGCTCGATACGGTGACCTCGCTGCACTGGCATGGCCTGGTGGTGCCCGCGAACCAGGACGGCGTGCCGGGCCTCAGCTTCGACGGCATCGCGGCGCGGTCGCGCTTCACCTACCGTTTCACCGCGAAGCAGGCGGGCACGTACTGGTACCACGCGCACAGCCGCTTCCAGGAGCAGAGCGGCCTGTACGGCGCCATCGTCATCGAGCCGCGCGCGGGCGAGCGCTACCCGGCCGATCGCGAGCACGTCATCCTCATCAGCGACTGGAGCGACGAAGACCCCGAGCGCCTCTATGCCCGGCTGCGCACCCGACCGGACATCTACAACTACGGCCAGCCCACGCTGGCGGGCTTGCTGCGCGATGCGCGGGCCAAAGGCTTCCGCGATGCCGTGGCCATGCGCCGCATGTGGAACCAGATGCGCATGAACCCCACCGACCTCGCTGACGTCTCCGGGGCCACGTACACCTACCTGGTGAACGGCATGGCCCCCGCGGCGAACTGGGTGGGTGCGTTCAAGCCGGGCGAGCACGTGCGCCTGCGGCTGGTCAACGGCTCGTCGAACTCCATCTTCGACCTGCGCATACCCGGCCTGCGCATGCAGGTGGTGGCGGCCGACGGCCAGGACATCGTGCCCGTGGACGTGGACGAGCTGCGCCTCTCCGCCGCCGAGACCTACGACGTCATCGTCGTGCCCACCGAGGACAAGGCCTACACCGTGTTCGCCCAGTCGATCGACCGCTCCGGTTACGCCCGTGCCACGCTCGCGCCGCGGGCGGGCATGCAGGCGGCGGTGCCCGCGCTGGATCCGCGCCCGCGCCTCGCCATGCGCGACATGATGGGTGCGATGGGCGACGACGCCACCGACGGCGGCATGGTGATGGCACACCACGCCAGCACCGAATACGGCCCCAACACCGACATGCACGTGGACATGCCGCGCACGAACCTCGATGACCCAGGCGTGGGCCTGCGCGAGCGCACGCATCGCGTGCTCACGTACGCCGACCTGCGCACCGTGGGTGGCGCACTGGATACGCGGGAGCCCTCGCGCACCATCGAGCTGCACCTCACCGGCAACATGGAGCGCTTCGCATGGGGCTTCGACGGGCAGAAGTATTCCGACGCCAAGCCGATACATTTCCGCCAGGGCGAGCGCCTGCGCATCACCCTGGTGAACGACACGATGATGAACCACCCGATCCACCTGCATGGCATGTGGAGCGAGGTAGAGGATGCGCACGGCGCGTTCCAGGTGCGCAAGCACACGGTGAACGTGCAGCCCGCGCAGCAGGTGAGCTACGCGGTCACCGCCGATAACCCCGGCCGCTGGGCGTTCCACTGCCACATGCTGTACCACATGGAAGCGGGGATGTTCCGCGAGGTGGTGGTGTCGTGAGGCGTTGGCTTGCCCTTGCCGTACTGGCCGCATCCGCGCCCTCCGGCGCCGCGGCGCAGCAGATGCCGCCCATGGAAGGCATGGACCATGCCGCGATGGACCACGCCACCATGCAGCACGATGCGCCGAAGCAGGGCGCACAACCGGCACCTGCGCAGGATCCGCACGCTGGCCACGACATGGGCGCCATGCACGACATGGGCTCGATGCCGATGGGCCCCATGCAAGGCGGCAGCGCGCCTGCCGGCGCGCGCAGCCCCGATTACTCCGATGGCATCGCGCCCGCGATGATGCACGGCATGGCCATGGACGACATGGACGACACGGCGCCTAGCGCGATGCTGCTGCTCGATCGGCTTGAGTCATTCGCGGGGCAGGGTGGCCACGGCCAGTCGTGGGAGGCCGAAGGCTGGTACGGCAACGACACTAACAAGCTGTGGCTGCGCAGCGAGGGCGAACGCGAAGGTGGCCGCCCGCATGACGGCGACGTGGAAGCGTTCTGGAGCCACGCCATCGCCACGTTCTGGGATACCCAGCTCGGCGTGCGCAGCGACTTCGGCCAGGGCCCGAAACGGCAGTGGGCGGCATTCGGCGTGCAGGGCCTGGCGCCGTACTGGTTCGAGCTGGAGGCCACGGCGTACGCGGGGCAGGGCGGGCGCACGGCGGCACGCGTGCGCGCCGAGTACGAACTGCGCATCACGCAGCGCCTCATCCTGCAGCCCGAGCTCGAGGTGAATGCCTATGGCAAGGATGACGAACGCCGCATGCTGCGCGCGGGCATCTCGTCGGTGGAAGGTGGCCTGCGCCTGCGCTACGAGTTCACCCGCGCGTTCGCGCCCTACGTGGGCGTGGCGTGGGAGCACCTCACCGGTGGCACCGCCGACCTTGCCAGCGCGCAGGGCCGCCGTGTCACCGAACGCCGCTGGGTCGCCGGCGTGCGCCTGTGGTTCTGACGCGCCACTACCAGGGCAGCGTACCGCCGCGGTACGTGACGAAATGCGCGCCGGCCTTGCCGGCATACGAGGCGATGGCGTCGACGAGGCGGGGGATGCTTTCGTCGACCGACAGCGTGGCCGCATGGCCACCCATGTCGGTCCGCACCCAGCCGGGGTCCAGCGCCAGCACCGCGCGCCGGTCACCCGCGCGCTCGTTGGCGAAGCTGCGCAGCATCTGGTTCAGCGCGGCCTTGCTCGCGCGGTAAACGTTCCAGCCGCCCTGCGTGTTGTTTTCGACGCTGCCGAGGCCCGACGACATGGCGGCGAGCACGCCGCTTGCCGGCACCAGCGATTCGAAGGCCTCCAGCACGCGCATGGGGCCGAGCACGTTGGTCACCATTACGTCGATGAACTCCATGTCCGACACCGTGGCGGCGTTCGCGTCGCGATCCTCGGTGGCGATGGCGGCATTGGCCAGCACCAGGTCGAAGCGCTCGCGCGCCAGCCGCTCGCGCAGGGCGTCGATCTCGGTTTCCTGCGTGATATCCACGCGCTCGACGCGCAGGCGCCCGCCGTGGCCGTCGCCCAGGGCTGCGGGCGGTTCGCCGCGGACGGTGGCCACGACATGCCAGCCCCGCTGCAGGTAAACCCGCACCAGGGCGAGGCCCAGGCCACGCGAGGCGCCGATGATGAGAGCGGTGTGCTTTGCCATGGGAAGCGATCCTATGCCCGCATGGGCATTGACGATATGCGCCGGGGCGCAGATCTTTCTTGACCAAACGTCACGAGTTATCCGTCCATGCCCAACGATGGCCGCCTGCTAGGCAATCTCAGCGTCCTGGTTTCCGTGGTGGAAACCGGTAATTTCGCCCGCGCGGCCGATGCGCTGGGCCTGTCACCCTCGGGCGTGAGCCGCGCCATCGGCCGCCTCGAGGCGCACCTCGGCGTGCGCCTGCTCCAGCGCACCACGCGCTCGGTGCACCTCACGGATGAAGGCCAGCGGCTGGTCGAGCAGGTGGGGCCATTGCTCACCGGCATCGAGGAAGCGGCGGTCTCCGCGGCGGGCGATGCCCAGGCCGTCCGCGGCCGCCTGCGCGTCAGCCTCGACCCGATGTTCTCGCGGCTGGTGGTGGCGCCGAAGCTGGCGGCGTTCCTCGCGCAGCACCCGCAGCTGGAGATGGAGATCGTGACGCGCGACGAGCTGGGCGACCTCATCGGCGAGGGCATCGACGTCGCCGTGCGCTTCGGCGTGCCGGAGGCCTCGTCGCTGGTGGCGCGCAAGCTGCTCGATACCCGCGTGCTCACGGTGGCCGCGCCGTCGTACATCGCCGCGCACGGTGCGCCGCGCACGCCGAAGGACCTGGCATCGCACGATTGCATCCAGTTCCGCGACCCTGCCACGCGGCGGCCGTACGACTGGGAGTTCCACCGCAAGGGCAAGGTCACTACCGTGGCGACGAAGGGCCCGCTGCTTGTCGCGGATTCGGCCACCATGTACGGCCTCTGCGTGGCGGGCACGGGCATCGCGCAGGTGCTGGAGGTAAGCGTGCGTGACGCGCTGGACGATGGCCGCCTGGTGGAGCTGTTCCCCGACCATGCCGAGGAGCTGTTCCCGCTATACGCCTTCTACCCGTCACGCCGCCACGCGCCGCCCAAGGTGCGCGCCTTCGTCGACTTCTGCGTGGCCATCGCCCGCCGCGCGTGAACGCGGCGTTGACGCCGCCGGTGGTTCGCTCGGCGGACCACCACCCGGGGAGCGCGGCCATGCCACCTCGCGATACCTACGACGAGCCCACCACGGGCTCCGGCGACCCCACCCACGGCCAGCCGCCAGGGCCCGTCGAGCCCGTCACCACCGGCTCGGGCGACCCGCAGCACAAGCGCGATGGCGATGGCGATGTCGAAAACGACGAGGGCGGTTCGACGTAAGGGTGAACCCCACGAAGGAGCCAGCGCCATGAGCCGTCCATTCCGCCGCATCACCCCGTTCCTCTGGTTCGATACCCAGGCCGAAGACGCTGCGCAGTTCTACACGGCGATTTTCCCGAACTCGCGGATCAACGCCGTGAACCACCATTCGGCAGCCTCGGCCCAGGCATCGGGCCGGCCGCAGGGTTCGGTCATGACCGTTGATTTCGAACTCGACGGCGAGCGCGTCACCGGCATGAACGGCGGCCCCGTCGTGGCGTTCAACCACGCCATCTCGCTGGTCGTGCACTGCAAGGACCAGGCGGAGATCGACTACTACTGGGCCAGGCTTTCGGCGGGTGGCGACGCCCAGTTCCAGGCCTGCGGGTGGCTGAAGGACAAATACGGCCTGTCGTGGCAGGTCTGCCCGGACGACATCGACGAGCTGGTGAAGAACCCCGGCTCGGTGGCGGCCCTCATGCACATGACGAAGATCGACATCGCCGCGATGAAAGCCGCCGCGACCTAGGTCAGCCCAGCAGCTCGCGCACGAACGCCTGGTACGTACGTGGCTCGCGGCCCAGCAGGGTGCGCAGCGTGCCGCGTGCGGCGGGCTTGGCGCGCATGCCCTCGCGGTGGAAGCGGGCCAGCATCAGCCGCAGGTCGTACGCGGCCCATGCCGGCGCGCGCTGGGCGATGGCCGCTTCGGCCGCGTCGAGGTCGTCACCCACGTAGGCCACCTCGCTGCCCAGTGCATCGGCCCACACCTTCGCGGCCGATTCACCGGTCATGGCCTCGGGCCCCGCGATCTCGATGACTTCCCGCGGCAGCGGGCCGCTGGCCCGGGCGCGACGGAGCAGGGCGGCGGCCGCGATGTCGGCGATGTCGCGGATATCGATCATCTCGATGCCGACGCTGCCCAGCGCCATGGGGTACAGGCCGTGGGCGGCGGCGTCCTTCAGCGGCGCGTCGTTCTGCATGAAGTACGAGGGGCGGAGCACGGTGGCCGGCAGGTCGAACTGCTCGATGGCGCGCTCGATCGTGTACTTCACCGTGAAGTGCGGCACGTCGGTGAAGTTCTCGGCGTTGAGCACCGAGAGGTACACGAAGCGCTGGATGCCGGCGTCGCGGGCCAGGGTGAGCAGGGTCAGGCCCTGGGTGAGTTCGTCGGCGGTGACGGCATTGAGCAGGAACACGGTGTCGACGCCCTGCAAGGCGGCACGGATCGCGCTCGGGTCGGTGCCGTCGCCGGCCACGGCGCGGACGCCGGCCGGGCCCTTGTAGGCGTTGGGGTTGCGGGTGAGGGCGCGCACGTCGGCGCCCGCGGCGGCGAGGCGTTCGATGACAGCGGAACCGACGGCGCCGGTGGCGCCAGTGACGAGGATGCTCATGGGAAACACCTGTGTGGTTGGGATGGACACAGGTTGCGCGTCTCGCATGCGGTACGATAGCCCGCGAATCGGGACATGGCGTCTCGCCAATGGAACACCTGCCTTGGACCTACTCGCCCTCGCCGACTTCAACGCCGTCGCCACCCACCGGGGCTTTGGCGCCGCCAGCCGCGCCACCGGGCGGCCGAAGGCCACGCTATCGCGGCGCGTGCGCGAGCTGGAAGATGCCCTGGGGGTGCGGCTGGTGGAACGCGGCGCGCGGCCGTTCCGGCTCACGGAAGAGGGCGGCGTGCTGCACGCCGAAACGGCCGGGGTGCTCGGCCATATCGAGCACGTGGCGGCGGACCTGGCGGCAGGCGCCGGTGGCCCACGCGGGCGGCTGCGGGTCAGCGTGCCCGTGTTGTTCGCGCAGCGTGGGGTGGGGCGGCTCGCATCGCGTTACGCGGCGATGTACCCCGCGGTGGAACTGGAGATCGTCGCCGACGATCGCTTCGTGGATCCGCTTGCCGAAGGCTTCGACCTCATCGTGCGCGCCAACCCCAAGCCGACCACCGAGCTCGCCGGCCGCTGCTTCCTCCGCGACCGCTACATCGTCGCAGCGCGGCCGTCGGTACCGAAGCCGCGCGACGGCGAAGCGTTCCCCGCCATTGTGTTGCCCGCCGTCTCGCGTGGCGACACCTGGCCACTGGTCGATGGGAAGAAGCGCCTTGCCATCGCACCACGCGCGGTACTGCGCCTGTCGTCGATGTCGATGGTGCACGATGCCGTGATGGAAGGCGTCGGCGCGGCGATGCTGCCCGCCTCGCTCATCGCCGCCGCGCTGGCCGATGGCACGCTCACGGCGTGGGGCTACGTCGAAGGCGGCATCACTGAAGTGTGGGCGCTCTACCCGCCGCAACGCCACGTCGCACCCAAGGTCTCCGCCTTCGTGAACCTGCTCGTGGACCACTTCAAGGACGCCTCGCCCACGCACTTCGAAGAGCTCACCGGCTCGACCTGAGATTGCGTATTGTCAATTCTGTGGGAGCGCGCTTGCGCGCGATAGCACGTTCACGCAAGACACATCGCGCGCAAGCGCGCTCCCACGAACTCGTGTTTGACAGCGCATGCAACGAAGGGTGAAAGTCGCTCGTCATGCCATCGTGGGGAGAGCGTGTTGAACCGACGGGAATTTGCCAAGGCGCTGGCGCTGGCCAGCGTGGCTGGGAGCGGTTTGTGGCCGGCGAAGAACGCCTTCGCACAGGCACCGAAGACGACGAAGGGTGTAGCGGTCGATCCCGCGAAGCTGCGCGACCTGCAGCAGGCGTTCCTCGAGCTTCGCTTCGGCATGTTCATCCACCTCAACATGGCGACCTTCGAGGAGCGCGAGTGGGGCGACCCCCTGCTTTCGCCCAAACTCTTCAACCCGAGGCACCTCGACCCCGCGCAATGGGCGCGGGCGGCGAAGTCCGCTGGCATGGGTTACGCGTGCCTCACCACGAAGCACCACGACGGTTTTTGCCTGTGGCCGACGAAGACAGGCAGCGCCAACGTCATGCAATCGTCGTACCCACGCGACGTGGTGCGCGCCTATGTCGATGCATTCCGCAAGGCCGGCCTCAAGGTATGCCTGTATTTCTCCATCCTCGACCTGCGCCAGGATATCCGCGCGCGCACCGTCACGCCTGAGAAGATCGCGCTCATCAAGGCGCAGATCACCGAGCTGCTGACGAACTACGGCCCCCTCACCGCGCTCATCCTCGATGGATGGAACGCGTCGTGGTCGCGCATCAGTTACACCGAGTTGCCGTACCGCGAGATCTACGACCTGGTGAAATCGCTGCAGCCCGATTGCCTGCTCACCGACCACAATGCGGGAAGTTACCCAGGCACAGCGCTGTATTACACCGACATCAAGCAGTACGAGCAGCACGCGGGGCAGAAGATACCGCCCGATAGCCCGGTGCCGTCGCAATCCGGCACCACGCTGCAAAGCGACTGGTTCTGGAAGCAGGCCTACCCCACGGCCGAGCTCGCTTCGGCAAAGACCATCGTCGAGGACTGGCTGCAACCCTTCAACGCCAACCACTGCAACCTCATCCTCAACGTGGCGCCCAACCGCGACGGCCGCTTCGACGACAACGCGGTGGCACGCCTCGCCGAGATCGGCCGCCTGTGGAAGCCCGGCGGCAAGGTCGCCACGATCGAGCGCCAGGTGACGATCACCACGCCCGACCTCGCGGCGGGCAAACCCGCATGGGCCAGCGCCAGCGATGAAGCGGTGGGCCCCGACCTCGCCTTCGACGACAACTTCCGTACCTACTGGCTGGCCGACCGCGGCAAGACCGAGGGCTGGATCGAAGTGCGGTTCGACGAGGCAACGACGTTCAACACAGTGTCGATCGTCGAGCCGCGCGCCGACAAGGATTACGGCGAGGCCAGCCGCATCACGGCGTACAAGGTGCAGGTGGAAGACGGCGGGACGTGGCGCGATATCGCCGGCGGCGGCACGCCCCTGCCGTACCAGTTCCACGAGTTCACGCCGGTGACGGCGCGGCGCGTTCGGTTGTGGGTTCAGGGCCGCCAGCCGGGCATCACGGAATTCGGGCTCTACCACGAGCCGCGCCTTTAAATTCAGGAAGTTGGCCTTATCTTTACCTCCTTGGGCCAAGCCCGGGAGGTGTGAGATGGCAACCGGTTGGGCGGGCGATACCGCCGTGCAAGACCAGATCGACGCCACCGTGGACGACGCGGTGAAGCGCGCACGCAGCCAGATGAAGCAAGGCCCCGGCCTCACCCACTGCGAGGAATGCGAGCAACCCATCCCCGAGGCACGCCGCAAGGCCGTGCCCGGCGTACGCCTTTGCGTGGCCTGCCAGGCCGCCGCCGATAGCGAGGCATCCGCGCACAGCGGCTACAACCGCCGCGGCAGCAAGGACAGCCAGCTGCGCTGAGCCTTTAGAATGCGGGGCTCCCCGCGCAGGAACCCCACGATGCTCGAACACCTGATCATCTGCCGCCACGGCGAAACCGAATGGAACATCGAACGCCGGGCGCAGGGCCGGGCCGATAGCCCGCTCACCGCCGCCGGCCTGGAACAGGCCCGCGCACTGGGGCGCGCCCTTGCCGCGCGGGGCATCGAGCACATCGTCTCGTCCACCCTGGGCCGCGCCTTGCACACCGCCGAGATCGTGGCGGGCATCACGGGCTGCACGGTGTCGGTCGACGACCGCCTCGTGGAGCGCGCCTTCGGCGAACTCGAGGGGCAGCGGTTCAAGGACATGGCCCTCGACCCGGTGTGGACCGCCGTCGTGAACTGCACCGACCCCGACGCCACGGCGCCCGGCTCGGAATCCCTGCGCGAGGTGGCGGCGCGCGTGCTCGCCGCGCTCGATGACGCGCGCAAGCTGCCCTACCGCAGCGTCGCGGTCATCACCCACGGCCAGTCCATTTCGGCGCTGCTGGGCACGCTGCACGACACCACCGATTTCTCGCGTTTCCGGCACGGCAACTGCGGCTACACGCCCCTGCACGTGCAGGCGGGCGGCTACGGCATCGACGCGTGGAACCTCGACCCGCTGGCGGTGGCCGAAGCGGAGTCGGTGAGCGCTGTCACAAATCAGAAATAATTGATTTAGAACGAATTATTAAAGATAGGATGGCGGGCTGCCGATACACATGGCAGGTCACCGGCCATCCCCATGCCCCAGCAGTCCGCCCCCGGCCGCGAGCCGTCGCCCATCGAGCAGGCCCTCTCAGGGGCCGCGCTGTCAGCCGTGTTCCAGCCGGTTATCCGCGTGGATACCGGCCAGGTGGTGGCGCACGAAGGCCTCATCCGCTGCGCCATCCCGCACCTCGAGCTCACCCCCATCGATCTCCTCGACCTGGCCCGTGCCCGCGGCCGCCTGGGTGAGTTCGAGCTGATGGCCGCCCGCCGGGTTGCCGAGCGGTTCGTGGCGCTGGGGCTGGACGGCCGGCTGCTCGTGAATCTCAGCGCGCAGGCGGTGATGCACGAAGGCCTGCTCGCCGACGACGTGATCGACGCGCTCTCGGTGCCCGGCCTCGACCTTGGCCGCGTCACCATCGAGCTCACCGAGCGCGACATCGTCGAGAACGCCGCCAAGCTCGCCCATGCGCTGGGTTTCCTTCGCGCCCGTGGCGTCCGCGTCGCACTGGACGACTTCGGCAACGGGCACTCGAATTTCGAGATGTGGAACGAGATCCACCCCGAGGTGGTGAAGATCGACCGTTACCTCATCAACGGGCTGGCTCGCAGCGCCGAGCGCCTCGCCATCGTCCGCGCGCTGTGTTCCGTCGCCGAGACGCTGGGCGCCGACCTGGTCGGCGAGGGCGTGGAAGAGGAAGACGACCTGCGCATGCTCCGCGAGCTTGGCATCCCGTATGCCCAGGGCTACCTCATCGCGCGGCCGTCGGCGGAGGCGCCCAGGGACGTCACGGCACGCGTCGCCGCCGCGCTGCACCGCAACCACGTGCCCGTGCCGCCACGGCACAGCGGGCCGGTGTCGGCGCGCCCGCTAACGGCCGGTCACATGCTGATCGACGCGCCCTGCGTGGCGCCGAAGCAAAGCAACGACGACATCGCCGACATCTTCGCCGAGCACCCGCGCCTGCATGCCGTGGCCGTTGTTGATCATGGTGTGCCGGTCGGCATCGTCAACCGCCGCACTTTCACCGAGCGCATGGCGCAGCCGTTCGCCCGCGAGCTGTTCGGCCGCAAACCCTGCACCAGCTTCATGCACGCCGAGCCGCTCGCATGCGACGAGGACATGCCGCTGCAAAGCATGGCCGACATCCTGCGCGGTGAAGACCAGCGTTACCTTAGCGACGGCTTCATCATCACCTCGGGCGGCAGGTACCTGGGCCTGGGAACGGGCGAATCGCTGGTGCGCCGCGTGACCGAGATCCGCGTGGAGGCCGCACGCTACGCCAACCCGCTCACCTTCCTGCCGGGCAACCTGCCAGTGACCGAGCACATCACCCGCTTGCTGCAGGCGGGACGCCCGTTCGCGGCGGCGTATTTCGACCTCGACAACTTCAAGCCCTTCAACGACCAGTACGGTTACTTCCGCGGCGACGAGATGATCCGCCTGCTGGCCAGCGTGCTCACGGGCGACCTGCGCCACGACGCCGACTTCGTCGGCCACATCGGCGGCGACGATTTCATGGTGGTGTTCCAGGGCAATGACTGGGCCACGCGCTGCGAGGAGATGCGCCAGCGCTTCAACGCCATGGCCGCTAACCTTTTCGATGACGTGGACCGCGCGCGGGGCGGCATTGAAAGCGACGACCGCCACGGCCACCGCCGCTTCTTCCCCATCACCACGGTGGCCGTGGGCGTGGCGCGTTTTGGCGACGCGTTCCCGGCCGATGCCGAATCGGTCGCCAGCCTCGCCGCGTCGGCGAAGCGCGTGGCGAAGAACGCGGGCCTGGGTTTGCATAGCGTCACGTGGGCAAACGACGACGATATGCTCGCGTCACGACACAGTCAAGCCATTGAAATAAAACAGTAATTTTTGAGAATTTGCTAAAGTTGCCGAAAATGTGGCCGATCTGGAGGTGTCCCCAACCCCTCCAGAGCCACCCATGCGCCTTCCGAAGATCGCCCTGCCGACGCTGAATCTGCGCGCCCGCCTCGCCCTGCGCCTGGCCGGTACCATCCTGCTGCTGCTCGCCCTGTGGATCGTCGGTGGCGTGCAGCTGCGCCAGGCCAATGGCCGCCTGCAAAACGTGGTGGGCGAGACGCTGGCGCCCGTCGCCAACGTCGGCCGCATCCAGAACGATTACAACGACCTCATCGACGCGCTGGTGCATGCCACCCTGATGCGCCTGCCCTCCGCGTACGACGATGCCGCCACGGCGATCGGCGCCAACCGCCACGACATCGACAGGCAGTGGAAGGAACTCGAGGCCAGCGGCCTGGGCCAGCAGCAGAAGAAGCTCGTGGCACTGGCCGCCGAGCACCGCAAGGCGGCCGACCAGACGGTCGACGCCGTGATGGAGCTGCTGAAAGCCGAGCAATACGACATCGCGCAGCTGCAACTCTCCAACGACGTGCAATCCGCCGTGGGGCCGCTGAAGAGTGACTTCGCGAACCTGTTCCAGCTCGCCCTCGCCGGCGGCAAGGCCGAGGCCGAAGCGCAGCAGGTGGCGATCCACCGCGGCGCCATCGTCTCGAGCCTGCTGCTCGGCATCGCGCTGCTCATCGCCAGCGTCTGGGATATCGCCATCATCCGTTCACTCGGCCGCCGCCTGCGCCAGGCCACCGAAGTGGCCGCCGCCATCGCGCGCGGCACGCTGGGCGCGCGCATCGACGTGGGCCGTGCGGACGAGATCGGGCAGCTGTTGCAATCCCTCGCCGCCATGGACGCGCAGCTGGGCAACGTGGTGGTGCAGGTGCGCGATCGCGCCGACCACGTGGCCCACGCGGCCACGGGCATCGCCCGCGGTAACGATGCGCTCAATGAACGCACCCGCACGCAGGCGGAACACCTCGAACACACCTCCACGTCGATGCGCGACATGGCCGCTGCGGTCCGTGGCGGGCTGGGCCATGCCACGGCCGCCAACCAGGCCGTCGTAGAAGCACGCGCCATGACCGACGAGGGCCACCGCGTGGCCATGGATGCCATCGGCACGATGCGCGCCATCCGCGGCACCAGCGAACGCATGGGCGAGGTGCTCGACCTCGTCGACCAGGTGGCCTTCCAGACCAACCTGCTGGCGCTCAATGCCGCGGTGGAAGCGGCGCGCGCTGGCGAACACGGGCGCGGCTTCGCGGTGGTGGCGCATGAAGTGCGCGAGCTGGCGCAGCGCTGCGGCACGGCCGCGCGAGATATCCGCGCCCTGATCGTCGACAGCGACGAGGCCGTGCAGGCGGGCGTCGAGTCCGTGGACCGCGCAGGCGCCGTGCTGTCGGGTATCGGCGAGCGCGTCAATGCGCTTTCCGCGCTGGTCGCCGACGTGATGTCGGCGACGCAGGGCCAGACCACGGGCATCGAACGCGTCAACGGCGCCATCGGCGTCATCGACGAGACCACCCGCGAGAACGCCGCGCTGGTAGAGCAGGCCGCCTCGGCGAGCCGCGCGATGCGCGAGAGCGCCGAGATCCTCCGCCGCGAAGTGGCTTATTTCACGCTGGAAGCGGCATGACGCGTGCGTCCGCGGGGAAGGCGCAAGCCACCGCGCGGCGCATCATCACCGGGCTGATGTAGTGCCGGTGCACGCCACGGATGGCGCGCCGTGGTTCAGTAATCCAGCTTCGGGTACCAGTCCGCGCGCCGGCCCTCAGGCGTGCAATCAAGCACGGTCCACAGCGGCATCAGGTCGGGGGCGCCGCGTGGGTCCTGGCCGGGGTCGGAGCTGTCGAAGCCCATTTCGCCGGCCCAGAAGTGCCGCGGCGTGCCGTCGCGGCGCGTGAACACGTTGAGCGCGGGCATCTCGTCGTCACCCACCAGGGCGTGGTAGTCGCGGCTGAAGTGGCCGTTCGCATCCGTGAAGAACCGCAGGTGCCGCCACCCGCGCTCGCGCGCGAAGGCCTGCATGCGTTCCACGGGCGAGCGCGAGATGACGACGAGCGCCACGTTCTGCTCGATGTCGCGCGCTTCGCCATCCCATGCGGCAAGCAGCGAGGAACACATGGGGCACGGGCGTTCGCGGTGCGGGCCATACATCCAGCTGTAGGTCACCAGCGTGGATTTGTCGCCGAACAGGCCGTTGAAATCCACGGGGCCGTCGGCGCCGATGAACTGGTAATCGCCGGTGACCTCGCCACCGGGCGGCAACGCACGGCGCAATTCGGCGACGCGCTCGATCTGCCGGCGCAGTTCGATCTCCTCGGCAAGCAGCGCGGTGCGCGCGCTGCGGTAGGCGGCGCTTTCGTTCGGCATGCGCGCCGTGCTGCGGCGGGCCAGTTCGGTAGCGGGGGTAAGCGGTTGGGCACTCATGGTGGCTCCTTGTCAGTCGCGGTCGGGCGCGCCGAGGGGGAACAGCACGCGGTAGGGGCGCGCCTCGTCGACGGCCCGCGCGAACGGGGCCCAGGCAAGGAGGTGGCGCCGGTAGGCATGGACGCGCTCGAAGCGCGGGTCGATGGCGTGGGTCCAGTCGGCATAGAACAGTGATGGCGCCGCGGCGCAGTCGGCGAGGCTGGGGCCGTCGCCAACGGCCCATGTGCGGCCGTCGAGGTAGCCATCGAGCCACGCGTACGCGGTTTCCAGCTGGCCGCGGTACTGGCCCACGCCGTTGGGGTCGCGCTGGTGGGGCGTGCGCAGCGCGTCGTCCACGATGCGCTGCAGGGGCGTGGTGATGTAGTTGTCGAAGAAGCGGTCGAGGTTGCGGACATCCAGGGCCGCCTTCGGGTCGTCGGGCAGGAATCGTGCGTTACCCGGGTGGTAGAGCTGCAGGTACTCGATGATGGTGCTGGCCTCGGTCACCACGCGCTTGCCGTCCACCACGATGGGGAACCGGCGCAGCGGCCAAAGTTCGGCGAACTCCGCGAAAACCTCGGGCTTTTCAGCCGAAAGCAGCTTCCACTCGAACGCCGTGCCGTTTTCGTACAGCGCGATCAGCGCCTTCTGGCAGTACAGGGAGAAGGGGTGGGCATAGAGCTTCAGCGTCACGGGCGGCTCCTCGCATGGACGGGGGGTTCTCTCTCCTCGTCGAACGGGCCGGGGCGTTTTCGACAAACCGCCTTGGTATGCTCGGCGCCACACGGAGGAGCCATGAAGATCGCGATCGTCGGCTATGGAACGGCAGGGCAGGCCAGCGCCATCCTGCTCTCGGCGCAAGGCCATGAGGTTACCGTTTTCGAGAAGAGCCCGTCGCTGGGGCCGGTGGGGGCGGGTTTCCTGCTCCAGCCCACCGGGCTGGCCGTGCTCGACCGGCTCGGCCTGGGCGGGCAGGCGCTGGCCCTGGGCCAGCGCATCGACGAACTGCAGGGCCATACGCCGCGCGGCCGGGCCGTGATGGCCATGCGCTACAGCGACCGGCGCGCCGGGTGCTTCGGCCTGGGCATGACCCGCGGCGCCTTGTTCGAGTTGCTACGCGGCGCGCATGCCGGGGCCGCCCGCGTGCGCACCGGCGTGCGCATCACCGGGTACGACGCCGACACGCACGAGCTGCACGACGACGACGGCGGCTTCCACGGGCCGTTCGACCTGGTGGTCGCGGCCGATGGCGCGCACTCGTCGTTGCGAAGCGATTGCGGGGCGAGCCAGGTTCGCCGTGCCTCGATGTACGCGTGGGGCGCGGTGTGGTGCCTGCTGCGCATCGACGACTGGGCGACGCCCACAACACTGCGCCAGCGCTATGCGGGCACGCGCTCGATGATCGGCATGCTGCCCGTCGGCACGCGGCCCGGCCACGACGGCAAGTGGGTCACCTTTTACTGGAGCCTGCCGGGCCATGCGGTTGACGCGTTCGACGATGCCGGCGTCGCCGCGATGAAAACCGCGGTGCAGGGCATCTGGCCGGAGATCGCCTTCCACGTCGCACACCTGAAGCACGCGGGCGAGCTGAACCGCGCACGTTACCGCGACGTGGTGTTGCGCCCGCCGCACCACGGCCGCATGGTGGTCATCGGCGACGCCGCGCACGCGATGAGCCCACAGCTGGGGCAGGGCGTGAACATGGCGCTGCTCGACGCCGCGGCACTCGCGGATGCACTGGCCGCGCACGCCTCGCTCGACGGCGCGCTGCGTGCCTACCGCCACGCGCGCCACGCCCATGTGCGCCTTTACCAGCGCATGAGCCGCTGGCTCACGCCGCTGTTCCAGTCCGACGCCACCGCCCTGGGCTGGTGCCGCGATGCCGTGTTCGGCCCGCTGGGCCGCATGCCCGGCGCGCGCGGCGCCATGCTCAGCATCCTCACCGGCGAGGCGGGCCACCGCCGCACCCTACCTACGGATGAAGGCACGCCGGCCCCGGTTACAGGTAACCTCGAGCTCGAACGTCATACGGAAACCGCCGCATGAACCGTCTGTTCGCCAGCGTGGCGTTGTCCCTCGCGCTCGCCACCGCTGCCAGCGCCGCCGTGCCATCGTGGGGGGCGAAGCAATCCAGCCCCGCCGATACGGTGCCCTCGGCCCTGAAACCCGGTGAATGGATCTGGGGTGGGCGGGCCACCTCGCCAGGGCCCATGGCCGTCATCGTCAGCCTCACCGAGCAGCGCGCGTACGCGTACCGCAACGGCATCCTCATCGGCGTCTCCACCGTTAGCACCGGCAAGAAGGGTTACGAGACGCCCACGGGCGTCTTCACCATCCTGCAGAAAGACAAGAACCACAAATCGAACAAGTACAACAGCGCGCCGATGCCCTACCAGCAGCGGCTCACGTGGGATGGCGTGGCCTTGCACGCCGGCGGCCTGCCCGGCTACCCCGAATCACACGGCTGCGTGCATCTGCCCACCGAGTTCGCGCGCCTGCTGTTCGATGCCACGAACATGGGCATGACGGTGGTCGTGGCCGAGGAAGGCACGGCGCCTGTCACCGTGGTGCACCCCACGGCGGTGATCCCCATCGACCCGCGCAACGGCAAGGACCTCGCCGTGGCCCCGCTGCTCAATGGCGACATGTGGAGCTGGAACCCCGATGCCTCGCCCACCGGCCCCATTTCGATGGTGCTGAGCGTGCCCGACGAGCGCGTCATCGTGTTCCGCAACGGCATCGAGATCGGTCGCAGCAAGGTGGAAGTGGCGAACCCGCTGGTCGGCACGCACGCGTACATCGTGGCGCAGGGGTACATGGCCGCCTCGACGAAACGCGAAGGCCTGCAGATGCCGAACTGGATCACCATCGGCATCCCCGGCCACGGCGACGAAGCCGGCAAGGTGGTGGACGAGGCCCTGGTTGATCGCGTGGCGGTGCCGCGCGACTTCATGGCGAAGATACTGCCCGAGCTGAAACCCGGCGCCGTGCTGCTCGCCACCGACGAGCGCATCCTGCCGTCGACGACGGGGCCGAAGGTGCAGGTGATCGATTCGGCGCCGCCGGAGCGCGCGCCCTGACGGCACGCGCCCGGCGCACGTTCAGTTCGGCAACGGCAGCGAGATCGGGTTCGACTTGATGCTGCTGCTGAGGGCCGGGAACGGGTCGACGCCCGTTTCATCCTCGATGGCCTCGATGGAAACGACGGTGCAAACCGGCGTATCGACGTTGGTGCAACGCCACGCGGCGGCGCCGCCGGCGGCAGGGTCGTAGATAGCCTTCCACGTGTAGTTCGGCACGATCACGGCGTCGTCGCCGATCGTATCCGGCGTGGCGCCATCAAAGCCCGGGCCGGTGACGACGTAGATCTCGCCGTCGTCGAGCACCATGTTGCGCAGGCTCGTTTCGATGCGTTCCCACTTGCCGGTGTTCAGCGTGTGGTTCTGCGGCACCATGTTCGCGAGCGAGAAGCTGTCGCGCTGCGCGGTGGCATTGGGTTCATCGCCGCTGGGCGTCATGTGGCCACGGTCGAAGCCGCTGCCCTTGTAGTCGGCGAGTTCGGAGCGATCCTCCTCCGGGATACCGGTTTCCGCATGGAAGGCATCCTTGCGCGGCGTGTTCTGCGCATCTTCGATCTGCTCGGCGGTGAGGTGTTCGGCGGACCACAGCGGGCCCTTGGTCACGCCCGAGGCGATGAGCGAATACGCGTTGAAGCACAGCGCGGTGGTGCGTTCGGCAAGCGAGCTATCGACGAGATCCGGTGCTTCCGACCCCTGGAAGAACTGCGGGCACGAGGTATCCGAGGCGTGCGCCGCACCGGCGACTACAAAGAAGACGACGGCGCAAAAGGCGCGCACATGACGATTGAACATGGTTGTGTTTCCCCAAATAGACGCGGAACTCCCCTGTCCACGAGCCCGGTCATTCTCGCCATGTTGCGTGACGCATGCGGTGCACGCGCGCGGTGATTAGTGCGACCGTGGTCACGCTTCGGCGCAAATCAATCGTTTGTTCAGCGAGCGCCACCGTTT
Source organism: Luteibacter yeojuensis (assembly GCF_000964085.1). GTDB lineage: Bacteria > Pseudomonadota > Gammaproteobacteria > Xanthomonadales > Rhodanobacteraceae > Luteibacter > Luteibacter yeojuensis_A. The sequence continues at coordinate 45,685 of NZ_JZRB01000017.1, forward strand.
TCGCCCATGGCCTCGGCGAGGTAATTCACGAACGATGCGATGCGCGCGGAGATGGCCGTGTTGCGGTAGTACACGGCGTTGATCGGTTGGCGGTGCTCGGTGACATGCCTGGCCAGCACCTCGACAAGCGCGCCGCTGCGGCGGTCTTCCCCCGTCATGAAATCCGACAGGCACACGATGCCATTGCCCGCCAATGCGAGGTGGCGCAGCGTTTCGCCGCTCGACGACGCGATACTGGGGCGGATGTGCACCGGCTGGCGTTCCGTATCCAGCAGCGGCCATTCATTGAGTGAATCGGGCTCGGTGAAACCAAGCAGCGCATGCTTCGCCAGGTCGGCCACCTTGCGCGGTGTACCGTGCGCCGCAAGATATTGCGGGCTGGCCAGCACGCGGATGCGGCTGCTGCCGATGGGCCTGGCATGCAGCGTCGAGTCCTTCAGCCGGCCAATGCGCAAGGCGACATCGGTGCGGCGCTCGAGCAGGTCGATGTAACCTTCGCTGGTGTGCAGTTCGAGGTCCACGTCGGGGAAGCGCTCACGGTAGCCCGCGACCAGCGGCGCCACCACGTGCAGCATGAACGGCGTGGCCGCGTCGATGCGCAGCCGGCCGGCAGGGCGGGCCTGGCGCGTGGCCATGGCCTCCTCGGCGCCTTCCACCGCCGCGATGATGTCGCGGGCGCGCTCCAGGAACGCCTCGCCTTCGTCGGTCAGCTCAATGCGCCGCGTGGTGCGGCGGATAAGGGTGGTCTTGAGCTTCTGTTCGAGCCGCCCCAGCGTGCGGCTGGCGGCCGATACCGTCTGGTCGAGCTGCTGCGCCGCGCTGGTGATCGACCCGGCGTCGACCACGGCGATGAAGTTCTGGATCTCGTCGAGCGTGATGTTCATCGTTGCGCTGGCGGAAAGGGTATTCCGCTTATACGCGGCTTTTGGGGTAAGGGCGAGCCGGCCCTACCAGTGCGCTGGCTTCCGCGCACGGTGTGACCCCAGAGTGTGCGCGCCTCTGATGTTCAGTACGGCAGCGGTATCCCCACAAGTGTGCCTGGCACAAATGAAGACACCGGCCGAAGCCGGTGTCTTAGCCCCAAGCGAAGTCGCAATGCTGCGGACACAAGGGGAGAGTAGTGCGTGAAGTTTGGCGTACTTTGTCCGGTATTGCAATCGGTCAAAGACTACACGCCGTGTAGTCGTTTTCTTACGCAGATTTCAGAATCCATCCTCTATGACCTGCGCTCAGGCAATGGGTGAGAGCGAGGCCGCCGATGAACGGCATGTCGTGCGACGCGACAATCAAAGCCCCCCGGAATTCACGGAGCATCGCCTCAATGGCCTGGACGGATTGAAGGTCAAGATGGTTCGTGGGCTCATCGAGCAGGAGAAGCCGTGCAGGCGGCGACGCCATGACGGCCAAGGCAAGTGCCGCCTTCAGCCGCTCACCGCCGCTGAGCAGGCCTGATGGGGTCGTGGCCGTCGCTGCGTCGATACCGGCCAGCGCCAAGTGTGACCGCCATTCGCCTTCGGCCACGCCAGGAGATGTTTCCTGCAACTGCGCAACGATGGACCGCCCTGGATCAAGCTGCGACAGGCGCTGGTCGAGGCGAGCGAAGGGGACGAAGGTTTCGGCGGTTCCGGCTTCCGGAAGGATGTCGCCAGCCAGCAGGCGAAGCAGCGTCGACTTGCCACAGCCATTGGGGCCGACGAGGCCGATACGCTGCGAGCTTGTCACCGTCAGGTCGATGTGCCGCAGATGAGCCGGGCCCCACGGAAGCGTGACGTCGGCAAGACGCGCCACGCGCCGTGAGGCGCCTGATGGCCGTGGTGCCCGCAGCGCGAGCGGCGCCGTGCTGTCGACAGCCGAAGCGGCCTGGCGAACACGCGCTTCGAGGCGTGCGCTCGTTTCGTCACGCTGGTCTGCAAGTCGGCCAGCTGTCCCTTCGCTGCGTTCCCTGCGCCGCCCGAGGAGGATGGGTGCCTGGTTCTCGGTCTTCCCCGCACGTGCCCCACGTGCCGTGCGCCGCGCTTGTCGTTCGGCCTGGTCACGCATGTCGCGCTCGCCACGGCGTCGTTCGGCCTTCGCGCTTGCCAGCTCATCCAGCGCGGCAGCCCGTTCCACGGCCTTCTGCGAAGCGTAGAACGTGTAGCCGCCGCCGTAACTGCGAAGCCCTTGCGCGGTGAGTTCAATGGTGCGCTCCATGGCATCGAGCAGTGAGCGGTCGTGACTGATCACGAGCAAGCCTCCATCCCACGTTTGTAGCCATGCCATCAGTTCGGCGCGTGCCACGACATCAAGATGGTTGGTCGGCTCGTCGAGGATGAGGAAACGGGCCCGTGCCAGCCGGGCTCCAAGCAATGCGACACGCATGGCCTCGCCACCGCTCAGCCGTTCGGCGGGTGTCATTGCGTCGAGGTGCCCGAGGCCTGCATCGGCGAGCGCCCCGGCGAGGCGATCCGGCATGTCCCACTGTTTACCGACGCCATCGAAGTCACGGGTGTCGACGCTACCGTCGGCAATACGCGAGAGGGCATCGAGTACGCCATCGACACCCGCGAGGCTCGCCACCGTGCCATCGGCGACGTCGACCTGCTGCGCCAGGTAATACACATCGCCCGCACGATCGACGCGCCCCGACGTTGGCGGCACCACGCCGGCACATATTCGGCCAAGCACCGATTTACCGATGCCGTTCGCACCCACGAGGCCCGTGGGCCGCGTGTCGAAGGTTTCATGGATGTCGTGAAAGAGAACCCTGCCGCTGGGCAGGACGAACGAGACGCCTTGCAGCGTCAGCAAAGATGCAGTCATGGATATCACCTGGCATGCCGGGCACTCCCCGCGATCACGGGGCGGGAGGAGGGCTGGCCGTCGAAAGACGGCGGCATTACTGGCGCATCGGACGCATACCTATGCAGGACGGAACGAGGGCGCATTGTAGCGCATGGCTCCGCAGGCGCATGCTAGCCGCTTGCCCCAAGGGATGCCCACCATGCGTGCCATCGATTTCAAGGAGTTTGGCCCCGCGTCGGTGCTCGGCCTTGCCGAGCTTCCCGACCCCGTGGCGCGCCCGCATGATTTGCTCGTACGCGTGCGGGCCGCCGGGGTGAACCGCGCGGACGTGCTGCACCGTGAAGGCCACTATGGTCGTTCCGATTTCGGCGATTCCACCCTCATGGGCCTGGAAATCGCGGGCGACGTGGTGGCGATGGGCAGCGAGGTGCGGCAGTGGCAGCTTGGCGACCGGGTGATGGGCATCGTGGGCGGCGGTGCATACGCGGAGCTTGCACGCATCGATTACCGCATGGCCATGCCGATACCGGGCGGCCTCGATTACGCGCATGCCGCCGCGATCCCCGAGGTGTTCGTCACGGCGCATGAGGCACTGGTGCACCTCGGCCGCCTTGTCGCGGGCGAAAGCGTGCTTATCCACGCCGCGGCCAGTGGCGTGGGCTCCGCGGCCGTGCAGCTGGCCAAGGCCTGCGGCGCGCGCGTCTTCGCCACCGCGAAGGGCGCGAAGTTGCAGCGCGTGCGCGAACTGGGTGCCGATGTCGGCATCGACTATACGACCACGGATTTCGCGCAGGCCATCCAGGAAGCGACGGCCGGCCATGGCGTGGACCTCATCATCGATTTCATCGGTGCCATGTATTTCGACAAGAACCTGGCGTCGCTGGATTTCGGCGGGCGCCTGGTGCAGGTGGGCTTGCTCGGTGGCGGTGCGCCGCCCGTGCTCGACCTGCAGCGCCTGTTGTACCGCCACCTGCATATCTTCGGCACGGTGATGAAATCCCGCTCGCAAGCCGAGAAGCAGGCCATGACCAAGCGCTTCCGCGATACGTGGCTCGACCACTTCTCGAACCGGGAACTGGGCCCCGTCATCGACAGCGTCTTTCCCCTCGCCAGGGCCTCCGAGGCGCACCAGCGCATGGAAAGCAACGAGAGCGTCGGCAAGATCATCCTGGCGATGTGACCGGCCGGCGCCTCACGCGCAGGCAACAGGGCGGGGCGCATCTTTGGGTTTCCACCCAGAGGACCCCGCCATGACCGACCACGTGTACAAGACCGTCGAGCTCACCGGTTCTTCCCCCGAGGGCACCGATGCCGCCGTCCGCTGCGCCATCGAGCGTGCTTCCAAGACCATCCGCGACATCCGCTGGTTCAAGGTGACCGAGACCCGCGGCTACGTCGAGGACGGGAAGGTGGCCCACTGGCAGGTCACGCTGAAAGTGGGTTTCACGCTGGAGGATTAGCCTCGTCCACGAGCCGGCCCACGGCTTCCTGCAGCGCCGCCGTCGTGGGGTTGTAGACCATCAGCGTGAGATCGGGCCGGCCCTCCACCGCGAAGGTCGAGAACTCGAGCTCGATCGGCCCGAGCACGGCGTGGTGCAGGCGTTTCAGGCCGTCGCCCGAACTCACCACATCGGTGTTGCGCCACAGCCGCTCGAACTCCGCGCTGCTGCGCGAGAGTTCTTCCACCAGCTGGGTGATCTCGGCCGTGGCGCCCGCGCGCGCGGCATCGGCGCGGAAGGCGCCCACCACGTACTGCGCGACGCGCACCCAGTCTTCCTGCGCGGCGCGGATGGGCCCGTGCAGGAACATGAGGCGGAGGATGTTGCGTTTCTCGCGCGGCAGCTTCGAGTAATCGGTGAGCAGCGCAGCGGCCGCGCGGTTCCAGGCCACCACGTCCCACGTGGCCGTGCGCAGGATGGCCGGGCTGGTGCGCAGCGCATCGAGCACGCGCTGCAGGCGCGGCGTGATGCCCTCCGGTTCGCGGTAGCGCGGCTCCGGCGGGTGGCCCAGCGCCAGGATGAACATGTGCTCGCGCTCGGGCTCGGTGAGCATGAGCCCGGCGGCCAGGCGGTTGAGCACCTCGGCGGAGGGCGCGCCACCGCGGCCCTGCTCCAGCCACGTGTACCAGGTGGGGCTGATGTTGGCGCGCTGGGCCACTTCCTCGCGGCGCAGGCCGGGGGTGCGGCGGCGGCCACCGGCCAGGCCGAACGTGGCCGGATCGATGCGGGCGCGGCGGTCGCGCAGGAAGGTGCCGAGGGTGTGGCTGGCGTCGAGGGGCATGGAGAGGGGTGGTGCCTATACCATGATAATGTCCCTACTTTAACATGGAAGCCGGGGTCTCCAGACTGGTGCGCAGCCACCCACAGGAGTCACCCCCATGCGTATCTTCGTCACCGGTGCCACCGGCTTCATCGGCTCCCGCGTCGTGCCCCAGCTGCTGGCCGCGGGCCACCAGGTGCTCGGCATGACCCGTTCCGACCGCGGCGCGGCCTGGCTGGCCTCCGTCGGGGCCGAGGCGCACCACGCCACGCTCGAGGACCTCGACAGCCTCCGCGCGGGCGCCGCCAAGGCCGACGCCATCATCCATGCCGCCTTCGACCACGATTTCTCCAACTTCGTCGCCAACTGCGAGAAGGACCGCCGCGTCATCACCGCCCTGGGCGAGGTGCTGAAGGGCTCGAACCGGCCGCTGCTCATCACCTCGGGCGTTGGCCTGGGCCTGGCGCACGGCAGCACGCTCGCCACCGAGGACGTGCAGAACTTCGAGCACGGCAACCCGCGCGTCACCTCCGAGCTTGCCGGCAAGGCGTTGCTCGATGCCGGCGTGAACGTCTCGGTGATGCGCCTGCCGCAGGTGCACGACACGGAGAAGCAGGGCCTCATCACCCCCTACATCGACATCTCGCGCGCCAAGGGCCTCGTCGCCTACGTGGGCGAAGGCACCAACGCATGGTCGTCCGGCCATGTCGACGACGTGGCGCTGCTGTACCGCCTCGCCATCGAACGCGCCGAAGCCGGTGCCCGCTACAACGCCGTCGCGGAGGAAGGTGTCTCGGTGCGCGACATCGCCACCGTGGTCAGCGAAGGCCTGGGCCTGCCACTCAAGGCGCTGCAGGGCGATGAGGTGCAGGCGCACTTCGGCTGGCTCGGCATGTTCGCCGGCCTGGACCTGCGGGCCTCGAGCGAAATCACCCGCAAGACGCTTGGCTGGAACCCGCAGGGCCCGGGCCTGATCGAGGACCTGCGCAACATGGATTACACCGCGACGGCGGCCTGACCCTTCGGACCGAAGGTGGGGCGGCGTTACGACGAGGGGTGCTGCAGCACCTGTCCCGGCACGCCGCCCACGTCGTCGGTGATGACGATGTAGCGGCGCGTGCCCGTAACGGGCTTGTCCACGAGCTGGCGGATCGGCCCCGCGGCGTTGACGATGGCCGCGCCCGCGGGGTTGCTCATGAACTTCGCCAGCGGCTGCAGGTTGCCACCCGTGGCGCTGTCGGCCAGCGCGATGAAGTAGGGCTTCTTCGGTGGCAGGCCCGTCACCGCGGCCTGCAGCACTTGCACCAGCCCCTGGTCGAACAGCGTCACGTGCGTGCGCTCTCCGCTGCCATCAACGAGGGTAAGGGCGTAGGTATTGCCGGCGATGCCCAGCTGCGCAAGGCCTTTGTCGGCCGCTGCGCTGGCCGCGGCACCGGAGACGAATGCAAGCGCCTGCGGTGCCTGGCCGATCGCTACGTTCGCGACCACGGTGTTGCTGGCGGTGTCGATCACCGCCAGCTTGTCGTCGTTTTCCAGGCCGACATAGACGCGCGAGCCATCCGACGACGGCCATACGCCGTGCGGCATGGCGCCGACGGGAATGGTGGCCACCGTGGCGTAGTCACTGACGCGCAGCACTTTCACCACGCCCAGGCCGCCCACCGTCACGTATGCGAGTTGCTGACCTTTCACCGTCGCGAAGTTCACGTGGTTGGCGATGGGGCCCATGGCCATCGTCTTCAGCACGGTAAACGGCGGCAGCGCCGAGAACGCAACGAGCTGCCCCGTATCTTTCAGCGTGAACCACACCTGCCTGCCATCGGGCGTCACGGCGATGTTCGGGCAGAACGGGCTGGGTTGTTTCACTTCGCCCACTTGTTCACGGCTTGCGACGTCGACGACCACCGTCACCGGGTTGAACGACGAACAGATGTACGCGTACTTGCCATCGGGCGAGAAGATCGTCATGCCCGGGCCGCCCGGCGTCTTCACGCGCGCCACCTCGTTGTACGTTTTCGCATCAAGTACCGCGACATAATCCTCGCCGCGCACGGTCACCCACACGGCGGTGCCGTCGGGCGTGAAGAAGGCCTCGTGCGGCGAGCGGCCCACATACGTCGTGTGCTTCACCGTGTTGGTGGCCGTATCGATGAAGCTGATGCCATTGGAGCCGATCGACACCACGGCGAGGGTCTTGCCGTCAGGCGAAAAGCCCAGGCCGTGCGTCAGCACCTGGCCCTTGTACAGCGGCGCGAAATTCATGGGTTGCGGGTCGCCGAGCCGGATGACGCCGAGCAGCTTGTTGTCCACCGGGTCGGTGACGGAAACAGTGTTGGAGAACTGCTCCGCGGCGTACACACGATCGGCATGGCTGATCGGTGTGTCGGGTCGGCCCCAGGGTGCCTGCTGCGCGTGTGCCGTGATGGCGAACGCGAACAGCGCGCCCCATGCGGCGATGCGGACGAAGGCGTTCACGGCAACTCCTGGCGGGCGGGTGGTTGCCCGGGCATGGCAGTGGTGGGCGCGGGCGCGGAGGGCGGCAACGGCTGGCCCAACGCCAGGCGCATGGCCGCGATCTCCTGCTGCTGGTCGACGATGATCTCCTGCGCGATGCGGCGCAGCCGCTCGTCCTTGCCGTAAGTGAGCTCGGCCATCGCCATGTCGATGGCGCCCTGGTGGTGCGGCACCATCATCGCCACGAAGTCGTGGTCGACATCGCCGGAAGGTGGCACGTCCATGCCTTTCATCATGGTGGCCATCGCGTGATCGGAGACGGCGCGGAAACCATCACCCTGGGGGCCGGCGTTGGTGCTGCCTGAGCCACCGCAGAGCGCGACGAGGAGTGTCAGTGCGACAACGCAAGATCTCGCGGTGTACATCCCGGATCACCCCCGACCAAACCCCAGTAGCGGAATTCTCATCCCGCGCCCGGCGAGTTACTTGCCGTGAATGCATTCGGCTTGTTGAAACGTGCTTGCGACGCCAGTCGCTCGATGTAGCCGGTCAGGAAAAATGTTCCACGTCGTCGCCCGCGATGGCCAGCCACGGATGCATCGACTCCTCGTACACCGAGATCCGCGGCGGCGGGAAACCCGGGTCGGCGAAGGTGCCCACTGGCACGGCGATGAAGCCGGGCATATACGTGCTCGTGAAGGCCACCGTGGTGCCGCAGGCGGGGCAGAAGCGGAACGTCGCCGTGTTGCCGCTATCGCCCACGCGGCTCCAGGTGTTCCATTCGCCCTGCAGGGCCACCGCGTCTTCCGGCCACCGTGCCTGTAGCGCGAAGGCGCTGCCCGAGCGGCGCTGGCAGGCGCGGCAGTGGCAGGCGGAGACGCGGATGGGGTCGCCCTCGCATTGCAGGGTCAGTTGGCCACAGGGGCAGGACGCGGTTCGCATGCGTGGACTATAAAGCACCCGGGGTCGCGGACACGGAGAGTGTCCGCGGACACTCGCCATGCCACCCGCTGGCGCGCGTAAGTGCCTGATGCAGCGGGGCGTGGCACGTGGCCGGGCACTTGGCCCGTGTCTTGCTGTAACACGGGATCGAACGAGGGAAGGGACCACCGCGGATGTTTGGGTACTACGTCGAGCTGGCCGTACGAAGCCTGAAACGCAACCCCGTGCTCACGGCGTTGATGGTGCTCGCCATCGCCGTGGGCATCGGCACGAGCATGACAACGCTTACGGTGATGCACCTGCTCTCGGGCGATCCCCTCCCGGGCAAGAGCGATCGCCTCTTCTATGTGCAGGTCACGCCTTACCCCTCCGACAAGGTGCCCGCGCACGCCAATGCGGTGATGGACTACCGGTCGGCCATGGACCTGTGGGGTGCGAAGCGCGCCGACCGCCAGGCCTTGCTGGTGGGTAGCAGCATCCGCTTGCACGTGCCGGGTTCCACCGCGCCGCCACTGCTGCTCGAGATGCTCTCCACCCACGCGGACTTCTTCTCGATGTTCGACGTGCCGTTCCAGTACGGCAGCGCCTGGACGCCCGACGACGATGAGCGCCACGCGCGCGTCGCCGTCATCACGGCGGACCTCAACAACAAGCTGTTCCGCGGCGAGAACAGCGTCGGCAAGACCCTGCGCCTGCGCGACAGCGACGTGCGCATCGTGGGCGTGCTGAAACCGTGGCGGCCGTCGCCGCTGTTCTACAACGTCACGGGTGGCTGGATGGCCGCGGGCGACACGGCCGATTTCTATGGCAAGAGCGAAGACGTGATGACGCCGTTCCAGGCGGGCCTGGAGATCAATGACGGCAATTTCAGCCAGTTCACCTGCTGGCACCTGCCACCGAACCCGGGCCACCTGCAGGATTCCCCATGCATCTGGGTGAAGCTGTGGGTGCAGGTGGACGACAGCGCCAAGGTGGCGGCGTACCGCCGCTTCGTCGCGGACTACTCCGCGCAGCAAAAGGCGCAGGGGCGCTTCAGGCAGGATGTATCCGCGGTGTCATCGCTCATGGATTGGCTGACGATCAACCAGGTGGTGCCCGGCGACGTGCGCCTGCAGGTGTGGCTGGCGTTCGCGTTCCTCGCCATCTGCCTGTGCAACACGGTGGGCCTGCTGCTCGCCAAGTTCCTGCGTCGCGGTGGCGACTTCAGCGTGCGCCGCGCACTGGGTGCCACGCGTGGCGCGGTGGTTACGCAATGCCTCGTCGAATCGGGCGTGATCGGCCTCGCGGGTGGCTTCGTCGGCCTGTTGTTCACGCTGGCGGGCCTGTGGCTGGTGCGCAGGCAGCCCGTGCCGTACGCCGACCTCGCCCACCTCGACATCCCCATGTTCCTGGTGACCTTGCTGCTGGCGGTGGCCACCAGCCTGCTCGCCGGCGCGGTGCCTGCCCTCCGGGCGGGGCGCGTCGCGCCGGGCCTGCAACTCAAGACGCTGTAAAGGACGGCACGCCATGCGGATGCACCCTATTTTCGCGGCGCTTAGGCACCACCGCCTCGCCACCACGCTCATCGTGCTGCAGATCGCGCTGGCCTGCGCCGTGATGTGCAACGCCTGTTCGCTCATCGCGGCACGCTGGCATGCCACGCAGCTGGTCACAGGTATCGACGAGGCGTCGCTGGGCACGTTGTACCTCGATGGCTTCGAGCCTGGCCGCGCCAACGACCTCAACGCGCGCGTGCTCGAGGGCCTGCGGGCCATCCCGGGCGTGACCGCCGCCAACGTCATCAACACGGTGCCTTTCAGCCATGGCTCGGGCACCGTGGGCGTCACGCTCGACCCCGAGCACCAGCGCGAGGGCGGCGTGGTCGATGTGTACCTGGGCACGCCCGGCACCTTGCAGACGCTGGGCATCCGCATCGTGGAGGGCCACGCGCCCACGCCCGACGACTACCGCCCGGCGGGCGAATTCTTCCCGGCCCAGGCCAATGTCCTGGTCACCCGCTCGGCCGCCAACCACATGTGGCCCGGCGAGAGCCCGCTGGGCAAGGCCATTTACATCGACAAGACGATCTTCCGCGTCATCGGCGTGATGGAACACCTGGCCATCGCGCGCAGCCCCGAAACACCGGGCGGCGAGGATTGGTCCATCTTCGCGCCCGCGTTGCCCGGGCCGACGCTGGCAGGCACCTACGTCATCCGCGCGAAGCCTGGCGACATCGATGCCGTGATGCACAAGGCGCGCGAGGCCATCGCGACGCTGGCGCCCGACGCAGTGCTCATCCGCGACAAGAGCGCCACGCTACAGGAACTGCGCACGGCGCGCTTCGCCAACGACAAGGCGATGATCGGCATCCTCCTCGGCATCATCGTGGCGTTGCTGCTGGTGACGGCGCTGGGCATCGTTGGGCTGGCCAGCTTCTGGGTGGCGCGCCGGCGCAAGCAGATCGGCATACGCCGCGCCATCGGCGCCACGCGGCGCGACATCCTGCATTACTTCCAGATCGAGAACTTTTTCATCGTGAGCCTGGGCATCGGCGCGGGCGTGGTGCTCGCGTATGCCGCGAGCCTCACGCTGATGCTCTACCACGAGGTGCCGCTGCTGCCGCCGTGGTACGTGGCGCTGGGCGCCGGCACGCTGTGGCTGCTCGGCCAGCTGGCCGTGCTGGGCCCCGCCCTGCGCGCCGCCGCCGTACCGCCGGTGGTGGCGACGCGCGCGGCGTGAGCCCGGGCCGTCAGAAGACGACCTGGGCGCGCATGGAAACGGTGTTGCCCGCATCCGGGCCCTGGAAGCTGCCGACCTTGTTGTCGGTGTTCCAGTGCACGTAGTTGAGCATGAGGCGTGACCAGTCGTTGAGGTACCAGTTCAGGCCCAGCGTATAGCTCTTGCCCTTGCCGCCGCGCGGGGCATCCGCATAGTCATAGTGGTCGACGCGGCCGGCGAGCTCGAACGCGCCCCAGCCGCCGGAGGTGACCGGGTCGTTCACCTTCACGGCCTTCCAGCTGCCCGAGCGCTGCGAGAAGCCCGGGGCCTCGCCGGTAATCATCCAGCCTGCGGCGAACGACGAGCCGTGGCGGCTTACCGAATCGGCGGTACTGGAATCGATGGTGCGCTTGCCGTACTCGTTCACCATCCAGAAGTTCCGGTACACGCCGCCCAGTTCGAAGCCCTTGCCGTGGTCCTGCGTCGGGTTGGCGACGGAACTGGCGGAGACGGCCAGGTTGTCGTTGTAGTCGGCGGCGATCGACGGTGTGTTGTTGATACTGGTGACGCCGTCGCTGATCTTCTCGTAGTAGTACCAGCCGCCAACGTGGATGAAGCCATCGGCACCCTTGATGGGGTTCCAGTGCGCGCGGGTGAGGTAGGTGGTGCTGTCGGTACTCGTGCCCGAGCTAGCGCTGTTCGGCGCGTTGCCATTGACCGAGAGGCTGACGTGCCAGCCATCGCCCCACATGCGCATCTGCCCGCCCATGCCGAAGTAGCTCACCACCGGCTGGCCCACGGCGGTCGCGGCGTTGCGCAGCATGAAGGGCACGCGCGCGGATTCCGAGGAACCCTCGGTGCCCAGGTCCTTCAGGAAGTTGCCGAGGTAGAACTTGGTGCGGTTGCCGAACACCTGGGTGGTGTAGGTGAGGTAGGTCTGGCGCAGCGCCACTTCGTTATCCGCGAAGTCGGCTTCCACGTGGTAGCCCAGCGCGCCGATGGTGCCTTCGCCGCCAAGGCGTGCGCTGGTGACCTGCGAGCCGGTGATGTTGCGCGTCTCGTAGCCCGAGCCCGAGGTGCGGCTCACGTCGAACAGCAGGCGGCCATCCGGCTTGAACGTGAAGAAGCCATCGTCGCTGCGGAACGTGGGGCCCGCTTCGCCGCCGCGGCCCCAGCGTGCGCCCGATCCGCCTCCGGCGGCCTTGCCACCGCTGCCGCGCGCCATGGCCACGGCCATTTCGCTTTCGCGCGTATCGGCGATGGCGTTGCTCACTTGCGCGTCGCGGCGGGCGGCTTCGTCTGTGGCGGGCGCGCCGGTGCCAGCATCGGCCGCCGGCGCACGGGCAGCCGGCGCCGATGCGATTGCCGTGGGAGCCGCGGGGCGCGCGCCCTCCACGGCGGAAAGGCGCTGCTTCAGTTCATTGATCTCCGCGGCCTGCGCCTTGATCAGCTTGAGCAGCTCGGCGTTGCTGACACCCTGCGCGGCGACGGCGGGCATGGCCGTGCCGGCGAACAGCACGGCGGCCAGCGCCGGGTAAAGACGGGTCGTGATCGTCATGGTCGGCTCCCCGCTCAGTTGTCGTCGTCGTTGCCGGCGTCGTCGGACGCGGCGGCAGGCGCGGCCTGCGTGGCCGGCGTGGCGGCGGGGGTGGCGAATGGGCCGGCATCCACGGCGTTGAAGAAGCCCTGGCGGCGTGCCCAGGCGGCGAACAGGCGCGGCCATGCCGACGGCGCGCTGCCCGGGTCGCCCAGGCCCCAGCCGTGGCCGCCCTTGTCGAACACATGCAGTTCGCTATCCACGTTGTTCTTGCGCAAGGCGTCGAACATCACGAGGCTGTTGCCGATGTTCGCGATGGGGTCGTCCGCGGCCTGGGCCAGGAAGGTGGGCGGCGTATCGTGCGTCACGTGCAGTTCGACGGAATACGCCTGCACCGCATCGCCCTGCGTCGACAGCTCGCGGAACGAACGCGTGGTGTCGTACGGCTTCTGCAGCGAGACGACGGGGTAGATGAGGCCCGCGAAATCCGGGCGCGCCGAGAGCGTGTCGCTGGCATCCACGGCCGGGTAGAACGCATCGGCGAAGCGGGTCTCCGCGATACCGGCGAGGTTGCCGCCGGCGGAGAAGCCCAGCACGCCCACGCGCTTCGGGTCGATGCCCAGTTCCTGCGCATGCGCGCGGACGAGGCGGATGGCGCGCTGCGCATCCTGGAACGGCGCCGCGGCCGGCCAGCGGTCGGCGGGCAGGCGGTAGTAGAGCACCACGGGCGTGACGCCCAGCGCGGCAAGCCAGCGCGCGGTGGGCATCACTTCATGGCCGATGCCGATGCGGAAATAGCCGCCGCCACCGACCAGCACCACGGCGGCGCCGTTCGGGTTGGCGGGCTTGTACACCTCGATGCGCGGCTTGCTTACGTTGGAGACGGCGCCCACGCCCGTGCCGGTCTGGCCGATGCGCTCGGGCCCGCTGGGGCCGCCACCACCGGGCGGGGTGCCGGGCCAGAGGTCGTAGGTGACGGGCTTGCCGGCCTGCGGCGCGGATGCCGCCTGCACCGGGCTGGTGCTGGCAAGGGCGGCGGCGGCTGCAAGCAGCGCGGCGCGAAGGAGGGTCATGGCTGTTTCCCCTGGGTGGCGATGATCGATGGCGTGCCGCTCTCCCCGGCACGGTTGGCAAGGGCATCGCTGAGCGCAGTGCGGTCGAGCGCACCCTCCCAGCGGGCGACCACGATGGTGGCCACGGCATTGCCCACGAAATTGGTGAGCGAGCGGCACTCGCTCATGAAACGGTCGACGCCAAGGATCAGCGCCATGCCCGCGACGGGCAGCGACGGCACCACCGACAGCGTGGCGGCGAGCGTGACGAAGCCTGCGCCGGTGACACCCGCCGCGCCCTTCGAGCTCACCATGGCCACCAGCAGCAGGGCCACCTGCTCGCCCAGCGTCAGCGGCGTGTTGGTGGCCTGCGCGATGAACAGCGCGGCCAGCGTCATGTAGATGTTCGTGCCGTCGAGGTTGAACGAGTAGCCGGTAGGCACGACGAGGCCCACGACGGATTTGTCGCAGCCGGCGCGCTCCATCTTCTCCATGAGCGAGGGCAGGGCGGCCTCCGACGACGAGGTGCCGAGCACGAGCAGCAGCTCGGCCTTCAGGTAGCGCAGCAGCTGGAAGATGGAGAACCCCGTGAGCCGCGCGACGCTGCCCAGGATGACCAGCACGAACAGCAGCGCCGTGACGTAGAAGGTCGCCACCAGGTACATCAGGTTCGACAGCGATTCGATGCCGTAGCGGCCGATGGTGAACGCGATGGCGCCGAACGCACCGATGGGCGCGGCCTTCATCAGCAGGTGAACCAGCTTGAACACCGGCGCCGTCAGCGCCTCGAAGAACGCCACCACCGGCTTCGCGCGCTCGCCCGCCAGCGTGAGCGAGATGCCGAACAGCACCGCGAACAGCAGCACCTGCAGGATGTTGCCCGAGGTGAAGGCACCCACCACCGTATCGGGGATGATATCGAGCAGGAAATGGGTGAGCGTCATGTCGTGCGCCTTGGAGGCGTACGTGGCGATCTCCTTGGTGGACAGCGACGCCGGGTCGATGTTGAGGCCGGCACCCGGCTGCACCACGTTGGCCACCACCATGCCGACGATGAGCGCCAGCGTGGAGAACACCAGGAAGTACACCATGGCCTTCAGCACCACGCGGCCCACGGCGTTGAGGTGCGGCATGCCGGCGATGCCGGTCACCACGGTGAGGAAGATGACCGGGGCGATCACCATCTTCACCAGCTTGATGAAGGCATCGCCCAGCGGCTTCA